>NZ_CP172246.1:4637500-5211238 GCF_044324725.1 Bacillus sp. 3G2 | reverse complement strand
CCTAAATAAATATAAAATGTATATTTATACGAAACGTATTTTAAAACCTAAAAACGTCGTTTGTATATGAGATAGGGTTTTCGACAAAAAAAGCAAATGTGGATAATCATTTACCCACATGTGATTAAAACTGTCCACATGTTATACACAAATTGTGGATAAGATAAAGATGTGGAAAACTTATTCAAAGTGAAAACACAACTATAATATCAAAAAAAAGTGGCTATAGCAATGAATTTCAGAAAGTTATCCACAAAATCAATACCTTGTGGAATAAACTTGTCCACAACACGATATACTGTGTAAAAGTGTGGAAAAGGTTTGTGGATATAAAAAACAAGAAAAAACATTTATCCACAAGGAAATATAGGGTCTGTGAAAAAGTATGTGAATAGGTTCAAAATGAATATTTGATGAAAATTTCGAGAACCATTGACATTTTCCTAGTTGATTAACTATAATTTATAGGACTGTCTTTAACAGATATTCCTCAGGGAGGTGTCATATAATGAAAAGAACTTACCAACCAAATAAACGTAAGCGCAGCAAAGTACATGGTTTCCGCAGCCGTATGAGCACAGCGAACGGACGTAAAGTGCTAGCAGCTCGTCGTCGTAAAGGAAGAAAAGTATTATCTGCGTAGACCACTGATCGTTCAGTGGTCTTTTTTTCTAATAATAGTGAATTTCCACTGATGAACTACAGGAGTGTCAATTGATATGAAGAAAACACATCGTATAAAAAAGAATGATGAATTCCAGACGGTTTTTCAAAAAGGAAAATCGAATGCGAATCGTCAGCTTGTTGTCTATCAACTAGATAAGGCAGAGCAGCCAAACTTTCGTATTGGTCTTTCTGTCAGCAAAAAAATAGGAAATGCAGTAGTGCGTAACCGAATTAAACGTATGATTCGCCAGTCAATCACAGAATTAAAAGATGAGATAGATTCTGGAAAAGATTTTGTTATAATAGCAAGGAAGCCTTGTGCAGAGATGACATATGAAGAATTAAAGAAAAGCTTAATTCATGTCTTTAAACGCTCTGGTATGAAAAGAATAAAAAAGTAGCGTAAGGAAATGAATTACACTATATACATACCGAAACAAGGAGGAGCAGGCTTTGAAAAAGAAAATAGGTTTACTAGCCATGGTTATTGCATTAATGGCAATTGCTACTGGCTGTAGTGAAGTGAATCAGCCGATTACGCCGAAAAGTACTGGAATTTGGAATGAATATTTCGTATATCCGCTTTCTCAGTTAATTACGTATTTTGCCAACTTATTTGGTAGTAATTACGGTTTAGCAATCGTCGTTACAACGCTTATCATTCGTTTTGCATTATTACCATTAATGATTAAACAAACGAAGAGTACGAAAGCAATGCAGGCGTTACAACCAGAAATGGTGAAGTTAAAAGAGAAATATAGTTCTAAAGATCAAGCGACACAGCAAAAACTACAACAAGAAATGATGCAGTTATATCAAAAAAATGGTGTAAATCCATTAGCAGGATGTTTACCAATCTTTGTTCAGATGCCTATTTTATTCGCGTTTTACCATGCGATTATGAGAACAGCAGAAATTAGTAAGCATACATTCTTATGGTTCGACTTAGGGCAGGCAGATCCGTTCTATATCTTACCGGTTGTTGCGGCAATTACGACATTTATTCAGCAAAAGCTTGCAATGGCAGGAACAGCTGGTCAAAATCCGCAAATGGCAATGATGATTTGGCTTATGCCAATTATGATTTTAGTCTTTGCAATTAACTTCCCAGCTGCATTATCACTTTACTGGGTTGTTGGTAATATCTTTGGTATCGCTCAAATGTACTTGATCAAGGGGCCAGAAATTAAGGCTAGTAAGGCAGGAGGATCAAGCAAGTGAGTGTAATTACTGCTAAAGGACAAACAGTCGATCTGGCAGTACAAGATGCTTTAAGACAACTAAATGTTTCAAAAGACCGAGTAGATATAAATATTATCGATGAAGGTAAAAGAGGATTCCTAGGTTTATTTGGGAAGCGACCTGCAGTAGTAGAAGTTGTATTGAAGAAAGATCCGATTCAAGAATGTGAAGAATATTTAAAAAATGTGATTCACGATATGGGTGTGGAAGCTGAGATTAGTAAAATTGTAAAAGGACGCGAAGTTGAATTTACAATTTCTGGCGAAAATATAGGTGTTTTGATTGGAAAAAGAGGAAGCACCTTGAATTCTTTACAGTATTTAACAAAGCTTGTGGCGAATCGTAATACGAAGCAGTATATTGGCATCACACTAGATGCTGAAAATTATCGTAGTAAAAGAAAAGGTACATTAGAAGCCCTTTCTTATCGATTAGCAAAACAAGTAGTAAGTACGAAAAAAAGGGTTGTGTTGGAGCCTATGCCATCTTTTGAACGAAAGATTATCCATCAAGCATTATCTAATCATCAAAATATCATTACAACTTCTGAAGGAAAAGAACCACATCGACATGTTGTAATATCTTCCAAGTGACCGGTTACTCAATTGAGTGCCGGTTTTTTTGAGGGGAAAATAGGTGTGGATAACTAAAAAACACTAAACTTATCCACTGTGAATAAGTTTAGTGTTTTTTACATGAGGACATAATAAAATGAGTTATTATTCTTTTGTAGATAGGTTCGTTATGGTATTCTAATAATTTAGTGAAGAAAATAATCATGTTGAAATAGAGATAAATAAGCAAGTGAGGTGAAAGGACATGGAATTTGATACAATTGCCGCGATTTCCACAGCGCTTGGAGAGGGTGCAATTGCCATTGTTCGAGTAAGTGGGGATGATGCGGTTGAAAAAGTTAATCGTATTTTTAAAGGGAAGGATTTAACAGAGGTTCCTTCTCACACAATTCATTATGGTCATATTGTTGATTTAGATACAAATCAAGTTATTGAAGAAGTAATGGTGTCCATTCTGCGTGCACCGAGGACGTTTACACGTGAAAATATAGTAGAAATTAACTGTCACGGTGGACTTGTTTCGGTAAATAAAGTGTTGCAGCTTATTTTAGCACAAGGAGTACGATTAGCGGAGCCTGGTGAATTTACGAAACGTGCTTTTTTAAATGGCCGTATTGATTTATCACAAGCGGAAGCTGTTATGGACTTAATCCGTGCAAAAACGGATCGTGCAATGAACGTAGCGATTAATCAAATGGAAGGACGATTATCTAAATTGATTGGCCGTCTGCGTCAGGACATATTAGAAACGTTAGCTCATGTTGAGGTAAACATAGATTACCCGGAATATGATGATGTGGAAGAAATGACACATAATATTTTAATTGAGAAAGCTACACATGTCCGTGCTGAAATTGCAAAAATATTAGAAACATCGAAGCAAGGAAAAATTTTACGTGAAGGTATTGCTACTGCAATCATCGGTAGACCTAACGTTGGGAAGTCATCGCTATTAAATAGTCTCGTTCAGGAGAAAAAGGCAATTGTAACTGATATTGCAGGAACAACTCGTGATGTTATTGAAGAGTACGTTAATGTGCGTGGTGTACCACTTAAACTTATAGATACAGCCGGAATTCGTGAAACAGAAGATGTTGTTGAAAGAATCGGTGTAGAGCGTTCAAAAGAAATGATGAGCCAAGCTGATCTAGTGTTAGTTGTCGTTAATTATAGCGAGGCTTTAACGAATGAGGATGAAGATTTATTCCGTGCCGTACAAGGAAAAGATTTTATTGTTATTGTAAATAAGACTGATTTACCGCAAACAATTGATATGGAACGTGTTACAGAATTGGCAGCGGGAAATCGTGTTATTACAACATCGTTAATTGAGGAACAAGGAATAGATGAGCTTGAAAAGGCAATAGCTGATTTATTCTTTGAAGGAGCAATCGATTCTGCAGATGTGACATATGTTTCTAATGCAAGACATATTGGATTATTAACACAAGCAGGAAAAACAATTGGGGATGCGATTGAGGCGATAGAAAATGGTGTTCCAATTGATATGGTGCAAATTGATTTAACAAGAACGTGGGAAATACTTGGTGAAATTACTGGTGATACGGTCCATGAAAGCCTAATTGACCAGCTGTTCTCTCAATTTTGTTTAGGAAAATAATATAGTGATGTTTTAGAAAGATAGAGATTATTAGGAGGAATAAACAATGGGATACAATGCCGGTTCATACGATGTCATAGTAATCGGTGCAGGTCATGCAGGATGTGAAGCTGGTCTTGCGGCAGCACGAATGGGCTCCAACACATTAATGTTAACAATTAATTTAGATATGGTAGCGTTTATGCCATGTAACCCTTCTGTTGGTGGACCAGCAAAAGGGATTGTTGTTCGTGAAATTGATGCATTAGGCGGAGAAATGGGACGCAACATTGATAAAACACATATTCAAATGCGTATGTTAAATACGGGTAAAGGACCAGCTGTACGCGCACTTCGAGCGCAAGCAGATAAGTTCGCTTACCAGCATGAACTAAAGAAAACAATTGAAGAAACACCAAATCTAACACTGTTCCAAGGAATGGTAGAGCGTTTAATCGTTGAAGATGGCGAATGTAAAGGGGTAATTACGCAATCTGGTGCTGAATATACAGCAAAGACAGTAGTAATTACGACTGGAACATTTTTACGCGGTGAGATTATTATGGGGGATTTAAAATATTCGAGTGGTCCAAATAATCAACAACCATCTATTACTTTATCTGAACATTTAGAGGAGCTTGGATTTGATCTAGTTAGATTTAAAACAGGTACACCTCCGCGTGTAAATAGTAATACAATTGATTACAGTAAAACAGAAATTCAGCCAGGTGATGATAAACCACGAGCTTTCTCTTTTGAAACGACAAAATTTATTATGGATCAAATTCCATGTTGGTTGACGTATACAAGTACGGAAACACATCGTTTAATAGATGAAAACCTACATCGCTCAGCTATGTATTCTGGTATGATTAAGGGAACAGGTCCTAGATACTGCCCTTCAATTGAAGACAAAGTAGTAAGGTTTAATGATAAACCACGTCATCAAATTTTCTTAGAGCCAGAGGGACGTAATACACAAGAAGTGTATGTGCAAGGTTTATCCACAAGCTTACCAGAAGATGTGCAGCGTGATATGCTTAGAACAATCCCTGGTCTAGAAAACGTTGAAATGATGCGCACAGGTTATGCGATTGAATATGATGCGATTGTACCAACACAACTATGGCCAACACTTGAAACGAAAAAAATTAAGAATTTATATACAGCAGGACAGATTAACGGAACTTCTGGTTATGAAGAGGCCGCAGGACAAGGGCTTATGGCCGGGATTAATGCAGCATGTCGTTCTTTAGGCAAAAAAGAAGTTATTTTAGGCCGCGAGGATGCTTATATTGGTGTCTTAATTGATGATCTTGTAACGAAAGGTACAAATGAACCATATCGTTTATTAACGTCTCGTGCAGAATATCGCCTATTATTACGCCATGATAATGCTGATCTTCGTTTAACTGAAGTTGGTCGTGAAATTGGATTAATTAAAGAAGAGCGCTATGAGCGATTTACAAATAAAAAATTACAAATTGAACAGGAAAAGGAACGTTTAAGCAGCATCATTATTAAGCCACGTCCTGAAGTTCAAGAATTGATTCGTAGCATTGGCGGAAGTGAACTGAAAGATGGAATACGTGCAAGTGACTTATTACGTCGTCCAGAGATGACATATGAGCACATTCATCTTTTAGTACCAAGTGAAGTAGAATTAAGTGATGAAGTGACAGAACAAGTTGAAATTCAGATTAAGTACGAAGGATATATTGAAAAATCTTTACAGCAAGTAGAGCGTATGAAGAAAATGGAAAACAAAAAAATCCCTGTGGATATTGATTATGATGCGATTTCTAGCATTGCCTCAGAAGCTAGACAGAAATTGAAAGATGTTCGTCCACTTTCAATGGGGCAGGCTTCACGTATTTCTGGCGTAAACCCAGCGGATGTTTCCATTTTACTTGTGTATATTGAACAAGGAAAAATTGCGCGAGTATCGAACCAATAAATAGTAAGGAGATATTGCTAGATGAACATAGAACAATTTCAATCTATGCTAGAAGAGAAGGGGATCACCCTCTCTTCTAGACAGTTAGAGCAGTTCGAAATCTACTTCGAAACATTAGTAGAGTGGAATGAAAAAATGAATTTAACGGCTATTACGGAGAAAGAAGAAGTATATTTAAAACACTTTTTTGATTCTATTACAGCTGCTTTTTATTATGATTTTTCAAAACCATTCTCAATTTGTGATGTTGGTGCAGGAGCTGGATTCCCAAGTATTCCTTTAAAAATCTGTTTCCCGCACTTAAAAGTGACAATTGTAGACTCATTGCAAAAACGCATTAATTTCTTAAATCATTTAGCACAAAAGTTGGAATTAAGTGACGTTGCATTTTGTCATGATCGTGCTGAAACATTTGGGAAAAAAGAAGGTGTACGTGAATCGTACGATATTGTAATGGCACGTGCAGTTGCGCGTCTTTCGGTATTGAGTGAGCTATGTTTACCACTTGTAAAAGTTGGAGGAACATTCATTGCAATGAAAGGTGCTGCAGCAAACGAAGAAATTGAAAATGGCAAGTATGCTTTAGAGGTGCTAGGCGGGGATTTAAAAGAAATGTCTACGTTCCAATTACCGTTTGAAGAAAGTGAACGTAATATTTTATTAATCGAGAAAAAGCGCAAGACACCAAAGAAATATCCACGCAAACCGGGAACACCCAATAAATTACCTATTGAAAAATAAATCTTATTAGACGTAAGATTAAATTATATAAATGAAAACGTAAATGTTTCATAGGAAACATTTTATGGAGAATAGTCAATAGGCCTAAAAGGTGGTGGAATATGTATGAAAAATACGTTTTCTCGTTTATTTGGCTTTGGAGATAAAGAGAGCGAATTCGAATTACAAGACGAAAGCCATGAAGAAATAGATAAAAAGGTATATGAAGAAATACAAGAAATTCCGATAGTAAATATTACCCCTAACCGTTATCAACCACGAACAGTTTTTGATGATGCGCGTATTGAGGAGCTAGCATTAACGATTCGTACACATGGACTTATTCAGCCAATTGTTGTGAGGCAATATGAGGATGATAAGTACGAGATTATTGCTGGGGAAAGACGTTTCCGTGCGGCAACAAAGTTAGGCTGGGAAAAGGTTCCTGCAATTATAAAAAACTTAAATGATACAGAGACAGCTTCTGTAGCCTTAATTGAAAACTTGCAACGTGAGGAACTAACAGCAATCGAGGAAGCTGTGGCATATCAAAAGCTAATTGAGTTACATAATTTAACACAAGAAGCATTGGCACAACGACTTGGAAAAGGACAATCCACAATCGCAAATAAGTTGCGATTGTTAAAGTTGCCTGAAGAAATAAAAAGTGCGTTATTAGAAAAAAGTATTACAGAACGCCATGCCCGCGCGCTTATTCCTTTAAAGAATGAGGAATTACAACTGAAGGTTTTACAGGAAATTGTGGAGAAACAGCTGAATGTAAAGCAAACAGAGGAACGAATTGCGAAATTACTAGAGGAAGCAAAACCGAAGCGTAAGGCAAAGCAAAAAGCAGTAAGTCGAGATACGAGAATTGCCATGAATACAATTAGGCAGTCATTACAAATGGTTGCAGACAGTGGTTTAAATGTTAATTCTGAGGAAGAGGAATTTGATGAGTATTATCAAATTACAATTAAAATTCCGAAGAAAAAATAATAATGGCGTGTTAGAGACCTTATCCTATTGGATAGGTCTCTTTTACTATATTTTCTTGTTAGATGAAGAAGGAGTTTACAAATAAATTTTGAAGTTTAATAAGGACGTAAAAGAAAAACTTTTATTTCATGTTACAATAAACGTAATTATTACTAGAATAAGATAGAAAGGTTGAAAGTAGGTGACATCATGGGAAAAATCATTGCTATTGCCAATCAAAAAGGTGGCGTTGGGAAAACAACCACATCTGTTAATTTAGGGGCTGGATTGGCACAAGTAGGTAAAAAGGTCCTTCTTGTAGATATTGATGCTCAAGGAAATGCAACGACTGGTGTGGGAATTGAAAAATCCGAATTAGATCAATGTATTTACAATGTTCTTGTGGAAGATGCAGATGTTCAAGGGGTTATACGTAAAACCGCAACTGAAAACTTAGATGTTCTACCCGCTACAATTCAATTGGCAGGTGCTGAAATTGAATTGGTACCGACTATTTCCCGGGAAGTACGTTTACAAAGGGCATTACAGCCAGTTCGTGATGAATATGACTATATTATTATCGACTGTCCCCCGTCTTTAGGGTTATTAACGATTAATGCATTAACCGCAGCAGATTCTGTTATTATTCCTGTTCAATGCGAGTATTACGCACTAGAAGGATTAAGTCAGCTATTAAATACAGTTCGACTTGTGCAAAAGCACTTAAATAAAAATCTAGCAATTCAAGGTGTATTGCTAACAATGTTGGATGCCCGTACGAATTTAGGGATTCAGGTTATAGATGAAGTGAAAAAATACTTTAGAGATAAAGTATACCGTTCGATTATTCCTCGTAATGTTCGTTTAAGTGAGGCACCAAGTCATGGAAAACCAATTATGCAGTATGACGCTAAATCAAGAGGAGCAGAAGTATATATAGATTTAGCAGAGGAAGTGATTGCAGGTGGCTAAAGGATTAGGAAGAGGAATCAATGTGTTTTTTCCTGATTTAGATGTGAAAGAAGAAGAGGCAATTCAGGAGATTGCGATAACTGAATTAAGACCGAATCCATATCAACCACGTAAACACTTTAATAAAGAGGCAATTCAAGAATTATCGGCTTCTATTAAAGAGCATGGCATACTGCAACCGTTAATTGCTAGGAAGAGTATTAAAGGATATGAAATCGTTGCAGGTGAAAGAAGATATCGTGCTGCCAAAGAGGCGGGGCTCGAAAAGGTACCTGCTGTTGTAAGACAATTAAACGAGCAGCAAATGATGGAGTTTGCATTGCTTGAAAACTTACAACGAGAAGATTTAAATCCAATGGAAGAAGCAATGGCATATCAAATGTTAATGAATGAGCTAAATATAACACAAGAACAATTAGCAAAACGTCTTGGTAAGAGCAGACCTTACATTGCAAACTATACGCGGTTATTAAGCCTCCCTTCTTTCGTGCAAGATATGATTGCAAATGGCCAACTTTCAATGGCTCATGGGAGAACTTTGCTTACGATAAAAGATGAAGAACAATTAAAATCTTTATTAAAACGAATTGAAAAAGAAGGATTAAATGTTCGTCAATTAGAGAAGATTGTTCAGGAGATTAATCAACGCGTTTCACGTGAAACAAAACAAGTGAAAAAAGAGAGAAATATATTTTTTGTAGAGCGCGAAACGTTCTTAAGAGAAAAGTTTGGCACAGATGTGAAGATTAAAGAAACGAAAAAAGAAAAAGGTAAAATCGAAATTGAATTTTTTAATAAGGAAGATTTAAATCGTATTTTAGAATTATTAGCGCAGAAAAACTAAAAAGCAAACCATCTTATTATTTATAGATGGTTTGCTTTTTTTAATACAGATAATTTTTGGTCTGTTTCTTTTATACTTTGTGCAATTACATCAGCCATTTTCATGACTAAACTTAATCTTGTATTTTGCAGGACGAAAAACTCCATAAAACCATTTAGATTCACGATGCCATGAATATGTAAATCGCCAACTGCAGGTAACTTTTTATTCATCGCAGCTCCAGGTTTACTAGGCCCCATTCCGGTAGTGATGGAACCGATACTTTGAGACTTTCCTAAACAGGCATCGACCGCAATTATAAAAGAAGTAGGATTATCTTTCTGTATATTCTGAATTTTTTCTTCTAAATTTAGCGCATGTACTGGCTCATCTAGTGTGCCAAACACTTGGAAGTTTTTAATTCCTACTTGTTCTAGTTTCGTACCGACTAATGGACCGAGGGCATCGCCTGTAGAACGATCTGTTCCAATACAAACGAGAATAATCGGTATATTTGTTTTAATGGGCATATGGGAAAGTAAGAAGTTACTAATGGTCTCGGAGGCTTCTACGTCTTGGTGCATAACATTTTGAGTTTCTTTTTCGAAAAAGGGTAAGCGAAAACTTCCAATATTCATGAAGCATCCATCCTTTTAATAAATTTTCAAAATATGTTATATGGTGAGTAAAATGGAAAACTATAAGTGCGTACTTCTTGTAAAACTCGAGTGAAAACGGAAATAATAGTACTAGTATATATATATTTGTTCCATTTTATACCTGAACGGAAGTTAACAAATGTAATTAAAGTCATAAAATTTTTTCAGCAATTAGGAGACTTCTGATACAATAAGAAGGATAACTAAAAAGAAATTTTGGCTGGAGAGGTAGAGGTACATGGATTTATTAGCAAAGTGGTTTAATGCCACGAAACAGTATTTATTAAATGCTGATCGTTGGGCTGATATTGGAACAGCGACATTGAAAATATGTATTATTTTAATAATTGGTGCGGTTGTTGTACGAGTTGCGCGTGCAATTGTGCGAAATGCGTTTCGTATGGGAAGTCGTTCGCCAATTCAAATTTCAGAACGTCGTACAGTTACAGTAGCGAAGTTACTTGAAAATATTGTGGCATACGTTGTTATGTTCATTATGTTAATTGCGATTTTGGGTGTGTTTAATATTAATGCATCTGGTCTATTAGCGGGTGCTGGGGTAATTGGTTTAGCAGTCGGATTTGGTGCTCAAAGTTTAGTGAAAGATGTTATTACAGGGTTATTTATCTTGCTAGAAGATCAATTTTCAGTAGGTGACTATGTGAAAATTGGTCAGTTTGAAGGTGTCGTTCTAGAAATTGGACTTCGTACAACAAAAGTAAAGAGTTGGACAGGCGAAATTCATACTTTACCAAACGGAAGTATCATCCAAGTTACGAACTATTCAGTTAGTAATAGTGTAGCATTTGTTGATGTATCCATTTCGTATGAGGCTGATATAGCGAAAGCGGAGCAAGTCATTGAAGAGTTATTAGAAGAATTACCTGCAAAGTATACGCAAATGGTAGCAAGGCCTCAGTTATTAGGTGTTCAAACATTGGCTGCATCAGAAGTTATATTACGTGTTATTGCGGAAGTAGAGCCGATGCAACATGCGGTTGTTGCGAGAGCCCTTCGTAAAGAAATTAAAAATCGTCTAGATTTACATGGAATTGAAATTCCATATCCACGTATGGTTTTATATAATCGTGAAGAATTGGTGAGTGGAAAAGCAATTTAGTATGTTTAGTATGGAGAGGGGTTTGGAGAATGGAGCAAAAGCAGTATAACTTGTACGATGTTGTGGAAATGAAGAAAGCCCACCCATGTGGTGAGAATCGCTGGAAGATTATTCGTATGGGAATGGATATCCGCATTAAGTGCGAGGGATGTGACCATTCAGTAATGATTCCTCGAAGAGAATTTGATCGTAAGGTGAAAAAAATACTTGTGAAGCACGAAGAATAGAGAGAAAGTAACAGTTGCAATGGGTAGCTGTTACTTTTTTCGTTTGGAGGAAACTTGTCATTTTTTTCGTTACTATCTATAATGATGAAAGATTGAGACATAGGAGTGAAAAATATGGGATTAACGGCTGGGATTGTTGGATTACCTAACGTAGGGAAGTCCACTTTATTTAATGCAATTACACAAGCAGGAGCAGAATCTGCAAACTATCCATTCTGTACAATCGATCCAAACGTAGGGATTGTAGAAGTACCAGATGAGCGTTTAAATAAATTAACGGAATTAGTAGAACCGAAAAAAACTGTTCCGACTGTATTTGAGTTTACTGATATCGCGGGTATCGTAAAAGGTGCTAGTAAAGGTGAAGGTTTAGGAAATAAATTCTTATCTCACATTCGCCAAGTAGATGCAATTTGCCAAGTTGTTCGTTGTTTTGAAGACGAAAATATTACACACGTTTCAGGTAAAGTAGATCCGATTGATGATATTGAAACAATCAACTTGGAGCTAATCTTAGCGGATTTAGAATCTGTTGATAAACGTATCGAACGTGTTGCGAAATTAGCAAGACAAAAAGATAAAGAAGCAGTATATGAGCATGAAATTTTAGTTCGCTTAAAAGAAGCTTTTGAAGAGGGCAAACCAGCTCGTACTGTCGAATTCACAGAAGAGCAAATGAAGATTGTTAAAGGCCTTCATTTACTTACAACGAAAGAAATGTTATACGTAGCAAACGTAAGTGAGGACGATATTATCGATCCTTCTGAAAACAAATACGTACAAATGGTAAAAGAATTTGCTGCAAATGAAAATTCTCAAGTAATCGTTGTATGTGCAAAAATTGAAGAAGAAATCGCTGAGCTAGACGAGGAAGAGAAAAAAGTATTCCTTGAAGAACTAGGTATTGAAGAATCTGGTTTAGATCAATTAATTCGTGCTGCATATGATTTATTAGGACTTGCTACTTACTTCACAGCAGGTGTACAAGAAGTACGTGCATGGACGTTCAAACAGGGTATGAAAGCACCACAATGTGCTGGCGTAATTCATACAGACTTTGAGCGTGGATTTATTCGTGCGGAAACAGTTTCTTACGAAGACTTAATGACAAACGGTTCTATGACAGCTGCAAAAGAAGCTGGTAAAGTTCGTTTAGAAGGAAAAGAGTATATCGTAAAAGACGGAGACGTTATGCACTTCCGTTTCAACGTTTAATTTAATATTTCCTAGGAAAAATAAAGATATGAGCTTGGCAAATATATTATGTGTTTGCCAAGTTTTTTATGCATGGGTGAGTTGATTCATCTAACTTACTATGATATAATCTAAACTCGTGAGTAATTACTATAAATTAATTGCTCCTTGCCCATTATGGGCCGTTTAGACCAAAAGGAGGTGAAAGTGTAATGAGAAAGTACGAAATTATGTACATCATTCGTCCTGGCGTTGAAGAAGAAGCTCAAAAAGCTTTAGTTGAACGTTTCGCAGGTGTTTTAACAAACAATGGTGCAGAAATCATTAACACGAAAGAGTGGGGTAAGCGTCGTTTAGCTTACGAAATCAACGACTTACGTGAAGGTTTCTACATGATCTTAAACGTGAACTCTAACGCAGAAGCGATTAACGAATTCGACCGTTTAGCTAAGATCAACGAAGACATCCTTCGTCATATCGTTGTTAAAGAAGAAGAAAAATAATTGATATATAAGGGAGAGTGGTTCGATTGATGAATCGTGTTATCCTCGTTGGTCGTTTAACTAAGGACCCTGACTTACGTTACACGCCCAATGGTGTTGCAGTAGCTACTTTTACGTTAGCTGTGAATCGCGCATTTGCGAATCAACAAGGTGAGCGTGAAGCTGACTTTATTAATTGTGTAATATGGCGTAAACAAGCAGAAAACGTAGCAAATTATTTGAAAAAAGGTAGCTTAGCAGGCGTAGATGGACGTCTTCAAACTCGTAATTACGATGGACAAGATGGTAAACGTGTATATGTAACAGAAGTTCTTGCGGAAAGCGTACAATTTTTAGAGCCGCGTAATGGCGGTGGGGAGCAACGTGGTTCATTTAATCAGCAACCATCAGGAGCTGGTTTCGGTAACCAAAGCTCTAACCCATTTGGTCAATCTAGTAATTCAGGCAACCAAGGTAACCAAGGGAACTCTGGATTTACGAAGAATGACGATCCATTTTTAAATGTAGGTCAACCGATCGACATTTCCGACGACGATTTACCGTTCTAATACAGTAAATTAGTTAGTTTTAACAAAGAATGGAGGGAATAGACATGGCAGGACGCAAAGGTGGACGTGCGAAACGTCGTAAGGTGTGTTTCTTCACATCTAACGGCATCACTCGCATTGACTATAAAGATGTTGATTTATTAAAACGTTTCGTTTCTGAGCGTGGTAAAATTTTACCTCGTCGTGTAACAGGGACAAGCGCAAAATACCAACGCAAACTTACAGTTGCAATTAAACGTGCTCGTCAAATGGCACTTTTACCATATGTTGGTGAATAATAGCGTATGAAATGCACAGTAGAGTCGGACTCTACTGTGCATTTTGCTATGCTTTTCTTTTTTGAAAGAGAGGTTAGATGATGAAGAATACGAAATTTATTACTGAGGGTGCAGCACTGTTAGCAATATATGCAATGTTATTGCTTATATCTATGTATGTTCCGATTTTGGGTACAGTTGTAACGTTTGCGTTGCCATTGCCATTTATACTGTTAACGATAAGATATAGATTATCTAACGCCTTTGTAATTTTTACGGCGGCACTTTTTATTACTGTTATTGTCAGTCAACCGATGAACCTAGTAAAGACAACTATGTTTGGATTGATAGGTATCGTTTTAGGATATATGTATAAAAAACGAAAAAAGCCGGTAGAAATTTTGATGGCGGGGGCGCTTGCGTACTTAATTGGTATTATGCTCATTTATGTTGCGAGTATAAAGTTTTTTAACATAGATTTAATGAAGCAAATGCAAAATATGTTTAATGAAAGTATGGCGCAAAGTGAAAAGATAGTTAATGCTGCGGGTATGCCTATTAGTGAAGAACAAAAAGAGTTATTTACACAATTTAATGATGTGTTACAAACTTTATTCCCAAGTTTACTTGTAATGGTCTCGGTATGTTGTTCTTGGATTACAGTCATGATATCGGGTAGTGTTTTGAGGAAACTAAAGCATGACGTTATGCCCTGGCCTGAATTTAAAGATATACAATTACCAAAGAGTATTGTTTGGTATTACGTTATATTTATTCTGCTATCAACCTTTATAAAAGTAGAACCGACATCATATTTACATATGGTATTTTCTAACTTATATGTCATATTTGCTTTACTACTAGTACTGCAAGGTCTGACATTTATCGCCTTTATAGCGCATAGTAAAGGTTTTACGAAAGGGATTCCTATTATTAGTTTTATTGTCTGCATGTTTATTCCGATGCTGTTTCCTCTTGTGACAATCTTAGGTATAATTGATTTAGGGATTTCATTGCGTTCTAAAATAGGAGGATAAAGTAATATTCCTTATACTATTTTAATCTGTTTAACTAACTGGAAGGTGAGTTAGTTTTACTTTATAGGAGTTGTATACATGCCTGAATTTTATAAGAAACAGTGGTTTTTATATCCTGTTTATGTATTGGCATTTTTTGTGTTTGTGCTCATTTCGATCCTTTGTTATTTTCATTTAATGATGGGGATAGCTGCCTTTTTTATCTTTTGTATTGTACTTTTTGTTGTTGTACGATTTGAACTTACCTTTCAAAAGAACTTTGAAAAACATACGACAGAGATGATTACAAGGGTAAAGAAAGTGAGTAATGAGGCATTTAACCAAATGCCGATTGGTATTTTGTTATACAATAAGGATTATGGGATTGATTGGGCGAATCCTTATTTATCTTCATGCCTAGGACAGCATGCATTAGCTGGATGGCACCTTTATGATGTATCAGAAACGTTACTTCTTTTTATTAAAGGAGAAACTTCCGATGATATAGTCTCTTTAAATAATCGAAAGTTTCGCGTTTTTGTAAGGAAAGAAGAAAAGTTAATCTATTTCTTTGATGTAACAGAACAAACTGAGATTGAAAAGATGTACGAGGATCAACGCACTGTTTTAGCTGTCATTTATTTAGATAATTACGATGAAGTTACACAAGGATTAGATGATCAATTACGTACGAATATAACAAGTCTTGTAACGTCACGACTAAATGAATGGGCCGTTAAGTATGGGGCATATTTAAAACGTGCATCTTCAGAAAGATTCTTCGTTGTACTAAATGAAAGTATTTTAGCACAGATGGAGAAAGGAAAATTTAGCATTTTAGATCAGGTGCGTGAAGAAACATCTAAAAGGAATATACCACTTACCTTAAGCGTAGGTGTTGGATCAGGTGATTTACCTTTATCAGAGCTTGGGGCAATGGCTCAGTCCGGCTTAGACCTTGCGCTTGGCCGTGGTGGAGATCAAGTTGCAATTAAACAAGCGACAGGTAAAGTTAAATTTTATGGTGGTAAGACAAATCCGGTTGAAAAACGTACTCGTGTACGTGCTAGAGTTATTTCGCATGCATTAAAGGATTTAGTATTAGAAAGTAGCAATGTCATTATAATGGGGCATAGGGCTCCTGATATGGACGCAATCGGTGCTGCGATTGGTATTTTAAAGGTAGCGCAATTAAATGAGCGCAAAGGATATATTGTCCTAGATGAAAATGATTCTGATAAGGGAATTAAGCGTTTAATGGATAAAGTGAAACAAAACGAAGAGTTATGGTCTCACTTTATTACACCAGAACAAGCGATGGAATTTGCAAATGATGATTCATTACTTGTTGTTGTTGATACGCATAAACCTTCAATGGTGATGGAAGAAAAGCTGTTACACAAAATTGAAAATGTAGTTGTTATTGACCATCATCGCCGAGGAGAAGATTTTATTGAAGATCCATTGCTTGTTTACATGGAGCCATATGCTTCTTCCACGGCAGAACTTGTTACAGAATTACTTGAATACCAACCGAAAAATTTAAAAATGACAATGTTAGAAGCAACAGCATTGTTAGCGGGTATTATTGTTGATACGAAAAGCTTTACATTCCGGACGGGTGCTCGTACGTTTGATGCCGCTTCTTATTTACGCTCACATGGTGCAGATACTGTACTTGTACAAGAGCTTTTAAAAGAAGATATGGATCAGTACCTACGGGTTGCAAAAGCTATTAAAAATGCGTACATTTATACAAATGGAATTGCGATTGCAAAAGTGGATAGTGATGATTACTACGATCAAGTGCTTATTGCGCAATCGGCGGACACATTATTAACAATGACAGGAATTATTGCATCATTTGTTATTGCAAAACGTGGCGAGAATTTCATTGGAATTAGCGGCAGGTCTTTAGGTGAAGTGAATGTGCAGCTAATTATGGAGAATTTAGGTGGTGGTGGGCATTTAACGAATGCAGCCACACAAATGAAAAATGTTACAGTAGATGAAGCTGAGGAGAAGCTTCAATTTGTTATTGATGACTATTTACAGGGAGGCACACAATCATGAAAGTAATTTTTCTAAAAGACGTAAAAGGTAAAGGAAAAAAAGGAGAAGTAAAAAACGTACCAGATGGCTATGCAAATAACTTCTTACTAAAACAAGGATTAGCTGCTGAGGCGACAAATAGCAGTATGAAAACTTTAGAAGCTCAAAAACGAAAAGAAGAAAAAGATGCAGAGGCAGAGCTTGAAAGTGCAAAAGAGTTAAAAGAAACGTTAGAGAAACTAACTGTAGAAGTAAAGGCTAAATCTGGAGAAGGTGGCCGTCTATTTGGTTCAATCACAAGTAAACAAATCGTAGATGCAATGCAAAAATCACACAAGATTAAACTTGATAAGCGTAAATTTGAAATGGATGATGCAATTCGTGCATTAGGCTATACAAACGTTACTGTGAAATTGCATCCGCAAGTAACAGCAACAGTAAAAGTTCATGTTAGTGAACAATAAAAATAAGTTAAGCAAGGAGGATTGCGCATGAGTGATGTAATGGCTGATCGTACCCCTCCGCATAATATAGAGGCTGAGCAGGCTGTTTTAGGGGCCATATTAATTGATCAAGATGCATTAACGGCAGCATCGGAATTATTGGTACCTGACTCATTTTATCGAACGAAACATCAAAAGATTTTTGAAGTCATGCTTGGGTTATCTGATAAGGGAGAACCGATTGACTTAGTAATAATGACATCAGCAATGGCTGATCAAGGATTATTAGAAGAGGTTGGTGGGGTTTCTTACTTAGCAGAATTAGCAGAAGTTGTTCCAACTGCTGCTAACGTAGAATATTATGCACGAATCATCGCTGAAAAGGCGCTCTTACGTCGTTTGATTCGAACGGCGACTCATATCGTGTCTGATGGGTATGAGAGAGAAGATGATGTGGATGGCCTTTTAAATGAGGCTGAGAAAAAAATATTAGAAGTATCTCACCAAACGAATGCAAAAGCATTCCAAAACATTAAAGATGTTCTTGTAGATGCTTACGATAAAATTGAACTTTTGCATAATCAAAAAGGTGAAGTTACTGGGATACCAACTGGGTTTACTGAATTAGATAAGATGACCGCAGGTTTCCAGCGAAATGATTTAATTATCGTAGCGGCACGTCCATCAGTAGGGAAAACCGCATTTTCATTAAATATCGCACAAAACGTAGCGACGAAAACAGATGAAAATGTAGCGATTTTTAGTCTTGAGATGGGTTCTGATCAGCTTGTTATGCGTATGCTTTGTGCAGAAGGAAATATTGATGCACAAAGACTTCGTACCGGTTCATTGACTTCTGATGATTGGGCGAAATTAACGATGGCGATGGGTAGCCTTTCTAATGCTGGTATCTATATTGATGATACACCAGGGATTAAAGTAAATGAGATTCGAGCGAAATGTCGTAGATTAAAACAAGAACAAGGTCTTGGGATGGTTTTGATTGACTATTTACAGCTTATTCAAGGAAGCGGGAAATCAGGAGAAAACCGTCAGCAGGAAGTATCTGAGATCTCTCGTACATTAAAAGGGATTGCGCGTGAATTGCAAGTGCCTGTTATTGCCTTGTCACAGTTATCTCGTGGTGTAGAATCTCGTCAAGATAAACGTCCGATGATGTCTGATATTCGTGAATCGGGAAGTATTGAGCAGGATGCTGATATTGTAGCCTTCTTATATCGTGAGGATTACTATGACCGAGAAACGGAAAATAAAAATACGATTGAAATTATTATTGCAAAGCAGCGTAACGGTCCTGTAGGTTCAGTAGAGCTTGCATTCGTTAAAGAGTTCAATAAGTTCGTTAACTTAGAACGTCGCTTCGAGGATGGACATGCGCCGCCTGCATAAAGATAGTATAAAAAAGAAACGCATTTCTTATAATAAGATGTGTTTCTTTTTTTTTATAGGAAAGATAAGGCTTTCATAATGTAAAAATATAATTCTTACGAACGAAAATGTTTTTTTATAAAAAAATGTTCGCTTTTTGGTTGACTTCTTTTTCGGTTTTGGTACAATTATATTGTTTGAATAGATCGTTTGAAAATCGCGGAGGTGCTTTAATAATGTCTTCAGTAGTAGTTGTAGGAACACAATGGGGCGACGAAGGAAAAGGTAAAATCACTGATTTTCTTTCTGAGCATGCGGAAGTAGTTGCAAGATATCAAGGTGGAAATAACGCGGGACATACAATTGTTTTCGGCGGAGTTAAATATAAATTACACTTAATTCCATCTGGTATTTTCTATAAAGAGAAAATTTGTGTAATCGGAAATGGCTTAGTAGTAGATCCAAAAGCATTACTTGAAGAGTTAAAATACTTACACGATCGTGGTGTAAGTACTGATAATTTACGTGTAAGTAACCGTGCACACGTTATTTTACCTTATCACTTAAAACAAGATGAGTTAGAAGAAGCAAGTAAAGGTGATAACAAAATCGGTACAACGAAAAAAGGTATCGGTCCTGCATATATGGATAAAGCTGCTCGTATTGGTATTCGTATGGCTGATCTTTTAGACCGTGAAGCATTTAAAGAAAAGCTTGAGCGCAATTTAGTAGAAAAAAATCGTTTATTTGAAAAAATGTACGATACAGAAGGTTTCAGTGTAGAAGAAATCTTCGAAGAGTACTTCGAGTACGGACAACAAATCGCGCAATATGTATGTGATACGTCTGTTGTATTAAATGATGCACTAGATAACAATCACCGTGTATTATTTGAAGGTGCACAAGGTGTTATGCTTGATATCGACCACGGTACGTACCCGTTCGTTACATCTTCTAACCCGATTGCTGGTGGTGTAACAGTTGGAACTGGAGTTGGTCCTGCAAAAGTTACTCGCGTTGTAGGTGTATGTAAAGCATATACAAGCCGCGTAGGCGATGGTCCATTCCCTACTGAGCTTAATGATGAAATTGGTCATCAAATTCGTGAAGTTGGTCGTGAGTATGGAACGACAACTGGTCGTCCACGCCGCGTAGGTTGGTTCGATAGCGTTGTTGTAAGACATGCACGTCGTGTTAGTGGTTTAACAGATCTATCATTAAATTCTATCGACGTTCTAACAGGTATTCCGACTCTTAAAATTTGTGTTGCTTACAAATACAATGGCGAAGTTATCGATGAAGTTCCAGCAAACTTAAACATTTTAGCGAAATGTGAGCCTGTATACGAAGAGCTTTCAGGTTGGACAGAAGATATTACTGGTGTAAAATCATTAGACGAGCTTCCTGAAAATGCACGAAAATACGTAGAACGTGTTTCTGAGTTAACAGGAATTCAATTATCTATGTTCTCAGTTGGACCAGATCGTAACCAAACAAATATCGTTCGTAACGTATACGAAGCTTAATTGATATTTTTGAGAAAAAACTCATGTCCGCATGAGTTTTTTCTTATCTTTTATAAAAAAAATAAAAAAAGGTATTGCAAAAAATAAAGAAAACATGTTATGATACATCTTGTCGTCACGAAAATATGACGTTGGTGAGTATGAGCCATTAGCTCAGTTGGTAGAGCATCTGACTTTTAATCAGAGGGTCGAAGGTTCGAATCCTTCATGGCTCACCATTTTATTTTTCGTGGCCCGTTGGTCAAGTGGTTAAGACACCGCCCTTTCACGGCGGTAACACGGGTTCGAATCCCGTACGGGTCATGTTTTTTTATGTTCATTTTTGGTCCCGTGGTGTAGTGGTTAACATGCCTGCCTGTCACGCAGGAGATCGCCGGTTCGACCCCGGTCGGGACCGCCACTTTTGTTTATACCACCATTAGTGGTTTTATATATAGTTTTGGCTCGGTAGCTCAGTCGGTAGAGCAGAGGACTGAAAATCCTCGTGTCGGCGGTTCGATTCCGTCCCGAGCCACTCTCAGGATATTAAGTGGGCCCACTTAATATCCTTTTTATTTGTGTAATTTTACAAAATTGAGTAGTTATTTTAAAATAGAATGAGGAGCCTCTAGCAGTTGAAGCTAGAGGTTTTTCTATAGATCGTAGAGGATTCCGTGTAAAAGTGGATCATACATGAGTCTGTGAGAATAGAGGAGAAAGTACTTAAGCAAAAGATGCGGTCATATAGGGACATACTATGTAGACATCAATGTGTTTAGGGATATTGACCATATTTTTACCCCGCATCAACGGGCAGTAAGACCCTAACTCAAAATTCAGCGATGGTAAAGAAGTTAGGTGCGGGATTAACTCCCCGTAAGTGCCCGATTGGTTCAACTAATAATCGGTGGGGGATGAAACTCCCCACTGATTAAAGTTTCACTTTATAAGGAGGAAATAGACGATGATGGGAAAGAAAATTTTAGTAGTTGATGATGAAAAGCCGATTGCGGATATTTTGAAGTTCAACCTAGAAAAAGAAGGTTTTGAAATTGTAATGGCGCATGATGGTGATGAAGCGATTGAAAAAGCGAATGAAGAGCAGCCAGATATGGTTTTATTAGATATTATGCTACCAGGTAAGGATGGCTTAGAGGTTTGTCGTGAAATACGTAAAAGCTCAGAAATGCCGATTATTATGCTTACAGCAAAGGACTCTGAAATTGATAAAGTATTAGGGCTTGAGCTTGGGGCAGATGATTATGTAACGAAGCCATTTAGTACGAGGGAATTACTTGCTCGTGTGAAGGCGAATTTACGCCGCCATCAACAAGGTGGTGCTGCAGAAAAAGAAGAAAACACGGAAATGGTTATTGGACCAATTGTTATCAATCCAAATGCGTATAGTGTAACGAAACGTGAGGAAAATATTGAACTTACACATCGTGAATTTGAGCTACTACATTATTTAGCAAAACATTTAGGGCAAGTTATGACTCGCGAACATTTATTACAAACAGTTTGGGGTTATGACTATTTTGGAGATGTACGTACAGTAGATGTAACAGTACGTCGTTTACGTGAAAAAATTGAAGATAATCCGAGTCATCCTACTTTAATTGTAACTAGACGTGGAGTAGGGTATTACTTACGTGACCCAGAGCAGGAATAGTATATGAAGAAAGTCGGTTTTTTTCAATCTATTCATTTAAAATTTGTACTCATATATATGCTATTAATATTAATAGCTATGCAAGTTATTGGAGTATATTTCGTAAGGGAGTTAGAAAAGAGTCTTGTACAAGGCTTTAGAGATTCTTTAACGCAGCAAACGAATTTATTAGCATATAACTTGAAACAAGAGTTTAAAAAAAGTCATACAAAAGCAGAAACAGAATCAACAGATGAAACGATTAAAACTTCAATTCGAAAATTTGCCTCTGATCGAAAGAAAGATATTCAAGAGGTAAGTGTATTTGATTCGAATAGAAAGTTACTTGCTATTTCAGATGAGTCAAAGCAAAACAAGGTAAATAGAACCTCAACTGATATTGCTGTTCAACGGGTATTGGTACAAAAAAAGCCAGAAGTGAAAATTGAGAAGGATGGTCGTACAGGCCATCGTGTACAAGTTATGCTTACTCCTATTATAGATGATAACGGCAAGGATCCACTTGGTGTTATTTACATTGTTGCATCTATGGAAGATGTTTATAAACAGATGAAGGATATTAATCAAATTTTTGCGACTGGAACCGTTATTGCATTACTCGTAACAGCTGTACTTGGAATTTTGTTAGCTCAAACGATTACGAGACCAATCTCAGATATGCGAAGACAAGCGATTGAAATGGCAAAAGGAAACTATTCAAGAAAAGTAAAAGTGCATAGCCATGATGAAATTGGACAATTAGCATTATCTTTCAATAATTTATCAAAAAAATTACAACAAGCTCGTTCTTCAACGGAAAGTGAAAGACGTAAATTATCATCCGTTTTATCACATATGACAGATGGAGTAATTGCTACTGACCGAAAAGGGGACATTATTTTATTAAATGATCCTGCGGAAAAGATGCTAAATGTTTCGCGTGAAACGGCGCTCGATCAATCTGTTTTAGAAGTATTAGGGATACAAGAAGAATTTACGCTCGATCATTTATACGAAGAGCCTGATTCCGTGTTATTAGATTTTAGTACGAGAAATGAACCATATATTTTACGTGCTAGTTTCTCTGTTATTCAAAAAGAGACAGGGAAAGCAAATGGTTTAATAGCCGTATTATATGACGTAACTGAACAGGAGCGTATAGAAAGGGAACGCCGTGAGTTTGTGGCAAACGTTTCCCATGAATTAAGAACGCCATTAACAACGATGCGCAGTTACTTAGAGGCACTTACGGACGGCGCATGGCAAGATCCGAATATTGCACCACAATTTTTAACAGTTACACAAGAAGAAACAGAAAGAATGATTAGACTTGTAAATGCATTATTGCAACTTTCTAAACTTGATAGTACAGAACACCGTTTAATGAAAGAATGGGTTGACTTTACTGACTTCTTTAATAACATTATTGATCGTTTTGAAATGTCTAAAGAGCAAAACGTAAGTTTCAAACGATCTTTCTCTAAGAAATCCCGATTTATTGATATGGATACAGATAAAATTACGCAAGTTTTGTATAACATTATTTCGAATGCATTAAAGTATTCACCAGAAGGTGGAACAGTAACATATCGCTTACGTGATCGCGGGGAATTACTAGAGATTAGTGTAAGTGACCAAGGAATGGGTATTCCAAAAGAAAATGTCGATAAAATCTTTGAACGTTTTTATCGCGTAGATAAAGCACGTTCAAGACAAATGGGTGGTACAGGACTTGGATTAGCAATTGCGAAAGAAATGATTGAGGCACATGGTGGCTCGATTTGGGCGAAGAGTGAGGAAGGAAAAGGGACAACTATTTACTTCACATTGCCGATGGCAGCGGATGAAGAGGACGATTGGGAATGAGTATGGAAAATGTTAAAACGATAGTTTTAATTAATTTAGTTGTAATTAGCTTATTTCTTACTTTTAACTTATGGACGTATGTGCCAGATTCCACGTCTATGCAAAACGCAAAATTTGTGCAAGGGAATGAAGGAACTACTCAAACTAAAATCGCTGATGTTGTCCGTCCTACTTCTATCATCGTGCATAAAGATAAAAATCATTACGGGAGCAAAAGAGAGGGAGATATAGAATCAATCTATAAAACTTTGGAAGCAGGGGAGTTATATGATTTCAAAGAGATACCGATTGCTAAAGGTGATTTCCTTTCTTATGTGCATGGTGAAGGGAAAATTGAACTTGTTTTTCCTACCAACATCCCATTTGATGCAGTTAAATCTATGTTTAATATGAAAGAAAAAAGTATAGATAAACCTAAACATTTTAATCGAATTATTCTTGATCCTTCTAGAAGTAGAGATCAAGAAATTAAAATTAATTTTGTTTCTGATGGTGATAACTCTAGAATATATGAAGCAAAATTAAGTGGTGTATATTTAAAAGATGTTGTAAATGCACAAAATCAATTTATAGTATCGGCAAAACCTTATTTTGACTATCAAATTAATGATATGAAAAAGCTATTTTTACCAGATGGAACGACAGAATTAAGTAATATAACATATATTTCATCAAATTTAGCGGTTGATACATTTAAGAATGCTCTTTTTAGTGACCCACGTTATTTAAGCCCTATTACTGAGAAATCAAAAGAAACATTTACAGATGGTATTAGGTCCATGGAGATTGAAAACGACCAGCATATGTTAAAGTATAAAAATTCTTCGGTTTCAAGTGAGAAAACGACAGATAATTTAATGCTTTTACAAAAAAGTTTTGATTTTGTAAATGGTCACAGTGGGAGTTTGGATTCATATCGTTTGGACTATATGAATAAAGGACAGACGGTATTCCGTTTACACGAAGATGGATATTCCGTATTCAATACAGATGGATTAGCTGAATTGAGACAAGTATGGGGATCAGAAGACGTAATGGAATATGAAAGACCGTTGTTGTCTTTAAATACGAAAGGCATAGAACAGAAGGTTACTCTTCCATCAGGTCACGTTGTAATAGCATCCTTAGAAAATAACGCCGCGGTAGATAAAAGATTCATTAAAGACGTTGGTATTGGATACAAATTATCACTAGATGGGCAAGTAGCTAGGCTACAGCCAATTTGGTATGTAAAGTTTGTTGAAGATGAAGCTGGCAAACAAAAAATATATGAGTGGAGTGAAGGAGGACTAAATGGATTGGGATCGGATTAAAACCATATTTATTGTGACCTTTTTTGTTTTGGACCTCTTTCTCATTTTTCAATTCATTCAAAAGCAAGATAGTAATCAATTGGAGCTTATTGCAGAAACAAAGATAGATCAAGAATTAAAAGCAAACAAAATTACTATGGGTAATTTCCCTAAAGAACCGAAAAAAGAGTCATTTATTAGGGCGGAAAACAAGGCATTTAAAGAAGAAGATGTACAGTCTTTAAAAAATCAAACAGCGCATATACAAAATATGTACAAGATAGAAAGTAAGCTAAAAGAGCCCTTTTTGAATACAAAATCATTATCCAAAGATAAGTATAGTGATTTTTTGAAGAACTATGTATTGGATGGACAAAAGTATGAGTATGGGGCGATGAAAGACTCTAAAATTTACTTCTTCCAAAAGTATAAAGATAAGCCTATTTTCTATAACGATCAGGCAATGATTGTTGTGGAATTAAATGAAAAAAATGAACTTGTGTCGTACACACAGACGATGCTAACTGATTTAAAAGAAATGGGCGAAAGTGAAAAAACGAAACAGCAAGAAATTATTACTGCTCAAACGGCTTTAGAGAATCTGTATTTAAAAAATAAAGTTCATGGGAATACACATGTAAAAGAAGCACAAATTGGTTATGCCACCCTTACCGCATCTACTTCTAATAACCAAGTACTTGCTCCAACGTGGAATTTAAAAACGGAGCAGAAGCAGGACTTCTTTGTAAATGCAATTGAAGGACAAGTTATGGAATTAGGGGAAAGGGAAAATCAAGTGGTTGATGAACATACTGGAGTGAGAAAGAATGGGGTTGCATTTTAGCGTACTTGCAAGTGGAAGTACAGGGAATATGCTATATGTAGGAACAGATGAAAAAAAATTACTTGTCGATGCAGGTTTAAGTGGTAAAGCAACAGAGGCTTTATTTAAACAGGCAGAACTAAATATAAATGATGTATCAGGTATTCTTGTAACACATGAACATAGTGACCATATTAAAGGATTAGGTGTATTGGCACGTAAATATGATTTACCTGTTTATGCAAATGAGAAAACATGGAATGCAATGGAACATTTAATTGGAAATATCCCAACTGAGCAAAAGTTTATTTTCTCAGTTGGGGATGTAAAAACATTCGGTGATATTGAGGTCGAGTCATTTGGGGTTTCTCATGATGCGGCAGAGCCGATGTTTTATGCTTTTCATAACAATAATAGAAAGTTAGCCCTTATTACAGATACGGGATACGTGAGTGACCGTATGAAAGGTGTTATTAAGGGTGCTAATGCTTTCGTGTTTGAAAGTAATCATGACGTGGAAATGCTTCGTATGGGACGTTATCCATGGAGTATTAAGCGACGTATTTTAAGTGATGTGGGGCACGTTTGTAATGAAGATGCTGCATTAGCGATGGCGGATGTCATTACAGATGAGACAAAACATATTTATTTAGCCCATTTAAGTTTAGATAATAACATGAAAGAACTAGCACGTATGTCAGTATCACAAGTATTAGAAGAAAAAGGATTTGGAGTGGGAGAAGCCTTCGAAATTCATGATACGGATCCGAAAATGCCTACAAAAATTCAATACGTATAATTCTTCATTTTAGTAAACAATAAAGGTGAATATAGTTGTTTTCAGAAAGATGGGTGAACAAATATGTCCTTTATTGATGAAGAAAATTATCGTATGAAACGTGCAAGAAAAAAGAAGCATAAAGGTATTGTTATTTCTAGCATAGCAGGAACAATTGTAGGAGCTTCGTTATTTGCATTTGGAGCGCCTTTATTTGCGAATGATGCGGGCGCGCTTCCACAAGCTGAAGCAAGTGGAAGTAATATGGCCGAAGCTCAAGGAATTAAACAGATTAGCTTTGTTGATGCTGTTGATCGTGCGTCTGAAGCTGTTGTTGGGGTTATTAATATTCAACGAGATAATTTTTCAGAGGCAGATTCAGAAGCTGGTACAGGATCGGGTGTAATTTATAAAAAAGCAGATGGCCAAGCTTATATTGTAACGAATAATCATGTTGTTGCTGGAGCGAATCGTATTGAAGTAAGTTTAAGTGATGGTAAGAAGGTTCCGGGAAAAGTATTAGGAACGGATGTAGTCACAGATTTGGCTGTACTAGAAATAGATGCAAAGCATGTGAAAAAGGTAATTGAGATTGGCGATTCTAATACTGTTCGTAGAGGAGAACCGGTCATTGCGATTGGAAACCCACTCGGGCTGCAATTTTCTGGAACCGTCACACAAGGCATTATTTCGGCTAAGGAACGTATTGTTCCTGTAGATTTGGATCAAGATGGACATTATGATTGGCAAGTAGAAGTATTGCAAACAGACGCAGCAATTAATCCAGGTAATAGTGGTGGTGCGCTTGTAAATGCGGCAGGTCAATTAATTGGCATTAACTCAATGAAAATTGCAGCAAAAGAAGTAGAAGGAATTGGACTAGCTATTCCAGTTACTAGAGCTGTTCCAATTATGAATGAATTAGAGAAGTACGGAAAAGTAAGGAGACCGTATGTTGGAATTGAACTTAGATCGTTAAATGAGATTCCAAACTATCATTGGTCAAAAACATTGCATTTACCAGGCAATGTAACAGAGGGAGTTTGCATTTTAGATGTGAAAAGTCCTTCGCCAGGTGTAGATGCTGGTTTACGAGAACACGATGTGATTGTAGCAGTAGATGGAAAACCGGTTCGCGATATTATCGGATTCCGTACGGCCTTATATGATAAAAAAATTAATGATAAAATGACTCTTACGTTTTATCGTGGTACAAAACGAGCAACAACAACGGTTAAACTAGGCGTTCAAAAGTATTAAAAACAGGAGGGCCTACCTCCTGTTTTCTATTGTAGAAAAGTGAGGTGAAGAATATGAATTTACCTTGTTGTTTAGAACATGTTGAATTAGCTTTAGATATTATTGTGGATGAGTGTGAAGTTGCGCCGGTTATCAACAATGTGGATAACTCGGAAAAAGAGAAAAAAACATGTGAATTTTGTCAAAACAAGGCGACATATGTTGTATCGAACACAGATTCCCACACAATATGTGGGTAACATTTGTGGATATGTGGATAAGTTATGTGGATAACATGTTTGTAAGGTGGGGAATACGTGTGAATATCTCGATTATTTCAATTGGGAAATTAAAAGAAAAATATTTAAAACAAGGTATAGCAGAATACTTAAAACGATTATCTGCATACGCAAAAGTGGAAGTAATTGAATTGCCAGATGAAAAGGCACCAGAAAATTTAAGTGAAGCAGAAATGTTAATTGTAAAAGAAAAAGAAGGTATACGTATACTGGATAAAATTTCTGACGATACGCATGTCATTGCGTTAGCGATAGAAGGAAAGCAAAAATCATCAGAAGAATTTGCAGTAAGCTTAGATCGTCTTGCTACATATGGAAAGAGTAAAGTTGCATTTGTAATTGGTGGATCACTTGGACTAAGTTCAGAAGTAATGAAGCGTTCAAATGAATCTCTTTCTTTTTCAAAGATGACATTACCACACCAATTAATGCGATTAGTATTGCTTGAGCAAGTGTATAGAGCATTTCGTATTAATCGTGGGGAACCGTATCATAAGTAAGTGAGATTTTAATAAATGACAAAAAATAAGTGTAGGACTATATGAAATCGTAGTCCTACACTTATTTTTATTAAATTGTGAGAGCTAATTATAATATGAAACATAAAACTCACAAACCAAGATATAGAACAAAAACGACATGCTAGGAAATATAACTTGAATCCAATAAAACTTGAGATAAATAGTAATGTATCCGACATAATGGTGTCGGATTAAATGTGATAAATGAGGGATAATCATGTCAGTAGTGAACCTGTTACGAAAAAGAGAAAAATCCCTAACAGCTCCTCAACTAAAAAGATTCAAAAAGATCTATAAACTATTAGAAGCTTAATTGAAGGATATTTGGAGGCGATCGTATGAAAGAATATAAAAAATGTCAAAGTTGTGCCATGCCACTAAAAAAGATTGAAGATCGTGGTACGGAGAAGAATTTAGATCAAAGTAGCATGTACTGTAAGCATTGTTACCAAGTAGGGGAATTTACGTAAAAAGATATTTCTGTAGATGAGATGAAACAATTTGTAAAAGATAAATGCATCGAAATGGGTTTCCCGAAGTTTTTAGCAGGAGTGTTTGTAAAAAACCTTCATAAATTAGAGAGGTGGAAATAGGCACTACAATCCATGCTATATGTAATGCATATCTCATTTTGATCTGTTATGGTGAACCGTATTATAAGTAAAGGCGTTTTTTTCTGAATTAAATATGTATAAAGGTATGTGAGCTGATTTGTTTTGCATACCTTTGTTGGTTAAGTAGGTATCTCAATACAACGCATTGGATATATGTGTTGAATATATGTTTATTCAGTAAAAGGGCAGGATTTATTTAAGAATACAAATAGGCATTTTATGAAAACGAAGCAGCGTAACGAATGAAATTGACACAGAATGATTTTTCATAAATATCTAATCAATACCTAATTTACCTGCATTCTCCTGAAGTAGTGTTCTTAAAAAATATATATATTTTTTACATGTTTTACCTTATAATATGTTTATCGAAATGATAGATGGATAAGGTGGACAGGAATAAGATACGTGAAAATGCATCTTGTCAGGCATCGAATACAATCAATGCAAAATTTTGTGCTACATATGGGGGAAAGTTTGAAAACCCAACATCTAAGCTAAACTAGTTGGATCTTCTGAACCGACTACGCAAAAGCACGAGACCATTGTTAAAAAACCTTGGTTTATTTGGTTTGTCGTAATAATCGCATTATAGCTATAATTGACTTTATTGATAAATCGATGAAATACAATTCAGATTGTCTCGCAAAATCTTTACCGAAAATAACAGAAGCTGGAGATGTAGATGCGTTCTATGAGTAAATTGCTATTATGGAATATATCTGTTTGAGCGTGATAAAAAGTATCGATTAGTCTTTGATGAAAACAAGGGTAGTTGTGTGATTGAAATATTGAATTTCTCAATATAAATAAAACAATAGGAGGTTGTGTTAGTGAAAAGTGTACGTGGAGTTATGCTCGCAGAAGATGAAGTAATGATTCGTGAATATGAAGCGTCATATATTGATAACCCTAAATCAGAAGGGTATGTCATTGCAACAAATCGTCGTTTAATTTTTACAGGTAGCACATCAACAACGACGGGATCAAGTATTTTAGTACGTGATACAAAAATCGATACGATTACAGGTATTTATGGTGGTTTAACAAGAAAGAAAAGCATTATTCAGATTATTATCGGTGTGTTGATTGCAATAGTAAGTTTATACTTCTTAATAAATGAAGGTGGCCTTGTTGCTTTCATCGCTCTTTTATTAGGTGCTTTTATGGCGTATAGAGGATTCAATGCATCAGGTGTTCAAATGTACCTATATGTACTTAGTAGCCAAACTTCGCCTTCTATTAGTGTATCCGTAGAAGCAAGCCGTGGTCTATTTTCTCGTATTAATAATCATGATGCCGCAATGACGGTTGCTGCTTCAGGTCCAGGGAGACATACAGAGCAAATGATTAAAGAAATTAGTGCTCTAATTCAAGACATTCAAATCATGGGTGACTTAGCGATAAACAAATGGAATAATCAACAAATGGTCGATGAACCTGTTCAACCGAAACCGTCTACAAATGAGCAGTTTTCAACAGTTGTAGCTACAGTGAAACAAACAGCTAACAAAGTAAAAGAAACAGCAGTAACAGCTTCTGAGGTTGTATCTGAAGTGTCTAAAAAAGCAAAAGAAAATAAAGAAGAGAAATCAGTTGCTATCAAAAATACAAAAGCATGTAGCTGTGGTACTGTGTGTGCTGCAGATGCAGACTTCTGTACAGAATGTGGTAATAAGTTAGACAGTAAGTCAGAAGTTATTTTCGGATAAATATCAAAGTTGTTCTTCTTAGAGGAACAACTTTTTTTTGGAAGGAGCTATTATGAGTTATTTAAAAAATGAAGTATTAGATGGCCAACAATTATTAACATTACAAGAGGGCGAAGTAAGGTGGTTTGGTAGCGCGAAATATGGTATTCCTGGAAAAAATCTTACAGGAATTACGATTGATCCGTTATTATTACAACGTCATATGCTATTTGTTGGATCGATTGGTAGTGGGAAATCTGTTTCGCTATTTCATTTAATCGACGGTCTACGCAAAAATGCAACAGAAGATGATATGTTTGTGTTTTTTGATGCTAAAGGTGATTACATCGAAAAATTTTACCAAGAAGGGGACTATGTACTGACTAATGAGGCAGAAGTAGTACCTGGTATGGTGCGATGGAATATTTTTGATGATATTATGGCAACAATGCCATCGAAACGTGAAGAAGTCATTTGGGAAATTGCATCATCTTTATTTAAAGAGGATATTGAATCTTCAAGTTCACCTATTTTCGCCACAGGAGCCCGTGATTTATTTGCAGCGATTTTATGTGCGAAAGTTCGAGAAATCGAAAAAGAAGGAACAGTAGAAAACCATGCGACATTTATTTCATGGTTACAAGTTGCCACAGATGTAACGGTACGAAATTTACTATTAAATCACCAAGATTTGAAATGGGTTAAACATTATATTAATAAATCTAATGATCCAAAAACAAATCAATCATTCTTCATGCACCTGTACCAAAATTTATTCAATGTTTTTAATGGAACATTTAGAGAGGCTGGTAATTTTTCATTAACTCGTGCAGTAAAGGAACGGGGTCAACGTGCCGTATTTTTAGAGTATGACATTGCAAGTGCTAATGTAATGAAGCCAATTTATACATTGTTATTAGACATAGCAATGAAAAACGCACTTGGTCAGAAAGAAAAAGAAGCACGGGGCAATATTTTCTTCATTTTAGATGAGTTACCACTAATTCCGAAACTCAACTATATGGACAATGCACTGAACTTTGGTCGTTCTTTAGGAATTCGTGTCATTGCAGGAATCCAAAATGTTGGGCAAGTTCATCATGTATACACAGAAAGGTTAGGGGACAGTATTTTAAGTGGCTTCGGGACTGTTTTCGCATTCCGTTTATTTGATGAGGCAAGTCGCACATTTATTCGAAATCGTCATGGTATGAATAAAAAGATGATTGCTTATTCAGCATCTAATGCAAGCAAAGGTGTGCAAGATGCGATTATTGATGGGCATGTTATCGAAGATTGGGATTTAACAAAACTATCGATTGGCCAATGTATCGTATCACCGTTTAATGGGGGACCATTTAAATTTTATCCAATGAACTACACAAAATAAGTATCTAAATAAACTTAGAGGAGGCCACAATATGACAACAGAATTATTTGTACCTATCGGTCGAGATTTAGGGCTATACGATGAAAAAAATGGGGAACGTTTTTATGCAGTAGGCAGTAGCTTATCTCCAATTATTTTAACGCATGTCGAATATTTTGCATGGTCGAAATTACGCTACTATTCATCAATTTTTCAATGGCAAGAGGAGCTATCAGCGAAACTAAAGCCTAAATTTCCAAAGCTACAGTTTGAAGATATCCTCTTGAAATTATTGCGTTTCAATTTAATCATGCCTTGGTATTTTGAAGATGCTGAAAATAGTTTACTTGTCGAAACGTTTGCGACACGTAATGGTGTGGCTTATGGATGTGAGAATAACAAGTGGCGCATAGGCAGCGCCCTGAAAAGAGACAATCTACATTTAACGAGAGAGCAGTATGCCCTGTGGAATGCTGCAGCTGGTAGTGAAGCTTTAATTGAAATTTTATCAATAACAATGACTCAGCTAGGGATGAATGATACTGAAGTGCTAGCACTTCTAAATGAACAAGGTGCAAAATTAATAAAATTAGGTTTGTGGAATGTCGAATACTTACCATTTATGGCAGAGGGGGCAGACGATGTCGAATAAATATATTGCAATTGGTGAAGGATTAGGTCAGTTCCAAGATCTTTATCAAGCAAATACATATAAATTGAAGTTGCAAGAAATTGTAGAAGTAGATGATTTTTCGTATAGCCTGTGGGAAGTCATTAAGGCGCAACCAAGTACCCTACAGAAGTTGCTCAAAATCAATCCAGCAATAGAGGCGAATGCACTAAAAACAACCTTAGCAAATTTAGAATCAAAAGGGGCTATTGTGAAGTATCCGGATACGTATTCATCAGAGTTTTTTGATCGCTTTTCGCTAGTTCCAAAAGGACAAGCAGGAAAACAAACCGGAAATCTCTATACAGTAATGAGTTTCCCGAAGCATGATCCAGTGGAAATGCCGGTTGTCTCTTATTTGATCTGGTTCCATGCACATCCGATTATGCCATGTTCGAATGTATTACAAGCAGTTCATGATGATTCTGGGATAGCGTTAGGCAGCATTGTTGAAGAGTTTATGAATTGGATTCCGCTTCTAATTACATGCGATGTTCTTTCGCTTCGCCCATTAGGGTAGGGACTAAACGATGAGTCGTATTAAACAAATTGCTGGTAAATTCAAACAAATATACACAGAAAAAAGACAAACAGTCGTTTCAACATATCAAGATACAACTTCAGGAATTCAAGCATTAAAAGGAACATCTTTTGATGAAAAGAAACAATTAGCCTCTGCTTATATAGGCGAGAAATTTGGTATAAACACGGAAAAAAGCATCGCAGCAAAACAAGACCAAATTAAAGATTTAAGTAAAACTGTTGAGGCAAATCTTAATTTTGAACGAAATATAGCAGGGTCTATTGGGAAGTATGGAACCAGGTATGGCATCAAGTATGGCATCAAGGGAGTTAAGTCGATAATTGACATCCCATTTGTCGGGGGTATTGTAGAAACCGCTATTGAAGCAGCTATTGGAGAAGGATTTAAAGCAGGATTAAAAGATAAACTTGAACAGCTAGAAAACAAAGCGGGTGAAGTGACGAAAGAAGGTTACGATAAAATACTAGGTGGTCGGAGAAGAGAAAAGCTGCAAGAGAAATATGACAGTATGACCCCAGATGAAAAAGAGGGGCTTCGGGAAACGTTAAAAGAAAGCGTGGAAAAAGAAACATATAACAAGGGTGTTTTAGAAAAATTCCGAAATCAAAAAGAGCAAATTAAGCAGGAGAAATATGGGGTGGAAAAGGAATTCCCTAGTACAACTCTTATTAATCCAGATGATAATGGTAGTAACGGACCACCATCGCCACCACCAGAAGATGAAGGCATGATAGAAAGTCCAGTACAACAAGAGAAGGATGAGGGAACACGGGGTGCTGACGAATCCATCGCACAAGACGAACAAGAATATAATGATTCAGTAGATGGAGAGGTTGATAATTTAACAGGCCCACAGGAACAACCGGAATCCTTGTTGCGGGAGGACGGTGAGGCAGAGGCCGAGAAAGCCCACGAACAAGAAGTTACAGAAACTGATGTCATGCCACATACGGAAGAAAAGGATTTAGAATCTGAGGGAGACCGAGAGCCGGAGCAAGAAGAACCCGAGGAAGAGCGAGAACGTGAGCAAGAGGACTCAGAGGAAGAATCAGAGGAAGACCGAGAGCCGGAGCAAGAAGATCCAGAAGAAGAATCCGAGGAAATCCCAGAACTGGAGCGAGAAGATCTAGAGGAAGAATCTGAGGGAGACCGAGAGCCGGAGCAAGAGGACTCAGAGGAAGAATCTGAGGAAGAGCGAGAACGAGAGCAAGAGGACTCAGAGGAAGAATCTGAGGAAGAGCGAGAACGAGAGCAAGAGGACTCAGAGGAAGAGCCAGAACGAGAGCAAGAGGACTCAGAGGAAGAATCAGAGGAAGACCGAGAGCCGGAGCAAGAAGATCCAGAAGAAGAATCCGAGGAAATCCCAGAACTGGAGCGAGAAGATCTAGAGGAAGAATCTGAGGGAGACCGAGAACCGGAGCAAGAGGACCCAGAGGAAGAATCAGAGGAAGACCGAGAGCCGGAGCAAGAAGATCCAGAAGAAGAATCCGAGGAAATCCCAGAACTGGAGCGAGAAGATCTAGAGGAAGAATCAGAGGAAGACCGAGAACCGGAGCAAGAAGAACCCGAGGAAGAGCGAGAACGAGAGCAAGAGGACTCAGAGGAAGAGCGAGAACGAGAGCAAGAGGACTCAGAGGAAGAATCAGAGGAAGAGCCAGAACTGGAGCAAGAAGAATCCGAGGAAGAGCCAGAACTGGAGCAAGAAGAATCCGAGGAAGAGCCAGAACTGGAGCAAGAAGAATCAGAGGAAGAGCCAGAACTGGAGCAAGAAGAATCAGAGGAAGAGCCAGAACTGGAGCAAGAAGAATCAGAGGAAGAGCCAGAACTGGAGCAAGAAGAATCAGAGGAAGAGCCAGAACTGGAGCAAGAAGAATCCGAGGAAGAGCCAGAACTGGAGCAAGAAGAATCAGAGGAAGAGCCAGAACTGGAGCAAGAAGAATCCGAGGAAGAGCCAGAACTGGAGCAAGAAGAATCCGAGGAAGAGCCAGAACTGGAGCAAGAAGAATCCGAGGAAGAGCCAGAACTGGAGCAAGAAGAATCAGAGGAAGAGCCAGAACTGGAGCAAGAAGAATCAGAGGAAGAGCCAGAACTGGAGCAAGAAGAATCAGAGGAAGAGCCAGAACTGGAGCAAGAAGAATCAGAAGAAGAGCCAGAACTGGAACAAGAAATGCCAGAGGAAGAACCAGAACTGGAACAAGAAATGCCAGAAGAAGAGCCAGAACTGGAACAAGAAGTGCCAGAGGAAGAGCCAGAACTGGAGCAAGAAGAATTAGAAGAAGAGCCAGAACTGGAACAAGAAATGCCAGAGGAAGAGCCAGAACTGGAGCAAGAAGAATCAGAAGAAGAGCCAGAACTGGAACAAGAAATGCCAGAGGAAGAGCCAGAACTGGAGCAAGAAGAATTAGAAGAAGAGCCAGAACTGGAACAAGAAATGCCAGAGGAAGAGCCAGAACTGGAGCAAGAAGAATCAGAAGAAGAGCCAGAACTGGAACAAGAAATGCCAGAGGAAGAGCCAGAACTGGAGCAAGAAGAATCAGAAGAAGAGCCAGAACTGGAGCAAGAAGAATCAGAGGAAGAGCCAGAACTGGAGCAAGAAGAATCAGAGGAAGAGCCAGAACTGGAGCAAGAAGAATTAGAAGAAGAGCCAGAACTGGAACAAGAAATGCCAGAGGAAGAGCCAGAACTGGAGCAAGAAGAATCAGAAGAAGAGCCAGAACTGGAACAAGAAATGCCAGAGGAAGAACCTGAAACAGAAGAATCTGGAGAATCAGAGACGAACTATTATCAAGAGGATGAAGATGAAGGATACTAGCATATCAAATTGAATAACGAAGTTTTACAAGAGCTATACCTAGGAGTTGGAGAAATGTCTGAGTACATTTCTTCTACTTCTCTTTCTGTTTCAGTGGCAATGTAACAAATAAAATCTCACTTAATGTTATAACAGTGAACCGTATTATAAATAAATTTTTCATTTGTATATAAAGAGTAAAAAAGACCATTGGACAAAAATCACCGATGGTCTTTTACACATTAATAGGTGGTATATAGATTTTCTAAAATAAGTATGTTTCTATTTCTAAAAAAATATGATGTAATATGAAGAGGAAAAAAGTATAAGTAGTCATAGAAGTGAGGAATTAAAGGTGAAGAAGTTTAAAAAGTTTTACTTGGAGATTACGAGTGTATGTAATCTTGCGTGCAGCTTTTGTCCGCCGACGGAAAGGCAGAAGCAATTCATTTCTGTGGAGGATTTTGCGAAAAGATTAGACCAAATTAAACCTCACACAGACTACATTTATTTGCATGTGAAGGGTGAGCCATTGCTCCATCCAAAAATAGATCAATTGTTAGATTTAAGCCATGAAAAAGGGTTTAAAGTTAATATTACAACGAATGGAACGTTAATTAATAAGAGAAGGCATAGGCTGTTAAATAAACCTGCGTTAAGACAAATGAATTTTTCATTACACAGTTTTGATGGACATCCAGGTTCGCAAGATAAAGAGGGTTATGTAAGAAGTATACTTTCTTTTATTAGAGAGGCGACAAGTCAATCGGATTTAATTGTTTCACTACGGTTATGGAATTTAACTCAGGATAATAAAACGAATGCTGAAATCCAGAAAAATAGAGATTTATTATCCATCATTGAAAATGAGTTTGGTCTATCTTACCAAATCGAAGAGAAGCTTACACCAGGAAAAGGTATAAAAATTGCGGAACGTGTCTTTATTAATCAAGACTATGAATTCCAGTGGCCGGCATTACATGAAGAAGAGGATGATGGAAAAGGATTCTGTCATGGTCTTCGAAATCAAGCAGGTATTTTAGCGAACGGAACGGTTATTCCTTGTTGTTTAGATGGTGAAGGGATTATTAACCTTGGGAATATTAATACTGACTCATTTTCTAACATTATAGAAGGTGAAAGAGCAACAAACATTGTAGATGGATTTTCGAAAAGGGTTGCAGTCGAAGAGCTATGCAGGAAATGTGGATACCGTAAAAGATTTGGAAAATAAATAAAAAACAAGCCCTCATCAAGCGAGGGCTTGTTTTTTATTCTTGATAAGAGCGTTCTAATTCATCAATTAAGGAGCCGACGTAAGAAACGGCTTTACGGATTGCATCTGGTTTTGACATATCGACTCCGGCATGTTGCATTAATTCAAGTGGTTTCATCGTACCACCAGCGCGAAGTACATCCAACCAGCGATCAACGGCAGGTTGCCCTTCCTCTTTAATCATTTGAGCTACCGCAGTAGATGCAGTGAGGCCTGCAGAATAGGTGTAAGAATACAAGCCCATATAATAATGAGGTTGACGCATCCAAGTTAAGCCAGCGCCTTCGTCAATTTCTACAGAATTCCCCCAGAATGTCGAAAGTACATTTGTTTTTATTTCAGTTAAGGTTGTAGCTGTAAGTGCTCCTCCTTCTTCTGCTAGTGTGTATACTCTTCTTTGATATTCTCCCTCAAGTAAGTGAGTAACAAAGTTATGATAATATGTGCCGAGTAGTTGCAGAATTACCCATCTGCGCATTCTCTTATCGTCAGTTGTCGCTAATAAATGCTGGGCTAATAGTAATTCGTTCATCGTAGATGGTGCTTCGACAAAGTACATAGATGGACGTACATTCATAATACGCTGGTTTTTATTTGCTAAATAAAAATGACCAGCATGCCCAAATTCATGGGCTAATGTGAAGCATCCACGCATCGTATTTTGCCATGTAATTAAAATGTATGGATGAGAACCATATGGACTTGAGCAAAATGCCCCTGTTGATTTCCCAACATTATCTGCAAGATCGACCCATCTCTCTTTAAATCCTTTTTCGATAATGGAACCATATTCGTCGCCCAATACTTGTAAAGAGTCTTGAATGAGTTTTCCGGCTTCTTTGTATGTGATGGTTGGATTAAATTCGGGATCTAAAGGTGCATGTAAGTCACAGAACAGCATTTGATCGAGTCCTAGTACTTTCTTTTTTAAATCTGCAAAACGGCGCATATGAGGTGCCAATTCTTTGTATATAATATCAAGTTGATTGTCATACATTTCAAGTGGAACTTTTTGAGGTTCCAAAAGCATATGAGTAACAGATTCAAATTTGCGTAAACGAGAGAGTGTTACTTGTTTTTTTACTTCAGTCGCATATGTTGTGGCCACTGTATTTTTATATCGTTTTAAGGTAGAAACAAATGATGAGTACGCTTTTCTACGTATGTCTACGCTTGGAGAGAACTCATATTTACTTTCAAATAATGCAAATGATACAGGGAGTTCGTTCCCTTGTTCGTCTTGTATGGAGGTAAAATCCATATCGGCTAATTTAGTCATACCGTAAATTTTGTATGGAGAACTATGGACTTCACCAAGTGCAGCAAGAGCTTCTTCTGTTTCAGGAGAGAGCGTGTGCGGCCTTTTTTGTAGGATGTCTAGTAATGATTTACGGAAAGGTTCAAGTTTTATTTCTTCAGCTAAATACTTTTCAATTGTGCCTTCGTCGAATGAGAGGATTTCATTATGGATAAAGGATAATGCAGTATGTACTTTCGTCCATAAAGCAGCAATTTTGGAAGAGTGCGCTTGAATAACTGGATTTGTACGGTCAGTAGATTCTTTTAAATTTGCGTAGGAGTATAATTTTGTTAACTTCATTAAAAGCTCTTCTTCTAAAAGTAGGCAATGTAATAAGGTAGTGGAGCTAGTGTGTAATTGTCCTTTAAACGCATCAAGTTTTTTTATATCGTCTGTTAATACACGTAATGCAGTTTCCCACTCTTTATCAGATTCGTATAAATCAGAGAGGTCCCATGTTAGTTCAGTAGGGATTTCTGCGCGAATATGGCGTTTCTCAATTATATTTTTCATTTATTATATCCCCCTTATTATAAGTATCTAAAAACATGATACTAGAAAATTCAGTAAAATAAAAATATTATATATTTCTATATATATAAAAGAAGGACAAGCATAAAAATGCTTGTCCTTCGAGTTAAATTTAAAAATTAATATACTTTATCGCCGTTGAAAATAGAGTTTTTCACGACTACATAATCTACAGTACGAATTGAGTCTAATTTTGTTCCACCAGCGTAAGAGATAGAAGATTGAAGATCTTGTTCCATTTCGATTAAAGTGTCTTCTAAAGAACCTTTATGCTCAACGAACATTTTCTTACCTTCAACGTTTTTCTTCTCGCCTTTTTGGAATTCAGAAGCTGAACCAAAGTACTCTTTATAAAGTTTGCCGTCTTTTTCGATTGTTTCCCCTGGAGACTCTTCATGACCAGCGAATAGAGAACCGATCATAACCATAGTCGCCCCAAATCGAATAGATTTAGCTACGTCGCCGTGTGTACGAATACCACCGTCAGCGATAATTGGCTTACTTGCAGCTTTTGCACACCAGCGAAGTGCAGCTAGTTGCCAACCGCCAGTTCCAAAGCCTGTTTTAATTTTCGTAATACAAACTTTACCAGGTCCAATACCAACTTTTGTTGCGTCAGCACCAGCGTTTTCTAATTCTCTTACCGCTTCTGGAGTTCCAACATTTCCAGCGATAACGAAGCTTTCTGGTAAATGCTTTTTAATATGCTGAATCATGTTGATTACAGCATTAGAATGTCCGTGTGCGATATCAATCGTGATGTATTCAGGCGTAAGTTGCTCAGCAGCTAATTGTTGTACGAATTCATATTCGTCCTCTTTTACACCAACGCTAATAGAAGCGATTAATCCACGTGATTGCATATCTCTAATGAATGAGATACGTTTCTCTGGCTGGAAACGATGCATGATATAGAAGTAATTGTTTTCAGCTAAATAAGTTGCGATTCTTTCATCAATAATCGTTTGCATATTAGCAGGTACGACAGGTAATTTAAATTTATATTTACCTAAAGTGACAGTTGTATCACATTCAGAGCGGCTGTTCACAATACATTTTGCAGGAATTAATTGAATATCTTCATAGTCGAATACGTTTTCCATCATTTACACCCCTAAAATACGAATATTTTATTCATTTTGTTTAAAAATGTTCGTCCAAAGGATAATTTACATTATTTTCACTCATAAGTCAAAGGTTTTCATGTTTATATTTTAAAATTAAAATTTAGCCGCCTATGTTGTAAGTTCATATAACTAAAATGTGTTTAAACATAGCATTATTTGATGTAAAATGATGTTTGGAAAAGAAAAGTTAAATAGGTAAATTTAGGAGGGCTGTTAATGAAGCGCTTAGTATATATGGATTGGTTGCGTGTATTAGCAACAATCGCAGTGGTTACAATTCACGTTTCTGCTGGTTATGCTTCTATGCTAGATGCAAATAATGTATCACGCTGGATGGCTGGTAATCTATTTGAATCGATTTCACGTGCGAGTGTGCCGATTTTTGTAATGATTAGTGGAGCTTTATTGTTAAAAGGAACGAAAGATATTTCGGTTGGAGAATTTTTACAGAAGCGTGCAAGTAAAGTAATTATACCTTTTGTAGCTTGGAGTGCTATATTTTATGCATATGGAGCATATGCAGGATATTTCCCAGCATCTTTAAAGCAAGGGATAAAGCACTTTTTAACGGATACAATTGGAGGACATTTATGGTTCTTATACATGATTGTAGGGATATATTTAATTACACCGTTACTGAAAATCTTTGTGAAGAACGCCAAAAAAAGAGAGATAGAATACTTTTTAATTTTATGGTTATATGCGTCTGTTGTAGTCAATTTAGTTAAATATTATTATCCTATCAACTTTAATATTGAATTATTTTACGTTACAAATTATGTAGGGTATTTCTTACTTGGTTATTATTTATCTAATTTTGATATTTCGAAAAAATGGAGAAGTATTTCTTACATTGGCGGACTTGTAGGATTTATTAGTACATTCTTTATTACTTATTACTATACGGTAAAAGCAAATGGACAGTTAGAGCAGTTTTGGTACGGATATTTTGCACCAGGCGTTGTACTGATGGCGATTGGATTATTTGTATTTTTCAAATATGCTTTCCAAAAATCAGAAAGAGAATTACCATTGTTATTCCGTTTTATAAATCAAGCAAGCCTTGGAATCTATATTCTTCACTTCTTCTTATTAAATAACTTGTTGTACATGGTTTTCCCTAAAGTAAATGAACGTGTACATGCAATATTGGCAATACCTATTAATGTAACGATTACAATTGTTCTTAGTCTGATAATCACGTTAGTATTGCAAAGAATACCAGTTGTGAAAAAATTGGTTCCGTAAAAATGAATACAGTATAGATAGGGCAGACTTAGTATGAAGGCTGCCCTTTACTATTTTAAAATTATACTTAGATAAATTTAGGTTTAAACGAATTAAAAACAGTGGATTAATATAGTATCTTACTATAGTCTAAAGTGAGGTATGAAGAACAGAATAGATTAAATATAAAATCAAATGAGGTTAATATATGAGTAAAAAAAGCTTTAGTAATTATGCATTAAGTAAAGAAGTAAGACGAGCACTTACTGGTTTAGGATATGAGCATCCAACAGAAGTGCAAGGAGAAGTTATTCCAGTTGCATTGCAAAAGAAGGATCTTGTTGTAAAGTCGCAAACGGGAAGTGGAAAAACGGCTTCGTTCGGAATACCACTTTGTGAAATGGTAGAGTGGGAAGAGAATAAACCACAAGCATTAGTTTTAACACCAACGAGGGAACTTGCTGTTCAAGTGAAAGAAGATATTATGAATATAGGACGATTCAAGAGAATTAAAGCTGCTGCAATTTATGGTAAATCTCCATTTGCACGTCAAAAATTAGAGTTAAAACAAAAGACGCATATTGTAGTAGGGACTCCAGGACGTGTGTTGGATCATATTGAAAAAGGGACTCTTTCTTTAGAGCGATTGAAATATTTAGTGATTGATGAAGCAGATGAAATGCTAAATATGGGCTTTATCGATCAAGTAGAGGCAATTATTGATGAATTACCTACAAAAAGAATGACAATGCTATTTTCAGCAACCCTACCGGAAGATGTTGAAAAATTATCCCGTACATATATGAATGCGCCAACTCATATTGAAATTAAAGCAGCTGGGATTACAACAGATAAAATTGAACATACCCTTTTTGAAGTAAGAGAAGAAGAAAAACTTTCACTTCTTAAGGATATAACTATGATTGAAAATCCAGACAGCTGTATTATTTTTTGTCGTACACAAGAAAACGTAGACAATGTATATAGACAGCTAAAACGAGTTAATTATCCTTGTGACAAAATACATGGTGGTATGGTACAGGAAGATCGTTTTGAAGTTATGGATGATTTTAGAAAAGGAAAGTTCCGTTATTTAGTAGCAACTGATGTAGCTGCGAGAGGAATTGATATTGATAATATTACACATGTTGTTAATTACGATATTCCATTAGAAAAAGAAAGCTATGTACATCGTACAGGAAGAACAGGACGAGCTGGTAATAGTGGAAAAGCCATTACATTTATAACGCCTTATGAAAATAGATTTTTAGAAGAGATTGAGGAATATATCGGATTTGAAATTCCAAAGGAACTGGCACCTTCAAAAGAAAAAGTTATAAAAGGGAAAGCAGCATTTGAAGAAAAGATATATGCTAAACCAGTTATAAAGAAAGATAAAAATGCAGACCTAAACAAAGGAATTATGAAATTGTACTTTAATGGCGGAAAGAAAAAGAAAATTAGGGCAGTAGATTTCGTTGGTACAATTGCTAAAATTCAAGGTGTTTCTGCTGATGATATAGGTATTATTACAATACAAGATAATGTTTCTTATGTTGAAATATTAAACGGAAAAGGACCACTTGTTTTAAAGATTATGAGAAATACAACGATAAAAGGTAAACAATTAAAAGTTCATGAGGCAATTAAATAAATGAAAATATCCACTTTAAAGGTGGATATTTTTTTGAGGATTACTTATAGATCGGACAATTTGAATGGACTTTAACTAATACGTGATTGATGATTGTGTTTTTGTATGTTATTATATTTATTTAATTTTTTTGCCATTGAATGGAGAAGTTGTTAATTCATTGAGGGATATATTTTTATATAAGTAAATCAATTTCAATTTAATTGTTGTAAGCTATAAAAAGTAAGGACGGTGTTTATTAAATGAATTTGACTCAAGATAGGTGGAGTTTAAAATGGCTTCATTTTTATTTGATTGTAGTAGTTGTTGCATCTTTGTTATTACGTTTATATTTAGCATTTCATTTAGAAGGATATGAACGAGATCAACTATTTTTTGTGGATTGGATGAATACAGTAGGTAAATATGGACTAGGTGATGTGTATGCACATGGAGATTTAGTAAACTATCCGCCATTTTTCTTAGCTCTTTTAGGTATTTATGGAGGTATATTGTCATTTTTTAATACATCTGTGGAAGCTGCGGGTGTTTTAATTCGGATCCCATCCATTGTATTTGAAGTAGTAGCTATAATCATTTTTGCTATAGTTTCTAAAAGGATGGACAATTCGATTGTGAGAGCAGCGTTAGTAACATTTTTTGCATTTAGTCCAGCCGTTATAGTGGATGGTACTATTTGGGGTCAAGTAGATATGCTACATAGTATATTGATGGTTAGTTCTATTTTATTACTAATGTCTAAGCCAACTTGGTCTGGTGCTATTTATGCTATAGCATTACTAGCTAAATTTCAATCAATCGTAATTGCGCCTGTGTTTGCTATGTATTTCTTAAAAATCATTTGGGAAAAGAAAGAAGGCAAGCAATTAACTAAATTTATAATAGGGTTCGGTATCCCGTTATTAATATTCGGTCTTTATTTCGCAGCTCATGGAACATTTATCACGATGTTAAAGCAAGCATATTTAAATGCGGTGGGGACGTTCCCAACAGTAACTGTATTTGCTATGAACATTTGGTATTACGCAATTGGTACGGATCCTAATACAGTGGATACTATTCAAATTTTACCGCATATTACATTAAAAACAGTTGGATTAATACTCTTGTCTATTGCAGCGGCATTAACTTGTTTGTATGTCTTTTTCCATCGTCATATGAATACGGCAGTTCTATTAAAAGCAGCGACTTTTATAAGCTTTGCGTTCTTTATGTTACCTACGCAAATGCATGAGAGATATGCTTTCCCAGCATTAGTATTTGTTATCTTTTTACTGCTATATGAAATGAAGTGGACAGGAATAGCTTTAGGATTAACGTTAACAATCTTTTTAAATATAGTAATGGTTCTGTATGCGGGCTCTAATACGAATATGGGAATGTTTATCGTTACTATTAATGTTTTTATTTTCTATGCTATGTGTAAATTATTAGTAAAAGAGTATTATGATCGCTTTGGATTGCTAATAAAGAAACAGTAAAAATTATAACTTTAGAGAGAAGTACATTTTGCTAGTATGCAAAATGTACTTTTTTATTTTGGAAGAGTAAAATCCAATAAAAAATAATACAATCATTCGGATAGTTGAAGTTCATTTTTATCCCGCTTTAATGGGCAGTAAGACCCCCCACCTCAAAATTCAGCGAAAGCAAAGAAGTTAGGTGGGGGTCGGGCTGCCCATTAAAGTCCGATTGGTGAGGGCTAATAATCAGTGGGGGATGAAGAAAACCCCCACTGATTAAAGTTTCACTTTATAGTTATTAGGCTTCTTCTAAATCATCAATCAACTTCTCAGCTAAGCGCCTATACATATTACTCATCGACACAAATGATGTTAGTAATAAAAATTTCTCTAGGTTCGGATCTTCTAAAGAAGAAATCTCGCTTACTTCTGAAACACGGTTATTTACGTCTTGTGTAAAGCTTTCGACGTTGTTTTCGGTAAGAGAAAGATAATCTTTATATAGCGTATTTAATTCGAATGAATCATCGCTTAATAAGGATTCATTTATATTTTTTAAGGAGCTTTTTATGTCATTAATGGAAAGGGCCCCTTTTAATTGATAAATTAAGCTAATTAAAATCATATGATCTTTTGAGTATTTTTTATTTTTGATTGGAATAAACAGTTTACCTTTTGCGTAATTGTTAATCATTGTTTTTGTTAATACTTTTTCATCATCGGTTCTTGTTGTATCCGCATAAGTATTTTCAAATAGTTGGACAACCTGGTCTACATACAAGTCGACATTTGGAATATCCTCAAGCGTAATATTTTTTTCTAAATGTAATGCTTCAAGTAATTTGTTTATATTTTCCACGTAGAACCCCTCGCTTTTATAACTTAGTGGAGTATAATGTTTAGTTTATCTTTAAATATGGTATTACGAAACAAATGAATTGTAAATGTTGACCTATAAGATTAATGTGTATATAATTACATGTAGTTATCAAAACTACATGTAATTATATGAGGGGTGTTTATATGAATGCGTATATAAGAGAACCGGTTAATGCTTTTACCCATTTGGGAGGAGCTGTATTATCATTTGTTGCATTATTAGCTATGCTTGTAAAAGTTTCTGTTAAAATGCCATCTTTTGCGTCAATTACAGCTGTTATTTTGTTTGGTATCGGAATGATGGTTCTGTATACAGCATCAGCTGTATACCATAGTGTTGTAGCCAGTGAACGAGTTATTTATTTCTTTCGAAAGCTCGATCACTCTATGATTTTTATATTAATTGCAGGTACATATGCACCATTTTGTTTAATTACATTACATTCCACAAACGGTTTATTATTATTTTGTTTAGTGTATGCAACGGCCATTTGTGGTATTGTTTTTAAAATGTTTTGGTTTAGTTGTCCGAGATGGTTATCAACAGCAATTTATATTATAATGGGCTGGTTAATTGTTCTGTTCTTTGCACCATTAGCTGCTAACTTAAGTGCAGGAGGTATCGTGCTTCTAGTGCTTGGGGGCATTTTTTATACGATTGGTGGATTTATTTATGGAACAAAGCCAAAATGGTTAGAGTTTAAACATATGGGGCATCATGAAATTTTTCACGTGTTCGTGTTATTGGGAAGCCTTGCCCACTTTTTAAGTGTATATTGCTACGTAATTTAACAAGATGAAATTCCCGAGTGATTTTTATTTTTCTTGATTAACAAATAAAGATATAGACACATATGTATGTTAAAGAGTTGCATAACGTAAAGGTTATGCGGCTCTTTTTTTATGAATAATAATTAAAAATGAATTTTAAAAATTATCAGTCTTTTTATGGTAGGATAGATATGTATTAAGGTTATAAAATTTTATAATTAATAATTAGTGGGGGACTATATATGGCGATACTTATAACGGGTGGAGCAGGATATATTGGTAGTCATACGTGTATAGAATTATTAAATAGTAATTATAAAATTATAGTCGTAGATAATCTTTCAAATAGTTCAATCGAGTCTTTAAACCGAGTAAAAGAGATAACAGGAAAACAATTCGAATTTTATAAAGAAAGTGTTTTAAATCGTGAAAAAATGAATGAGATTTTTTTGAGAAATAACATTGAAGCGGTTATACATTTTGCTGGATTTAAAGCGGTGGGGGAATCAACTACAATTCCTCTTGTATATTATTATAATAATATAATAAGTACGATCATACTATGTGATGTGATGCAGAAACATAACGTAAAAAAATTTATTTTTAGTTCATCTGCAACTGTATATGGAATACCAAAAACATCACCAATTACAGAAGAATTTCCGCTCAGTGTGACAAATCCATATGGACAAACAAAATTAATGATTGAGCAAATTATGCGTGATGTAGCAAAAGCTGATGATGAATGGAGTATTGCGTTACTTCGTTATTTCAATCCATTTGGAGCACATAAAAGTGGCCGTATTGGAGAGGATCCAAATGGAGTTCCGAATAATTTAATGCCATATGTAACGCAGGTGGCGGTAGGTAAGTTAAAAGAGCTAAATATATTCGGAAATGATTATCCAACGAAAGATGGGACAGGTGTCCGTGATTATATTCACGTTGTTGATCTTGCAAAAGGACATGTAAAGGCACTTGAGAAAGTACTTGAGACGAAAGGGATTGAGGCATACAATCTTGGCACAGGTAAAGGATATAGTGTATTGGAGATGGTAAAGGCTTTTGAGAGGGTTTCAGGTAAGAAAATACCTTATAAAGTAATAGGGCGTCGTCCTGGTGATGTAGCAATATGTTTTGCTGATGTATCTAAAGCGAAACGAGAATTAGGATGGGAAGCGGAATATGGGTTAGAAGAAATGTGTGTAGATTCTTGGAGATGGCAGGTAAATAATAAAAATGGTTATCAAATGATTTAAGCGAGTTAGTAAAGTATTCTTTTATAGGATACTTTATTTTTATTGTATGTATATAATAAATTCTGTTTTTTATGCTGTTACCTGAGGTCAGTAATATACTCATTTTAGGAAAAAGAAATGAATGAAATATTACTGACCATAGTATTGCAATAGAATCGCTTCTATTGCATATATTTATAGATTATTGATAGGAAAAAGAGACCTTTAATGAATGCGAACAAATTGTTTATGATACACTGTATTACCTTCTTGACTTGTATAGGGTGGGAGGCTTCGGCCGAAGCAATTGGCAATAATGTTAGAATGAGTAGGATAGGAAATACGAATTTCATACAAATTAATAGCTTCATCTAAATTAGCATAAAATACTGCTAGGTTGTTACCTTGTAAAAGGTATGGGAATTCTACTACTGTATCTTCACCAATGAGTACAGGTAATTTTACAGGATTAGAATAGTTAGACCAATCCCAAACCTCTATATTTACATAGTGTGCGTAATATGCATCTAAATTTACAACGTTTATTACTGCCGAAACTGTTGCAGGATCTCTTGTTAATACACCTGTTGAATGAATCACAGATTGATTCGGATAATGATGAGGCATAAATGTCAAACCTTTCAAATTTAATATGATTGTACAATATTCTATGCAGATCATTGATAGAATGAGATAGGGAGGATGCATTATTCTATCAATTTTTTATAGAAATAAAAAATGTAATATGGAAGAGTATTCTAGTACTTGTATCATTGTTAAAGTACGTTTATAATCAAATAATCCTATTAGCTTTTAATTGAGTCACGCATTATTGAAAGCGTTTTTATAACGTGATACATTTTGATTGACATGATTACTGTATGGTATGTATTGAGGGGATTTTTTTATTGTTTTTTAAGGTAGGAAGTCTGACTTATTTGGATGTAAAATTATGTGTGTAGTTTTAAATAGGAAGAAAAATAATATAGGTATCACTTTATAGTGCGGGGAGGTTAAAGGTGTGAAAGGGAAAGATTTTCACACGAATATATATGGGATATGTAGGATTATTACTTTCGGGTGCAGCTTTATTTTTGAATAGCCTTGTTATATTAGGAAAAGCAGAGATGAAAAGTGCGGGTGTTTTTAATTTATTTGTAGGTGCACTACAAATTATTATTCCGTTCTATTTGATCATGATTTCTGACCAAAGCAATTGGACAGTTTATTCATATGCAGCTACTTTCTTATTTGGATTAACCTATTTATATGTAGGTGTTACTTTTATAAAAGGAATGGATAGTAGCGGTTTAGGTTGGTTTTGTATATGGGTAGCAATTATTGCTTTATTCTATATGGTTGTTTCATTTGTTCAATTCCACGATGTTGTGAATGCATTAACGTGGTTTATGTGGGCATTACTTTGGTATTTATTCTTTGTATTAAATACACAAAAAAAGAATATCAATCAATATCTTGGAAGAATTGCCTTCGTACAATCATGGGTAACATTGACGTTGCCTTCACTCTTTTATTTTATGGGAGTATGGGGAGAGGGATTCGTATATGAACTATGGGTTTATGTATCCGTAATTTCTATTTTATATTTCTGTTATTGTATTTATAAATATCGAGTACGTTAATATATTTTCTGTAGAAAAGCATGGAATCGTTAAACGAATTCCATGCTTTTTATATATGAGCATTTATAATAGAGAGGTAGTATTTTACATTTTATCAAAATGGGGATGATGAAATTGAAAAAGGTATTGGTGCTAGGGGGAACAAGATTTTTTGGTAAACATTTAGTAGAAGCACTTTTGCAAGATGGACACGATGTAACGATTGCGACGAGAGGGATTACAGAAGATTCTTTTGGAAGTACAGTAAAAAGACTTATTGTAGATAGAGAAGATGAAAAACAACTAGCAGAGCGTCTAGAAGATAAAAGTTATGATATCGTATACGATAATTTATGCTATAGCTCGAATGCAGCGAAGGTAATATGTAAGGTGTTACGAGGAAAAACGAAGAAATACGTTATGACATCTTCAATGGCTGTTTACGAGCCAGCATTAGGATTGTTAGAAGAGAACTTTAATCCGTATGAGTATGCTATTACGTATGGGGATAGGAAGGATTTTAATTATGGTGAAGGCAAGCGATTAGCTGAAGCTGCTGTATTTCAACAAGCAACATTTCCAGTTGTTGCAGTACGTTTTCCAGTTGTTGCAGTACGTTTTCCAGTTGTTATTGGAGAAAACGATTATACGAAAAGGTTATATTTTTACGTTGAACATATTGTGAAGCAAGAGCCTGTCGCCGTGAAGCATTTAGATGGAGAGTTGTCATTTATACATGAGAAAGAAGCAGGAGAATTTTTAGCTTGGTGCGGGATGAAGGACATAGAAGGGCCAATTAACGCTTGTAGCAACGGGGTAGTTTCTACTAGCGAAGTCATTCATTTTATAGAAGAAAATACGGGAATAAAAGCACTCGTTCAAAAAGAAGGAGAACATGTAGCGCCTTACAATGAAGTGATTAATTGTACATTACATAATGGAAAAGCCAGTGAATTAGGATTCAAGTTCCGAGAGTTGAAAATAGACATAGAACAAGTATTACGGTATTACATACATGCAATGAAATAATCATAAATCCCCCGGTGGCAATCCGGGGGATTCTGGAGGATTTCGACAATACTAATTTTACATTACCAAACTTACCTTATACGCACGACTAATGTTTTTGTGATTGAATGGCTTGTAAATACTTTTCATTTACCTGGTCCCAGTTCACTGTATGCCACCAATTGGTAACAAATTCTGGACGCCGATTTTGATACTTTAAATAATAGGCGTGTTCCCATACATCGATGACGAGTAATGGAATTTTACCTTCTTGCAAAGGTGTATCTTGATTTGGTGTACTCATAACGGAAAGTTCCTCACCGTCCATAACAAGCCACCCGTAGCCACTTCCAAAACGACTAATAGCTGCTTTTGAAAGTTGATCTTTTAAGTTGTCAAAGGTATTGAAATAATAATCAATTACTTTTGCAACGTCTCCATTAGGCTCACCGCCACCTCGTGGGCTCATTACTTCCCAAAAAAGACTATGACAATAGTGACCACCACCGTTATTTCTTACAGCTGTAACAATTTCATTTGGTAAAACGTCTAAATTACATAGTAACTCTTCTAAAGACTTATTATGTAATTCCGTATAGTTTTCTAAAGCGGCATTTAAGTTGTTTACGTATGTCGCATGGTGCTTTCCGTGATGAATGGAAAGCGTGTTGCTATCGATATATGGCTCTAGTTCATCATAGTCATATGAAAGCTTTGGCAATTGAAATGAAGACATAACATTACCTCCTTTCTCTTTAAAAGTTGGTCTAGGTAAAAAAACTTTACCTGAGTCAAAAATACACCTATTTTTTATGTAAGTCAATAGTAATGTCTTTAATTTTCTGAAAAATATTACAATAAAGGTAACACTTTCATTTTCATTTGTGACTCTTATTCTTTTTGCTTATACTGTAAAGTAGAACGTTTTGGTGAAATAGAAGGAGATCGTTTATGAGTAAAACGAAACAATTAATAGAGGAAGCGAGTCAGTTTATTACGATTTGCTATAAAGAGCTAAATAAAGAGCAATTCATAGAAGAGCGTGTGAAAGAAATTCAAGTTGAGATAGAGAAGACGGGGACGTATGAGCATACATTTGAAGAACTTGTTCATGGATCGCGAATGGCATGGCGCAATAGTAATCGATGTATCGGAAGACTATTTTGGAGTAAGATGCACATATTAGATGCACGTGAAGTAAATGATGAGAACGGTGTATATAATGCATTAATTCATCATATTAAATATGCAACGAACGATGGGAAAGTGAAACCAACAATTACGATTTTTAAGCAATATCAAAGTGAAGAAAATAATATACGAATTTATAATCACCAATTGATTCGGTATGCAGGATATAAAACAGAAATGGGAGTGATCGGTGACTCTCATTCCACTGTGTTTACGGATTTTTGCCAGGAACTTGGCTGGCAAGGAGAAGGTACGAATTTTGATGTATTGCCGCTTGTTTTTTCTGTCGATGGAAAGGAACCTGTATATAAAGAAATTCCTAAAAAAGAAGTGAAAGAGGTACCGATTGAACATCCAGAGTACCCAATCTCATCTTTAGGTGTAAAATGGTATGGGGTTCCAATGATTTCAGATATGCGCTTAGAAATTGGCGGTATTTCCTATACAGCTGCTCCGTTCAACGGATGGTATATGGGGACGGAGATTGGGGCTCGTAACTTGGCGGATTATGATCGTTATAATTTACTGCCGGCTGTTGCGGAGATGATGGAGTTAGATACATCGAGAAACGGTACGTTATGGAAAGACAAGGCACTAATTGAGTTGAATATTGCTGTATTACATTCCTTCAAAAAACAAGGAGTTAGTATTGTGGATCACCATACAGCTGCACAACAGTTTCAACAATTTGAGAAGCAAGAAGCAGCATGTGGACGGGTTGTAACAGGCAATTGGGTGTGGCTCATTCCACCGTTGTCGCCAGCTACCACTCATATTTATCATAAACCGTATCCGAATGAAATTTTGAAGCCGAATTTCTTTCATAAATGATATTTAGTATAGTTTTTTTATGAAAAATATAATTTTTTTTAATTACTGTTACGTAGCAAATGGAAGCCTTTACGCTCGGTTATTTTTGGAAGGAGCTTTTTGAACCAAGGAGTTCCTTATGTTATAATCAAATTTCTGTTTCGAAGACCTTATAGAAATATAAGGTCTTTTGTTTTGCTTTTTTATGTAATAGGAATGGAAATTTTCTTTTAAATAAGGGATTTAGCATATTTTTAGGGACAACATAAGTGTGTAGAAAATCGATGAATTATTATGCTTATATAATCATTATGTTTTGGGTGTAAACAATAAAACATAATAAAGTTGTTTTTTTAGATTGCTGAGGAAGGAGGAAGTGTAATTGAGAATGAAGAGTCGAAAAACAGATTGGCCCGTATTTCTTATTAGTGGTGGCTCACTTTTATTATTTGTAATTGCAGTTATTTTAAATAAAAGTTACGTAGAGGGAGTCATTAATAGAAGTTTTGCAGCTTCGATTAAATATTTTGGTGCCTTTTGGCAGGTTTTATTAATTGGTACATTTATTGTGGCAATGTGTATGGCGTTTTCAAAATATGGGAGAGTTAAACTTGGGGGGCTAGAAAAACCTGAGATTAGTACGACAAAATGGCTCGCTATTATTATGTCTACATTACTTGCCGGAGGTGGCGTTTTTTGGGCAGCTGCAGAGCCGATGTACCATTTGATGACGGTGCCACCAATACATGAAGGTATAACTGCTGGAACGAAAGAAGCAGTAATGCCTGCTTTAGCACAAAGTTATATGCATTGGGGTTTCCTCGCTTGGACGATTTTAGGTACAATTAGTGCGGTAGTTATGATGTACGGACACTATCATAAAGGTATGCCGTTAAAGCCTCGAACGCTTTTATATCCTATTTTTGGGGAGAGATTGCGAAAGAGTTGGCTTGGAACAATGATTGACGTATTTGCCATTATTGCGGTTGCTGCAGGGACGATTGGTCCAATCGGATTTTTAGGACTACAAGCAAGTTATGGATTACAAGCATTGTTTAACATTCCTGATGTGTTTACTACTCAATTAGCCATTATTGTTTGTGTAGTAGCTGTTTCTACTATATCTGCGGTAACGGGAATTGATAAAGGGATCCAAATTATAAGTAATTTAAATGTTAGGTTAGCAGTTTTATTAATGGCATTCGTATTACTGTTTGGACCAGGTGGATTTATTATTGATTCATTTGTTTCTTCGTTTGGATTTTATATAAATGAATTTATTCCAATGAGCACATATCGTGGTGATACAGGTTGGTTAGGGTCATGGACAATCTTTTTCTGGGGATGGTTTATTGGATACGGACCGATGATGGCAATTTTAGTCAGCCGTATTTCAAGAGGAAGAACAATCCGAGAAATCATCGTTGCAATTGGAATCATTGCACCTATTATTACAACGTTTTGGTTTACGATTTTGGGAGGATCAGGTGTATTTTATGAGTTAATGAATCCTGGTTCTATCTCGACTGCATTAAGTGAATCTGGTATGCCAGCGGCTATGATTGCAATTACAGAGCAACTGCCACTCTCTCATATTATTGGACCTGCATTTCTTTTATTAACAATTTTATTTGTAGTGACAACAGGAGATTCAATGGCTTATTCGATTTCAATGGCAGTGACTGGAGATGGAGATCCTAGAATTAGCTTGCGAGTGTTTTGGTCGCTTATTATGGGCGCAGTTGCAGCGATTCTTTTATACATGGGTGAGGGAAGTATTAACGCCTTACAATCATTCATCGTAGTAACAGCTGTCCCGGTATCCATTCTGTTATTCCCAATGCTATGGCTAGCGCCTAAAGTTGCAGGGGAATTAGCCTTAAAACAAGGTATTGTAAAAGAAGAAGAGAAAACTTCCTTCTTGTTTCAAAAAGCTAGTAAATCAAAATAAATAATTGTATTTATATAAAAAGAGGAAGCATCTCATTTGAGATGCTTCCTCTTTGCTATTTATCCAACTACTTTTCTTGAAGGATACAGTTTCAATCTATTCTAATACTTTATCTTTCGTCTCTGGGACACATAATAGCATTGTAACTAAACCGATTGGATAGATAATGAAGATGAGAGATAATGCTCCCATTAAATTTCCACCTGCAGCAAGTAATCCGATAATAACAGGTCCAAATCCAGCTAAACCGCGTCCTGTACCGAAAATAAAGTTTTCTGCTGTCGAGCGAGCTTCGGCAGGATAGTTTTCAGCTAAAACTGCGCCAAATCCGCCCATCATGCCATTTGCAAAGAATCCAAGCAATGCACTTCCCCATAACAATAATGTTGATTCTGTGAATAAGAAGAAGTAAATGAGACAGTATATAGTACCACCAACATAATAGATTGTAAAAGTTTTACGGCGGCCAATTTTATCGGCTAGAATACCAAATGTTGCAATTCCAATTAGCATGCCGATCGTAGAGATGAACATCCAACCGCTCGCTTTTGCTAACGTGTAGTTATATTTATTTGCCAAAATAGTTGGCATCCATGTGAAAATCCCATAATATCCAAAGTTCTGGATGAATGACATAATAATAAGACCAATGGTTGTTATCGTTACTTTTTTATTGGCAAATAACTTTCGAAGTGGGAACTTTTTCATTTGCTTTAGTTGTTCTGCCTCAGTAGTTGTTAAATTACCTTCAGCTTCTTTTTGTAACAACTCTTTTTTGTATCTTTGTTTTTGTTCCCATATTTTTGGTTCACTTAAACTTTTGCGTACATAGACAGCTAGTAGAGCGGGAATGAGCCCAAATAGGAAAACAGCTCTCCATCCGAAATGCGGGACGATAAATGCTGGAAGGAGTGAAGCGACTAGTACGCCAAATTGCCATCCAAGTGCAACAACGGATGTTGCCTTAGCGCGCATTTCTTTAGACCATGTTTCAGTTACGATGGCCATCCCAATCCCGAATTCACCACCAACTCCCATTCCAACTAAAAAGCGGAGAATTAATAATTGCCAATAATCTGTTGCGAAATAAATAAGTGCTGTTGCTAGTGAGAATAGTAAGATTGTGAAGGCCATCGTACGGATACGCCCAAATAAATCAGCAATAAATCCAAATAAATAAGACCCAATTAGCATTCCTATTGTGGTAGCTAATGTTAAGTTTCCACCTTCAACAGGGCTTAAATGAAATTCTTTTAAAATGTAGACGAGTACGAAAGATAAGAGCAACATATCTAAACCTTCTGCTGCATATCCTAGCGCAGAACCAAATAATGTTTTATATCTTTTCTCTTTCGTCTCCTCTGTTGTTGATTGTACATCAGTAGTGACGTTCATCATTACTCCTCCTTATTTTCTTCTACAGTCGCTATGGAAGAATAACAAAAGGCCTTCTCACCTGATATGATGAGAAGGCCAAAAAAGCATACGTATCCCTAAAAAAGACCATACGTATAGTATATTCCGACTTCCTTCTCAACCTCACGGGGTTGGGTTAAAGGACTGTATTATATTACCTTATTTTTAGCACTCTTCTATTAGATTGTCAAATAAAGAGTGAATTGTTATGTGTAAAATATTTCAAAAGATACTTCATTCTCCTTGACGCCCACTTCATTATTTTCCCATAATAAAACTAACTCATATAAAAAGGAATGAATCACAGATGCTAAATTTAGTACTTATGATGATTGAACGTGTCGGACTTATTGTTATTTTAGGATTTTTACTCTCTCATATTAAAACGTTCAGGCGCCTTCTTCATAGACAAGATGGGTATGTCGATAAGCTTAAGCTTATTTGTATTTTTTCAGTATTTACAATTGTCAGCAATTACACGGGAATTGAAATCGCAGGGAATACAATTATGAATGAAAATTGGCTACAAGGTGTTTCGTCATCTAGTACAATTGCGAATACACGTATTATGGGTGTTGGAATTAGTGGATTGCTTGGTGGTCCTATCGTCGGAATTGGAGTAGGATCGATTGCTGGTATTCACCGTTATATGCTTGGCGGGACGACAGCGCTAAGTTGTGCAATCTCGTCAATTTTAGCAGGTGTTATAACAGGGTATATTGGATACATTTTCAAAAAATATAATCGTGCAATTACGCCTAAGTTTTCGGCGGTTTTAAGCGTGTTTATCGTTTCTTTAGAAATGATTATGATCCTATTAATCGTAGAGGATGGAATTAGTATCGTGAAAACAATTGCGATACCAATGATCCTTGTAAATAGTTTCGGAAGTTTTATTTTACTTTCTATGATACAAGCTATTTTGCGCCAGGAAGAAAATGCGAAAGCTTTACAAACGCATAAAGTATTACGAATTGCTGACAAAACATTGCCATATTTTCGCAGAGGATTAACAGAAGATTCTTGTAAACATGTGGCACAAATTATTCACCGCTTTACGGGAACAGATGCGGTATCCTTAACAGATACAGAGAAGATATTAGCTCACGTTGGATTAGCAGCAGATCATCATATTCCTTCCCACAGTTTAATAACGGGTTTATCAAAAACAGTCTTAAAAACAGGGAAAATAATGAAAGCGAAATCACGTGAAAGTATTAATTGTCAGCATGAAAGGTGTCCGTTACAAGCGGCAGTTGTTATTCCACTAACTTCACATGGGAATACGATAGGAACATTAAAGCTTTATTTTAAAAACTCTAATCAATTAAGTCGTGTGGAAGAAGAGCTAGCGGAAGGGCTGGCGAAAATATTCTCTACACAGCTTGAGTTAGGTGAAGCAGAGTTACAAAGTAAGTTATTGCAAGATGCCGAAATAAAAGCGTTACAAGCACAAATCAATCCGCACTTTTTATTTAATGCAATTAATACTGTATCGGCTTTATGCCGAACAGATGTAGAAAAAGCGAGAAAATTATTATTGCAGCTTAGCGTGTATTTTCGTTGTAATTTGCAAGGGGCACGCCAATTGCTTATTCCATTAGAACAAGAGTTAAATCATGTACATGCATATTTATCGCTAGAACAAGCGAGGTTTCCAAATAAGTATGAAGTGAAGATGTACATTGAGGAAGAGTTAAAGACGACCTTAGTTCCACCATTTGTACTGCAGCTATTAGTTGAAAATGCATTGCGCCATGCTTTTCCGAAAAAGCAGCCAGTATGCGAAGTTGAAGTACATGTGTTTGAAAAAGAGGGGATGGTGCATTTTGAAGTCCAAGATAATGGGCAAGGAATTGAGAGTGAACGTCTAGGACAATTAGGGAAAATGGTAGTTCCATCAAAAAAAGGGACTGGAACAGCTTTATATAATATTAATGAACGACTTATTGGGTTATTTGGGAAAGAGACAATGCTTCAAATTGAAAGTGAATTAGAGCAAGGGACAAAGATCCTCTTTGTAATTCCGAAAAAAGTAGGGGAGGAAAAACGGAGTGTTAAAAGTATTAGTAGTTGATGATGAAATGTTAGCACGTGATGAATTGAAATATTTATTAGAGCAAACGAAAGAAGTAGAGATAATTGGTGAGGCAGATTGTGTAGAAGATGCATTAGAAGAGCTAATGCAAAATAAACCAGATATTGTGTTCTTAGATATTCAGCTATCTGATGATAACGGATTTGAAATCGCAAATATATTAAAGAAGATGAAAAATCCACCTGCAATTGTATTTGCTACGGCCTATGATCAATATGCGCTGCAAGCATTTGAAGTAGATGCATTAGATTACATTTTAAAGCCGTTCGATGAAGAACGTATCATACAGACATTAAAGAAATATAAAAAGCAAAAACAAATAAAATTAGAAACAAAACAAGAAGTAAAGAGTGTAGACGTAACGACCGAGATGCATAAATTAGCATTACCAATTGAAGAATCGATTGTACTTGTGAATATTGAAGATATTATATATGTAGGACTTGTGGACGGAAAAGTTACAGTACAAACGATGAGAGAAACATATGTAACACATGATACACTTGTCATTTTGGAAAAGAAGTTGCCGCAGGCAAGTTTCATGCGTGTCCATCGCAGTTTTATTGCAAATATTAATCATATTACAGAAATACAACCATGGTTCAATTCTACATATAATTTAATTATGAAAGAAGGATCAAAAGTACCTGTTAGCCGTACATATGCAAAAGAACTCAAAAAGCTGCTTCGTATTTAAGAAGTAGCTTTTTGTATTTCATCTGTCTATTTCTGTAATTAATTTTGTATATTTGACGTTCTATTGTGTAAACGCTTACAGTTTTGTTTGTATCTTATACAATTAAGGTACCAAATCGAAAGAGGTGGCCAAAATGAGTACGAAAAAAGTATATAGTTTCTTATCACAAGCATTCATATTTTCAGCTATTATGTTAGTTTCTAATATTGTTGCAACACATTTACCAATTCCGATGCCTTCATCGGTGATCGGATTAGTTATTTTATTTAGCCTATTATGTTTAAAAGTTATTAAATTGGAACAAGTTGAGTCACTTGGAACAGCTTTAACAGGTATTATCGGATTCCTTTTCGTCCCATCAGGTATTTCAGTTATTAATTCTCTTGGTGTAATGGGACAATATTTTGTACAAATTTTAACTGTAATTGTTGTAGCAACAATTATTTTACTCGCTGTAACAGGGTTATTTGCACAATTCATTTTAGGAAAAGATGATAAAGAAATAGAAGATACGAAAGAATTGAAAGTAGTAAATAAAGGACGCAAGCACGGAAAAGTTGCATAACTAATTTAGTATATATTGTTAGGAGGGAATGAACATGGCAAGCACAATGACTCCATACTTCGGAATCGTCGTTTCATTAATAGCATACGGAATCGGAACATTATTATTTAAGCATTCAAAAGGATTCTTCTTATTCACACCATTATTCGTAGCGATGGTATTAGGGATTGTCTTTCTAAAAGTAGGTAATTTTACCTTTGAAGAATATAATACTGGCGGAAAAATGATTAGCTTCTTCTTAGAACCAGCAACAATCGCGTTTGCAATTCCATTATATAAACAAGTGGACAAGTTGAAAAAATATTGGTGGCAAATTTTATCGGCTATCGTAGTTGGATCCATTTGCTCAGTAATTGTCGTGTTCATTGTTGCCAAAGCAATTGGTCTAGATACAGCGGTAATGAATTCAATGTTACCACAAGCAGCAACAACAGCAATTGCGTTACCGATCTCTGAAAGTATTGGTGGTATACCAGCAATTACATCATTTGCAGTTATTTTTAACGCGGTTATTGTATACGCATTAGGAGCATTATTCTTAAAAACATTTAGAGTAAAACATCCAATTGCAAAAGGTTTAGCTCTTGGAACGGCAGGTCACGCATTAGGAGTGGCAGTAGGAATTGAAATGGGTGAAGTAGAGGCAGCTATGGCAAGTATCGCTGTAACAGTAGTAGGGGTTGTAACTGTAGTTGTCATACCGATGTTTATGCCATTCATTGGTTAGGAAAACTTACTTAAAAAATGAGAAAAGCAAGCTATTTGTAGGACAGATTTCTACTGGTAGCTTGCTTTTTATGTTACAGTAGTGGTAAGACCTATTTTAATAAAATGTAAGTTTCCTTAAATCTTCATTAATACTGTGTAGAATACGTTTTGAATTAGGTCATTGTATTGTAAAATAAGAAGTAAGCTACTATAGGATCTACTAAGGGAAATATATAATAAGTTTATAAAAATCTTCATATGAATGAATAATTAAAGGTAGAGAAGAGAGAAAAAATCTACCTATTAACGTTTTACTTTATAGGACAGGAGAGAGTACTCGTCGATTATGCAAATAAAAAACCTGTTTCAAAGCAAAGGATTTCAGAGGTTACTCGTATTAGTAATACTTGCTCTCGTGTTATACGGGCTGCAAAGTATGTTGAATTTAATTTTAATTACGTTTATTCTCACGTATTTAATGGATCGATTCCAAAAGTTTATTTCCCGCAAATTAGATCATTTCATGCCCATTAACCGAAAAATTATTATAGCATTTCTATATGTCATGTTAATTGGTGGAATTGCTATTACGCTATTTAAATATTTACCAGTATTAACGATACAAATTTCACAATTGATTTATCAATTTAACGTATTTTTAAGAAACCCACCAGATAGTGAATTAATTAAGTATGCAGTTAATGCTGTCAATCATATGGAACTTTCGAAATATGTAGGACAAGGCGTTGACATTTTGTATAAATCGATTACGAATGTTGGGAAATTTGGTCTTCAAGTGTTACTTTCTTTAATTTTAAGTTTATTTTTCTTATTGGAGAAAGCTCGTATCGTTGCTTTTACTGCAAAGTTTAAAGAAAGCCGACTGGCAATTTTCTATACTGAAATTGAGTACTTCGGTAAGAAATTTGCACGTTCATTCGGAAAAGTAATTGAAGCACAATTTTTAATTGCAGTTGTTAACTGTGTTTTATCCGTTATTGCACTATGGATATTAGGATTCCCGCAATTATTAGGTTTAGCGTTAATGATTTTCTTACTCGGTTTAATTCCAGTAGCTGGGGTTATCATTTCGTTATTCCCGCTTTGTATGATTGCTTACAATATCGGCGGTATTATGTACGTTGTTTATATTTTAGTTATCGTAACAGTCATTCATGCGCTTGAAAGTTACGTGCTAAATCCGAAGTTTATGTCGCAAAAAACAAACTTACCAATTTTCTATACGTTTATGGTATTAATCTTCTCAGAACACTTCTTAGGTGTATGGGGATTAATTATCGGTATTCCAATCTTCATTTTCTTATTAGATGTCTTAGATGTGACAAGTGATGAAATGGAGAAGGATGTTGGAACAAAATAAAGTGAAGTAAAGAAAAAGCATCGATATTCGGTGCTTTTTCTTTTATAACATGATGTTCCTTATGCCATACTGTAAGAAGAACATAGAATAGGGGTGAAAGAATGGCTGTAAATGAAAAAGTAGAGCAAGCTACATTTGCTGGAGGATGCTTCTGGTGTATGGTTTCGCCATTTGAAGAGATGGAAGGGATTATACAGGTTGTTTCTGGCTATACGGGTGGTCATAAAGAGAATCCAACGTATAAAGAAGTATGTTCAGAAACGACGGGACATTATGAGGCAGTACAAATTACATTTGATGCAAATAAAATGCCGTATGAGGAGTTATTAAATATATACTGGAGACAAATTGATCCGACTGATATAGGTGGGCAATTCCACGACCGCGGACAGTCTTACGAAACAGTGATTTTTTATCAGAATGAAGAACAACATAAAAAAGCCGAAGCTTCAAAAGAAGAGCTTGCAATGAGTGGACGCTTTTCAAAGCCGATTGCGACAAAAATATTACCAGCTACTACTTTTTATCCGGCTGAGGAATATCACCAAGGATATCATAAGAAAAATACATTCCGCTACGAGTTATACCGTAAAGGCTCAGGACGAGATGTGTTTATTAAACAACATTGGCCAAAAGATAATGCTCATTTAAAAGAAAAACTCAATGAGATGCAATTTTATGTAACGCAGGAAAATGGAACGGAACCACCATTTCGAAATGAATATTGGAATCATAAAGAAGAAGGTCTTTATGTAGACATCGTTTCAGGAGAACCGTTATTTACTTCTTTAGATAAGTTTGATAGCGGGTGTGGATGGCCTAGTTTTACGAAGCCAGTTATGTCAGCTAGTGTGAAAGAAAAAATGGATGTGAGTCATAATATGACGCGCACAGAAGTGAGAAGTAAGGAAGGAGATTCACATCTTGGGCACGTATTTCCAGACGGTCCAGGGCCGAATGGACTTCGTTACTGTATTAATTCCGCAGCCCTTCGATTTATTCCAAAAGAGGAATTAGAGAAAGAAGGATATGGTGATTTTCTAGTCTTGTTTCGAAATAAAAAATAACCTCGCTAACAGCGAGGTTATTTTTTGTTATTTTGCTTTTTTCTTTTTAAATTTACTTAATACTTCATAAACGATTGGAACAATAAGAAGTGTTAATAACGTTGAACTTGTTAATCCACCAATTACTGTTACACCAAGTCCTTTAGAAATTAAGCCGCTACCTTCAAATCCTAATGCAAGTGGGATAAGAGCCCCGATTGTTGCAATTGCTGTCATTAAAATCGGACGAAGGCGTGTCGCACCAGCTTCTAATAAAGCTTCACGTGTTGATAGACCTTCATTTTCTTTATGAATAACGCGATCGATAAGCACGATAGCGTTTGTAACAACGATACCAATTAACATAAGCGCACCGATCATTGCAGATACACTTAATGTCTCGCCAGAGATTAATAAGGCGACAAGAGCTCCGATAATTGTAAATGGTAGCGAGAATAAAATTGCGAATGGTGCAAGGGCACCGCCAAATGTAACGACAAGAACGAAGTATACAATGGCAATCGCAGCTAACATCGCTAAGCCAAGTTGTTTGAATGATTCTTCAATATCTTTTGTAACACCGCCCATAGAAACATCTACGCCAGAAGGAAGATCCATTTTATCTACTTCTTTTTGAACAGCGGCAGATGCTTTTGAAACGTCATCAGATGTTAGTTTTGCGCTTACTTCCGCATAAACACGGCCATCGCGGTGTTTTACTGTATTCGAAGTTTCACCTTCTTTTACAGTCATAACATCTTTCACAGCCACTTCAGTACCAAGTGGTGTTGTGATTTTTCGATTTGTTAAGTCATCGATTGTTTCATAATTTTGTTTTTCAGCTTCTACATATACATTGACATCTTTACCGTCTTTTTTAATTGTTGTCAGAACAGGGCGATCATGTTGATTAGAAAGTCCCATTCCAATTTGTGCAGCCGTTAGACCCATTTTACTTAGTTTTTCTTGATCTGCGACTAAAGTGTACTCTGCGTACGTTTTTGCAATACTAGAGTCTATATCTTTTAAGTCTTTATTCTTCTTCATGATATTTTGAATATCTTTTACGACAGGCGTAATGTCTTCCGAGCTATCTCCGTAAACGTATAGTTTAATTTCATTACTACCGCCACTTGCTCCGAAATCTTGGTTTTTCCATTCGCCTTTTCCAGACATCTTCTGTAAATCTTTAACGACTTGTTCTTTCTCTTTTTCAAAGTTTTTCGTGTCGTTATCATATTGCACGAAGAACATTGCCTGGTTGGATTGACCAGGACTCATTGGGTTTTCGCCACCTAATGAGAATTGAATTGTTTTGACGTCTTTATTATCTTGGAAGTGCTTCTCAGCTTTCGTTGCAATTTTTTCAACGTCTTCTAACGTTTGCCCTGGTTCAGGATTGTACGTTGCAATGATCATTTTTTCTTCTTCAGATGGTAAGAAACTTACACCGATAACTGGAACAAGTGCAAGACTACCAACTAATAGAAGGACAGCGATACTTGATGTAATGATTTTATGATTTAAGGCCCATGCAAGTATGCGTTTATACCCGTTTGCTAATTTACTTGGTTTTTCTTCGTGATGTACTTCTTTTTCCCTCATGCTCTCTTTCTTAAATAAAGAGTGAGCTAGCATCGGTACGATCGTAACTGCTACTAGTAACGATGCTAATAAAGCGAAGACGATAGTTAAGGCAAATGGTAAGAACATTTCACCAATCATACCTTTTACTAGTCCAAGCGGTAAGAATACAGCAATTGTTACAATGGTAGAAGACATAATTGGGATGAACATTTCCTTCGTAGCTTCACGAATTAAATCTTTTCCGCGCAGTTTCTCTTCTGATAACGACATTCGTCGGTAAATATTTTCAATAACAACAATGGAGTCATCAACAACGCGTCCAATAGCGACTGTCATTGCTCCAAGTGTCATAATGTTAAGCGTAATATCCATTTGCTTTATGACTAATACAGCAATTAATAAAGAAAGTGGTATGGAAACGACAGAGATTAATGTTGTTCGGATATTTCGTAGGAACAGCATAATAATAACAATCGCAAAGATAGCACCAAAAATGGCCTTGCTCAGCATTGTTTCTACTGATTTTTCAATCGGTGCACCTTGGTCGAATGTTGAAATAATCTCTAAGTCTTTATATTTTTTTTCAAGTTCTTTTACTTTATCTTTCACTGCATTGACAACATCAACTGTATTCGCGTCAGCAGCTTTTACAATTTGAATTCCTATTGCTTCTTTTCCGTTTGTTCGAGAAATTGACTCTGCTTTTCCGACTTCTTTAATATCAGCGATTTCGTCTAATGTAACTGTCGGAATTCCGTTCATAGCGGCTGGATTCATTTGCGTCGTTTGTGCACCGGCTCCAGCGTTTGCACTACCTTGACCGCTCGGTGATGAAGGTATAGCCGGGATCTTCAATTCTTTTAATGCTTTAATTGTTGTAATATTTCCATCTACAACAACTGATTTTTCTGTGTCTTTAAATGTATATAACCCAAGTGGCAAAGATACGTCCGATCCTTTAATTACATTTTTTACAGTATCTTCACTTAAACCTAATTCTTTCATCTTATCTTTCTTGAAGACAAGTTGTACTTCATCTACTTGTTGACCTGAAATTTGAACAGATGCAACACCATCAAGTCCTTTTAATCCTGGCACAACATTCTTCTCTACATTTTCAGTTAAGGTAGCTAAAGATTCATTTTTACTTGCTACACTTAACGAAATAACTGGAAAGGCATTAAAGTTTACACGTGAAACTTTCGGGTCTTTTACACCTTCTGGCAGTTTCACATTTGCGAGAGCTTCTTTAATTTCTGTTTCAGCCTTTTCCATATTTTTATCAAAATCATATTCTACCTGAATAGAAGATGCGTTTTGAAAAGATGATGAACTAACAACGTTTACACCACTTAAATTTTGCAGTTGCTCTTCCATCGGTTTTGAAACTTTGTCAGCTACTTCTTCTGGTGTAGCACCAGGATAAACCGTGGTTACTGTTACAATCGGTGTTGTAATATCAGGAATTGTTTCCAGCTTCATGTTCAGCCCAGAATAAATACCTGCAATGGTAACAATAATGGTTAGTAGCCAAACTGCGAACTTATTTTTTAACGAGAAATTAATGATTTTGTTCATGTTTGCGCTCCCTTTTGTATTGTATTGACCAACTGGTCAGTCTAATACATAATATAACTGACTGATTGGTCAGCCGTCAATGAAAAGGGATGGTATAATAAATTCATAATAAGATGCGAGATTAAATGTAGGAGAGACATGATATGAAAGAAAAAGAGCGTTTAATTATAGAGATGGCTATGAAGTTATTTGCGACTAAGGGTGTAAATGCGACATCAGTACAGGAAATTGTGACCGCTTGTGGCATATCTAAGGGAGCTTTCTATTTATATTTTAAATCGAAAGAGGAGCTTTTATTAGCAACGCTTCGATATTACTATGACAAGATTCAAAATAAAATGATGGATATTGAAAAAGAATCGTTATTGCCGCGTGAAAAATTTGCAAAACAATTGCATTGCCAGTTCAATGATATACAAAAGCATAAAGAATTTATTATTATGCATGCACGGGAAAATGCTATTCCTTTTAATAAAGAAGTGGAAGAGTTTATGATGCGGATGAAGTTAGAGTCGCATGCATTTTATCGGAATAGTTTACTTTCTATTTATGGTGAGAAGGTTATGCCTTATTTATTAGATTTAGTCATTATGGTAGAAGGCATATGCCGTGGATACTTAGAACTAATCATTTTACAAGCACCAGAAATTGACTTATCTTATGTTTCTGCTTTTATTTTGAAAAGAGTAGATGATTTAGTAGATGGATTGGTAGAATCTTCGGAAGAACCTGTGTTACATGAAGAAAAGCTGGGAGAATTTCTTTGCAAATCAGAGCTTATTAAAGAGCAGGTTAAGGAACACTTTTTAAAAGAAATTATCGTTTTTAAACGCACATTAGCTGATCAATTAGAAGATGAGGGATTGCTTGTTACATTAGATGTTTTAGAGGCAGAAATGAGATTGCAAAATCCAAGGATCCCGGTCATTCAAGGGATGTTATCTAATTTAGAGGTATATCCAAATTTAAAAGAATTTCGTTTGAGGCTTATGGGGTATTACAATATAAAAAGGTAACAATGATAGTTTTCATTGTTACCTTTTTTATTATGCATTCACTTTTTCTTTTGTTTGTGTAGTCTCTTCTTGCTCAATATTAATTGTTTCTTTCACAATATAAATCGGACGATTTTTGCTTTCGTCGTAAATACGAGCAATATATTGGCCAACGATTCCAAGACCAAGTAACTGAATACCGCTAAAGAATGTAATAGCAACCATAATAGATGCCCAACCTGTTTGCGTACCAGAGCCAATAATTTTCACAGTAATTGTATATAGTAAGACAATTATTGAAATAAGAACTGATAATAAGCCTAAAGTCATAACAATACGTAACGGTTTTGTTGAAAACGCAATAATGCCATCAGATGCAAACTTAATCATTTTCTTCAATGGATATTTTGTTTCACCAGCAAAGCGCTCATCGCGTTCATATTCAACATACGTTTGGCGGAAGCCAACCCAAGACATCATCCCACGAATGAAACGATTGCGCTCAGTCATTTGATTGAAAACATCAGCTACTTTACGATCGATGATTCGGAAATCACCAGTATCTTTTGGGATATCGATATCAGACATGTAGTTTAAGAATTTATAGAAATATTTAGCTGTTAAAAGTTTAAACCAAGTTTCACCTTTACGTTGTTTACGTTTTGCATAAACAACTTCATATCCTTCTTCCCATTTTGCAATAAGTTCAGGAATAACTTCAGGTGGATCTTGTAAGTCTGCATCGATAATTACAATAGCGTCACCTTTTGCAGCAGCAATACCAGCTGTAACGGCTATTTGGTGTCCAAAGTTACGTGCGAAATTGACGATTTTTGTACGGTAATCATTTGCTGCAATCTCAGATAAGATTTCCATTGTACGGTCTGTGCTACCGTCGTTTACAAAGACAAACTCGTAATTAATATCGTTTTGAAGCATAACGGACTTTAAACGGTTATAACATTCCTGTGCTACTTCTTCCTCGAAGTACATAGGAACTACAACCGAAATTAATTTTTGCATGTTGTATCCTCCGTAGTTTTAATAAGTTGTTTAAGTTTAATTAGTAGCCTTTTCAGATTGGTTGAATGTCCAAATTTTATTAAGGACAAAATTGATAACCATTCCGACACCAATTGCGAAAATCTGTGCAATTAACGCATTAAGGGTAAGTTTATCTACTAATATAAATAAACATAATGTATTAAAAGCAAATACAATTAAATTTACAGTTAGAAATTTAAAGAACATTGACGTGCTTTTATTATTAGGTTTAAACACCCAATTTTTATTCCAATAGTAGCTATTGGCAACACCAATTGAATAGGCAATGGTATTCGCAATAAGGTAGTTCATCCCAAATTTTAATAATATCCAAAAGCTAATGATGGTAATGAGCGTATTAAAGATTCCTACTAAACCAAACTTTAAGAGTTTCTCCATAATAGTATCCTCATCTTTATAAAATATATAAATAAAACAGGAAATGTAGAAAGGTTATTCGTACATAACAAATACTTATTATAGCATATTTTATGCTGAAACGTTATTTATTTTGATTAGAGTGATTTTTTGATTAATTAGAAAAAAAAGGGATTGTATACAAAATATAGATAAAAATATGATATGCTTTACGTACCACCGACAATTAAAAAGTATAGTGCGAACAAAAATAACATGTGTATTTTTGGTTTTGTGGTAAAAATGAATAGCCCTAAATTTTCATTATGTTTTTGTAATGGAGATAACGTTATTCTTAATAATAATCTTTAAAGGAGTAAGTTGTTTTGAAATTATTTTTTAAAGGCATGTCTACTTTTTCTACACGTGCGGTATATGTTATATACGTCTTTTTTACTTTAGTATTACTTATTAATTATTTTTCAGATACTCAAAAGTATAATTATGTAACATTATTAGTGGGTGTTTTATTATTATCTATAGTGGGAAGTTATATCCTTAGAAAAAGTTCGTTGTATCTAGAAAAATTAAGTGAAAAAAAATGCTTTTTTGTTTTAGCAATCGTTTGTTTTGCATTCAAATTAGCATGGGTGCTGAGGTACCAAATTCAACCATTGGTTGATTATGCTACGTTTTATTATACTGCAGAAGCACTAAGTGAAAACTTTGTCATTGATAATAGATATATCGCATTATTTCCACATATTTTTGGATATGCTTCGTTTTTAAGTATTTTCATGAAAATCTTTGGGTCTAGTTATATGATACCACCTATTTTAAATGTTATTTTAACTACAATATCAATGGGATTAATATATGCTATATCTAGAAAAATTGGTGGGGTTAAAACTGCAATAACAGCAAGTGTTTTATGGATAGCGTTACCTTCTCAAACGATTTATAATATGTTTGCAATGTCAGAACCGCTCTATTGTACAGTACTGTTGTTGATTTGGCTTATTATGATAATGACTCATGAAAAAATCGCCAATATAAATATAAAACGATTACTTGTTTATTCCGTTTTAATAGCAGCGTTACTTGCATTTATGAATATGGTGAGACCAATTGCAGCAGTTCCAATTATTGCTCTATTGATATGGTTTTTTATTATAGATACAAAGCATATAGGGAATAAAAAAATATGGTTAAATAAGATAACGTATGTAGGAGTTATTGTTGTAGGATACCTTATTTTTTCTTCAGTAATAAATCAGTATATCACAGTGCGTTTAGGTGAAGAGATAGCGTCAACCCCAGGATATAACATTTATGTAGGATTTAATGAAGAAAGCTCGGGAAAATGGAATCGACCCGATGCTGAACTATTGTTTCATTATAGTAATAAACCAGGATGGAATGCGAATGATGCTCAACAGAAAATGCTAGAAGAAGCAAAAGAGAGGATAAAAAATGATGATATTGATTTTATGAAATTATTCTCCAATAAATTCTTTGAGCTTTTAGGTGAGGATAGTGCAGCAGTTTCCTATGCTGATCCTGCATTAGATCATATAGTACGATATACAGTAGCATCTAATATGTTTTATTACTTCTTAATTGTTACTTCATTAGTAGGTGTATTGGTGGCTATTAAAAATAAAAACAAATCGTCTCTATTTATTATTTGCTTATACGCGATAGGATTAACAATGGCACAGTTGTTAGTAGAAGTGGCATCAAGATATCATTATTCAGCCACCATTTCAATGATCATTTTGGCTGCATTTGGTATAAATCATGCTTACAATAAAAAAGAAAATATAGATATATAATATATAAAGGCATGAGCTCGGTATTGCACCGGGCTCATGCCTTTTTAGTTCGTTTTAATGTGTTTTGATGATTAACTTTTCACTGGTTAAAGTTTAATTTTGTGCTTTGGAGGTTTTTCTGTTTGATATAAATCGATAGCATAAATATAGTCCATAACTTTGAATGATTGTAAAGCTAGGAATGATAAAGTATCGATATCTTGTTTGGTATTCAATTAAGAAGTGAACAGTTACATAACCAATTATTAATAGTAAAAATATTGTGTAATGCGTGTTGTTTTGCTTAGTCAATATGAGATAAAGAAGTGCTAGCGTACCAAATAGCATAGCTGTCATATACATATACTTTTCATATTTCATAAGGTCGTTTTGTAAAGTAATCATATTATTATCTGTGTTCCCCAGTGTTAGTAGACTCCATGATGGGGCGGAGTCGTAATCTGCCCACATGAGCGTGAACTTATCACCGAATAAAGATAAAACCTTCTGTGGATCAGCTAGTCGCTCTTGAATCAGTTTCTTTTCAGCTGCTTTTCGTTCTTCACCAATCTCAAAGGACATCATATATTCTGCATCTGCTGTAGAGTAACCACCTTTTGTTTCATGATTAAGTCCTACTGTGAATTTCCAGAGAGGGTCACGGTTGGATAGTGGGTATTGTGTAATTCCGGCAGATATAAATGAATAACTTATAATGTAATGAACAAGGTAAAATACGATGAAAATCCCACAAAGTTTTTTAATAGAAGTGAAAATATCTCGTTTCGATTTCCCTAACATACCGTGTAAAAAGAAATAAATAGTTACTGCAATTAGGATGATGCCACCAAGTGGGCGCATAATGTCTCCTAAAGAAAGAGAGATCCCTATAAAAATCCACATATATTTATGACTTAAGCCTTTTGTAATTAATAAATAAAACCCAAGATAAAATAGGAATGTAGCAAGGTGTTGATTTGTTAGGACTGAGCTTAATACAATACTTGGGATATATAATGCATATATTAATCCCGCCACGCGTCCAGTCCACTCATTAAATATGTGAGAAGTTATTTTGTAAACTAATAATGTTGTTCCTGTGCAATATAACACATTTAAGAACTTTAGAAAGAAAGTCCCCTCACCGAATAAATTAATAATTAAAGCTTGATACATTGTAAATCCAAGCTGATAGACCCAAGAAGTATAATATATGCTTTGAGCAAAACTAAAATCTCCTTTAGTTGCTTGCACGGCTCCATTGTACATCATAGCAAAATCTGATTCGATAGGAGTTTGGATATTAAGAAACCAGATGAATCGAATAGAGAAGGCTAAAATGATAAGTGCAATAGTAAATATTAGCTTTGACATATATTTATTGGCAATATAGCCAATGAGTATAAATAGAAGGCCTATTAACATGATGCTTGGGATTATAATAAGTAAACGAGTGTCGGCCTGTGCTCTAACCACGGATACTGAGTCCCATGTAATAGCCGCAGAAATAATTAGACATAGCACTAATAAGCATTTCACAAAAAATGTATTGAGTTTTAGAAAAAATGTATTTTGCATTATATATAAAAACTCCTTATCAAACTTTATGGTATTTTAAAACGAAATCCCTTTACGCGCTAAATAGCAGTGTAAAGGGATGTTTTTTAGGGGATTAAGAATTTTCTTGGGCCCATTTTTCTACATCCCAAGTTTTTGTTATCCAATCTTCATAAAAGTCTGGTTCATGGCATACAAGAAGAATTGTTCCTTTGTATGCTTTCATCGCTTTTTTCAGCTCATCTTTTGCTGTAACATCAAGGTGGTTTGTTGGCTCATCAAAGAGTAACCAGTTACTTTCTTCGCCCATTAGTTTACATAAACGAACTTTTGCTTGTTCGCCACCGCTTAATTGATTCAGTGGACGAGAGATATGTTCGTTTTTTAAACCGCATTTCGCTAACATTGCACGTACTTGATGTTGGTCTAAGCTAGGGAATGTATTCCAAACATCATCAATTGGTGTTACATTATCAGCTTTTACTTCTTGCTCGAAGTAGGATGGGTTTAAGAAGTCACCAAGGCTTGTTTTTCCGCTTAATGGTTTAATTTTACCTAAAATCGTTTTTAATAGTGTTGACTTACCGACACCATTACATCCAACAATTGCAATTTTTTCACCACGTTCAATTGTCATTGTTAATTTCGGTAATAATGGATGTGTATATCCAATCTCTACATTTTCTCCTTCAAAGACGAATCGACTACTTGCACGACTTTCTTTAAATGAGAATTCAGGTTTAATTGCTGTTTCAGGACGATCGATACGTTCCATACGATCGAGTTGTTTTTGACGGCTCTTTGCACGACCTGTCGTTGAGTAACGAGCCTTATTTTTCGCAATAAAATCTTCTTGTTTTTTAATAAACTCTTTTTGTTTTTCGTAAGCATTAATATGCTGATTTTTATTAATTTCCGCTAGTTCTAGGAATTTTTCATATGTCGCTGTATAACGCGTCATTTTTGTAAACTCTAGATGGAAAATAACATCGACACATTTATTCATAAATTCCGTATCATGGGAAATTAATAGGAATGCATGTGGATATTCTTTTAAATAATTTGTTAACCAATGAATATGTTCAACGTCTAAATAGTTGGTAGGTTCATCTAATAGTAATACTTCTGGTTGTTCAAGTAGTAACTTTGCAAGTAATACTTTTGTACGTTGTCCACCACTTAACGCCGCAACATCACGATCTAGGCCAATTGCGTCGATTCCAAGACCACGTGCTGCTTCTTCAATTTTCATATCTAATAAATAGAAGCCACCTGCTTCAAGGGCATCTTGAATTTCTGCCATTTGCTCAAGAAGTTCCTCTAATTCTTCCGGTGTAGCAGTTCCCATTTTTTCTGTAACTTCATTTAAAGCTTTTTCTTTTTCAAATAAAGGTAAAAACGCATCTGCTAATACGTCACGAATCGTGCGACCAGGTGTTAAAATGGTATGTTGGTCTAAGTAACCATAATTTGTACCAGGTGTCCATTCTACACGACCTTCGTCATGGATAAGCTGACCAGTAATTATATTCATAAATGTGGATTTACCAACACCGTTTGCTCCAACTAATCCAACATGTTCTCCTGCGAGTAAGCGCATAGATACATCTTTAAATAATGTACGATCACCAAATGTATGACCTAATTTTTCAACAGTTAATAAGCTCATAATGTCCTCCGTTCGTTTCTAAATAGTGTCTTGAATCATGATACTAAATTCTTGGATATAATGCTATCATTTCAAAAATATATAATGTAATTGACCAGTGGGGGATGCGATTATAAAAGAATAATGGGTTATTTTGCAAGAAATAAGCGATGCAAGAGAAATAAAAAAACAAGATGTAACCATTTAATAAAAGTGGTTACATCTTGTTTTTTATTTTAAATATCCACGAACAATACCGCGTAAGCGATTTGCGTGGAATTTACGCTTATCATTAGAAATGTTTTGTGTCATACGGAATGATGCGGCAGCGACAGCACGTAAGAAATAGGGGAATCCATAGTGTAAGCGAATAACCCTACCAAAACCACCAGCATAAGAAATAGCACGTTTTAATGATTGTTCATTAATAATTTCCTCTTTTACAGGATGGTATACGAACAGATCTTTTCTAAATAAACCAGTATAATTTTGTTTCATACCACGTAGTACAAAGTCAGTTTCTTCACCAGCTCCATAAATCGTTCCAGAACCAACACCTAAATCTTCATCAAATGTACCTACATCTTGTACAAATTGTTTTGTGAAGAATAGTGTGAAAGAAGGTCCCATGAATCCATATTTATTATTTAAAATAATATCTGAATTTGGTGCGTGTATTAAAGAACCTGTCCCTTCCACATTTGTAGTGTTTGTTGAGATGAAATGAACATCTTTATTAGAGTTGAAAGTTTCTAATATACTCTCTAAAACATTTGTTTCATAAATACAATCATCATCTGGAAAAGCGATGAAATCACCATCTGCTACTTTTAAGCCTGCATTTCGAGCTCTCGATAGACCTTTAATAGGTGTGTAAATGTAATTAATAGAAAATTTATCTTTATATGCATCAAATAAATCAGAGATTGGCGTATCATTTTGATCTACTACGATAAGTTCAAAGTTTTTGTAAGTTTGTTGTTCAAGTGATTTTAGTAAGTCAAGAATATCATCACGTCTGCCACAAGTAGCCATGATTAAAGAAAATTTCAAGTTTAACAGCTCCTTTTAAAGATTGCGTTTAAGCTTTTTTGAATCGTGCTAATATCTTTTCAAGTAGTGAAAAGAGAATTTCATCCTTTGTTATAAAGAGGATAAGAGCATATGTTAATCCACACGTCATTATTACTAGGATAACTTGTAGTATTTGTCCAGATACGAGCATATCGATAACGAATGCTATCGGGACAAATGTTAGTGAATAAAATAGATATTTAAGTTTTTGTATATCGAATAACGTATAATTCACTTTTAATTTCTTTTTCACATAAATATATTCAAATGTGATTAAGAAACAATTCGCAATTGTTGTTGTGAAAATTGCGGTTGTTGGTGTAAGTACTTGGAAGTATATTAGTGCAATATTGGATGCTAAGTTGATAAATCCACAAATGAATAAAAATCGCACTAAAATGCTTTCTTTCTTTTTCACATAAATAATTTGATTCGATAAAATGGACTCAATACCGACTGTAATCATATAGAAGGCGAAAACAATTAATGTATTACCAGCCGCAGCAAATTGTTGTCCACCGTAAATAACAACAGCTCCATGAGCAATGAGCATTAAACCAATTGAGGCAGGGAATAGGGTAATGAAATATACTTTTGAAATTTTGTTTAATAATGATTCGTATTCCATTTCAGATGCGTTCCCCGATAAGTAAGACAGTCTTGGAACGGTTACTTGTACAACACTTAACATAAGTGTATTAATAATCATCATAATTTGAAAAGCCATTACGTAATATGCAACTTCTTCTTTTCCAACATATACCCCTAAAACAAGACGATCTAATTGAGTGTATAAAATATTAGCATTTGAAAAAATCAAGACTAATAGTAACGGTTTCAAATGAGGAATAATGGTTAAGTCGGAAAAATCAAATTTCACTTGTCGTTTCACATATATAAAGCTAATAGAGTGGTTTAAAAATGTCGATAATACTAATAAACCAGCATATGTTTTGTAATCGTCGACCCCATGAATGAAAGAGAAAAGAAGTACGACATAGATTAATCGAACGATAACTGTTTTTTTAGTGATGAAGTCATAATTTTCATATGCTTCATTGAACCATTCCACATAAAACATATTAGATATAAAGTTAAAACCGAAAATAAGAAGAACAGGAAATAGACTTTCATGTCTGTATCCAATATAACTAAAGAGCACAAAGCCTGATAAAGCCAAAATACTAGTTGTGAAATTAATTACATAGAGACTTGTAAATAATTTAGAAACTTTCTTTTTATCGTTTTTAATTAAGCTAATTTCACGTAAACCATATTGATATACACCAAATACGGCGAACACGAAGAAGTAATTGAAAAAAGTTTCAGCAAGATTAACGGTTCCGATTGAACTTGCTCCTAACGTTCGATATGCGTAAGGACCAACTAAAATTGGAAGTATAATATTAAACGTGTTGAGCAGTATTTTATAAAAAATATTTGAAGCAATTGATTTCTGCATAATTTCACCTTTCCATTAAAATAATCCAGTTTCATTAAAATACTTGCTATGTCATAGTAAGGTTTTTTTACTAGAGTTAATTCTCTCAATATAATGAAGTGTAAGGTGTTTTCTACACGATTTACAAATCCTTAAATTGTTTTGTTGACCACCCGTATAAGTGTACCCTACATAAACTTTGTAAATCAACTGTTGATGGCATAGAACCGTGTTATAAAGTGAAACTTTAATCTGTGGGGTTTTGTTCATCTCCTTATTGATTATCAGCCCTCACCAATCGGACGTTTACGGGCAGCGGGGTTCCTGCCTAACGTCTTTGCTCCAGCCGAATTTTGAGGTGGAGTTTTATAACCCGCAAATAGCGGGATAAATGAGATTTTATTAATTAGAAAAAGTTAATAGCAAACGGGTATGTATAAAAATATTACATAACATGTGTGAAAAGGAGTAATGGTTGTATGAAGGTGTGGAATTGATTATAAAAAATGAGCGAATATGTGATAGCTATTCGCTCAGAAGATGTTTAAATGGTGAAGGTCTATATACTCCAAGGTTTACTTAAAGTTAAAACTTCAGCCATTTCCTTGCTTTTTACACGTCCTTTTTTTCTACTTTCTGCACGCTCAGAACCAGTTGTGTGAAGCCAATGTTCTTCTTCAGTTTCCGGTAGTACTTGTGGAACAGAAGAAGGTTTTCCGTCTTTTAATGCAACGAATGTAATGAAACATGTTGCAGCTATTCTACGTTCGCCTGCTAATAAATTCTCTGCAATTACTTTTACAAACACTTCCATTGAAGATTTTCCTGTATAACATACGAATGCTTCGTAACAAACAGAATCTGCTTGGTGAATGGGAGTTAAAAAATCAACCGAATCGATAGATGCTGTTACGCAATGTTTACGGCTATGTCTTGCAGCTGCAATTGAAGCGATACTATCAATTTCTGCTAATAATTTTCCTCCGAAAAGTGTTTGATGATTATTTAAATCATTCGGAAAAACACGTGTTGTTTTAATTGCTTTGGATTCTCGCATGAATTTCTTTTCCATATGGTCAGCCCCTATTTCCTGTTTTCAATCAGAATGACATGTATTGTAAGTGGAGTACAAATAAAAATCGATAGATATTTAATGAAGTAAAGAATTCCAGAAGAGGGTTAGTAAAACTTCTGTATTTGTATTCATGTAACTGAAAGAAAATTTATTACTATATAAAGTGTAGTGTAAAAGAGGATTCGCTTACATTGCAAGTGAAAAAATTAGGACCCTGTATTTGTCATAGAAATTCCCTATCAGCTGTGTACCTATTCATGATAGAATCGTTTTGTTATGAATGGAAATAGAGGTGCAATAGACATATGAATCATATACAAACAAATTTTTCGTCTTTTTTCAGTAAAATAATGATTGGTGCGATGCTCGCATTTTTTGTTTATAATTGTTGGTCAGCGTTTGAAACAAGTAAACAATTTTTTGGCGACAGTACAACAAGTGTAACAATCGTATTGGTTATTTTTGTTATTCTCATGCTGTTAGTGGCATCGATTTTACAGTATCGTTTTACAGATAAACAATTTCTTGTTTTCCTTATAAGTACATCTATAATTGTGAGACTTAGTATGGTTCTATTTGTAGACGTTCCGATAATTGGTGATATGAAAGCTATGTTTGATTCTGCAAAGCAGATTGCAATTGGTAATAACGTAGAGAACGTAGCGCAGTTACCTTTTATTATTTATGAATCAATTATTATTCGTGTATTTGGCGATACAGTATTCGCATTGCAGTTATTCAATATTTTATTTTGCACAGGGACTGCATTTTTCATTTATCGTATTGCGGCAATCATTTTTGGAGAAGAGTGCGGCCGTATTGCGTCTGTATTTTACGCTTTATATATTCCGAATATATTTATGAGTTCCTTATTAACACCGGAATCACTCGCAATATTTTTATTTTATTTAGCTTGCTACATACTTTTATATAAAGGTTTAGATCATCCTTATATGTGGGTACTTTCAGCAATTTTATTTGCATGTAGTAATATGATTTTCCCAATGGGATTATTTCTTCCTATTTTTATTGCTGTATATGTGTTGTTAATTGAACTCTTTCAATCAGCAATGAAGCAAAAGGTACTATTAAAGATGATAGGGATACTTATTCTATTTTATAGTGCTCATTTTGGTGTGAGTTATGGAATTCAGACAATGGGAATGTCACAATATACAATTTCAAATGAGACGTATGTTCAATCTGTTTTAATTGGAAAAGGTAAAAATGAGGGGAAAATAACAAAGAATCAAAGCGTAACGGAGCATATTGATCAAAGGCTAAAAGAGATGGAAGAAGAAAGATTTAAACTTTTAAAGCCAGTAATTAATCAATTCTCAGGTGAGGGAATACATTCTATTCTATTTAAATGTGAAAAACTTATATATATAGCGGTAACGTTATTTATGTCTATAGCTTTATTACACTTTCTTATTAAGAAACAACAAAACGAAGGATATATGTTGTTCTTATTATTAATTAGCGGATACGTCTTGTTAAGACTCTTTCAAGTAGATATGGCATATTACAACCTTATAGTGCCAGCTTTGTTTATTTTGCAAAGCTTTGGTGTTTATATGAGTTATGTGTATTGTCAAAAAATATTCTTCAGAAAATAAAAAGAATCCAGTTTGGATTCTTTTTTTATGGGTGGAAGATGAGGGCTAAGCGTCAGCAGAGATGAAAAAACTCTACTGACATAAGCTTTACCCTATCGATTCAGTTCTAGTTGTAAACTATCAGCTGTTAGAGCCATTTTTGAGGAATCGTCTTGAATTCCTTTCATTACTTGTGAAATGGTTTCTAACTCATTTTCAATTTTTTTATTCTGTTCTTTCGAGTTAGACATGTCTTTTACAATTTCTTGGAAATATTGATCTGTCGCAGACATACTATCAGTTCCTTCAGATACAAGGGAGCTAATTTGTTTCACTGAAGAAGAGACACGAATAATTTGTTCATTTGTTTTTTCAACGAGCTTTGTAACGTTGAATATAGATTCTTTCGTTTGCTCTGATAACTTTCGAATTTCTCCAGCTACAACAGAAAAGCCTTTGCCGAATTCCCCAGCACGTGCAGATTCAATAGCAGCATTTAGTGCGAGTAAATTTGTTTGCTCTGCAATTGATTTTACAATATCTATAATTTCGTTAATTTTGTTAGAAATATCGAGAAGTTCATGAGTATCTGTAATAATCGTTTCCATGTTCGTTTGAATGCATTCCATTCGTTGATTTTGCTGGTTTAATTGCTCTTTCCCTTTATTCGCCTTTTCTTCTGATGTTGTAGCTAATGATGTACCTGTTTTGGCAATTTCTACAATAGTTTCAGATTTAGCAGTTAACTGCTGAATAGAAGCGCTTGTTTTTTCAGATACAGATGCTAATTCTGTTGCAATATGTGTAATGGTCATAGCTGTTATTTCTTTTTCCTTTTCAAGTTCTTTTTGCATTCTTTCATATTCAGATTCATAAGCCGCAATAACGAGTTCTTGTTCAAGTGTAAATAATTTATTTATTACGTTTATAGAATAAGAAAAATCGTCAATTGTTGTAATTTTCGTTTTTAAAATCTTCATGATAGAGCGGAATAATTCTTGATAAGCAGCTGTATACCATTTTCTATGTAAACCAATTTGTACATGTCTTTTGGCAATTCTAACACGTTGTTCAATAAAATCTTCGTGCATATCTCCGCTGAATAATTCTTTTATATGTGTCTTTAAAGTTTGCTTTAATTTTGGAACGGAGCTATAACGTTCAATAATAGTAATTAAATTAGGCTGTTTTGTAATATTGGCATAGAATTTTTCCGTAATCCAATCAATTTCTTCATAAATAAAGGGCTGTAGTACTTTTACGATTTGTAAATCTTCTTTTGAAATATGTAGCATATCCATTTGAGTCTTCAGTTCAGAATTAGTAGGCACGTTAAAAGTGATTTTTTGGTCCTTACTTAATTCAAGTATACTGGCGTTTGTTTTATTTGTATGTTTTTTAAAAACCCCAAGCATCGTTCTTCCCCCTGTATATAAAGCGTTTTCATTTTTGGTTCTAATATAATTATATATTTTTATATACAATTACTCTACACTAGTGTGTAGAATAGTATATAAATTAAGAGAATTCTATGCAGAATTCTCTTAATGGCCTTTATTAATTTTAGCATGTGTTTTAAAGAAAACTGGGAAATGTACATTATATATTACAGTGACAACACGAATAATGAATGTTACTAATAAACAGACATAAAAAGCTAATACGTGTGCCCCCATTGCATATGTGATTAGGAAACTAATTGCTCCTAAAATAGAAGCGATTGCGTAAATTTCTTTTCGGAATACGTAAGGGATATCTTGAGCGCAAATGTCACGCAAAATACCGCCTCCAATACCTGTAATGACTCCCATTGAAACAACTAAAAATGAGGCGTCAACATGATGTGACATTGCCGCATTTGCACCAATAGCTGTAAAAACACCTAAGCCAACAGCATCAGAAAGCATAATAACGACTTGCAGTTTATTGATACGCTCAAAAAACATACAAGTAAATAATGCTGATAATACGCTTACGAAAAAGTAAATAGGTTTAACAAATGCGACGGGAGGCAGGTTACCAATCATAATATCACGAATAATACCGCCGCCGAGCGCAGTAGCTACAGCCAAACAAAGGACACCGAATAAATCTAAATCTTTTTTTAAACCAACTAATGTGCCGGAAATAGCAGCGGCGATAATGCCAAGAAACGTAAATATGTCGATTAATAACATTGCTGTAATCCCTTCCTCCTAAAGATGTTCCAGAGAAAAAATATACACTAAAGTTATGTAAATAACAATGCATTTTCGTTACATGTAGAAAAAAAGAAAAAATGAGGAAAGAAAGCGCTTGAAAATGCAAATACGCTTTTTTCTATAAGGTAAGGTTGGGTAGAAATGTGAGACGTTTAATTAAAAAATATATGTTATAATAAATATTTGAGATGAGAAAAAAATATTAAAAGTATAGATTGAAATTAGGTAATAGTTATGGAGGTTCTAGATGTTAAGCGAAAATAGTAAAAGTAATAAATTTGAAAATTTTCTACTAATCTTTATTTTGTTGCAACCAATTTTAGATTTGCTTACAGCGTTCTGTATCATGGTTTTAAAAATTGATACGACAATTGGAGTTATTACACGCTTATTCGTTATGTTCCTGAGCGGGATATATATTTTAATTCAAACGAAGAAACAAGGAAATATAAAATATATATTGTATATAATCTTAGTAGGAATTGTCTTCACCATCGGGTTAGTAAATAATAAGCTTACAAAAAATCCTATGGTACTTACAGAGGAAATTAAGTTTATAGCAAAAGCTTTATATCCTTTTGTTATGCTTACTTGTTATGTATTTGTATTTAAGTCTTTAAAAGAGAAAAGCCATTCAAACTCAAAAATGCGTGATTATATTACGTATGCATCGCTAATTATAGGAGTAGTCATGGTAGCTTCGATTACTACTGGAACAGATTATAATAGTTATGAATGGGTAAAGTTGGGATCACGCGGTTGGTTTTATGCAGGTAACGAGCTAGGGTCTATTTTAGCCATCATGTGTCCAATCGTTATTTTATATTCAATCGAAAAAACAAAAAGTATAGGTAAAGCGTACTATTGGATTCCTTCAATTTTAGTTGTTTATTCACTATTTGCAATTGGGACAAAGGTTGGCGTAGGAGCAATCTTTGGATCAATGGCTATCGCAGTTGTTATGTGCTTTATTCAAGCATTTACACAGCGTAAAGATGGAAAGAAACATGCCTATTTATTAAATGGTTTTCTTGCAATAACTGTATTTGTAGGCATATTGGCATATACACCTTTTTCACCGTTTATGAAAAATATGGGATTCCATTTCCAATTGATTGAACAAGAACAGAGTGCGAAAAAGGAAGAGAAAAAGAAGGAGGAAGCTAAAGAGCACAAACCTCCTGTGACAGAGCAAGAAAAGGAAAAAGAGAAAGCAAAAGAAAAAGTAGCGGAGAAGAAAGAAGAAACGCAAGCTCTTATTTTTAGTGGGCGTCAATTATTTGAACAGATGTATAAAGATTTCTATAATGAAGCCCCAATGTCTCAAAAATTATTAGGGATGGGTTATGCTGGTAACTATAAAGAACAGCCGAAATTAATTGAACGTGACTTCCATGATTGGTTCTATTCTTTCGGAATCATAGGGTTTATTTTACTTGTAATTCCATTCTTATACTTTGGTATTAAATTTATTGCATGTATATTTACTAAATTTAAACAAATATTCACAGTGAAATATGCAATGATGATCGCAGCAATACTTCTCGGATTAGGTATCTCATTCATGGCTGGTCATATTTTAATTGCACCTGGAGTGAGTTTCTACTTAGTATTAATCATGGCATATTTAATAGTTGACTTGGAAATTGAATGATAGAAAAATAAAAGCTAGCATATGTTAGCTTTTATTTTGTTATAGTAAATAAAAAGAAAAAATGGGGGATGTAAGAAATGAAAGTGTTGCATATGAATGCTGGTGCAGAAGAAGGTGGGGGGAAAACACATATTATTTCACTTTTATCTCAATTTTCAAAGGAAGAAGTGGAATTAATGGTATTTGAAGAAGGTGCGATTGCTAGAGAGGCGAGAAACCTTGGTATTCAAGTGCATGTTTTTACTCAATCATCTCGGTACGACCTATCAATTCTTTCAAAAATAAAGGCATTTATTAATGAAAATCAATTTGACATTGTGCATACACATGGCGCACGAGCAAATTTCTATCTCTCCCTCTTGAAAAAAGGTATAAAAGCGAAATGGATAATGACTGTCCACAGTGATCCAACTTTGGATTTTATGAAGAGGGGATTAAAAGGATGGGTATTTACAAAGTTAAATTTACGTTCTTTCAGGAAGGTAGATTTATTCTTTGCAATTACGGAAAACTTTAAGAGAAACATAATAAAACTAGGTGTACCAGAAGAGAAGATTTGTACGGTTTATAATGGAATTGAGTATGATAGTACTCCAGCAAAACCTTATGATAAGAGTGAATTTGGCATCGGTGAAGGAGTATTTACAGCCATTCAAGTAGCGCGTCTTCACCCTGTTAAAGGTCATGATATTTTATTTGAAGCATTACAAAAAATTAAGATTCCAAATATAAAGGTACTTTTGCTTGGTGATGGGCCTATAGAAGCAGAATTAAAAGAGATGGTGAAACAAAAGGGCTTAGAGGATAAGGTGATGTTTCTAGGTTTCCGTACAGATTCAAAAGAATTATATGCATCTGCACACATTAATTTGTTAACCTCTTATAGCGAAAGCTTCCCTCTTGTTTTACTAGAAGCGGCTAATCAACGTTTAACATCTATTGCAACAAATGTAGGTGATATGAAAAAGTTAATAGTTGATGATACGTATGGATGGATTGTACCAATTGGTGATGCAAACTCGTTAGCAAACGCATTAGAAGATGCTCATGAAAAATGGTTGAATGGTGAATTAGAAGCGATGGGAAATCGTTTATATAATCACGCATCTACTCATTTCTCGCTAAAGAATTTGTATGAAGATACTTATAATGCATATAAAAAACTTTTACTGAAATAGAGAGGATAGTTAATCATGGAAGTAAAAACGGTTGATATTCTAGGTGTTCCTTTTTCTACAATGACAATGGATGAAACAGTCCAATATTTGAAGGGACAACTAGAATTGGAGCGAGCTCATACTTTTCAGGTAGTAACAGCAAATCCTGAAATTGTTATGTGTGCAAAAAAGGATGAAGCATTCCATCAAACATTATTAAATACAGATTTAATTACACCTGATGGTATCGGAGTTGTAAAAGCAAGTGGGATGTTAGGTACACCTGTAAAGGAACGTGTAGCAGGTTTTGATTTAATGTGTAATTTATTTGCAAAGTTATCAGAGGAGAATAAACCGGTATCTGTTTTCTTACTTGGTGCAAAACCGCATGTTGTACAAGCTGCAGCCGATCATTTAACGAAGACGTATTCAGCTGTATCTATTGTGGGTACACAAGATGGGTATTTTAAACAAGACGAAGAAGAGAATATCGTTTCTCGTATTCAAGAAGCAAAACCAGATCTATTACTTGTTGCACTGGGTTTCCCGAGACAAGAGAACTTTATCCAAACTAATAAGCATCGTTTAGAAACGAAAATGGCTGTTGGAGTGGGCGGAAGTTTAGATGTATGGGCTGGAGAGGTAAAACGTGCACCAAAATGGATTCAAGCAATTAATTTAGAGTGGTTTTATAGATTGTGTAGTAATCCAACGCGTTGGCGCCGTCAGTTAGTACTAGCGGAATTTTTAAAAGAAGTCATGCGTTCGAAAAAGTAGCGGAATATCGCTACTTTTTTATTTGGTCATTTTTAATAAAGTGAGGCTTTGCTCATCCACCACTGATTATTAGCCCGCACCAATCGGACGTTTAACGACAGTCGATCTTCCATCTAACCTCTTTGCTTCAGCTGAATTTTGAGGTGGAAGTCTTACGGCCCTCAAATAGTGTGATAAGTATTTTATTTTTGGGGAATGCTGAAGGAGAATTTTTTGAACGAAAGTATTTTACTTATACAATTCACACATGTAAAATGATGTGTAAAGACAGCTGTGTAAGGAGGACTTCTTGTGGGCAAGGTGAAAGAAATTTCGAAGCGAAAGCTACTTGGAATAGCGGGGCTTGGATGGTTATTTGACGCGATGGATGTTGGAATGCTTTCATTTGTAATGGTGGCATTGCAAAAAGATTGGGGATTAAGTACGCAAGAAATGGGCTGGATAGGCAGCATTAATTCAATTGGTATGGCAGTCGGAGCGCTAGTTTTTGGAATACTATCAGATAAAATAGGGCGGAAATCAGTCTTTATTATTACATTATTACTATTTTCTATAGGTAGTGGTTTAACTGCTTTAACGACGACACTTGCGATGTTCCTTGTGTTACGATTTTTAATTGGTATGGGGCTTGGTGGAGAGCTTCCAGTTGCTTCTACATTAGTATCAGAGAGTGTTGAAGCACATGAACGTGGCAAAATAGTTGTGCTATTAGAAAGCTTTTGGGCGGGTGGATGGCTAATTGCAGCTCTTATCTCTTATTTTGTAATTCCGAAATATGGTTGGGAAGTTGCAATGGTGTTGAGCGCGGTTCCGGCACTATATGCTTTATATTTAAGATGGAATTTACCGGATTCACCGAGATTCCAAAAGGTTGAAAAAAGACCATCCGTTATTGAAAATATAAAGTCAGTTTGGTCTGGAGAATATCGTAGGGCAACAATTATGTTATGGATTCTATGGTTTTCTGTTGTCTTTTCCTATTATGGGATGTTCCTTTGGTTACCTAGTGTAATGGTATTAAAAGGATTTAGTTTAATAAAAAGTTTCCAGTACGTACTTATTATGACGTTAGCTCAATTGCCAGGATATTTCACAGCGGCTTGGTTTATTGAACGACTTGGTCGTAAGTTTGTTTTAGTTACGTATTTAATCGGTACAGCGTGTAGTGCTTACTTGTTTGGTGTGGCGGAGTCATTAACAGTATTGATTGTAGCAGGCATGTTACTATCTTTCTTTAACTTAGGTGCTTGGGGTGCCTTATACGCTTATACACCGGAACAGTATCCAACAGCTATTCGTGGTACAGGTGCAGGGATGGCAGCAGCATTCGGTCGTATTGGTGGTATTCTTGGGCCGCTATTAGTAGGATATTTAGTTGCTTCACAGGCTTCATTATCACTAATATTTACGATTTTCTGTGGATCAATTTTAATTGGTGTAGTTGCTGTAATTGTACTTGGGCAAGAAACGAAGCAGCGAGAATTAGTATAAGGCGAGAGGTCATCCCTCACTGATTATTAGCCAGCACCAATTGTGTTTTTGGGACAGTGAAACTTCGCATTCAGTAAGTTTTACTGCCTACAAATAATGGAATAAAAGGGCAGGGGGAACCGTCGTGGTTTCCTTTTTTCTGTTTTTTTAGATAAATAATGGTATAGTAAGAAAAAGGGAATGTTTCTTATAAAAGCGAATGTATACAACAGGACATATGGACAAAAGAATTAGGTGGTTGAAGAAATGAAAATTTTACTGATCATGGAAGAAGTAGAAGAGCGAAGAAGTTTAGCTGAAAAATTCACTGAAAATATAAAGAATGTAGAATGTTTTGAAGCGAATACGGGAACAGAATCATTATTTATCATGAAAAAGCATACACCAGATTTTGTTTTCTTGAATTCAAAATTACTAGATGGAACTGGTTTTGAATATGCGAGTTTATTACGGGAAGTAAACTGTTATACGAAATTGATTTTTATGGGTGAAGATATAGAAGAGTCGATTACGGCGTTTCGTTTTCAAGCATTCTATTATTTACTACGTCCATTTCGTGAGGAAGATTTGCAATTCCTTTTATATAGAATGTGTAAAGAGCAAGGCGAGAAGGCAAAGAGTTATTTGCGAAAACTACCGATAGAAGGTCAAGAGGGGATTAGATATATTTTCCCTGAAGATATTGTATATATAAGCAAAAATAAGGAGAACAAAACGGTTTCAATTTATACAACGAATAATCAGTATATTTCAACATATACACTTCAGGAGCTGGAAAATAAGTTAAATGCATATGATTTTTTACGCGTACATAAAAGTTATTTAATTAATATGTCATATGTACAAGAACTAAAACCTTATTATAATGGCACATATAATTTGTATTTAGATAAATATGATGAGCAACCGATTCCAGTTAGTCGGAATTACGTGAAAAAACTTCGAAATAAAATAGAATTATAGTAGATAATACAAAATTTTTGACATGATAAACTAGAAATCCTTCATGATAAGGAGGATTCAAATAAAATATTCAGAAAATTTAGTACAATCCCACTAAGCAATAGTATTGGGGGGATTGTATGTGAAAACATTGAAGTCAATTTTACTTTGGGGAGTTATTGCAGCAGTAGGAGCAGGTGCTTTTGGTGTAATAGCTTTATCACAAGGTGAAACTATTAATGCCGTGTGGCTCTTAGTAGCTGCGGTATGTGTGTATGCAGTTGCTTATCGCTTTTATAGTAGATTTATAGCGAGAAAGGTATTCGGCTTAGATAATAATCGGCAAACGCCAGCCCATACATTAAATGATGGAAAAGATTATGTTCCGACAAATAAGTGGGTATTATTTGGACATCATTTTGCAGCTATTGCTGGGGCAGGCCCTTTGGTAGGACCGATTTTGGCGGCACAAATGGGGTATTTACCAGGGACAATATGGATTATTGTTGGGGTAGTTGTCGCTGGAGCTGTGCAAGATTTTGTAATATTATTTGCTTCAATGAGACGGAATGGTAAATCTTTAGGAGAAATGATTAAAGATGAGATTGGTCCTGTTACAGGGCTTATTGCAATGATAGGTATTTTAGGCATTATGATTATTTTATTAGCGGTATTAGCATTAGTAGTAGTAAAGGCGCTTGTAGGAAGTCCTTGGGGAATGTTTACGATAGCAGCAACGATTCCTATCGCTATTTTAATGGGAGTGTACATGCGCTACATTAGGCCTGGACGGGTTGGTGAAGGGTCAGTAATCGGAATTATTCTACTTATACTGTCTCTTATTGGAGGACAGTATGTAGCAGAACATCCAACACTTGCAAGTATGTTCACATTTAGCGGTGAAACGATTGCTATTATGCTTATTGTATATGGGTTTATCGCATCTGCATTACCAGTTTGGATGCTTTTAGCACCACGTGATTATTTAAGCACATTTTTAAAAGTCGGAACAATTTTTGGATTAGCAATCGGTATTTTAATTGTAGCACCAGATCTACAAATGCCAGCAGTTTCGAAATTTATCGATGGAACAGGTCCTGTTTTCTCTGGAAACTTATTCCCGTTTTTATTTATTACAATTGCTTGTGGTGCGGTGTCTGGATTCCATGCTCTCGTTTCATCGGGTACGACACCAAAGATGATCGAACAAGAGGGACACGCACAACCAATCGGTTATGGAGCAATGTTAATGGAGTCATTTGTAGCCGCGATGGCAATGATTGCAGCTTGTGTATTAACACCAGGAACTTATTTTGCGATTAATAGTCCTGCAGCACTTATCGGTACGGATGTCTCGCAGGCAGCTCAAGTTATTTCTTCATGGGGGTTTGCTATTACACCAAATGAACTAAAAGATCTCGCTGTAAACGTTGGAGAGCAAACGATTTTATCACGTACAGGTGGTGCACCGACGTTAGCGATAGGTATGGCGTATATTTTCTCACAAGTAATAGGTGGAACGGCCATGATGGCCTTTTGGTATCATTTTGCAATCCTCTTTGAAGCGCTATTCATTTTAACAACAATTGATGCTGGAACACGTGTAGGCCGATTTATGATTCAAGATATTTTAGGACATGTATATAAGCCGTTTGGGAAAACGGATTCTACATTGGCGAATGTAATAGCTACAACGTTATGTGTATTAGGATGGGGTTATTTCTTATATCAAGGGGTAGTAGATCCGCTTGGTGGAATTAATACATTATGGCCACTTTTCGGTATTGCAAACCAAATGTTAGCAGGTATTGCATTATTACTTGGAACGACAATTTTGTTCAAAATGGGGAAAAAGGCATATGTTTGGGTGACACTTATTCCAACTGTCGGATTGCTTATTGTAACAATGACGGCGGGTTATCAAAAGTTATTTCATGAAAATCCTAAAATAGGATTTCTATCTCATGCAAAGGTATTTCAAGGAGCATTAGATGAGGGGAAAGTGTTAGCACCGGCTAAAAATGTCCCCCAAATGAAACAAATTATTTTCAATGATTATATTGATGCAGCGCTTTGTGGGATTTTTATGATAGTTGTAATTGCTGTATTAATTTCTGCAATTCGAATTTGGATTCAAGTATTAAGAAATAAGCCAATGCCGCTAAAAGAGGCACCATATATACCTAGAGATGAAAGTGAGTCGAGGAACTATTATGCTTAAACGACTAAGGAAAGTATGGGGAAAAAGGAAACACTTTATTAGTTTACTCGTTGGGGTACCAAGCTATGAAACATATGTAGAGCATATGAAAAAGCATCATCCAGAAGAAGAAGTGGTATGTCAAAAACAGTTTTTTGCAGAAGCACAAGAAGCTAGATTTAATGCAAAGGGCGGAAAGATATCACGATGTTGTTAATGAAAAGGGCGAATTTTCGTCCTTTTTATTTTTTGCTGTTTCACGTGGAACAGCAAAAAATAAATAAAAAGCTTTGGGAATTATAGGTATCTCGTATACAATAAAATAAGGAAAGGAATAGATAGAAAAGTAGGGAGATTATTTTATGTTAAGGGACTTATTTGTAAACACAACAATTATTCTTTCCTTTATTTTTGTTGGAGGTCAGATTTTAAGAGATAGGCCGTTAAAAGAAGAGTTTTCTCTTTGGCAGAAATGTGTAGTAGGTATGCTTACTGGAATATTAAGTGTACTATTGATGCATTTTGGTGTACATATTGAGGATATTATGTTGGATCTACGTTATTTAGCTGTTATTTTAGCGATTATAATCGGAGGTCCGATAGCTAGTAGTATAACAGTTACTATTATTTTAATTACCCGATTATTTTTTACCGAGTATTCTTTAGCCTCTGAATTGGCTTGTTATAGTATTGTATTGATAGGTGTTGGAGTTGTTTTTATTTGGCGGATGAAAGCTTCTATATTTACAAGATGGATCTGGTTTAATTTATATAGTTTATCTATTTTAGTAGTGCCACTTTCTATTTTATTTAAGGATATGTCTATCGTAGCATTATATGTAGTTTGTAGTAGTGTTGCAGCATATATCACATTTATAAGCGCAAATTATGTATTGCAATCCAATGAATTATTTCAAACGATGAGGCAATATGCAACGATAGATGCATTGACAGGTTTAGGAAACGTAAGACAGTTTGATTTAGAGATGAATCGTCATATTGGGAGTAAGCGTATGAAAAATGATTCACTTTGTTTACTACTTATAGATATTGATCATTTTAAGTGTGTAAATGATACGTATGGACATCCTGCAGGAGACGAAGTGTTAAAACAAATTGGATGTATTTTAAGAGAAATTTCACCATTTCCAGATTTAGCCTTTCGAAAGGGTGGAGAGGAGTTTGCACTTTTGATACCAAAGAAGGGATTAGCTTATGGAATGCGTACAGGGGAACAAGTTCGCACAGTTGTTGAAAACCATTCATTCCAATTGTTAAATGGAACAAAAATAAAAATTACAGTTTCAGTAGGCATTTCAGTGTATGAAGGGTCACCAGAGCAATTTATTCAAGCTGCTGATGATGCATTATATTACTCCAAAAGAAATGGTAGAAATCAAGTTAGTTCTGCATCTTAAAGATACGATGACCAGAAGAGTTTATAAAAAACACCCACAGAGAGAAAATGTAAACTCTGTGGGTGTTTTCATTTATAGGTTAGACAAGTTCTTTTGATACAACGAATTTACGATATGCACCGTGATGTGTTGGGCCTACGTATTCATTAATCTTGAACGAATAACGGATAGCAGCTGTGATAAATTCTTTAGCAGTTTTTACTGCTTCTTTCACAGGTTTTCCTTTTGCAAGTTCTGCTGTAATTGCAGCAGAATATGTACAACCTGCGCCGTGTGTATTTGTTGTATCAATTTTTTCTGATTCTAAAAGGTCGAATGTTTCTCCGTCATATAGGACGTCGATTGCAGTTTCTGTACCAAGCTTGCTACCGCCTTTAATTAGGACGTATTTCGCACCTAAAGCGTGGATTTTTTTCGCTGCTTCTTTCATGTCTTCAAGAGAATTGATCTTTACGCCACTTAGTTGGTAAGCTTCAAATAAGTTTGGTGTTACAACTAATGCCTTTGGAACAAGAACGTCACGTAAGCAATCATTCGTTTCAGGATGTAATGCTTCATCAGCACCTTTACATACCATAACAGGATCAACTACTACATTTTTGAAATTATGTTTTTCGATTGTTTCTGCAACCATTTCGATAATTTCTACTGATCCTAGCATACCTGTTTTTAAAGCATCTACGCCAACACCTTCAATTGTTGTTTCTAATTGTGGTTTTAATGTAGAAGCAGGGATTGGGAATACGTTATGTGCCCAACCGTTATGTGGATCCATCGTTACGATTGTCGTAAGAGATGTCATTCCGTATACACCAAGTTCTTGGAATGTTTTTAAATCTGCTTGTATACCAGCACCGCCACTTGTGTCAGAACCAGCGATAGTAAGTGCTTTATTTAATGTCATTATGAAAGCCCCCTCAAGTGATATAATGAAAACTATGTTTTCACCATTATATCAATGTTACGAATAAGTACAAAGTGAAAAGTAGATGATTTATTTTAGGAGCAATTGAAAATCTTGTATGTAGGAGACGAGTTATGTTTCAAGAAAATCGTACAAATGAATTAGTTATATTAAAAGAGATTGCAGAGACGTTGAACACTTCAAATGATACATATCATGTGATGCAAGCTGTATTGGAAAAATTATTGAATGTAACGGGTTTAACGACAGGATGGATATTTCTTGCGGATGAAAATGGTAGATATACGAAATTAATTGATTATCAATTGCCAGAGGGATTGAGATTTGAAAATAAACGACCGATGTGTGAGGGGAATTGTTGGTGTTTACACCGATTTGTGGAAGGAAAACTAGAGAGAGCCGTTAATATTATTGAATGTAAAAGAATTAATAATGCGATTGAATATAACTGGGGAGATACAGAAGGAATCGTGCATCATGCGACAGTGCCGTTAAAAGCTGGGGAAGATGAATTTGGCGTATTAAATGTTGCTAGCCCAGGTAAAACGCATTTTTCTGAAGAAGAATTAGTGCTATTACAATCAGTTGCGTTCCAAATTGGAACAGCATTAAAACGTACAAAATTGTATGAGAATGAAAAGAGAAGGGCTCATTATTATGTAAAGTTAGAACTTTTTATTCAAGCTTTAAGGACGATTCATAAATTTAATGCATTGCCTGAGGAGATTGTAAAACAAATAGGGAAGTTATTTCTATGGGAGCAAGTTGTATTCCTTATTAGAGAAGAAAATGAACTTGCTGTAAGAGCTTCGTATAAGATAGATGAGTTGCAAGAGGATTTGAAGTCAGCGGCACAGGAAGCGCTAAAAAAAGAAGAACCTGTTTTGTTAAAGAGTCAGGTTGGGAATATCGTACATCCTAATCGAGCAGTTATTGCCATTCCCATACACATTCAAGATCATATATTTGGCGTATTAAGTGTAAGTTCGAATAATGGAGAATTTGATATAAATACGATAGATGTAGTACAGGCGTTAGCAAACCATATATCTTTAATGATAGAGAATTTAAGGTTAAACGAAAAGCGCCGAGAACTTGTACGAATGGAAGAACGTAATCGTTTAGCAAGAGATTTGCATGATTCTGTTTCACAAAAGTTGTTTTCATTAACCTTTATGACGAAAGGTGCCGAAGCTGTCTTAAAGGGGAGAAATGAAAAGGTAGATCAATCTTTACATGAGATACGTGAGTTATCGCAAGGAGCTTTAAAAGAAATGAGGACGTTAATTTGGCAACTACGTCCAGCGGGATTAGAGAAAGGATTATTACCAGCTTTAAAGCAATATGGCGAAAGTTTGGGATTGAAAATTCGGGAACAAGTTACAGGTGTTCGTGATTTGCCGCGCGTAGTAGAGGAAGCACTATGGCGAATTGGACAAGAAGCGTTAAATAACGTAAGTAAACATGCGAATGTCAGAGAAGCAGCGATTTATTTCAAAGTGACGGAGAAGAATGTATCATTAGAAATAGTCGATCAAGGAAATGGCTTTGTAGAAAAGAATATAAAAGAGAAGAAATCACTCGGTATGACTACGATGCGTGAAAGAGTAGAATTAGTTGGTGGAACAATTAAAATCGTAAGTGATAAGAAAAGAACAAGTGTAAAAGTAAACGTACCATTATGATGTGAAAATGAGGGAAGTTTGTGAAAATAAAAGTATTGTTAGTTGATGATCATACAGTCGTTCTAAAAGGGTTAGCATTTTTCTTGAGTACACAGGAAGATTTAGCGTTAGTTGGAGAAGCAAATAACGGGAAAGAAGCATTAGTGAAAGTAGGGGAGACAAATCCTGATGTGGTACTAATGGATTTATATATGCCCGAAATGGATGGTGTCGAGGCGACGGCGTGCATCAAAAAAGAATATCCAAATGTGAAAGTAATTGTATTAACTAGTTTCTCTGATCAGGCGCATGTTTTACCAGCGTTAAGGGCGGGAGCAAGCGGCTATATTTTAAAAGATGTAGAACCGGATCAGCTTGTTGAAGCTATTCGAAGCGCATATAAAGGTAATATTCAATTACATCCGGATATAGCAAATGCTCTTCTCTCTCAAACATTACCTATGGAAGAAAAAGAAGAAGAACCTTGTATTCAAGTGGATGTGTTAACAGCGAGAGAAAATGAAGTGTTGCAGCTATTAGCGAAAGGGATGAGTAATAAAGAGATCGCTTCCGTTTTAGTTATTACAGAAAAAACGGTAAAAGCTCATGTAAGTAGTATTTTGAGTAAGTTGAATTTATCTGATCGCACGCAAGCGGCATTATATGCAGTGAAAAACGGAATTGTATAAGACAAAAGTCGTAAGACCTAGTTCGCCTTTAGAAGGTGGACTTTTTTTATGGAAAAATACGTCTATGTGAGGACGAAATTGTCTTGATATAAAGATAAAATATGTTTGTAAGCAACAAAACAACAATTACAAGGGATACCTTTTTTGAAAGCATATAACAACAGAAGAGTGAGTACTAGGAGGAAAAACAATGGCAACAGTTTTATTTGTAAAAGCAAACAACCGCCCAGCGGAACAAGCAGTTAGTGTGAAATTATACGAGGCATTTTTAGCAAACTATAAAGAAGCACATCCAAATGATACAGTAGTAGAACTTGATTTATATAAAGAAGAATTACCATATGTAGGCGTAGATATGATTAATGGTACATTCAAGGCAGGTAAAGGATTTGATTTAACTGAAGAGGAAGCAAAAGCAGTAGCAGTTGCTGATAAGTATTTAAATCAATTTTTAGAAGCTGATAAAGTCGTTTTCGGTTTCCCATTATGGAACTTAACAATCCCAGCAGTATTGCACACATATATTGATTATTTAAACCGAGCTGGAAAAACGTTTAAATATACGCCAGAAGGTCCAGTTGGTCTAATTGGAGATAAGAAGATTGCATTATTAAACGCGCGCGGTGGTGTATATTCTGAAGGTCCAGCAGCAGAAGTAGAAATGGCTGTTAAATATGTAGCAAGCATGATGGGCTTCTTCGGTGCGACGAATATGGAAACAGTAGTTATTGAAGGACATAACCAGTTCCCAGATAAAGCAGAAGAAATCATTACAGCTGGTCTTGAGGAAGCAGCTAAAGTAGCAAGTAAATTTTAATTGAAAATAGAATCGTCACTCGAAAAAAGTAGCATTAACAGATAAACGTTAATGCTACTTTTTTTTATAATTTAAGTTCGTCAGCCAGTTTTTCTAGTTGAATTCGATCTTGTATGTAATAGGTTCTTCCATCTTTTTGTAAGTAATTTTGTTGGCAAAACTGGTTTAATACATATAAAAGATGACGGTAGCTGACATTTAAGTATTCCGAAGCCTCGGTGTGTTTCTCTGTATAACTATTATTTTGTTCTGTTAATAGAATAAATGCCGCTAACCGGTTTTCGAACGGATAACTATTATTTTTGGCGTAACTCTCTGTTCGGTTAATTGTTTTTTCACCGATAAATTTGCATAGTTTCTGTAGAAAGGTAGCATCTTGCAACAAAAGATACTGACACTCTTTAAGAGGAAGCGCTAAGCATATACAATCTTCAATCACTTCTACCGTTTTTGTAACAGATTCCACACCAATTAAACCTAATTCTCCAATGAACGAAGGTTCTTGAATAAAGTTAATTAAGGAGACCCTCCCGTTTTTATGGCTCATATATATTTTTGCCTTCCCGGAAATTAAGTAATAAAGATAAGGAACGTCAACTCCTTCGGTACATATCCTTTCTTTCTTTTGAAAGGAGTGTAGTTCAGCATATGGTAAGACATTAAAAGAAAAAAGGGTATGGAAGTTGGAAGTTTGCATGTAATGAGAGATTTCTTCGCTATTTTTGCTAACTTTCATGTTTTCACCTCCTGTTTAGTATGAGATATCTCCTATTATGTTTACAAGAAGGAATGATACGATTTACGTAAATTTATTTTTGTAGAAAAGAGGGCGTGAAGGGCTTATGAAAAAATATAAAACATTGTTATTCGATGTAGATGATACATTGTTAGATTTTCAAAAGGCGGAGAAAGTGGCGTTACGTATGCTGTTTGAAGAGAGAGGGATTAATCTAACTAGAGAGATTGAGGCGCAGTATAAAAAAATTAATAAACGCCTTTGGGAGGCTTTTGAAGAAGGGGAAATAAATCGTGATGAAGTCTTAAATACACGATTTTCGATTTTGTTGAAAGAATATGGGGAAGAGGTAGATGGGATATTATTCGAAAATAATTATCGTAGCTACTTAGAAGAAGGAAATCAGCTCATGCAAGGCGCATTTGAATTTATAACTCAAATTCAAAGTGAGTACGATTTATATATTGTGACAAACGGTATTTCTCAGACGCAAGATAAACGTTTACGTAATGCAGGATTACATGCCTTGTTTCAAGATATTTTTGTTTCTGAGGATACAGGATTCCAAAAGCCGATGAAAGAGTATTTTGATTATGTTTTTGAACGAATTCCTAATTTTGCTCCAGAAAAGGGGCTCATTATTGGGGATTCGTTAAGTGCTGATATGAAAGGCGGATATGTAGCGGGAATTGATACTTGTTGGTTTAATCGAGAAAAGAAATCAAATGATAGTGAGATTGTGCCAACATATGAAGTGCAAAATTTTGAAGAGTTATACGCACTATTGAAGCAACGTGTGTAATAGAAATAGGCAGTGGAACTTTTGTCCCTACTGCCTACTTTTATTCGCTTGTAGCGTCGTTGTTTTTAGGAAGTGGAAATGCATTACCAATCGCTGCCGCTCCAAGCATCGGTAATAGTAAATTGAGCGGGAAAAACATGAGTAATAGTAATGTTATTGCAATTGGTTTTCTTAATGCATAGCTTGAAATTGCTGTCGTGACGATGGCTACTGAAGCAATTGGATCTATAGGGATAATGGATGCTATAGCATATCCAATACTAGATCCAGCAAATATAATTGGGAAAATGTGTCCACCGCGCCAACCTGTATTCAAACAAACGGCAGTAATACATAATTTTAAAACCCCTGAAAGAAGTAGTACCCAGAAGGATAAATGGCTCCATTCAACAACTAAATCTTTTAATTGATGTTCTCCTGAGAATAACGTGTACGGGAGAAAAGTTCCTGTAATTCCTAATAAAATACCACCGATAATTCCAAGTGATAGTTTGTATTCTTTTAAGGGATGGATTAATTTCTCTAATGTGAATTCTAATTTGAAATAAAAGAAGCCAACTATAGCGCCAATACTAGCAAGTGGTAGAAAGGCAATCCATTCATTAAGAGAAAGGGAACCTTTTCCGAAATCAACGATAAAGGATCCACGATTATCGAATTTACTAAGTAATAAATAAACGGAAAAACCAGCGAAAGTGGTAGCTAAATATACAATTGCTTTTTTTCCTTTAGAAAACTCGTTAATTTGCTCACCCTCATTTTCATTTGGAGCTAAATAACCGAATAATGGCGCGTTAAAAATTACACTTAAAGTAGCACCAATTCCAACTTCTGTTAGTTCATTCATTCCTTTTAAGGCGAATGTAAAGCGATCCCCTATCCATGTACAAAGTCCACCGATAATGCCAACAAGTGCTGCTTCGGGACCTAAGCTAGCTCCAAATATTAAAACAATAATCGCAGTTAAAGTAGCTTTATGTACAAAACGGTATTCAATTCTACCTGTTTTTTTATATTCACCCATCACTTCCGGCATAAGACGTGGGTATGTGCCGAAGTATTTTTGAGTTAAACCGACGAGGATACCACCGATAGTTGTTACACAAATAGTGTAATACGGGGGAGAAGAGAAAATAGTAGGTAAGTATCCCCAAATAAAGTGAATGCCGATATTTATTGTAACTAAAAATAGCCAGACTGTTGCTCCTACTATAGAGCCTAAAAGAATGCCGTATAGGACGAGTATATAGTGCATGTCCTTTGTGTTTGTCATGTGATACCTCCGTTATGTAAGTTGTAATGGCGAAAGGTGCGAAATGAAATGAATATGTATAGTATCTTTTTGAGAGGTTGGCTTATTCAATATATTGGGGTCTGAATTTGAAATGTATACAGTTAAACTACTTACTTAATTCTATATAGTAATCGTGGGTTTTAAAAGGTCTTTTTCAAATGGATATGGAATATATTTCTTTTGTTATGCATGTCAAATCTTTCGTAGTTAATTTAGAACATTCAGAAAAACTGATTGACATTAGGAAATTATTGCTATAAAATCAACGGTAATTGCATAGTCTTATCAAGAAAAGGTGGAGGGACAGGCCCGATGAAACCTTGGCAACAGCCGTATAACGGAATTGTGCCAAATCCTGCAGGTAATAAATCCTGAGAGATAAGAAAGAGCCTTTAGAGCGTGTTTTCAAACTGCTCCTTTCTTGTTTTCAGGAAAGGAGCAGTTTTTTATTTTGCATAGAAGAAAGGAGAATGAGAGATGGGAGAATCATGGGGAAAAGGAACAATTTGTGTGCAAGGTGGCTATACACCAAAGAATGGTGAACCGCGTGTTTTGCCACTTTATCAAAGTACAACGTATAAATACGATACTTCGGATGATTTAGCAGCACTATTTAATTTAGAGGCAGAAGGATATATATATACGCGTATTGGAAATCCTACTCTAGCTGCATTTGAGCAAAAATTAGCGGAGTTAGAGGGTGGTGTAGGAGCTGTTGCAACGGCTTCTGGGCAGGCTGCTATTATGCTTGCTGTTTTAAATATTTGTAGTAGCGGAGACCACTTGCTTTGTTCTTCCACAGTTTACGGTGGAACATTTAATTTATTTGGGGTGAGTTTGCGTAAGCTTGGTATCGATGTTACGTTCTTTAATCCCAATTTAACTGCTGATGAAATCGTGGCTCTTGCTAATGATAAGACGAAGCTTGTTTATGCAGAATCGTTAGGAAATCCAGCGATGAACGTTTTAAATTTCAAAGAATTTTCAGATGCAGCGAAAGAGTTAGAAGTACCTTTTATCGTGGATAATACATTAGCAACTCCTTATTTATGCCAAGCATTTGAGCACGGGGCAAATATTATCGTTCATTCTACGACGAAATATATCGATGGTCATGCAAGCTCTTTAGGCGGTATTGTCATTGACGGAGGGAACTTCGATTGGACAAATGGGAAATATCCTGAACTTGTTGAACCAGATCCAAGTTATCACGGCGTAAGTTACGTTCAAAATTTTGGTGCAGCAGCTTATATTGTGAAGGCACGTGTTCAATTATTAAGAGACTACGGAAACTGTATGAGCCCATTCAATGCGTATATTAGCAATATTGGCTTAGAAACGCTGCATTTACGAATGGAGCGTCATAGTGAAAATGCTCTTGCAGTTGCTAAGTGGCTTGCTAACCATGAACGTATTGAATGGGTGAATTATCCGGGACTAGATAGTAATGAGAATTACTCGTTAGCACAAAAGTATTTGAAAAAAGGTGCTAGTGGTGTTTTAACATTCGGTATTAAGGGCGGATTAGAATCTGCGAAAGAATTTATCGCAAATGTAAAACTAGCGACTCTCGTAACGCATGTAGCTGATGCACGAACTTGCGTTATACATCCTGCTAGCACGACGCATAGACAATTAAATGCTGAAGATCAGCGTTTAGCTGGCGTCACATCAGATTTAATTCGTTTATCGGTCGGTATAGAAGATGTTTCTGATATTATTGCAGATTTAGAAGCAGCGTTAGTCGGAGGCAAACAACATGCCGATCATAATTGATAAAGATTTACCAGCTCGCAAAGTGTTGCAGGAGGAAAATATTTTTGTAATGACGAAGGAGCGAGCAGAAACACAAGATATCCGGGCGTTGAAAATTGCTATATTAAATTTAATGCCTACAAAGCAAGAAACAGAAGCGCAATTACTTCGTTTAATTGGCAATACACCGTTGCAATTAGATGTTCATTTACTTCATATGGAATCACATTTGTCTCGTAATGTAGCACAGGAACATTTAACGAGTTTCTATAAAACATTCCGTGATATTGAGAATGAGAAATTTGATGGGCTTATTATTACAGGAGCTCCAGTAGAGACCCTTTCTTTTGAAGAGGTAGATTATTGGGAAGAGCTTAAACATATTATGGAGTATTCAAAAAAGAATGTAACATCTACGCTTCATATTTGCTGGGGCGCACAGGCTGGTTTGTATCATCATTATGGCGTTCCAAAATATCCTCTTAAGGAAAAAATGTTCGGTGTATTTGAACATGAAGTCCGTGAGCAACATGTGAAATTGTTACAAGGGTTTGATGAAATGTTTTTTGCCCCGCATTCTCGTCATACAGAAGTAAGAGAGAGTGATATTAGAGAGGTGAAAGAATTAACATTATTAGCAAACTCTGAGGAAGCGGGTGTTCACCTTGTTATTGGGCAAGAAGGAAGGCAAGTGTTTGCGCTCGGGCATAGTGAATATAGTTGTGATACGTTAAAAGAAGAATACGAACGAGACCGCGACAAAGGGTTAAATATTGATGTGCCAAAAAATTATTTTAAGCATAATAATCCAAATGAGAAACCGCTTGTGAGGTGGAGAAGCCATGGGAATCTATTATTCTCTAATTGGCTGAATTATTACGTGTATCAAGAAACCCCTTATGTATTATAAAAAAAGATTGTGTAACACGTGGCAACGTTTTCTTTGTAAAGATTAACTTATATTTTTCCGAATGTTCAAAAAATATTGTTTTTCAGATTTTTTACTCATATAATTTCATCTAAACACAATTTTTGAGGGGTGGACAGTATTATGAAAGAAATTCAAGTTGGTTTATTAGGTCTTGGGACAGTTGGTAGCGGTGTAGTTCGTATTATTACAGATCATCAAGAGCGACTCATACACCAAGTAGGTTGTCCTGTGAAAGTAACGAAAGTACTAGTACAAAATATTGAAAAAGAGAGAGAAGTAGAGGTACCTTCTACTCTATTAACACAAGATGCAAATGAAATTTTAGATAATCCAAATATTGACGTTGTCATCGAAGTGATGGGTGGCATTGATGATGCAAAAGCATATATTTTGCAAGCTTTACAAAGTGGGAAGCATGTTGTAACTGCCAATAAAGATTTAATGGCGTTACATGGGGCGGAACTCTTAGCAGTAGCAAAAGATAATAAAGCAGACTTGTTTTATGAAGCAAGTGTAGCCGGAGGGATCCCGATTTTACGAAGTATCGTAGAAGGACTTTCTTCAGATCTTATTACGAAAGTAATGGGAATTGTAAATGGAACGACAAATTTTATTTTGACGAAAATGTCAGATGAAGGGAGAGCATATAACGACGTGTTAAAAGAAGCCCAACAACTTGGATTTGCAGAAGCAGATCCAACATCAGATGTGGAAGGTTTAGATGCAGCAAGAAAAATGACGATTTTGGCTACCCTTGGTTTCTCTACAAATGTAGAGCTTGGAGATGTGAAGGTAAAAGGAATTACTTCTATTACAGAAGAAGATATTGAATACAGTAAAAGTTTAGGTTACACGATTAAATTAATCGGTCTTGCGAAGCGAGATGGTGAAAAATTAGAAGTTACAGTTGAACCAACGCTACTTCCAAATACTCATCCTCTTGCGGCCGTACAAAACGAATATAACGCTGTATATGTGTACGGTGAAGCGGTTGGAGAAACGATGTTTTATGGGCCAGGTGCAGGAAGCTTGCCAACAGCGACAGCTGTCGTTTCAGATTTAGTAGCTGTAATGCAAAATATTCGATTAGGTGTAAACGGAAATAGTGCGGTATCCCCGCAGTATAAAAAGGTATTAAAAGAGCCAGACGAAATTGTTGTGAAGAAATTTTTAAGGCTTCATGTAAAAGATGAAATTGGTGTATTTGCTAAAATTACTTCATTATTCTCTGAGCGTGGTGTTAGTTTTGAAAAGATTATTCAGATGCCACTTGAAGAGAAAGGAAAAGCTGAAATTGTAATTGTAACGCATCGTGCATCTCTTGCTGATTATGATTATATTCTACATACGTTGCAAGGGTATGAAGAAATAGATTGTTTGAAAGCAAATTACCGAATTGAAGGAGACGCAAAGTAGCATCTCCCCTAATAAAAAACCTATTAAGCGGCCTGCTTAATAGGTTTTTTTCTATTTAAAATCTGCGTACCAACTTGAATAAATGCTTGGATAATCCAGCCTGTTGTAAAAGATAAGATGATTGTTCCAAAATAGATAGGCCCATCTAATAGGAAGCTTAATGTTAAAAATAAAAACGCTAACGAAATTTCTGTTCTTCTAAATGTCCATTTCTTTTTCTCAGCAACCGTCAAAACGAAAGCTTCTTGAGGTGCCGCGCAAAGGTTTGCAGAGACGTAAAGACCAATTCCAGCTCCAACAAATAGATTTCCACAAATAAGTGTTATATATTTTGGAAGAGAGCGTATAGCGTCCATAATAGTTGTAATGGAACCAATCCAATCAACAAAAAGCGAAATAAGAACCATCGTTACAATGGTACCAATTGTTATTTGTTTTTTATTCCAAAAGAGTACGATAAGTGTAAATGCAAAATTAATCATGAAAATCCAAAAACCGATACTTATCCCAAAATTTTGATATAGTGCAATAAAGAAGGAATCATAAGGGCTAAGTCCAAAGGAAGTAATTGTCGTCATCATATTAATACCGATGGCGAGAGTGAGTAGACCGCCAATGAAAAATATATATTCTAATTTGAATCGAAGCATAGTTGTATATCCTTTCAAAATGTATTTGCTAGGAAAGGATATATTGTGGAAAGCTTACCAGGTCAAGGGAGAATTTTTGCAGAGAAGGGGAAAATGAGATGACGAATATAAGAAAAATCGCTGAACTTGCTGGGGTATCTGTTTCAACGGTTTCACGTGTACTGAATAATCATCCATATGTGAATGAACAGAAACGAAAAGAAATTTTAGCAATTATAGAAGAATTAAATTATACGCAAAATGTGAATGCAATTCATTTAGTGAAAGGGAAAACGAATGTCATTGGCGTTTTATTACCGCACGTAAATGATCAATATTATAGCGCTATTATCGAGGGAATATCAAAGGAAACGGCAAAAAATAATTATAATATGATGCTTTGTCAGACGAATTATAGTGAGGAAAGAGAATTAGAAATTTTGAACATGCTAAAAATGAAAAAGCTTGATGGGGTTATTATATGTTCCAGGGCAAATAGTAAGGAAAAGCTTGAAGAATATACGAAATTTGGTCCGATTGTTATGTGTGAAGAAATAGACTCGAATTTCATTTCGAGTGTGCATATTGATTACTATAAGGTGTTTTCACGCGGAATGAAGAGCTTAATAGATGCCGGTCATACAAGTATTGGGTATTGCATTGGAAGAAGTAATAGCATTAATAGCCAGAGAAGAAAACAAGCATATGAGGATTCGCTTCAACCGATTGCTGTAACACCGATAGAGGCCTGGAAGTTTAAAGGCTGTTTTACGGTGGAAGATGGGCGTAATGTAATTAGGGAATGGGCCCATATGTCAGTAAAACCAACAGCGTTTCTTGTATCTTGCAACCATATTGCAGCGGGAATGGTAACGGAAGCGAAAAAACAAGGCATTCGTATTCCAGAAGATATTACGATTATCGGTTGTGATGATCAAGATGTGGCAGATATTTTAGGCATTACGACGATTTCGTATTGTAGTAAAAATGTTGGTGTGAAGGCATTCGAATTATTATATGAAAAGATTAATGATGAGAAAATAGATGTAAAGCACGTAGAGTTATTGCCAGAATTAGTACATAGGGAAACAACATAATAGATAAGGTGTGAAAATCGCTTTTCAAAATTGCGTTTGGTATAATTATGGACAATCTATGAGGGCTAAAAGGGGTTTTGATATGAGATCAAAAGTAGTAAAAGTAATTCTACTCATTACAATTGTATCTTTCTGTTTATTTGCATATGGCTTTGTTTCAGGTGTAAATGATGTGTTAAATCCGAAAGCTTCAAATTTAATTAAAAAGACCGATGTAGTGGCAAAAGAGAAAAAGAAAACGGGAACGTTACAAATTGTTAGCCTAGGTGATTCATTAACACGCGGTGTTGGTGATAAAGAAGGAATTGGCTATATTGGACGGATGAAAGAAGATTTACAAAAAGATTATAAGCAAAAGATTGCTTTAACTAACTTAGCTGTTAGTGGTGCAAAAATGCCTGACTTATTAAACCAAATGGAGAGTAGTGGCGCTCAATATTCAATTAAGCAAGCGGATGTAATCGTTTTAACGATAGGAGGAAATGATTTATTTCCAGGGTGGGAATCGCTTGGAAAGATAGATTTAGAAACATACCGTCCTGATACAGAAACGTTCCAAAATGAAGCGAAGAAAATTATAGAAGAAATTCGTAAGTTAAATACAGATAGTCCTATTTTTTGGCTTGGTTTATACAATCCTTTTGAAGATGTAGAAGATTTAAAAGGATCATCAAACATTGTTGTAGACTGGAATGCATCTTTAGAAAAATTAGCGGTAAATAATAAAAATGTGTATATTACACCGACATTTGATTTATTCCAAAACCGCGGGAAAGATTTATTATACTCCGATCATTTCCATCCGAATGAAGTAGGGTATACATATATGGCTGACCGATTAGTTCAAAATGTTGCGAGTAAATTAAAACTAGAACAAGGAGGGGTAAAATGACGACGATACTTTCTGTACGAGACGTGAAGAAGGTAATTGGAAAGAAGACTATTGTAGAGAATATTTCCTTCGATGTAAAACAAGGAGAAGTGTTTGGCTTCCTAGGACCGAATGGCGCCGGAAAAACGACTACTATTCGAATGTTAGTTGGATTGATTAAAGAAACAGAGGGTACAATTTCTATTGGTGGTTATTCTATTAAGGAAAATTTCAGAGAAGCGATGCGTCAAATTGGTAGTATCGTTGAAAACCCTGAACTGTATACATATTTAACGGGATGGGAGAATTTAAAACAATTTGCCCGTATGCTAGGTAATATATCAGATGAACGTATTATTGAAATTGCTCAAATGGTTCATTTAGATGAAAGGATTCACGATAAGGTAAAAACATACTCCCTTGGTATGAAACAGCGCCTTGGCATTGCGCAAGCGCTTCTTGGAAACCCAAAATTGCTTATATTAGATGAGCCAACAAATGGTTTAGACCCAGCTGGAATTAGAGAACTTAGGGAATTTATACATAAGCTTGTGAAAGAAGAAAATATGAGTGTGTTTATTTCAAGTCACTTGCTAAGCGAAGTACAAATGATATGCGATCGGGTTGCGATTATTCATAAAGGAAAAATGATAACAGTTGCCAAGATTGAAGAGTTAATTAAAACAGCAAGTGATCGTGTAGAATGGATTGTTACACCGATTTCTAAGGCGAAAGATATGCTAGAAGATGCTGAGGAAGTAAGAGAAGTAAGTATAGAAGGTAATCGATTACTATGCCGTATGGATATCAAATCTATAAGTAATTGGAATAAACATTTTGTGGAAAATGGGGTAGATGTGCATAGTGTTAAAGAGCTTGTATTTACGCTAGAAGATTTATTTATTGAACTCACAAGGGGTGAGCAGCATGCGTGAATTTGCGAATCTAGTTTTAAATGAATCGGAGAAAATTTATCGTAAGAAACGTATTTTTGTTGTCATGCTTATTTTAGCCATCTTAATCCCGCTCTTTGTGTATGCGCAGTATCGTGAAATAGAAACGACGCAAAAAAGGCTAGGTACAACGGATTGGAAAGTTTCGCTGCAACAACAAATTGTTGATTCTCAAAACCGCTTGAACAATTCTAGACTACCAGAAGAATGGCGTGATTGGCTGAAGGTAAGAGTGGAGCAGCAACAATATTATTTAGATCATGATATTAACCCGATGGCACCGGGCGCGCCAACTTTTGTAAGGGCGTTTATTGAGCAAGGAATAACATTGTTTATTCCGCTGCTTGTAATGATTGTCGCTATTGATATTGTTTCAGGAGAACGAAGTGATGGAACGATGAAGATGCTACTTACGCGGCCGATTCGGCGCTGGAAAATACTCCTTAGTAAGTACGTGACAATGTTATTTTTCATTTCACTCATACTGCTCCTTGTCGGTTTGTTTGCTTACGTATTATCAGGGCTTGTATTTGGATACTCGGGATGGAATTTACCTGTTTTAACAGGGTTTGTTATTGATAAGGAAACGTTAAATACGAATTTTGTGCATCTTATTCCGCAGTGGCAATATATCTTGATGGCATATGGATTAGCCTGGTTTGTTGCTATCGTTGTCGGAACTATCTCGTTTATGGTCTCTGTTTTAATTCGAAATACACCAGCTGGTATGGGCGTTATGTTAGCTGCATTAATCGCAGGTGGTATTTTAAGCTCATTCGCAACATCGTGGGAAGGCGCGAAATATATTTTTAGTGTGAATTTATCATTAACAGATTATCTATCAGGGAAATTACCTGCATTACAAGGGTTATCGATGGGGTTTTCTTTAATGAATTTAACTGTTTGGGCCGTTGTGTCCCTTATTATTTCGTTTGTAGTATTTACAAAGCAGGATATGGTGAATTAATTGGACGGGAAGTGAAAGCATGAAAAATGTTTTGAAAAATGATTGGGGTTCTTTATTGGCACCAGAATTTGAGAAAGAATATTATCACAAGCTCGCTGATTTTTTGAAAGAAGAGTATAGTACACATGTTGTGTATCCGAAGCTAGAAAATATTTTTAGTGCTCTAGAGTATACAAGTTATGAAAATACAAAGGTCGTTATTTTAGGACAAGATCCATACCACGGACCGGGGCAAGCGCATGGTTTAAGCTTCTCGGTACAACCCGGTATTAAAACGCCACCGTCATTGTTAAATATGTACAAAGAACTCCGAGATGAATATGGTTATGAAATCCCGAATAACGGTTATTTAGTAAAGTGGGCAAAGCAAGGGGTTTTATTATTAAATACGGTATTAACAGTTCGTCAAGGTGAGGCGAATTCTCATAAAGGAAAAGGATGGGAGCATTTCACAGACCGCGTAATTGAGCTATTAAATGAACGTGAAAACCCAGTTATTTTCATATTGTGGGGACGTCATGCACAGGCGAAGAAAAAGTTAATTACGAATACGAAGCATCATATTATCGAATCTGTACATCCAAGCCCACTATCAGCAAGACGTGGTTTCTTTGGTAGTAAGCCATACTCTAAAGTAAATACGATTTTAGCTAATATGGGTGAGAGAGAAATTGATTGGGAAATTCCAAATCTATAAATAGAAAAGGTAGTTAACAGTTGTTAACTACCTTTTTGTTATTGTTGTTCGTTCTTTAATTTTGCATCTAGTACAAACGTACCAAATGGGATAATTGATGAAACAAATGCCCCAAGTGCCCATGCAATTGATTTGCGGTGTACGATTGTTACTTGAATTACCGCAAAGATGAATAGAATAAATAAAACACCATGAGCCATACCTGTAATTTTAACGGCTGTTGCAAAGCCGGCGAAATATTTTAATGGCATTGCTACAAATAATAGTAATAGGAAAGAAATTCCCTCAATTAAGCCGATTGCTCTTAATCGTCCGATTGGTGTAGATAACATGAAATAGCCTCCTTTAACGTATGCTTGTATATAGTAAATTTGTATTCTTTTTCAAAATAAAATAGTCTATTTTGTTTCATTATATACAAAAAGAAAGTTTACACTACGAGAATAGTGCAAAGTTCAAAATATAGTCACAAAAACGCGGTAATTTAAATAAAAACCTATTTGAAGTATTTGACTTCAAATAGGTTTTGTGAATGAAAATATTAAACAAGTACTTCGTTTTTTAGTACAAATTTCTCAACTACTTTTGCAACGCCATCGTTCATATTTGTATCTGTTACGTAGTTTGCAATTTCTTTAATATCATCTGGTGCATTGCCCATTGCAACACCAAGACCAGCGAATTCAATCATCGCTTGGTCGTTATAGCTATCACCCATTGCAATAACTTCTTCGCGCTTAATGCCAAGTTTTTGGATCAGCTTGTTTAAGCTCGTTCCTTTTGTAACACCGGCTTCAGTAAATTCTAAGAAGAATGGTTTTGAACGCATCACGCTTAATTGTCCTTCTAGTTGTTTTTGTAGTTTCTTTTCAACTTCAACAAGGCGTTCAGCCTCTTTATTCATTAATACTTTTACTACAGGCTCTTGAACAGCATCTTTAAAGTCATCTACTACAACAATTGGCATACCAGTAATATCGCCCTCAATTTCAGTATAAGGATTATTTTCTTCCGTTACGATATCATCGCCCATATAAGTATGAATCCATACATCTTCAGTTTTACTAATTTCAAATAGGTTGTGAACGATTTCAGGAGATAGCGTACTACTAAAGATTTCTTCGTTTGTTTTACAGTTAATAATTTTTGCGCCATTAAAAGATAGAATGAAACTGCCGTATTCTTCTAAAAGAAGTTCTTTCGCTACATTGCGCATACCAAAAGTTGGACGTCCAGAAGCAAGTACAACCTTTACACCTTGCTCTTGTGCAGTCATTAGAGCCTCTTTCGTACGAGGTGAAATAGTATGGTCGTCACGTAATAAAGTATCATCTAAATCTAAAACAATCATTTTATAAGTCATATTGAAAATTCCTCTCTTTGTTGAAATAGAAATAAAGTTTTATGAAGATATTGGGGAATATATAGTAAGACATCGAACTTCTTCATATGAAGTTAGGAAAAGTTCTATATTGTTAGTATAAATTACCATGAGCATGTTGCCCATGATAATTTATACCGTTAATGCCTGATTAGCTCTCACTTTATCATTATCGTAACAACTCTAAAGATAGAGTGCAATAATGGAAGTTTTCCAATTTACGATGGTTGTTTTTCTGTTGAACGAGAAAATAGTATTTCAAGCAAAATTGCCATTACAGATCCAAGAACGAGACCGTTACTTAAAAATGATGCTAAAAATGGTGGGAGCGTAGAAAATGCCCCTGCTGGAACAAACATAACCCCGACTCCTGTAAAGATTGAAAGACCTGCTACTTTAAATAATCGTTCTTTATCCTGTACTGTTTCGTATTCGCGAAAGGCAAGACCAATCATGCTTGCAAATACAGGATAAATGGCAGCATATCCGACTGCGACAGGGATTGCCGCAAAGAATGAAGTAATCTTTGGGAATATACTAACGAGAATAATAAAGCTTGATCCTAACATAAATGGGAGTCGCTTATAAATATTAGTCGTTGCGATAAAGCCTGCTGATCCAGAAATGGCGACAGGTCCAATAGCTGAAAAAAGACCTCCTAGCAATTGATTGATTCCTGTTATAATGCCGGCTTGTTTGAAACGATCTGGTGCTGCATTTTTTTCATACTTAGAGACAATCTTTTGGACAACGCGAATACTTGCCAACATATTTGTTAGAAGTAATAGTGTAACGAAAACTACCGTAATTGCCATGTTCCATTCAATACGAGGCATTCCGAAAACAAACAGAGACGGAAAACGGATTATATCGCTCACAGGTGTTACTGGATTAGATAATCCGAAGCATGCGAATAATATCCAGCCGCAGACGATACTGAAAAGAACGGAATATTGTCCAATAATAGGTAGCTTCATGATGAAAAAGGATAGTAAAATAACAATGAGTGAAAGAATAAATACGTTAGCTTGTACTTCTGTATGTTGTCCGTCAAGGCCGAACATTCCTTTTAGGAAGGAACCGCTAAGTTGCGCGACAAGAAGAAATAAATATGTTCCAATGACTGTCGGTGTAAAATAGCGAACCAGTTTATCGATGAGTCCAAAAACGCTAAGAATAATACAAATGATACCACTTAATAGGAAGGCATACTGAAGGACTTTCAGCGTTTCATTGCTGGATCCAAATAATACGACACCTAAACTTGCATAAAGGGAGAAAATCCCCCACCAAAGGCCTGCTGGACCTTCTTGAATAGGAAGTTTATGCCCAAATATAGCTTGCAGTAGGCCAGCAAAGCCAAGAACAAATAATGTTCTTTGTACGAATGCAATAGCTTCAGCGCCATCGAGACCATAATTAGTTGCGACGCTAATTGGTACAATAAGGCTCCCAGCTAAAATAAATAGCGCCCATTGTAAGGCGGAAAGAAATGTTTTCATTATATCAACCTCTTTCATAGATTCCGTATCTAGTATATATGTATTTCATTTCCACTGGCAAAGATTGTAGATAGAGAAAAGAGTTGAAACACGATATGAATGCGCGTAAGCAATTATGGATAGCAGTTATATGTATGACCTTCGTTGTAATTCTAGGAACGTTAGGATTTATGGCGATCGAAGAGATTAGTTTGTTTCAAGCATTTTGGATGACGATGATTACTGTATTAACTGTTGGATACGGAGATGCCGTTCCTGTAACACAGGCAGGAAAAGTTTTTGCGCTTCTTATCATACCGGTTGGAGTCGGCATCGTTACGTATGCGATTGGTGTAGTGGCAGCTATGATTATTGAAGGGAATTTATTTCATGCAGTGCGGAGGAAGAAGATGGATAAACAAATAGCACAGTTACAAAATCATATTATCGTATGTGGTTGTGGTAGAGTAGGGCTTCAAGTTGTACATGAATTGCAAGAAAAGAAAATTCCATTTGTCGTTGTGGATAAAGATGAAAGCATATTAGAGAAGGAAAAACTTTTGTATGTACACGGAGATGCAACGGAAGACGAAGTGTTACATCATGCTGGAATTTCAAAGGCAGCTGGTTTAGTTGCCATCGTAGCAAATGATGCTGAAAATGTATTTATTACATTAACGGCAAGAGGATTAAACGATGCAATTAAAATTGTGGCAAGAGCAGAAAAACCAGAAACTGAAGACAAATTGAAGCGGGCTGGGGCAAATAAGGTGATTAATCCATCTAGCATGGCAGGAATTCATATTGCAAAAGGTATTGCGAATCCGCTAACAGTTCATTATATTGATACAGTACTGTATGGCGTGGAGCAGTCATTTGTAATTGAAGAAATTGCAGTCGGAGAGGGCTCTATTTTAGCTAGTAAATCGTTACTAGAGAGCGACGTGAGAAATCAATTTGATGTAACAATTTTAGCGATTTTGAGAAATGGGAATGTTATACATAATCCGACCGGGCAGGAAAAACTACAAGAACATGATATGATAATAGTGTTTGGTTCAGTAGAGAAGCTGGGACAATTTGAGAAAGAACTACAAAGTATGAGGTGACAAGGAATGCAAATATCGAGCGATAAGATTTTAAATAAAATGGCGAATGAAATTGCAAAGGCAAAAAGCAGTGAAGGACAACAATCAAAAGCGCATTTATTAGTTGTGCGAGCGTTATGTGATTTATTATTAGATGAACAAGCTGAGCCTTCTATGTATAGAGAACCTGAGATTCCATCGCAAGTAATTGGATCTCAGCCAATGACGACAGTTCAACCAGTTATGCCGGTTTCTGGAGAACCTGTTTATATAAAAGAAGAAGGTGCAAACGGTAATTCTTTATTTGATTTCTAGAAGATAAATCGTTTGGCTTATATGAAAAAATTGCTTATGATAAAGGTAAAAAAAGGGGAATTAAGATGAAAATTTTCTTTTTACTAGGTTGTATTGCAGCGGGATTATCTGTTGCGTTAGGGGCTTTTGGAGCACATGGTTTAGAAAATAAAGTTTCTGCAAAAATGTTAGAAGTTTGGAAAACAGGCGTTACATATCAAATGTTTCATGCAGGTGGACTATTCGTAGTTGCTTTATTGATGGATAAGATTCAATCATCACTTTTAACTACTGCTGGCTGGCTTATGGTAGCTGGGATTATTATGTTTTCAGGTAGTTTGTATGCATTAAGTACGACAGGTATTAAGTTCTTTGGCCCAATTACACCTCTTGGTGGTGTAGCTTTTATCGTAGCATGGATCTTAGTCGGAACTGCAGTTGTAAAAGGGTTATAAAAAACAAAAGCTGGCATATGCCAGCTTTTTTATGGTCTTGGAGCATAGGTTGCTTGTTGCCCGGGTAAATACGCAATTTCTTCTGGGAATTCCACATAATCTAAGTAAATCATTAATAGTAAAAAACGTTTCCCTGATTGTGGCTCACTAATTACAATATGATCACGACCAGCTGCTTCGATAATACCTGTATACGATTGTGTACCGAGTGAGCTACCACGTTCATAAGTCATTACAACCGTAGCTTGCTTGCCCTTGTTCAAGCGGAGAATATTTTCAATATACGACTGTTCTAATGGTAACATGCCTTGAGAAACGGCATATTGAGCTTGCGCAGCTTGTTGTTGCATTGCTTGCTGCTGTTGCTGTTGTTGTGGGGTCATTTGTTGCGGTTGTACATAAGTTCCAGATGGTTGATAAAATCCAGTTCCGTAATACGGGTTTTGTTGCTGTGCCATTCAAAAATCCCTCCTCATTATCAATCCTTAATAAACGCTAGGACAATCTTCGCCAGATGGCTGGAAGAAGCAGTGCTTTTTGAAGCGACCAGAGTTTTGTTGATTATACCAAGTTGGCGGACAAGGGCCTTCAGGTCTAAAAAACCATAAGGCAAAATTGGCAGGCCAAAAGCGTTGTCCTTGAATTGTTCGTCTTGCTAAAGCGATATCTTGTTCCCTTGCACGTTGATAAAAATACCCTTTTTGTGTTGCCTCAAAACCACCAGGGTTTTGATAAACCATTTGACGTAAATTACGTATTTTTTTAAAATCTAAACAATTTCCGCGGACACGATTTACCCCAACGTTTCCAACCATCAACATCCCCTGTTGACCTTCTCCTTCAGCTTCAGCACGCATCAGTCTAGCTAATAACTTTACATCTTCTTCGTTATAAGCAATAACTCCCATTATGTGTCACCTCTCTTTTTGGAATACCTTGTGGAAAGAGGTTTATCTCTAGATGAAGTGTGTAACAATTACTAGTTCATACGTATGAGAAAAAGGACTCAGATATGACAACCAAACGAAGTTTTACATGGAGGGAGGAAAATAAAAAAAGCTAGCGTGAGCTAGCTTTTCATCATTAAAATACTTTAGACCATAAGTTTGAGAAGAAATCTCCAATAGAGCGCATTGTTAATACGAACCAATTTGCTTTTTCAACTTCTTTTGTCGTTTTTGCAGTAACTTTCATATTTTTATTTCCATCTAAAAATCCGTATTTATCAGTCGGTTCTAGAACGATGGAACCTACTTTTGCATCCTTCTTAACAGGAGCAACTAAATGTCCATCTTCAGCGAGTGATTTATCCGCTTCAGTAGAAATTTTGTAAGGTGATTTGTCACCCTTTTTCGCAATGACTGTTATTTCTTTTTCAGGTGCAACAGTTACTTGATCTTCTTTACCTTTTACGACAGAGATTGTATTGTGTTTATCAACTTTTAATTTTTGTTTTTCAAAGTTATTAAATCCATATTCAATTAATGCACGAGATTCAGTGAAACGTTCGTCCATTGATTTTGTTTTAATAATTACTGAAATAAGGCGTAAGTCACCACGTTTTGCTGTAATAGTGAATCCGTATCCAGCGGTATCAGAACTACCAGTTTTTAAACCATCTGTTCCTTCATAAGAGAAAGCAGCACCTGGTAACATCCAGTTCCAGTTTTCCATACGAATTGGTTTCGGATGATTATCTGGAAAGTTTCTAAATCTTTGTTTTGTATCCTCTAGCATTTCTGGATACTTTGTAATCATTGCTTTTGAAAGCATACCCATATCGCGAGCTGACATGGAATTTTCTCCATTCGGATCCGTTCCTTCAGGATGTTTTCCCTTTAAGTCAGCGTTATTTAACCCAGTAGCGTTTACAAATTTATATTTCTTTAACCCTAGTTTCTTTGCATGTTCATTTGCAAGATTTAAGAAGTTTTTCTCACTTCCTGCAAGAAGTTCTGCTAAGGCAATACTAGATCCGTTTGCAGAGAAGATAACGATAGAATGATATAATTCTCTTACAGTATACTGACGTCCCTTTTCAAACGGAACGTTAGAGAATTCATTATTACGTGAAACTTCATAAGCGTAATCAGAAATGTTTACCTTTGTATCCCAAGTGATTTTTCCTTCTTTAATTGCTTCTAATACAGCATAAACAACAATTAGTTTTGACATACTAGCGATAGCTAGCAATTCATCTGGATTTTGTTCATGCAGTATTTTCCCTGTATCTGCATCAAATAGAAGTGCAGCAGCTGCCTCAATGTGTATTTTTTCTTCCGCATGGGATGTTGTTACTCCTAAGGAAGAAATTGACAATAGAAACGCTAGTAAAATAGACAAGATTTTCTTCATATAGATTATCACCTTCGCATCGTTATTAGCATGTAGCTCGTACCATTTTAGCATAAATTTGGATATAGAAAGGTTACAATTTTGTAAGGAATTTGAAAGGAATTTGTCGATTTTTGTTCAAACTTGCGGAGAAAAGAAGTTTTTTGAAGAGAAATATAGAGGGGAATAAAAAAAGGAACGAATTTCGTTCCTTTTTCACGATTTACCCCGCATTAACGGGCAGTAAGATCCCCACCTCAAAATTAAGCGAAAGCAAGGAGGTTAGGTGGGCGATTAACTGCCCGTAAAAGCCCGATTGGTTCAACTAATAATCAGTGTGGATGAACAAAATTCCCACTGATTAAAGTTTCACTTTATATGTGTAAAAACTTCTCTACTTTTTCGTCTGGTAAAATGTTTCCGACGAAAAATGTCCCGAATTCACCATAACGAGCACTTACTTCATCGAAGCGCATTTCATATATAAGTTTTTTAAATTGAAGAACATCGTCAGCGAATAATGTTACGCCCCACTCAAAATCGTCGAATCCAACTGATCCTGAAATAACTTGGCGTACTTTACCTGCGTACTGGCGACCGATTTTACTATGACTGTACATCATTTTTTTACGTTCTTCCATCGGAAGCATGTACCAGTTATCATCACCTTGGCGACGCTTGTCCATTGGATAGAAGCAAATATGATTTGCTTTTGGTAGTTCTGGATATAAGCGAGCTAAGATTTGTGGATTTTGGTATGGATCTTCATCAGCTGGAAGGTAGTTGCTTAGTTCAACAACAGATACGTAAGAGTATGCAGGAACCATATATTCAGCTAATGTTGTTTTATTCAATTCTGTCTCAATTTCATTTAACTCTTCCATTGTTGGACGTAAAATCATAAGCATAATATCAGCTTTTTGGCCAACAACTGTATACATTGCATGACTGCCTTTTTTCGCAGTAGCCACTTCGTTCCATTTTTCAACGACATTTAAAAATTCAGACACAGCTTGTCCGCGTTCGTCGCTGGATAATGTTTTCCATGCAGCCCAATCAATAGAACGTAAATCATGTAAACAATACCAGCCATCTAACGTTGTTGTTGCTTCACTCATTCTATTCACCTCAGTTAATGATAGTTTTACACGTTAACTATAGCATATATAGTTTTAAAATCATCTATATAAAGCTTTGGCGCATAAAATTGTCACATTTAAGTTTATTTGAAAATAGGAGGAGATAAGGTTTAAAGGGGCGTTATTTATAGGCTGAATTTTATGAAAATATAATCATTTTCATTTTATCTATTTTTTGGGAGCTATAAGTTTAAAATAGAGAGGAAAAGCAGTATTCTTAAAGATAGAGTTTTTTTAACATAAGTAGGAGGGTTTATTCGTGAGCAACTTATTTACAACAGTAAAAGAAAAAGTTCAAGGAAAAGGCATTTCTATCGTACTTCCTGAAGGAACTGATGAAAGAATTTTAGGCGCTGCAGAGCGTTTAGCAAAAGAAGAGTTAGTACAACCAATCTTAGTTGGTAATAAAGAAGAAATTAGCGCAAAAGCTGCTAGCATGAATTTAACATTAGCAGGCGTTGATATTTACGACCCAGCTACATACGAAGAAATGGATGCAATGGTAGCATCTTTCGTTGAACGCCGTAAAGGTAAAGCAACTGAAGAAGACGCTCGCAAAATCCTTAAAGACGAAAACTACTTCGGTACAATGCTTGTATACATGGGCAAAGCACACGGTTTAGTAAGTGGTGCGGCTCACTCTACAGCTGATACAGTTCGTCCAGCGCTTCAAATCATCAAAACAAAACCAGGCGTTACAAAAACTTCTGGCGTATTCATCATGGTACGTGAAGAAGAGAAATATGTATTCGCTGATTGTGCAATTAACATTGCACCAAACAGCCAAGATTTAGCTGAAATTGGTATCGAGAGTGCGAAAACTGCTGAACTATTCGGTATTGATCCACGCGTTGCTATGTTAAGCTTCTCTACAAAAGGTTCTGCGAAATCTCCAGAAACAGAAAAAGTTGTAGAAGCAACTCGCATTGCAAAAGAAATGGCTCCAGAATTAACTTTAGATGGAGAGTTCCAATTCGATGCTGCATTCGTACCATCTGTAGCTGAGAAAAAAGCTCCAGGTTCTACAATTAAAGGTGATGCTAACGTATTCGTATTCCCAAGCTTAGAAGCTGGTAATATCGGCTACAAAATCGCTCAACGTTTAGGTAACTTCGAAGCAGTAGGACCAATCTTACAAGGTTTAAACATGCCTGTAAATGACCTATCTCGTGGATGTAACGAAGAAGAAGTATACAAGTTAGCTTTAATTACAGCAGCTCAAGCACTTTAATTCTATAATGAATTGAAATAAAGACCGTCGCTATAATAGCGACGGTCTTTATTTTTCTAAGCCGAGTGCTTTATTGTTACGATCAATAATACGTTGTAAATTCGTCTCATATAAAGGTATTTCATCTATTGTTAATTGAGATGGTGTTAACTTTGGAGCGAATTGCTGCAATGTTTTTAAAAGGCGCATCATTAAATCTTGTACTGTAATGGTTTCGCCAAGTAATTCTGAAAGTGAAGCCATCGTGCTCGGTACAATTTCAGGATACGTAAAGCGTGTCTCTTCTCCTTGAATGGCTAGGTTGTAGAAATCACGAACGAGTGCGGCACGCTCAGAGCCACTTCCTGTAGCGCATAGATAAATTTGGACAGCGACACCGCCGCGAATACGGCGCTGTGAAATGCCAGCGAATTTTTGATCGCGAATACTTAAATCGTAGCTACCAGGACAGTAAGAGCCAACAATTTCTTTTGCCTCGATTGTAACATCGTAATCGCGTAACATTTCCTTAATTAAATGCCACATTGTATCGTATCCAAGATCAATATCGATACCTTTTTCCGTCTCTTGGAATAACAGCGATACGTTTAAAACACCTTCATCCAGTACGACTGCAAGTCCACCGGAATTACGAACGATAACATTGAAGTTGTTTTCTTTTAAAAAGGAAATACCTTCTTCTAAGTGTGGTAGGCGTGAATCTTGAATGCCAAGAACAATTGTATTGTGATGAACCCAAGAACGCATTGTTGCAACTGATTGACCGTTTCCAATACTTGTGCATAATGTGTCATCCATTGCGAATGACTGCAATGCATGGAATGTTGGTCCCAAACTAGACTGATCTACAATACGCCACTCTGGCTGAGATAAAATGGAACGGGAATTGCTCATATAACTAACCCCTTATCTTTAAAATGACAATCTCTATTATAGCAAAAATATAGAAAATAGTTTTAGGGAGAAATCTTACTAAAATGTAATGTTGTTGTAAGGAAAGTGAATTGGTAAAACGAGCTACTGTCGTTAAACTAAAAGATGCAATTATGATTTTAGGAGGCATACAAATGAAAAAAGTTAAATTAGGACTCGTAGCGATTATGTCAGCTGCCGTATTTAGTGGCTGTTCTATTATGGATATGATTGCACCACAAGCAAAGGGCGTTGTTATGTACGGAGATGAAACAGGCGTTCAAAAAACAATGGACCAATATAAAGATAAAATTGAATCCCAAAGTAAATTCGAAGCAAAACTAGGTACTGTTAATGAGAAAAAGGTTTTAATTATGAATAAAACAACAGCTGAAAAAATGGTAAAAGAAAACATGCTGAAAAAGGTAGTAAAAGAAGATGTGGAACCAATTAAAGCATTGCCATCTGTTTCAGATGAAGTGGGAATCATATTCGCTAAAGAAGAACAAAAAGATGTAGTAATTAATGGAAAGAAAATGAAATATGAAGGTAATGTAGTCATCGGTGATGCGCGTAAATATACAGATATGTATGCAGTTATTAGTGATGCCGAATATACAAAGATAAATGAACCGGTAAAAACGATTGGATTAGCGGCTTTTAAAGAAAATCCAAAGGAAAAAATTTTCCCAGATATAAAGAGAGGTTCTAACGTAGAAGAAGTGCATATGGTTGAAGTGAAATAACAAAAAAGGATGCATGCAATGCATCCTTTTTATTCTGCAATTTTTTCTAAATTACCGTTTCGATCCATTCGGAAAGATGTTTGGGAACGTTCCTCGTCATCCATAACTGCCAACTTACGAGCGCGGTTCATAATATTCATAAGTGTTTCGTAATCTTCTTGTACAGTATGAGATTGTTTTTCTAATTTTTCTAGTTTCTTTTCTAGTTCTTCATTTCGAAGGATTTGTGATTTGATTTCTTGTTTCAATCTCGTATTCTCGTTTTCAAGAGCTGTCACTTTTATATTTGAAGATCCGACTGTTTGTAAAAAATAAATAACATCTTGCATTGTCATAGAGCCTTTTGCAGCAGGAACAGTAGATTGTTGATATGGAATAGCTTCTTTATATTGTACAATTGCTTCCTCTTGTACGAATTCTTCATAATCAGTTATCGCCTCTGAAGCTGGTGGTGTATAAAGTAAACGTTTTTTCGCTTGTTCACCGCTTGCAGCACGCATTTTATCCTTACGATGTTTTTTTGCTAGTTGAAGAGCTTGTTCATAACTATAGCGAACAACAGCATTCCAACGGAAACCACAGGCAGCCGATGTACGATTTAATTGATCTCCTACTTCTTCAAATGCATTTAATTGAGTACTTCCTTCTCGAACGTGACGAAGTACAGTTTCAGCAAGTAATAAATCATCCTCATCTGTCCAAGCATCTTGTCTTACTTTCATAGATTCAACTCCCTTTCTTTTTATGAACTTCCTATTTTTATAATGGGCAAAAAAAGGAGCTTTTATACAAAGCTTTTAAAAATATGGTAGATTTCGATGAAAGGTATAAAGTGAAACTTTAATCAGTGGGTGGTTTCTTCATCCCCCGCTGATTATCAGCCCTCACCAATCGGACTTTTATGGGCAGCCCGTTAAAGCGGGATAAATTTTGCCAAGAATGACGGGAACTTCTGTAGGAGAACATATAAATATGAAGCATTATATGAGGAAAGAGCTTTATAGGGAAACTTGCAACGAGCTTCAAAGAGCGGTAAAATACCATTTAGTGTTTATTTTTAAATGTACTTGTGAAAAGTTTAAAATAGAGGAAGTGTTATATATAATGGGAAACGAATTTCGTGTGTGCGATGATTGTCAGGCAACGAACGTTAAAACGTTAATTCCAAAGTTAAAAAAAGTAGATTCATGTGCAACGATTGAAGTTGCATGCCAGTCTTACTGTGGTCCTGGTCGTAAAAAATCATTCGCATTTGTAAATAATCGTCCAGTTGCGGCTCCAACAGAAGATGAATTAATTGTAAAAATTGAAGCAAAATTAAAGAAGTAAGAAAAAGAAGAGTGAACAGATTACTCTTCTTTTTTATGCCCATAAGAGGAAGGATTTATTCTGTGGAAGCTTAAATGGTGAGGGTAATAGTTAACGACAGGTAGTTATTATCCATGTATTAAGGTCTCGACCTATATGTATTTGTATTTCAAAATAATAGTTGACAGTCTTTGGAAGCGATAGGTAGAATAGAAGATGTCTGATTCTGATAATCATTATCAAGAAAAGGCTGATTCGCTTATTTTTTTATTACTATTTGAGAATAAATTTCATTAAATATATGTTGTTGGTTAGGATGGTTGAGGGATGGAAGCGAGCGCAAGGAGTATAGAACAGCAAGATGTGAATGTTAAAGAGATTAAGAGCAGACCGCTCATTGCTTCTATTATTTTAATAGTAGGTACAATTTTGTTAGCTTTAAGCATGGCAGCTTCTATTTCGTTTGGAGCAGCAGATATTAGTTTAAAGACTGTATGGCAAGCTGTGTTTCAGTTTGACGGTTCGATTACGCATCATAACGTAATTCAAGAACTTCGCATGCCTAGAGCAATAGGGGGCGTAGTTGCAGGTGCCTTTTTAGCAGTATCAGGTGCAATTATGCAAGGTATGACGCGAAATCCACTTGCTTCTCCATCGTTAATGGGGATTACAGATGGGGCTGTATTTGGGATTGCGATTATGTATGCATTCTTCCCTAATTCACCTTATTTAATGTTCGTTATCGCATCTTTTATTGGAGCGGCGTTTGGAGCAGCTATTGTATATGGTGTTGGGTCTTCTTCACCAGGTGGATTAACGCCTGTGAAGTTAGCTTTAGCGGGAGCGGCAATTAGTGCTTTATTAGGGGCCATTTCATCTGGAATTGCGTTATATTTCAACCTTGCCCAAGAGGTGAGTATGTGGAATGCAGGTGGAGTTGCTGGAGTGAAATGGGAAAGTATTAATATGTTAGTACCGATTGGTCTTGTTTGTCTCTTTATTGCAATTATAATGTCGAGGTATATTACAATTTTAAGCTTCGGTGAAGAAATTGCGATTGGACTTGGTCAAAATACGACATTAATTAAATTTATCGGAACAGTACTTGTTCTTGTGTTAACAGGTTCTGCAGTTTCTATGGCAGGATCAGTTGGATTTGTAGGGCTTGTAATCCCGCATATGACTCGTTTCCTTGTAGGCTCAGACTATAGATGGGTTATTCCATGTTCTGCGGTCTTAGGCGGACTGTTAATTGAATGTGCAGATATGTTATCTCGCGTTATTAATCCGCCGTTTGAAACACCAATTGGAGCAATTACAGCGCTAATTGGGGTTCCATTCTTCCTCTACTTAGCACGTAACGAAGGGAGAGGGAAAATGTGAGGACAAGTGTCTTAACAAAAAAGAACGTTTCGGTTTTAACAATTTTAGTAGGATTAATCGTTACTGTATTTTTAGTAAGTTTAAATACAGGGACATTTAAAATACCACCAATGGACGTATTAAAGTCATTGGTTGGACTTGGGGCTGAAGATCAGTCTGTTATTTTATTTGAATTCCGTATGCCACGTATGGTTATTGCTATATTAGTTGGATCTGCTTTAGCAATGTCAGGTGCAATTTTGCAAGGATTATCACGAAATCCACTTGCTGATCCAGGTATTATCGGTATTAACGCTGGAGCAGGATTAACAGTAGTTATATTCGTCTACTTTTTCTTCGGGAAAGTTGGGACTGGAACATTTTTATCTGTATTTATCCTTCCATTCTTCGCGTTAGTTGGAGCGATATTAGCAGCAGTTATTATTTATTTACTAGCATGGAAAGACGGCGTTTCATCAACGAGATTAATACTTGTCGGTATCGCTGTTGCAGCCGGATTTGGTGCTGTTAGTTTAATTTTTTCTATGAAGATGACGTCTAACGATTTCCGTTTTGCGACGATTTGGTTAGCAGGAAGTTTGTGGGGCACAGATTGGAAGTTCGTACTAAGTGTACTTCCATGGATGGTTATTTTCTTGCCACTTGCTATTAGTAAGGCGCACATATTAAATGTAATGAACCTAGGCGACTCTACAGCTGTTGGCCTTGGTGTAAATGTAGAAAAAGAAAGACGTAAATTATTATTTATTGCAGTTTGTTTAGCTGGTGCATCTGTCGCTGTTGCCGGAGGAATTGGTTTTATCGGCTTAATGGCTCCGCATTTAGCGAGGCGCCTTGTTGGTGGTAAACATCAAATTATGCTGCCTACCGCTGCACTAATAGGGACGTTTTTACTTTTATTCGCAGACGTAATTTCAAGAAGTGTGTTAACAACTTCAGAAATACCGGTCGGTCTTGTTATTTCTGTAATTGGTGCACCGTATTTTATATACTTACTTATGAGGACAAAATAAAGGGAGGCTTTTTGTATGGCAACTTTAGCAGTTGATGCGGTATCTGTTGGTTATAATGAAGGGTTAATTATTGATGGATTAACAGTTGAAATTCCGGAAGGGAAAATTACAACAATTATTGGACCAAATGGTTGTGGGAAGTCCACATTATTAAAAACGGCTTCTCGTATTTTGAAGGCGAAAAAAGGTACTGTTTATCTTGACGGAAAAGCAATTGAGAAACAACCAACGAAAGAAATCGCAAAGAAAATGGCAATTTTACCACAGACTGCAGAAGTGCCAACTGGCCTTACTGTGTTTGAACTTGTTTCATATGGACGCTTTCCTCATCAAAAAGGATTTGGAACGCTAAAAGAAGAGGATTATCGTTACATTCATTGGGCACTTGAAGTGACGGGAATGACAGAATTCGCAAATCGTCCAGCAGAGGCGTTATCAGGTGGACAACGTCAACGTGTATGGATTGCGATGGCTCTTGCACAAGGAACAGAATTACTTGTATTAGATGAACCGACAACGTACTTAGATATGGCGCATCAATTAGAAGTATTAAACTTATTGAAAAAGTTAAATGAAGAAGAAGGTAGAACGATTGTTATGGTTATCCATGACTTAAATCATGCTTCTCGTTTCTCAGATCATATGATTGCATTGAAAGCAGGTAAGTTAATGAAGCAAGGAACGCCAGATGAAGTGATGACGAGTGAAACACTTCGTAACGTATTTGAGATTGAAGCTCAAATTGTTCCATGTCCAGTAAACTGTAAACCAATTTGTTTAACATATGATTTAGCGATGATTAGTAATCAATTGCGTAAAAAAGCATAAGTAGAATCCCCCTCGTAAAGAGGGGGGCTTCTAATGGATGTTGAGCTTCTTATTAGTAAATAGGAAGTTGAACACCCGTTAGAACGGGGCATAAGCAACAATTAATCGATATATATTTATTAATTGTTAATCTTGTTTCTTATAGTTCATTGTAACTTATAAGAGGAATACAGCTAGAAGGAGTGGGAACATGAAGAATTTTAAAATGGCACTATTAGCAATGGTACTAGTCTTTACTTCTGTACTATTTGCAGCTTGTTCTAACAAAGAAGAAGAGAAGAAAGCAGATGCGAAGGATGCGAAAACTGAAGAGCGCACTGTACAACACGCAAAAGGGGAAATTAAAATCCCTGCAAATCCAAAGAAAATTGCTGACCTTAGTGGTTCAACAGAAGAATTGTTAATTTTTGGTATGAAACCAATTATTACTGCTAATACATCTCAAGAAAAAATTGATGCACATATTGAAAAGAAATTAAAAGACGTAAAACCAGTTGGCTCTGCTTGGGGCGATAAAATTAACATCGAAGCAGTAGCTGCTGCAAAACCAGACTTAATTCTTGTAAACAATCGTCAAGAAAAGATTTATGATCAATTATCTAAAATTGCACCAACAGTTATGTTAAAAACTCCATTAGATCAATGGCGTCCAAAATTCGAAGAAGTAGGTCAAATCTTCGGTAAAGAGAAAGAAACAAAAGAATGGTTCAAACAGTATGATGAAAAAGCAAGCAAATTACATGATAAAATCGTTGCGAAAACTGGCGATGCTAAATTTATGAAAATGGCTGCATATCCAAATGCTTTCCGCGTATACGGTGACTACGGTTACGGTAGCGTAATCTTTAATGATTTGAAATTACCAGCAGTTAAAGGTACACCAACGGATAAACCGTTAGTACAAGTACAAAAAGAAGCTTTAATCGATTACAACCCAGATTACTTATTTGTATTTACGACTGGTGACGGTTCTCAGCGTCTAAAAGAATTCCAAGAAGAATCAATCTGGAAAAACATGAACGCTGTTAAAAATAACCACGTATTTACAATTAAAAACGAAGACTTAAACAAAGGTTATTTCCCTCTAGGTAAAGAAATGATCTTAGATGAAGTTGCTGAATTCGTTTTAGGCAAATAATGTATAAAAAGAAATCACTTTTACTCCGGTAAAAGTGATTTTTTCTTTATATAAGGGCAATTAATATAGTCTTTCATTTCTTTCTGTTTCCTATTTCGTTTATAATATATAGTAAGAATGCAGTAAAGAAAGGAGGATGTCGGAAGGTGGTATATTTAAACGACAAACTCAGCGAAACAAAAGTGTTTAAAGACCCGGTACATAAATATGTGCACGTGCGCGATCGTGTTATTTGGGATTTAATCGGAACAAAAGAATTTCAACGCTTGCGCCGTATTAAGCAGCTTGGAACGACATTTTTTACATTTCACGGTGCAGAGCATAGTCGCTTTACTCATTCGTTAGGTGTATATGAAATTATTCGTCGTATGATTGATGATGTGTTTGATGGCAGACCGAACTGGAATGCTGAAGATAGATTGTTATGTTTATGTGCGTCATTACTTCATGATGTCGGTCACGGCCCATTTTCTCACTCGTTTGAAAAGGTATTTTCATTAGATCATGAGAAATTTACGCAAAAAATTATCGTTGGAGATACGGAAATTAACCGTGTATTAAGCCGCGTGGATAAAGACTTTCCGCAAAAGGTGGCCGATGTAATCGCAAAAACATCTACTAATAAATTAGCGATTAGTATGATTTCCAGTCAAATTGATGCAGATCGTATGGACTACTTATTAAGAGATGCGTATTTCACTGGCGTAAAGTATGGAAACTTTGATATGGAACGTATACTACGTGTCATGCGTCCGTATGGGAATCAAGTAGTCATTAAAAATAGTGGTATGCATGCCGTTGAGCATTATATTATGAGTCGTTATCAAATGTATTGGCAAGTATATTTCCACCCGGTAACGCGCAGTGCCGAAGTTATTTTAACGAAGATTTTACACCGTGCAAAATCATTGCACGAGAAGTATTATACATTTAAAAATCATCCGGTTCATTTCTATTCTTTATTTGAAGAAGAAGTAACAGTAGAGGATTATTTAAAGTTAGACGAGAACGTTATGTATTATTACTTCCAAGTATGGCAAGACGAAGAAGATCCAATTTTAAGTGATTTATGCCGTCGTTTTATGAATCGAAACCTATTTAAATATGTAGAGTTTACAGATAAGCACGGTTTAGACAATTGGATGGAATTAAGTAGCTTATTTAAAAAGATTGGACTTGATCCAGAATACTATTTAGTAGTTGATTCAACATCAGACTTACCGTATGACTTTTACCGTGCTGGTGAAGAAGAAGAGCGTCTGCCAATCTTACTTCTTATGCCAAATGGAGAGCTTAGAGAGCTTTCACGTGAATCGGATATTGTTGAGGCGATTACTGGTAAGAAGAGAAGGGATCAAAAATTATTCTATCCGCATGATTTAATCTATGAAGATGGAAGAAAAGGAAAATATAAAGAGAGAATCATCGAGTTACTAGAAGGAAAAAAATAAGAAGCAGCTAAGAGCTGCTTCTTATGAAAGAACTTGAAATTATTTGTCGCTTAAGCGTTTTCCGCCAACTGCATAATGGTTTTTAGACATTTCTTCGATGAAAACAACGATGTTTTCTTCAGGAGCACCAGTTGTTTCGCTTACTGCTGCTGTTACTTTCTCAGCAAGAGCTTTCTTTTGTTCCTCTGTGCGTCCTTCTAGCATTTTCACTGTTACGTATGGCATATATAATCGCTCCTTTTATGTAAGTTACACTCTTATTATAGCGGATTATAGGGAAGAACAATCGAAAAAACAAATATTTTCTTTTTTTGACATATTGAAGAGGAGATGAAGCATGGATCAGTTATTTAGATATCCGTTGCACCAAATTCCGTTGGTAGCAATGGCCATTATTATTGCATTATCAGTGCATGAATTTGCGCATGCATATGTTGCATATAAATTTGGAGACGATACAGCAAAGAAGCAAGGCCGTTTAACATTATCACCGATGGCACACTTAGATCCTATCGGGATGATTGCTGTATTAATTCTTGGTTTTGGTTGGGCAAGACCGGTACCAGTTAATCCGTATAATTTTAAAAGACCGCGTCTTGCAGGAATATTAGTTTCTATTGCGGGACCAATTAGTAACTTAATTTTAAGCGCAATCGGTTTAATTATTTGGTATAGCTTATTAAAATTTGGCGTATTGTACTCAATTCCATCTGCAGTCGCAGATACGTTAGCTCAATTTTTCCAGATTTTTATTATGTTGAATATCGTTTTACTTGTCTTTAACTTATTACCAATTCCACCACTTGATGGATATCGCGTAGTGGAGGATCTAGCACCAGCAAATATTCGTGCGAAAATGACACAGTATGAAAAGTATGGAGCGATAGCGTTATTAATTCTTGTTATTACACCGCTTAGCAATTACACAATCCAGCCTATTTTTAATGTTGTTATTCCGTATGTATTAATATTTTTACAGAATATCATTGCGCCTATTTTCGGCCTTTAAACGAGGAGGAGCTTACATATGACAGAGAAAAAGAAAAAAATCGGTTTTAATATCGTGAAAAATGATTCAACGGATGGACATGGTGGTTTTGGTGTTGGAGCATTAAGTCTAGAAAATATTTCACCTGTATTTGTCGATGTACTAGAGAAAACAGCATTTGTTGATATCGGTGCAATGCATGCGCGTAGTACAGTCGAAAAAGGTATTAAGTTTTTAACAAATAAAGATGAAGTTCCAAACGGAAAACCATTTTGGCTTGTGTGGGTAACGATTGAAAGAACGGCGACAGGTGCTTATTATGCAGGTGTAACAGCTTGTGAAATGACAGTTGACCGTGAAATTCGCCGCGGATATAAATCACTTCCAGAGCACGTAAACAAAATGGATAAATCAATGAAGCGTCACATTATGGTTGACCATATGGATGAATCATCTAAAAAAGTACTTGGTACGTTCTTGAAAGAACATAATGAAGCGATTTGGAACGAATCTAGTGAAGAATTGCGCCGTGCATTATTAAGTGAATAAAAAATAGCTGACGGATGCCCGTCAGCTATTTTTTTACCAAGGAAGATATTTTTTCCACCAACTTGTTTTTTTCTTTTCTTCAGTTGTCTTTTCAAATTCTTCTTTATCATCAACATGATCCATACAATATTCAGTTGGTTCAGTACCTTTTGCGAAATACATTTTAACTGAAATCGGACAGTTTTTTGTAGCGATTTTTCCGTTTTCAGGGTTAATATCGACTGCAACGACGTCATTTGGTTGTTTAAACTCTTTTTTAGGTTGTCCATCTAAGCCTTTTTCCATCGTATCGGTCCATATTCTTTTTGCATATCCTTGTTCTGCTACATTTGAAATCGATTTAGGTTGATCGTATCCAACCCATACCCCAGTGACGATTTGCGGGGTAAATCCAATCATCCAACTATCCGTTTCAGTAGAACCAGACTTTCCAGCATATGTTCTTGATAGCTTTGATAACATCGATTGACCAGTTACAGCAGCATAACTGCTTAGTTTTTTATTAAACATACCCGTCATCATTTCTTCCATCACAAACGCTTTGCTCTTATCAAGAACTTGCTTACTCTCCAAATGAGCATCGTATAACATATTTCCTTCATGGTCCATAATGCGGCGAATAAACACTGGTTTTACTTCTTTTCCACCGTTTGCGAACATGCTATAAGCGTTAACCATTTCAATTGGTTTTACAGGAGATGTACCGAGAGCGAGAGACGGAACATCTTTTAATGCGGTAGTAATACCGAATTGCTTCGCTGTTTTTGTAAGAATGTCTTCGCCTAAAAATAAATTGGTCTTCACGGCATATACGTTATCAGAGACCGCAAGAGCTTGTGCCATTGTTACAAAATCGTCTGCATAATAGTCTTTATAGTTTTTCGGTTTATACTTTGAAACACCGTCACCTAAAGTGAAAACAGTATATTCGCTTTTTAAGCGCGTAGCAGGGGTGAATCCTCGTTCTAATGCCGCGTAATACAGAAATGGCTTAAACGTAGATCCAGGCTGGCGAGCGGCTTGTGTAGCCCTGTTAAATTGACTTGTATTATAATCAGTTCCACCAACAAGGGCAGCTACTTCACCTGTTTTTGGATTCATAGAGACGAGCGCAGTTTGTATGTTTGTTGTGTCAGGTATATGATCTTTTACAGCTTGCTCTGCGACCGATTGTAATTTAGGGTCTAGCGTTGTATAAATGCGCAAACCACCTTTTTGTAATGCTTGTTCATCTAATCCGATATCACGAAGAAGAGAAGCTTGTACAGCATCTTGGAAATAAGGCGCGATTTCTGCCACTTTTTTCGTATCTAATGAGGCAAAGGTTAATGGCTCTTTCTTCGCTGACGTTGCTTGTTTCTTCGTAATATAACCTTGTTCTACCATTTCGTCTAATATGAGAGATTGTCGCCCTTTCGCACGATCCTCTTTTAAAAAGGGAGAGTAGACACTAGGTCCTTTCGGAATACCTGCGAGCATACTAGCTTCCGCTAATGTTAGTTCTTTTGCTGTTTTATCGAAATATAGACGAGACGCAGCTTCGATTCCGTAAGCACCATGCCCATAATAAATTGTATTTAAATATCCTTCTAAAATATGATTTTTATTATAGTTCACTTCAAGGCGAATTGTGTACATCGCTTCTAATAGTTTACGTTTCCACGTTTTATCGTGATCTAAGTATAGGTTACGGGCATACTGTTGTGTAATCGTACTAGCACCTTGAACCTTTGCCATCGCTTTTAAATCGGCAACAATAGCACCAGCAATACGTTTCATATCAAAACCATGATGTTTGTAGAATCTTTGATCTTCGATAGATAGTGTTGCCTCTTTTACATAAGGAGAGATTTCATTGAGAGATACATTGTAACGTTTTTGCATTTCATTACTTTGTCCGATAACAGTGTCATCATTAGCGTAAAAGACACTCGTTTGCGGGACGGCAACAGGAGGAGGTCCCATAATTTTTGCAACTATAATAATAACAAAAAAGGAAAAAACGAAAAAAAGAACAGAAGAAAACATTACGGTGAAGAAAAGACGTTTATATTTTTTAAGTTTCGGATTCATAGTTTGATCCATCTTTTTCAGCCCCTCAATACTAATACAAACATTATTGTATTAGTATTGAGGGTTTTCGGTTATTTTAAACAATGAAATTTCCAAAACAAAAAGCTCCTTTAATTAAGAAAGGAGCTCAAAGGCACGTGCTGGCCAATCGGTAATAATGACATCTACGCCGTAGTCAATCATAGTCTGTAAATCGTTGTATTCGTTAATTGTATAAGGGCGGAAAGCGTACCCTTGATTTTGTGCAAATTGGACAAATTCTTTTGTTAATAATCGAAAGTTCGGGTGTAAACCAGTTGCGTTTCTATTTTTTGCTTCAGCAATCGGATCAGCAAGTGGTGTATCATATAAAATTGCTCTTGGGATTTCAGGAGCTATTTCTGCTAGTAATGAAACAGAGCCGTGGTTAAATGATGAGAATACAATTTGATTAGATAGATGATATTCGCGAACGAGAGCGACAACTTTTTCTTCAATGTTTGGATAGTGAATGACATCTGTTTTTAACTCAATGTTGAGTTGTAACTTTGTTGTAGATAGCCAAATGAATACTTCGCGTAACGTTGGGATTTTTGCTTCATGGAAAGAAGGATCTTTATGGCTGCCGGCATCTAAAGCTTGTAATTCCGCTACCGTTTTTTCAGAAACAAGACCTATGCCATTTGTTGTACGATCTACTGTTTCGTCGTGGATCACGACAAGCTCACCATCTTTTGATAGGTGGACATCAAGTTCAATGCCATGAGCACCAATACGTTCTGCTTCTTGGAAGGCAATCATCGTATTTTCTGGATGTGTTCCTTTTACCCCGCGATGAGCGAAAATAAGTGGTTTATTCATACGGAAATCTCCTTATCGTTTCTTTTCTTTCATTATGAAACTGCTTTTGGAAAAATACAATTGAATAGGATAAACATTTACAAAAGTCTAACAGTTGCACAAAAGTTAACGTTAACGTAAAATGTAATAATTGAGTGAAGGGAGGAATAAACATGTATAAAATTGATGAAGTCACAAAGCAAGTTGGTTTAACAAAACGTACACTTCGTTATTATGAGGAAATTGGTTTAATTCATCCCCCTGAACGTAGTGAGGGGAACATTCGCCTGTATACAGACGAGGACATCGCTAGAATTAAAAGGATTGTGGAAGCGAAAGAAGTGTTAGGGATTACGCTTCAAGAAATGCAACATTTTTTATCATTAAAAGAAAGAATGGAGCAAAGAAGAAATAGTGAGAATCCTCGTGACCGCGAAGTGATTCAAGAAATTAAAGAGATGCTTGAAAAACAAGTGCAAACGCTAGACGAGAAAATGGAGCAAATGCAGCGCGTAAAGGCGGAACTCGAAGATAGCTTACATCGTGCAGCGACATTTTTAGAGAATACAAAAGGAGAGTAATCAAAATGGAGAGCAAACAAAAACTAGGGAGATTGATTACAGTGGTGGCTACCTTTCTTGCCTTTTCGGGTATAGGGGTAGTCGATCCAATCTTGCCGATTATTGCTGAAAAGATTGGTGCATCACATTGGCAAGTAGAGATGTTATTTACAGCATATATTTTAACGATGGCAATTATGATGTTACCAGCTGGAATATTCGCATCGAGATTTGGTGATAAAAGAATGATGACGATTGGTCTTGCGATCGTAACTGTATTTGCGTTTATATGCGGTATATCGCAAACGATTGCTCAATTATCTCTTTTCCGCGCTGGATGGGGATTAGGGAATGCGATGTTCTTTGCAACGGCGATGACCTTATTGATTGCATTAAGTAAAGAAGTTCATGAAGCAGTAGGATTATATGAAGCAGCTATCGGTTTAGGAATGGCAGGCGGACCGTTATTAGGCGGGATATTAGGTGGACATTCTTGGCGTTATCCATTTTTTGCGACGAGTATTTTAATTTTCTTAGCATTTATTTTAGTTTTCTTTTTTGTAAAAGAACCGGAGCGAAAAGTGAAACGTAAAGCGGCAGGCGTGGGAGAATTACTTAACCTAGTGAAGTATAAACCGTTTATGCAAGGTGCAATTTCAGGAATGTTATACTACTACGGATTTTTCGTTGTATTAGCATATTCACCGCTTATTATGCATTTATCTGCGATTCAATTAGGATTCGTATTTTGCGGATGGGGATTAGCGTTAGCTTACGGTTCCGCAATTTTGGCTCACAAGTTAGAAGGTAAATATGAGCCGAAAGCATTGTTGAAAGGTAGTTTACTCGTATTTGCGCTTTTCTTAATCGCACTATTCTTTGTGAAAATTATGTGGTTACAAATTGTATTAATTGTTCTATCAGGATTAGCATCCGGATTAAATAATGCACTATTTACAAGTTATGTAATGGATATTTCACCTTATGAAAGATCTGTTACATCAGGTGTTTATAACTTCGTTCGTTGGTTAGGTGGCGCAATTGCTCCAATCTTATCAGGAATCATCGGTCACACTGTTTCACCGCAAAGTCCGTTTTTAGTCGGTGGAATTGTTGTGCTAGTCGGTTGTGTAATGATCTTAATTCCGGTTCGAAAGCCGGTAGAAGTAGAGACAAAAGCCCTTTCTTAAGAAAGGGTTTTCTTTCCTGTTACGGGGCAATCTTTTTTCGTATATATGTTAGAACCCTCTGACTAAAATATATTTTCGGTATTTTTGTACTTTTAACTATACTTTTTGGATGTTTTGTTTTATTTTTGTTAGGGGACATTAATGATGTCCCTATTATAAATTTGCATTGAGAGGCGTGATTGTACGATGGAACTATGGTTCACTGAAAAACAAACAAAACATTTTGGGATTACGGCGCGTATTAACCGCACATTACATACGGAGCAAACAGAATTCCAAAAACTTGATATGGTTGAAACGGAAGAGTTCGGAAACATGCTTATTTTAGACGGCATGGTTATGACAACAGAAAAAGATGAGTTCGTTTATCATGAAATGGTAGCGCACGTACCTTTATTTACACATCCAAACCCTGAAAACGTATTAGTTGTAGGTGGTGGCGATGGTGGTGTTATTCGTGAAGTGTTAAAACACCCAAGCGTAAAGAAAGCAACTCTTGTTGAAATCGATGGAAAAGTAATTGAGTACTCAAAACAATACTTACCATCAATTGCAGGCGCATTAGACAATGAGCGTGTAGAAGTAAAAGTAGGAGACGGTTTCCTACACATCGCAGAAAGCGAAAATGAATATGACGTAATTATGGTAGATTCTACTGAGCCAGTAGGACCAGCAGTAAACTTATTTACAAAAGGATTCTACGCTGGAATCTCTAAAGCGTTAAAAGAAGACGGTATTTTCGTTGCACAAACGGACAACCCTTGGTTCACACCAGAACTAATTACAACTGTGTTTAAAGACGTAAAAGAGATCTTCCCAATTACTCGTTTATACACAGCGAACATTCCAACTTACCCAAGTGGTCTTTGGACGTTCACAATTGGATCTAAAAAACATGATCCATTAGAAGTAAGTGAAGAGCGTTTCCACGAAATCGAAACGAAATACTATACAAAAGAATTACACAATGCAGCATTCGCATTACCGAAATTTGTTGGCGATTTAATTAAGTAAGAGAATCGTATTGAACAAATAAAGTGTAAGTAGCTCATTTAAGGTGTTTGTCCAGAAGACTTAAACATGCTAGCTACTTACACTCCTGTAAAGAAAATCGTCTTCTTGTTATGAAACAGAAGACCCGGTAAATCGAGAAAGAGGAGCAGCTCGCTCCAAATTTGAGAAATAGTGAAAGGTTGGGATACCTTAAGTTCCACATAAGGAGGAAAAGAATATGCGTTTTGATGAAGCTTATTCAGGTAAAGTATTTATTAAAAGTCATCCAAGTTTTGAAGAGTCAAAGGTAGTTATTTACGGGATGCCTATGGATTGGACAGTAAGTTATCGTCCAGGTTCTCGCTTTGGCCCTGCACGTATTCGTGAAGTATCAATCGGTCTTGAAGAATATAGCCCATATTTAGATCGTGAACTAGAAGAGGTAAAATATTTTGATGCGGGTGATATCCCATTACCATTCGGAAACGCACAACGCAGTTTAGACATGATTGAAGAGTATGTATCAAAACTTTTAGATGCCGATAAGTTTCCACTAGGTCTCGGCGGTGAGCACTTAGTGTCTTGGCCAATTTTTAAGGCAATGGCAAAAAAATATCCGGATTTAGCAATCATCCATATGGATGCTCATACTGATTTACGTGAATCGTATGAAGGGGAGCCTTTATCCCACTCTACACCTATTCGTAAAGTGTGCGATTTAATTGGTCCGGAAAACGTATATTCTTTCGGTATTCGTTCTGGAATGAAGGAAGAATTCGAATGGGCAAAAGAAGTAGGTATGAACTTATATAAATTTGACGTATTAGAACCGTTAAAAGAAGTACTGCCGAAACTTGCAGGACGCCCAGTTTATGTCACAATCGACATTGACGTATTAGACCCAGCTCATGCTCCTGGAACAGGAACGTTAGAAGCTGGAGGTATCACATCTAAAGAATTATTAGATTCCATCGTGGCAATTGCAAATTCAAATATAAATGTAGTTGGAGCAGACTTAGTAGAAGTAGCTCCTGTCTACGACCATAGTGATCAAACACCAGTCGCAGCAAGCAAATTCGTGCGGGAAATGCTGCTCGGTTGGGTGAAATAAAAGTGAAGCGGCTTGCTCAGAATCGCAGGTCATGGAATGCTCGACAGAGAGTGTGAAATGGCCGGAGATTCTAGCTGCCATAGCTGCATAAAAAAAGAGCCTCCTATATGAATAGGGGCTCTTTTTTTATGCAACTTTCTCTTCTGAAGTAATGCCGCGAATTTCATCAGCAGAACGAATTGGATATTTACGGAATACGATTGATCCGATATATCCAACAATAGTGGTAACGATTCCACATAGTGCAGCAGCAATTGTTACTTTTACAACGTCATTAAATCCGAATAAGACAAGAAGTCCTGGGATTGGTGATGCTGTTCCTGGCGCATTATTAACGAGCTGGAACAGAGATGTAATAATACCAGCAAGTGCACCGCCAACGAAGTTTGTCGCATAAATAGGAATTGGATTTGCTGAAACAACATCGGCTTGTGTTAAAGGCTCGATTGCTACAGCGATTGTGTCTTTCTTCGAGCAAATTTTTAGTCGCTTAAAGAAAATAAAGTTCATCGGGGCTGAGGCTGCTACGGCAAGACTACCAATTGCCATTGGTAAACCTGTTAATCCAAGCATTGCAGTTAGTGCCATAGAACTTAATGGAGAGGTAGAAATAACTGTTATTAATCCACCAAGCATAATACCCATAATGATAGGACTTTCTGTAGTTGCAACTGAAATCATAGAACCGATTTTACCAAGTGTTGCGTTCACGAGTGGATCCATAAGCATTGCCATGCCGCGCGAGATTGGTGCAGCAATAAATAAAATTGCTAAAAATTCTACACCAGCCGGCAATTTCTTTTCGAGAAATTTCACGACGAAAGCGCAAATGTATCCAGCGAAAAATCCTGGTAAAATACCGAATCCACTAGTGGCGATACCGATTAAAACAGCATATACAGGTGAAACACCGATTGCTAGTGCGACTAAAATTGCCGCTGCGACACCGCTCATGCTACCAGAAGCTTCTCCTACTGATTGTAAAAAGTCATTATGAAACATTTCTCCACCGATATAACGGTGAAATGCTTCAATAAGAAAACTTGCGATTGCTGCATTAGCTAAAGCACCCATTGCTTTCATGCCGTAAGGAGCACGGTAACTAAAAAGTGTAAATAGACAAAGTACAACAAGTAATAGTGCTAAACCTTGCAAGATAGCCATTTGAAAACTGTCTCCTTTGATTTTTGTAATAAAAATTCGTATCATTCAATAATAATATAAAAGTTTGGTAAACGGAAAAAATTTTTGATGGGAATTTGCTATAAAGGGAAAAACTCTTACAATAATGTAAGGAAAGTGTAAGGCGTTTCGATAGAGTATAGTATGTTGTTTTTCGTATAATACATGTATAGACATAAGGTTAGTGAGAAAGAAGTGCAAACAGGAGGCGCATTTATGAAATTGGTAATTAAAGTTTTAGCTGTGTTCGCCATTATTTTAGGGGGAACAGCATATTATTTAAACACAAAAACAGAAGGTGTACATGCTTTTGTAGACAACTTCTTTTCAAATAAAGAAATACAAGATTATTATGCGGTTATAGATAAAGGTGAGAAAAAAGATGGAGAATACTTATACACCTTTAAAGGGTATACAGAAGACGGAAAGTTACAAGTTGTGAAAAGAATGATGAACCGTGAATTGCATACGGGAGCATTTATAAAAATTTATGCAAAAGGTATGCAAGGAAAAGGATGGGCTGAAATCTCAAAAGAATCAATTCCGCAAAAGGCTTTGGAAAAAATAGAGAAACCATAAAAGGAGCGACTCGTTCGCTCCTTTTTTAGTGCGTTAAAATGGTGATAGATGTCTTTTCTTTGTTAGAAATGATTTTTGCACGTCCACCAATTGGAAAAGTGAAAATCGGGGTTGTATGCCCGAAACTTGCGTTTGCAATGATAGGGATATGTGCAAGTTCAGATTTTGAAGCGATCATTTCTTGAATGTCTTCTATCGTACATTCTGCACCTTTTTGCATCTTTCCTATAACGATGCCCTTTATGCACTCAAAATCTTGCTGTTGCATAAGGGAATGTAAATAACGATCAAAAGTTTTAAGAGTAGCTGTTCCAGTTAAACTATCCTCTTCAAGAAATAAAATTTTATCCTGTAAATTTGGCATATACGGTGTACCTTGTAGTAAATTCAATGTGCTCATATTACCACCGATAATCTCTCCAGTTGCTACGCCTTCGTGAATTGAAACATACCCTTCATTTTTAATGAATTCTCGATTTTCCTGATCAATGTACCAAGAATCATCGCTCCATGTTTCAGATGGCAGGACTTCAATAGGCTCATTAGAAGTTAAGCATTTTAAAAAGTAATCGTTCGTATACTCGAGCCCTTTCTTCATTCCAAATGAAGAGAAATGGGGTCCTGAATATGTAACGAGTCCTGTTTTTGCGTAGATGGCATTATTTAAAGCGGTAATATCAGAATAGCCACAGAAAAACTTTGGATTTTCTCGAATTAAATTATAATCGAGATGTTTCAATAAGCCATTAGAGTTGTATCCGCCAAGTGTCGTTAAAATGGCTTTTACATTCGGGTCTCTAAATGCTTCGTGGAGGTCTTGAATGCGTGAAGAAATGGAAGAGGAAGCAAATCGATCGATCTCATCAGCATATGTTGAGAATGTAACTTGAAAGCCCATGTCAGTTAATCTTTTTATAGCAAGCTCTTGGTTCATATTTGAGACAATACTTAAACTACAAGATGGTGAAATAACTCTAATTTCATCACCTTTTTTCAATTTTGTTGGTAGCACATAATTCACCTCTTTAAATGAAAGAATATTTAGATTTAAAAAATATTTTATCATATGAAATAAAGTGAAAGTGAATTATTTTTTGAAATGGAGTTTTCCTGATTTTTCAGCAGACAGACAGAGGTTTTTTTTGATATGATAGGAAAAGTGATTTATTATAAGTAGTATTTAATATCTATAACATTTGAAAGGTGTGCAAGACGTGGAGAAACAACTTGCAGGCTTGCCGGTACACGTTCATTTCGTAACAGAAATCCGTGAAGGGGCGAGGAAGGAAACCGTTGCTTTTGAAGCAAATGGTCAATACTATGTAAAAGGTCAAGGTACATACGTAACATTCCAAGAGCCGAATGAACAGGGCGAAGTGAAAACAATTATTAAAATTCAAGGTGAACAAGTTCTCATTATGCGTTCAGGTGCTGTTTCAATGCGTCAAACGCATGTGAAAGGTGAATGGACAACTGGTACGTATACGAGTGAACTTGGTACGTTTGCATTGCAAACGAAAACTGATAACGTTCTTTTTAAATGGTCGGATGAAAAGAAAAAAGGACAACTCTTCTTAACGTACGCATTGCTTCTAAGTGAACAAGAAGCTGGCAGATATACAATTACACTTAATTTGAAGGAGGCAAAATAATGAATTCTTTAGAACAAGTAAAAGGATTAATTAAAGAAGAAATTCAAGCTGCTGTATTAAAGGCAGAATTAGCGACAGAAGAACAGATTCCAAACGTTGTATTAGAATCTCCAAAAGATAAAACAAACGGTGACTTCTCTACAAATATGGCAATGCAACTTGCACGCGTTGCAAAAAAAGCACCTCGTATGATTGCAGAAGAATTAGTTGCAAACTTCGATAAAGCAAAAGCTTCTATTGAAAAAATTGAAATCGCAGGTCCTGGTTTCATTAACTTCTATATGGATAATAGCTACTTAACAGACTTAATCCCAACAATCGTTAACGCTGGCGAAGCTTACGGTGAAACGAATACTGGTAAAGGTGAAAAAGTACAAATTGAGTTCGTATCTGCGAACCCAACAGGTGACCTTCACTTAGGACATGCACGTGGTGCGGCAGTGGGTGACACGTTATGTAACGTATTAGCAAAAGCAGGATACGATGTATCTCGTGAGTACTACATTAATGACGCTGGTAACCAAATCCATAACTTAGCTCTTTCTGTTGAAGCTCGTTACATGCAAGCTTTAGGTCTAGAGAAAGAAATGCCAGAAGACGGATACCATGGTGCGGACATCATTGGAATCGGTAAGCTTTTAGCTGAAGAATTTGGTGATCGTTATGCAAAAGCTGATGCAGAAGAAAGCTATGAGTTCTATCGTTCATACGGTTTAAAATATGAGCTAGCAAAACTTCAAAAAGACTTAGAAAGCTTCCGTGTTAAATTCGATGTATGGTTCTCAGAAACATCATTATACAAAAACGGAAAAATCGATGCTGCACTTGCAGTATTAAAAGAGCGTGATGAGATCTTTGAAGAAGGCGGCGCAACTTGGTTCCGTTCTATGACTTACGGTGACGACAAAAACCGTGTATTAATTAAAAACGACGGTTCTTACACATACTTAACGCCAGATATCGCTTACCACCGTGATAAATTAGAGCGTGGTTTCGATAAGTTAATCAATATTTGGGGTGCTGACCACCACGGTTACATTCCTCGTATGAAAGCTGCTATTCAAGCACTTGGTTACGATAAAGAAACACTTGAAGTAGAAATCATCCAAATGGTACAACTGTACCAAAATGGTGAAAAAATGAAGATGAGTAAGCGTACAGGTAAAGCAGTTACACTTCGTGAGCTTATGGAAGAAGTAGGCGTGGACGCAATGCGTTACTTCTTCGCAATGCGTAGCGGTGATTCTCATTTAGACTTCGATATGGACTTAGCTGTATCAAAATCTAATGAAAACCCAGTATACTATGCACAATATGCTCATGCTCGCGTATGCAGTATCCTTCGTCAAGGTGAAGAGTTAGGATTAGCTACAGGCGGAGACGTGAACTACAAACTTGTTACTTCTGAGAAAGAAGTAGAGTTACTGAAAAAACTTGGTGAATTCCCGGCAGTAGTTGCGGATGCAGCGCAAAAACGTCTGCCACACCGCATTACAAGCTATGCATTTGAATTAGCAGCGGCATTACACAGCTTCTACAATGCAGAAAAAGTATTAAACCAAGACAACTTAGAATTAAGTAAAGCTCGCTACGAGTTAATGAAAGCAGTACGTACTACACTTCAAAACGCATTAGCAATCGTAGGAGTATCTGCACCAGAAAAAATGTAATAAAGAAAAGCGGAAGCGGCTCGTTCAGAATAGGAGGGGGATGGAGCTCCTGACAAAGAGGTGTACTTTACCTCGGAGGAAGGCGCGAAGCCACCGAGTATTCTAGCCGCTGGAACTAGGCAATAGAGAAAAGCGGAAGCCGATTTTTCGCTTTCAGTAAAAGGCAATCACACGATGTTGTGATTGCCTTTTTGTATGGAGATAATAAAAAAATAAAATTTTATCAAACAAAAGGAGAATTTGCGTCGTCTTATATAAATGACAGGAGGTTTAAGATGGAAGAAAAGGTAGAAGAATTAATTGATATATATATAAGCAGCAAATATATTCCTTATGCTATAAATTAGCGAAAACGAAAGAAGATGCAGAAGATATTTTTCAAGAGACTTGGATAAAAGTTTTTTCCTCTAGGCACCAGCTTTCTTGCGTGGAAAATTATAAAAAATGGATTACTACAATTTGCGTTCGTACGTTTTATGACTTTTATCGTAAGAAGAAAAGGTGGAAAGATCGCGTATTGGATTTGTTTCATAAAGAGGATGGTGGAGAAATCGATTTCGCAGATGAAGTGAATATATCAGAAGAATTGATTCAAAAAGTGGAAGCGGAAATGATACGGGAAGTTATACAGTTATTGAATGAAAAATATAAAACCGTACTCGTACTCTACTATTATGAACAATACTCTTATAAAGAAATGAGTGAAATATTAAATATACCGATTGGTACGGTGAAATACCGCCTTAATTATGCGAAGAAGCAAATGCGGGAACATTTGGAGGGGTTCATTTATGACGGAAGATAAGTTTGATCAGAAGATAAAAAGTAGCTTAGCGGGAGAGATGATTCCTAGCTCAGAGCTGCTAAACAATACGAAAAATAGTGTGCGAAAGGCTCGGAAATTTGAGAAAAGATGGTTTGTTTTTATACATGTTATTTGGATTGTATTATTAACAGTTGTTGTAGAACAGTTTGTTGTTCATTTAGATAATAAAATACCTATCATAATAGCAATTGTTATAGTGATGCACTTATACATTCCGATATATGTTGTCATACAGTCATTTTTAAAGAAGGAGTATAAATTACATGATAGAGTTCGCTAATCCATTTGTAGTATTTGAGATAGCTGGGATTGCAATACTTTTGACTTTTATAGCACTTTTAGTATGTGTAGCATCATGGGTATATACAGATGCAAAAACGCGTGGAATAAGTAGGTGGTGGAGTGTTATAGCGATTGTATTGCCATTTTTTATTGGGGTTTTGTTATATATGATACGAAGAAGTAAAAAGAAAATAGAAGGAGAACATACAGTGAAGGCTATGAAAAAACAAAAGATAACATTAGTTGTCATATTTGCAAGTGCAATGTTTGTATTGCTGAGCGGCTTTGCTTTCGTTCAAACGTTAGATGATATGTGGAAAGCCGGTGATATATATTTAGAAAGTGAGAAGCAAGGAGAGACAAGTTATGAAGCAAAATTCTCATCATGGGATATTGCTGGGAAAGATATTGAAATTCAGTACGAGAAGGATACAGAAGTAACATTTTCTTATGGGACAGATGCAAAACGCGGTAATTTATGCTTTAGCTTGTATGAAAGACAAGGGGAAGAGATAAAAGAGTTAAAGGAAATTTGTGAATCGAAAAAAGGTACGTTTACAGTTACATTAAAAGCGAATGAAAAATATGTGTTTAATATAAGTGGTGTAATGGTGAAAGATGGATTTGTGAAAGTGAATTGGGAAGCAAAATAAAGAGCCTTGAGAAAGGCCCTTTATTTTATTGGATAGTATAAGTAACAGAAAAGCTAACAGGACTATAGTAAACGAAAGGTGCATGAAATTGAACGTACATATTTCCATCTGTTTTTGCAGTGAAAATTCTGCCGTACCCATCAGAATACCGCCCGATAAGGTTATGATTTGAGTCATAAACACTGTAACTAGGAGTTTTGCTATTAGGTTGAATTGTTAACTCTTGTCCCTTTTGAAGGAAAACAGGTTCTTGTTCAGAACTACTTCCAGTTTGCAAGGAATAAAATTTTGTAAAGCTGTGTTCTTGAACGGCAGCAGCGACCTTTGTTTCGGGAATAAACGCGGTAGCACCAGTAATTCCTGCTAAAGTTAACGCACCGGCTAAAATCATTTTTTTCATAGTAGAAAAAGCCTCCTTATTAGTTGTAATCATTTTTGTTACAGTTAATATTGTATATGATAATGAGCAGGAGGAAATATGCTTTTATGCATATATGTATTTTCTCAATAAAAGACCACTAATAAAAATCAGTGGTCTTTTAAATGGTTAAGCAGCTTTCTGTTCAGTTTGAGTAACAGGTTTTTGAAGTGTATTATAAACTCCTGTCCCGATAACCTCTAATGCCATTTTCATACGTTCAGGCGAAATGTTTTCTAACACATTATCTTGAGGTGTATGGTATACCTTCTCAATATGATAGATTAATGGATTCCAACTATCGACACCCATCCAAATAAATAGGGCGGCAGGAATACCAACTTCAGCAAATGGAACGTGATCACTAGAGCCGAATTTCCCTTGCAGTACGAGGTCATTATTTAATTGTTTACCTGCTTGTAAGGCCGCGTCTGTTACAAGGTTTGGAGAACCGTTAGGCGTCATAGCATATAAATTCTTTGCTTTATCGTAATTTGTTGCAACCATGTCTGCGTTAAAGACACCTAAAATTCGATCGCGTTCTTTTTGGGGCAGATTATTAACGTAATAATCAGAGCCAAGTAAGCCAGTTTCTTCAGAACCAAAAGCAATAAAACGAATTTCTTTATCAGTTTCTACATTTTGAAAAGCACGAGCTAACTCTAATACTAATCCTGTACCAGAAGCATTGTCGTTTGCTCCAGGTGCTCCAACTACGCTATCATAGTGCGAACTTACAACGACAGCTTTTTCATTACCTGTACTATTTTTTGGTTTCTTTTTAGCGATGACATTTAGTGATGTTAAGTTAGATTCATGTCTCGCCTTTAGAGAAAGAATTGTTGTCCCTTTTTTAGCGATTTCCTCTTTAAATGCATTTCCTTGCGCATAAGCAAGACCAAAGACAGGGATAGACTGCTTTTTCGTTAGGCGGGGATTGAAGGTTTGTCCATAATTTCCGCGTCCACCAATTAAACTGTATAACAGGACACCTTTTGCTCCTTTGCTAACAGCATTTTCAACTTGTTTATTATAGTCTGCAACTGTTGTTCCTCTTTCAAATAGAACAATTTTTCCGTTTACTTCATTTGGGATATCCTCTAATTTTGTCCCACCTTGAACAAAGATAAGAGGTGCTGTAATAGCTTCTGTAGAAATTAGTGCGTTAGGGGCAGCGCCAGCTTGCCAATTACGCTTTGTGGATAATGGTGAGTCAATAAATCCAACGTATTGATCAGGCACTTGAAATGGTTGATATTCTACTTCATAGCCCATTGATTTCAGTTGCATACCAACGTAGCGAGAAGCCCATTCTTCTGATTTTGTTCCACCAGGGCGAGGACCAATTGTTTCGGATAAGAAACGAATGTGTTCGATGGCGCGGCTTGCATCAACTTGTTTTGTGATAGGTGAAGTCTGTGTGATTTCTGACGTGGAATCAGCTTTGGCTTGTCCGATTGGAGCTAAGCTAACAGCGAGTGATACAGCAAGCAAAGAGCTTACTATTTTTTGTTTCAAAGTTTTTTTCATTTTTTCCTCTCCTATTCTTCTATTCTCTATGCCTGACAAAAGAAGACGGATAACGACTTCATTTTACCGTTACCTTCGTTTATTTTCAATATTCTGACATTGAGAAATAAAAAACGCTATATGCATATTTGCATATTTTTGATGGAGATATGTATGCTATCATTTTAAATGAAGGTTCGCTTTCTGCTTGGAAAGCTCCTACATTGCATGAATCTAGTGTACCCAAACTTTAGATTATGTAGAGAAAAGAATCCTATAGGGTTCTTTTCTCGTGTTTGAATCATGTGATGATAAATATGTTTCCGCATTTCATACTTATCATCAGTGATATATGTAAGGCATCCATATGAAAATACGAGGCTGTTCAAAGGTTTTCCGTACTTTTGGACAGCCTCACCCCGTTAAAAGGACGATACTCTATGTATCGTCCTTTTTTGCATAAAAAAACACCCAATCAAATGTTTACTTGATTGGGTGTGAAAACTATTAATAATATTTTTTGCGTTTTGTAGCTAAAATACTTAACAATCCAGCTAGTAGAAGTACGATGCCGACTGTTTGAGTAGGATCATTTTTGTGACCTGTATTTGGAAGTTCTTTACCCTTATTTCGGTCATCTTGCTGTTTGTTTATTTGTGTTTCAGGGTTTTCTTTTTCTAGTTCTTCAGAAGTTCCTTTACCATGTGTTTCAGGATTTCCTTTTTCTAGTTCTTCGGAAGTTTCTTTACCATGTGTTTCAGGATTTCCTTTTTCTAGTTCTTCAGAAGTTTCTTTACCTGTTTCCTCTTCTTTATTAGGAGGAGTAACTGGTTTATCATCTCCACCTGATGAAGAATCGATTTTTTTATTTGAAACTGTAAGTTGTAGTGGTGTAGCTTGAGCTTTTTCAATTGTAAAGTTTATCGGTGATGCATCCAATTGATAGCCAGCAGGAGCCTTTGTTTCCACTAATTGATAATTACCAGGTTTCAAATCATTTACGATTAATTTACCATGCCCATCTGTTTGTAAACCTTCTCGTACTACTTTTCCGTCTTGATCTAAAATGTTGAAAATGGCACCTTCAAGTGTTCCATGGTGATCCATATCAACTTTAGTTAACTCCATTGAACCTGTCGTTAAACTATTTAAAGCTGTAACAGAAGTAACTTGAGATTGTCCTTTCGTAATTGTGAAGGGAATTGGCTTAGCACTTAAATCGTATCCGGTAGGAGCCTTTGTTTCAACGAACTGATAGTCTCCCGGACGTAAATCAGAAACAGAAATTTTACCATCTTTATTAGTAGTTAAATCAGAACGAACATCATTGCCGTTCATATCAACAATTTTAAATACTGCACCTTCAAGAGTAGAGTTGTCAACGTCGTCAAGCTTAATTAATTCAACAGCGCCTTTCGTTAAGCTATTCGTAGCGGTAACAGAAGCTGTAGTTGTTTGACTCTTTTCAACAGTAAACTTGATAGGATTTTGATTTAAGTCGTAATGAGTAGGAGCTTTCGTTTCAACGAACTGATAGTCTCCCGGACGTAAATCAGAAACAGAAATTTTACCATCTTTATCAGTAGTTAGATCAGAACGAACGTCGTGCCCGTTCATATCAACGATTTTAAATACTGCGCCTTTAAGGGTAGTACCGTCGACATCATCTACTTTAGAAAGTTCCACAGCACCTTTCGCTAAGCTATTCGTAGCTGTAACGGAAGCGATTTTTTCTTGCCCTTTTTTAACAGTGAATTTAATAGGTGTTTCGTTTAAGTCATAATGAGTAGGAGCTTTTGTTTCGATAAACTCATAGTCTCCTGGTGGTAATTCATCCACAACTAAACGGCCGTTTTTATCAGTAGTTAAATCAGTACGGACGTCGTGTCCATCCTTATTAACAATTTTAAATACCGCACCCTCAAGTGTTGTGTTTTCTTCAACATCATCCACTTTAATTAACTCCACACTACCTTTTGTTAAGCTGTTCGTAGCTGTAACGAAGACATGTTTTGTTTGACTTCTTTCAATTGTGAACTTAATAGGTGTTTCATTTAAGTCATAATGTTTCGGAGCTTTCGTTTCAATAAATTGATAGTCTCCAGGTTGTAAGTCTTTAGCGACAATTTTGCCGTCTTTATCGGTAACTAAATTCGTACGAATATCGTTACCGTTCATATCAGTAATTTTAAATACCGCACCTTCTAGCATTTCTTTTGCATCTAGAGAGTCAACTTTCGTTAATTCCACGCCACCTTTAGTTAAGCCATTTTTAGCAGTAACAGAAACGTGAGTTGGTTGGCTTTTCTCGATAGTGAAAGGAATCGGTTTTTTATTTAAATCATAATCTTTAGGAGCTTTCGTTTCAACAAATTGATAATCTCCTGGTCGTAAATTAGAAGCAGAAACTTTCCCGTCTTTATCAGTAGTTAAATTCGTGCGAACAACTTTACCTTTCGCATCAATGATGTTAAATACTGCATCAGAAAGTTTTGTATCTGGATTTATATCATCCACTTTAATTAATTCAACAGCACCTTCAATTAAGCTGTTAGTAGCAGTGACTTGTAGCTTCTCTGCTTGGCTTTTCTTAATTGTAAATTTAAGCGGTGTACTGTCTAATTTGTAGTGTTCAGGAGCTTTCGTTTCAACAAACTGATAGTCTCCAGGACGTAAATCAGAAACAGAGATTTTTCCATCTGCATCTGTCGTAAGATTAATGTGAACATCATTGCCATTACTTAAATCAATGATGTTAAATACTGCGCCTTTAAGGGCAGTACCATCGACGTCATCCACTTTAGAAAGCTCTACCGCACCTTTAGTTAAACTATTTTTAGCAGTAACAGAAAGCGGTTCGGCTTGTCCTTTTTCAATTGTGAAAGGAATCGGTTCTTTATTTAAATCGTAGTGTTTCGGAGCTTTCGTCTCGACGAATTGATAATCACCAGGACGTAAGTTAGAAACGCCAATTTTACCTTGTGAATTGGTAGTAAGATTCTCGCGAATTACAGTACCCTTCATATCAACAATGTTAAATATTGCGCCTTCAAGAGTAGTACCATCGACGTCGTCCACTTTAATAAGTTCCACGCCGCCTTTAGTTAAACTATTTTTCATAGTAACAGTAGCAATATCTTTCTGGCTTTTTTCAATTGTAACTATCATTGGCTTTTTGTCTAAATCATAATGTTTCGGAGCCGTTGTTTCGACAAATTGATACGTACCAGGACGTAAATTTTCAACAATGATTTTTCCTTCACCGTTTGTTTTTAAATCGGTTTTAATTACAGTCCCGCTTTGATCTAGTAAATTAAACACAGCATCGGCAAGTTTTGTTTGATCATTTAAATCATCCACTTTAATTAATTCGATACTACCTTGTTTTAAACTATTTTTAGCGGTTAAAGAAATAGTTTCCTTCTGTCCTTTTTGAATAGTGAAATTAATTGGTGTTTCATCTAAAACGTAATGCTTAGGAGCTTCTATTTCGATGAATTGATAATCACCAGGACGTAGGTCGTTAATTTCAATTTTCCCTTTACTATTTGTAACAAGACCTTTATGAATTACAGTACCCTTCATATCAACAATGTTAAATACTGCGCCTTCAAGTTTAGTGCCATCGATGTCATCTACTTTAGAAAGTTCCACGCCACCTTTTGTTAGAGCGTTTTTAGCCGTAACATGAAGCGTTTCAGTTTGGCTTTTCTTAATTGTAAATTCAATCGGTGTTTTATTTAAATCGTAATGTTCAGGAGCAGCTGTTTCAATAAATTTATACGTACCAGGACGTAGGTTTTCAACAACAATTTTTCCTTCATCATTTGTTCTTAATCCTTCTTTAACTACTTCTCCGTCTGCATCTAATAAATTAAATACGGCATGAGCGAGCTTCGTATCAGTATCAATATCGTCAATTTTTGTTAATTCAACGCTACCTTTTTTCAACGTGTTTTTCCCTGTAACAGGAATCTTTTTCGTTTGGTTTCGTTCAATTTTAAATGGAATTGGTGTCTCATCTAACACATAATGTTCAGGAGCAGCTGTTTCAATAAACTGATATTCTCCTGGACGTAAATTAGAAACAGAAATTTCACCATTGTCATCTGTAACAAGGTTTGTGCGAACTTCGTTACCATTCATATCAACAATTTTAAAGGTTGCACCTTTCAGCATTGTACGATCGATGTCATCAATTTTTGTTAAAATGACGCCACCTTTCGTTAAGCTGTTAGTAGCGGTAACGTTAATATTTTCTTTTTGACTTTTTCCGATAGTGAAAGGAATAGGCTCTTTCCTTAAATCATAGTCTTTTGGAGCTTTTACTTCAATAAATTGATAGTCACCCGGGCGTAAATCAGAAGCAGAAACTTTACCATGTTCATCGGTAGTTAATCCTTTACGAACGACTTTTTTCGTATCATGAGCATCAACAATGATAAATTCTGCGCCTTCAAGAGTAACGCTATCAATGTCATCAACTTTTGTTAAAGTAACGCCACCTGTAAGTAAACTATTTGTTACAGTGACAGGGACTGGAAGATCATCCTTGCTACCTTTTTTAATTGTGAACTTAATAGGTGTTTGATCTAATTTATAATGTTCAGGAGCTGATGTTTCAATAAATTGATAATCTCCTGGTGCTAAATCAGGAATAACTAGTACTCCATAATCATTTGTTTTTAAATCTTTCGCAATTTCTTTGCCAGTTGCGTCTTGTAATGTAAACACTGCGCCGGCAAGAGCGATACTACTATCCACATCATCTTCTTTAATAAGTTTAACTTTTCCTTTCGTTAAACTATTTTTAAATGTAAGTGGAAGAAGTTTTTGTTGTCCTTTTTCAATTGTAAATTCAATTGGTTCTACATTTACATCATAATAAGTTGGAGCCTTTGTTTCGATAAGTGTATAGTTACCAGGACGTAAGTCATCTACAACTAACTTTCCTTCACTATTCGTAACAAGGTTCGTACGAGCATCTTCATTCGTATCTCTATTAACGATTTTAAATACTGCACCTTCAAGTTTTTCCTTTTCATCTGCAGCATTCACTTTTGTTAATTCAATACCGCCTTTTGTTAAGCTGTTTTTAGCAGTAACAGTAGCCGACGTCGTTTGACTTTCTGTAATCGTAAATTTAATCGGATTTGTATTTTTATCGTAATACTTCGGTGCTGTTACTTCGATAAATTTATAATTGCCAGGGCGTAAGCCAGTAGCGATAGCTTTACCATCCGCACCAGTTTTTACATTTTCGCGAATGACTTTCTTTTCATCATGAGCATCAACAATTTTAAATACAGCACCTTCAAGGGCTGTACCATCGATATCATCAACTTTTGTTAATTCCACATCTCCTGGTTTTAAGGCATTTTCAGCTTTCACAAGTAGAGTTTCTTTTTGACTTCTATCGATTGTAAATTCAATAGGTTCTGCTCGTAAAACGTAATGTTCAGGGGCAGCTGTTTCAATAAATTTATACGTGCCAGGACGTAGCTTATCAGCTTTTGTTTTTCCATCAGCATCTGTAGTTAGGTCAGTACGAACATCATTATTATTTACATCAACAATTTTAAATACGGCACCTTTTAGAGGCTTTTTATCACCGAATTCATCAACTTTTAATAATTCAACTTCTCCTGTTTTTAAACTGTTTGTTGCCGTAACGGTAGCAAAAGACTGTTGGCTTTTGTCAATTGTAAACTCGATAGGGTTTGTATTTAACGTATAATCCTTAGGAGCTTCTGTTTCAACAAATTTATACGTACCAGGCTCTAAGTCTTTAACAGTTACTTTACCGTCTGCACCAGTTTTTACATTTTCGCGAATGACTTTCTTTTCATCATGAGCATCGACAATTTTAAATACAGCACCTGCAAGAGCTGTACCATCGATATCATCAGTTTTTGTTAAAGTGACGCCACCTTTAATGAGGTGATTTGTCGCTGTAACAGTAACTGCGTTCTTTTGACTTTTTACAATTGTAAACTCAATTGGTTTTTTATCTATGTCGTAATCTTTAGGTGCTTTTTCTTCGACAAATTGATAGTCCCCAGGGCGTAAATCTTTTGCTTCGATTTGTCCTTGATCATTTGTCGTTAATTTTCCATAGCCAGGGATTATTTTATTATTTCGATCTCTTACACTGAATTCCGCGCCTGCTAAGTTTTTTCCATTTTTATCGACCTTTGTTAAAATGGCCGATCCTGGAATCAAACTGTTTTTTGCAGTTCGGTATACTACAGTCGTTTGATCTTCTTTGATTGTGAATTGAATAGGTGTACTGTCTAATTTATAGTGCTCAGGAGCAGTTGTTTCTTGTAAGTAGTAAGTTCCTGGTTTTAAATTATCTACAGTAATTTGTCCTTTATCATTTGTTGTCAATTCTTTATGTTCAGAAATGACTTGTTTGTTTTTATCCAGTAAAGAGAAAACAGCATGTTCGAGTTTTTCTCCACTGTGAGCATCAGTTTTTGTAAGTACTACTTTCCCGACAAATTTCTTATTTGTAAGGGGGTAAGTTGTAACTTCTTTTGAACCTAGCTCAACAAGTATACCTTCTCTTAATTCTTTACTAATTACATAACCTTTAGGTGCTTTCGTTTCTTTAATTAAATATTTATCGCGTCGTAAGTTGTTAAACTTAGCGATACCGTCATCACCTGTTGTAATTGTTCGAATAGCGGTTGTACCCGTTTGATCATATAAAGTAAATTCTGCTCCGGCTAATCGTACTGTTTGATCTTTATCATCAGCCTTTATAATTTGAAGGTTTCCGCGTCCTTTAGTAGCAGAACCACCTCCAGATCCAGAAGATACTTTAACTTCAACAAACTTAACATCTTCCGTTTCCGTTAATGTTAAACGGTGACCAGTGATTGTCGCTTTATTACTTACCTTTTCCTTATGGTCTGCATTAATGAGTGAGCGGTATTCTAAAATATAAGCTCGGTCAATGGTATGAAGGAATTCAACTTTAAACTGTTGTTTCCCTGTATCGTTGTCTGTTATTACTTTGAGTTTATAGTCTGTTCCTTCTTTTAATTCATTTGCTGTATCTTTCGTTAAAGTTCCATCCACGGCTACTGTTGTCGGATATAGGTGGAAGGACTTTTCATCAAGCATTTGATTGTCTGTCGGTTCGTCTGTTACGACAGCATTTTCGATAGTTGATTGACTTGCATTAATAGAAATACTCCAATCAATATACTTGTCATTTTGTTTCGCTGTTTTCGTAACACCGCTACCACCGTTTGTGATCTCAAATGCACCATGGATAGTAGTAACAGTTTTCGATCCGTCTTTTAAATCGGCATAATTATCGTAGCGCTTATTAATTTGTTCACCTGCAAGTGAAGTTTTAAAGCTAATATAATATGCAGAATTAATTTCATTTTTAAAATGAACTGTTAATGTATTGTTATTATCTTTTGTTGGATTTTCTATCGTATATTCGCTAGATGGAACAGGATCACCTACTTCAAATCCATGTGCACCACCAGTTAATTTCATATGTCGAACTTCAATAGATTCCGGTATTAATTTTTGGTTATCTCTTAATACGTCAACGATAGAAGGGTCCTTAATCGTCATATTATTATAGTTAAAACCTATGTCCCATTTAATTTCTTTCGTTTGGGCGTTGTAAGAACCGTATTTAAATCCATTTCCTTTTGTGAAGTAATCAGGATCAAATGTATCATTGGAGGAACTATTTTTATCGTCCCCATTTATGTCTATCCATGATAAATTTGCTGTATTTTTGAATGATTTATTATCTTTCTCTTTGGATAGGTTCTCGTAATTAAAGTCTGTTGTGTATGTGATAGTTAAAGTTTTATTCATATTAGACTTATAATCACCAGTTAGTTTCACTTCGAATCCTTTATCGGTTGCATGAAGTGTGTAGTCATGCCCTAATTTAAGTGCATTTGATCCGTCAGTAATCTTGAAACTATTTTCCTGTAACGTTAGACCACCAAAGTCAAACGTATCCTTGATAACAGCATCGTTTAACACGTAGTTGTTATCATTTACAATAATTGTCCATTTGGTTGTTTTCGCATTGTAATCTGTATCGCCTGCATTTTTATTATGTTTCTTTATAATGTTTTGTTGTTGTAATGTAACCTTGTCTGTTTTACTTGAACCGCCATCTGCGATAATTTTATTTTCGATTTCTCCATCTGCGATGACATCACCCGCGGCCTTTGATGTGTAAGTAATCACATAGGCACTATCAATATCAGTAGTGAACTGTAAATCGAATCCCTCAGTCGTTTCTTTTATTGTGAAGTTTGTAGCATCGTCACCAGTGACAATTTGCCCACTATCATTATAAGAAGCATTTTTTACAACAATAGAACTTAGATCAACTTTATGATCTTTATCTAGAATATCTTTTAAAAGAGCAGCCTCTTTTTTGATCTTTTTTTGGTCACCGTTATAAGTGATCATCCATTCGATTGTTTGTGTTTTTGGGTTGTACTTGCTAGTTTTTTCTAGATGCGTACCTCTTTTTACAGTTACAGTTGCATTTGCAGATACATCTTTTTGGTTCTTACTTGATACTTTTGCTTCATTTTTGAAACTAGTAACACTTTCATCCGTAATCTTTGTTGCATATTCAATTTGATAAGCTTTACTCGTTTCATTTTTAAAAGCGACATTTAATTTATTAGATGATGAAGTAAGTTCATATTCTTCTTTAGGAACTTCTGCACCACGAGTTGTTTTTCCGTTAATATCTACTTCTAAATAATAAACCTTAATAGAATCTTCGTTGAGACTTGCTCCGTTTGGAATGTTATCTTGGAAGACAGCATTTGTCAGTCTATCTTTTGTCTTGTTCATTTCTACTGTCCAATTAATTTGATTCGTATTAGTTGGTCTATCAGGTACACCTTTTTTACCTATAGATTCTGTTACTTTAGGTTTGAAATCAAGCTCAATAATAACGTCTTTTTCTTTAATAGGGAATGGGATTTGTTTATCTGTAGTCCCTGTAATTTTTACTTCATTAAACTCCGTACGAATGTTTAAATGGCCGGATAGATTAGGATTATCTTCAACATATTCGTTAAAAGTCATCGTTACTTTGCCATCAGGCGTAACAACGAATGATCCAATCGTATTTCCTTTACCATCTATTAAATCTTCTGTAATGGTATTGTGGACAATAAAGTATTCTGGGAGTTGGAAAGTGTAGTAATCACCTTTTTTGACGTTCAGTGACTTTAGAACTTCCCATGTAAAATCAATTTTAGTAATAGAATCTGGACTTGGACGATTATCCGTATCGTTGAATGGCTTACCGTCTTTATCCGTTAGTGTGACACCTGTTAAAATATTTTCTGTAATTTGCTTAGGTGATGGATCTGGATTATCAACAGGTTGCTCTGTTGTGTTATCACTAGGATTGTCCGTAGGTTGTTGAGTATCACCATTTTTTTGCTCTTCCGCAGGTTGCTGGGCATTACCATTCTTTTGCTCTTCTGCAGGTTGCTGAGCATCGCCGTTCTTTTGCTCTTCCGCAGGTTGCTGAGCATCACCATTCTTTTGCTCCTCCGTAGGTTGCTCTGCAGTGTCCTTGTTCGTAGTAGGTGAAGCAGGGCTATCTACTTGAACGGGAACTGAAATAGACTTAGCTGTTGTACCTAGAGGGAACGAGAGTTGAATAGATTTTGCATCAGGTTTTAAATCAGGATTGAATACTGTATCAAAATTGATTTTTCCGTTAGCACTTTTGGAATCTTTTACTCGATCGTTAAATACTAGTTTCATTTTGTTATCATTTGCTGTAACAAAATATTGACCAATAATTTGTTGATCTGCCATCAGGTTTCCCTGTTGGTCACTTTTAACTTTTAATGCGTTAGGTATTTGGAGCACTGTTGAGTCTGTTTGTTGATCTTTTATTGACCAAGCATATTCTAGGTGAATGGTTGATCCTACTTGTATTAAGTTTTTAGGATTTAATGCTTCGTCAATAATATGATCCGTTGTATCTTTCATTTCAACAGTGTCAAATAATGAATTGCCTGTTAATGTTTCCGCTTTTACTTGATTGTATGGAAAACTAGCAAGCTGTGAAAATAGTACGAATACAATTAAACATATATTGAAAAGTTTTTTCATTGTGCCTCCTTTATGAATCCTTTTATTGCATAAAAATACTTTGTGAATGGATTGTTTGTCATGGATCAATGGGACTGACTTGATGCCTCCTTTACTGCGTATCCTCTTTAGGGAAAGTATTCATATCTGATGCTTTGTAACGTAAAACAAAATGTATATTCTAATAATATAGGGAGTGAATATACAAATTTCGACAAAAAATGTCGAATGAAATACTGATAAGGAATGATATCAGACCTTTATAGGATGTGACTTGTTACGTGGTTCTTTATAAAATAGGTACATACAAAAAATATGCAGTGAAATACTTAAACTATTTTATAATGATTTGTATTCTTGCAATGTGCAAAGAATCGTTATAAAGGTAAGTTTTACGATACATGCTAACCAAAATAATGTATCCTATTGTAAAAAGTTCTTTCGTATTGAGGTAGTAATAAAATGTAGCTTGAATTTGGTCAGGATGAAGAAAATATGTACTGTCTAAAAGAGTATACAATTCGTAGATTAAAGCGAAGACAGCGTTTTATAATAAATAGAACGCATTACTTTAATCGGTGCTATTAAATAAAAAAAGAAGGTACTCCCTTGATCATCTTTTATGAGAGATAACCATCAATAACCTTCGTTAAAAATTATATACGTAAATGAAAAAGAGTTCAACCGTATTGCTTCTTTTCAAAAAAGTACATAAAAAAGAACCGCTTCCTACTAAGAAGCGGTTCTTTTTATATTTCTGTTAAAATTATCGGTTCGCCGCGTGTTACGACAACGGTATGTTCACATTGGGCAACAAGGCTTTTATCAGGTGTAACGAATGTCCAACCATCGTCACCGCGCTCGATAATGTGATCAGCTTTCATAGAAATGAATGGTTCTACAGCGATAACAAGACCGTCTTTTAGAAGCGCATTATCCATTGGATCAAAGTAGCTTAAAATGTGGTTTGGTGCTTCATGTAAGCTAAGACCAATACCGTGACCAGTTAAGTTTTGAATCACATTGTATCCATTTTTATGTGCAAAGTTTGAAACAGCACGACCAATTTGGTTTTGTTTTGAACCAGCTTTTACCTTTTTCATTGCTGCCCAAAATGCATCAACAGCTGCTTGGCAAAGCTTTTCTTTCGCTTCATCTTCTCCAAGTACAAATGAAATACCTGTATCTGCATAATAGCCATCAAGTGCAGCAGATACGTCGACATTTACTAAGTCGCCTTCTTTTAATACGCGATCTCCTGGAATACCGTGAGCAACTTCTTCGTTTACACTGATGCAAGTTACACCTGGGAAATCATATTCTTTTTCAGGTGCAGAAATAGCACCATGCTCATCTAATACTTTTTTACCGATCAAATCAAGCTCTTTCGTTGTCATACCTGGCTTCGCTTCTTTTTTCATTTCTTCACGTGCAAGCGCAACGATGCGGCCGATTTTTCGTAAGCCTTCTAAATCTTGTTCATTACGAATAATCATGAAAACCACTGTCCTTCCTCGAATATATATCTTACCCGATTGTATCATGTTTATTTTCGTCCTGCTACTCGCTTGCGGTATGTGGGCTGATTCCTCTCATAAGGAATACATGACAATTGTCATATCGATGTCATGACGCATCATACTGTTTCCTATGTTTTCCAACACGTACAATGTAAATATAAGAAACAGCGGGGGTGGAGAGATGGAAAAGATTATAGAAGTAAATGGTGTTACTAAAACATTTAAACATAAAAAAGCAGTAAATAACGTTTCATTTCATGTGAATAAAGGAGAAATCGTGGCACTACTTGGACCGAATGGTGCAGGGAAAACGACAACGATGTCAATGATGCTTGGATTAAAGGATCCGACGGAAGGAACTGTTTCTATATTTGGAAAGAGTCCCAAGCATAGAGACGTTCGTAATAGCCTCGGTGCGATGCTACAAGAAGTAAGTGTCATTGATAGCATTACAGTGGAAGAGGCGATTGAGTTATTCCGTAGTTATTATACGAATCCGGTAGCGAAAGAAACGTTACTACAGTTATCGAATTTAGAATCGGAGCGGAAGCAAAGATGTGAGAAATTATCAGGTGGGCAAAAAAGAAGGTTAAACTTTGCACTCGCACTTGCAGGAAATCCTGATTTGTTATTTTTAGATGAGCCGACAGTTGGGATGGATATTACGTCCCGAAGAACGTTTTGGGAAACAATTCGAAAGTTAGCAAGTGAAGGGAAAACAATTATTTTAACGACGCACTATTTAGAAGAAGCGGATGCATTGGCGAATCGTATTTTATTGTTTGCGAATGGAAAGATTATCGCAGATGGTACACCAGATGAGATGAAAGCGACGATTTCGCGAAAAACAATCAAGTTTTATTCGAAGGAAAATATTCCTGCAAAATTACTAAAGGAATTACCAAACGTAACAGAAGTACAGTCAAATGAAGGGCACTTCACTTTAACAACTGAAGATACAGATGAAACTTTAAAAGCGATTTATCAAAAGAACTTACCTGTAACAGACGTTTCCGTTGAACGTGGAAGTCTTGATGAAGCATTTGAACAGTTTGTCGCAAAACAGGAGGAGGGAATCGCATGAGAGCGTTATGGATGCAGTGCAAAATAGAGATTTTACGTACATTTCGTAATAAATTATTTATCTTTTTCTCATTATTAATGCCGGTTATGTTTTATTACATCTTTACCAATGTTGTTCAGGTTCCACAAAATGGAGATGCATGGAAAGCACATTATTTAATTTCAATGGCGACGTTCAGTATTGTAGGGACGGCACTTTTTAGTTTCGGTGTAAGAATCTCTCAGGAAAAGGGGCAAGGGTGGACGCATTTATTAAAAATTACACCACTTCCAGAGGGGGCATATATAACAGCCAAAATCATCGCTCAAACTGTAGTGAATGCCTTTTCAATCTTAGTCATCTTTATCGCAGGAATATTAATTAATCATGTTGAGTTAACTGTAGGGCAATGGATTGGTGCTGGATTATGGTTGTTGTTAGGTGTAACACCATTTTTAGCATTAGGAACAGTAATAGGTTCTATTAAGAAGGCGGATGCAGCAGCGGGTTTAGCAAACATTTTAAATATGTGTTTAGCAATTCTTGGTGGTCTATGGATGCCGATCGAAGTATTCCCGAAAATATTAAGATCTATTGGTGAATGGACACCAACATATCATTTCGGAAGCGGTGCATGGGATATTGTAGCTGGGAAATCAGTTGGATGGGAAAATATCGCGGTATTAGGAGGTTATTTCCTTATATTTGTTGTAGTATCAATATATATAAGAAAAAGACAGGAAGCGGTATAAATGATAGAGAAGAAGAGGATTGAAATTTTTCCGAAACATATGGGTTTCTTCCCGTATATGTGGCTTGTGTATCTGTTGTTTCCAATTTACCATTTAGTGCAGGCGTCAGGGTGGAAGCTTGTAATTGGAAGCGGTATGTTGATAGTTTTTATTATCACATACCGTCAGCTTTATTTTGTGCAGAGGACATTTGTTGTTTGGGCATGTATTCAAATGGTACTTATCTTTTTATTTGCTTTATTTTATAATCCTTTCATGATATTCTTTGGCTTTTTCACGGCAAGTGCGATGGGATTTACGCCAAATAAGAAAGTGTTTCGAGTGCTATTATGTTTGTTAGTTATAATGCTTGGGGCATTTTTATTTGTAAATATGAATCAATTAACAACTACAAGTTTAGTAAATATCGTTCCGATGTTTATTTTAATGCTCCTTACGCCTTTCGGTATGCGCAACTTTAATCAAAAAAAGATGTTAAGAAATCAATTAAACGAAGCGAATGAGCAAATTAAGGACTTAGTAAAACGTGAAGAACGGCAGCGGATTGCAAGAGATCTTCATGACACGTTAGGGCATACGTTATCACTCATTACTTTAAAAAGTCAGCTTGTGGAGAAGTTAATTGTAAAAAATCCGGAGCGTGCAAGTGTGGAAGCAAAGGAAATTACGCAAACATCGCGTACCGCTTTAAAGCAGCTAAGGGAATTAATTTCTGATATGCGTATGATTACAGTGGAAGAAGAGCTTGAGCAAATAAAGGCGATCTTACAAGCGGCTAATGTCCAATTAGAAGTGAAGCAGGAAGCAAGTGCGAGTTCGTTATCACCAATTGAGCAAAATATTGTGGGGATGTGTTTACGTGAGGCTGTTACGAATGTTGTAAAGCATAGTAAGGCAACATATTGCACAGTTTCTGTACGAGAATCACAAGGTGAATTGATTTTGACAGTAGAAGATAACGGAATCGGATTAGCGGATCAAAGCCATGATGGAAATGGCATTCGTGGTATGAAGGAGCGCATCGCTCTTATTGATGGGTTTGTTGAACTAGGTACGATCAATCCAGGGACACTATTAACAGTAAAAGTTCCAGTTGTTATTCGAACAGGAAAAGATGAGGTGAGGGCATGATTCGAATTATTATTGCAGAAGATCAGCGGATGCTTCGTGGTGCATTGGGGGCCTTACTTGATCTAGAAGATGATATTGAAGTAATTGGGCAAGCGGCGAACGGGGAAGAAGCGCTAAAACTAATTGAATCGCTACAACCTGATGTAAGTATTATGGATATTGAAATGCCAATTCAAAGCGGATTAGATGTTGCGGAAACGTTAAAGAAAGAAAAATCAGCATGTAAGGTAATGATTTTAACAACATTTGCACGCCCTGGATATTTTGAACGAGCTATGAAAGCTGGCGTGCACGGATATTTATTGAAAGATAGCCCGAGTGAAGATTTAGCTGCATCGATTCGTAATGTAATGAAAGGAAAGCGAGAGATCTCTCAAGATTTAATGTTCGGCTTATGGCAGGAGCAAAATCCGTTATCGGATCGTGAAAAAGAAGTATTGTTACTTGCGAAAGAAGGAAAGACGGCAAATGAAATTGCGAAGGCACTTTATCTTTCACCTGGAACAGTACGTAATTACATTTCTGAAGTATTAACGAAGCTTGATGCGAAAAATAGAATTGAGGCAATTACAATTGCGGAAGAAAAGGGATGGATATGAAAAGAAGTTTACCTATGAGTGGTAAACTTCTTTTTTTTCATAAACAAGTATTTCAATAGAGAGTTTCGTCGCAGTCGCATCGCTCAGAATTTGAAGTATATCGCGTAATTTAGATTTTACTTCATTTTTCGACAAAAAATTTGTTATAGTAAGATTAGGTTGTTGGTCTAAATTTTGGACAACTTTACCACTAACAGTTGTAATTACTCCATTTTTATCTACTTTTACAATAAGATCTTGGCAATATACTTTGTAATTTTTGTAAGTTTGTGCAAGGTGAACTTCGGTTTGATTTTCTTTTGTTTCTTTATTGGTAGGTTGGGAATCTACATTCATTTCAGTTGTCACTCACTCTTGTTGAGCTTTAGCCTCGTTTATCTCACCCTTTAAATACTTTTTCGCCATATATTTTTGTATCATTTTGAGGTTGTGTTAATTTTTAAATCGTTAAACTAGGCTGAGCGATTTCAATTTTTACTTCATTTCTATCTAGTTCTTGGGTGTGAATAGCTTCTGCTGATAAAGGATAAAGAAGATCGAATGTAACGAAAGCATGGGCAAATTTTCTATAGTTTATCTATAAAATTACTAGTCTATTATATTATATGAGATGGATTGTATGAAAAATTTGCCGAATTTTATATATATTATGCATTATTTCATATCAAAAATTGTCGAATTCACATTATTGTAGTGGTATGACAACTTAAAAAATTAGATTGTTATAATGGGATGGTGAGTAAGTGTGCACGCAGAAAAACTAGGAAGTGAAATTAAGAAAATTAGGGTGATGAGAGGATTAACACAAAAGCAGTTATCCGAGAACATATGTCATCAATCGGAAGTGAGTCGAATTGAATCGGGCGCGGTATACCCAAGTATGGATATATTGCAAGGCATTGCAGCAAAGTTACAAGTTCCCATTATTCATTTTTATGAGGTACTCATTTATTCGGATATTGAGAGGAATAAGCAGTTAAAAGATCGAATTATTATGCTTTGTAAGCAAAAGAAATATAAAGAAATTTATAATAAAGTATGGAATGAGTTGAAAAAGGAAGAATATCATCCTGAGCTTCAGCAATTTCTTCAATGGCAATATTATGTATCTGCTTACATATTGAAAAAAATCGATTACGAATATTGTATTTTAGAATTAAAGAAATTGCTCAATCAACAATTGGCGGGAATAGATGTATATCAAAACCTTTATATTGAAAACGCAATTGCAAACATTTACGCTGAAAATGGCCATTTTAAGAAGAGCATTGAGTTATATGAAAATATATTAAAACAATTAGAGGTATTACATGATAATAAAGAGTTTGATGTGAAGGTGAGACATAATCATGCAAAAGCATTATACTTAGACAATCAATACGAAGAAGCACTTTGTCACGCAAATAAAGCCATTGAACTATCGTGTCAAATTAATAGTATGACATTGATTGGACAGTTATACTATCGAAAAGTTGAATGCCTAGAAAAGCTAGAGTGTGATAGAGCAGAAATTGAAGATGCTTACGAAAAAGCGTGTTTCTTTTTTGATATATTAGGAAACCATGCGTTAAAAGAATCACTTATAAAAAAAATGAAGAAATAAAAAAGACGTAAAAAACAAATATGCATAATTGCATACGATGTGGGTAATTTTTCATGATATATTTAAAGAAAAAATGCGGGTGATGGAATATGAAAAAACTACTTATTGGTAGTCTGTTAACATTAGCGATGGCATGGGGTATTTCATTAACAGATACAGTTTTAGAGAAAAACCAAGTAATTTCTCATAATGATCAAGAGATACAATTAGCTTCAGATGTACCTTTTGAATATTAAAAAACAACCGTCTTACTTAGACGGTTGTTTTTTTGTGGAGTAACCTCCAAACGTCTTTACTAGAAACAGGTTTGCTAATAAAGAATCCTTGAATGTTGTCACAGCTTTGTTCATATAAAAACTTCCATTGTTCTTCGGTCTCTACACCTTCCGCAATAACTTCTAAATTTAGTTCTTTAGATAGTGTAATGATGGAGGAGATAATCGCTTCTTCTAAAGGACTATTTGTAATGCCACAAATAAACTCTCGAGCAATTTTTAATGTGTTAATTGGGTATTTTGTTAAATAAGCTAAAGAACTATAACCAGTTCCAAAGTCATCGATTGAAATTTGAATACCGAGATTTTGAAGCTGTTCTAGTTTTGTAACTACAGATTGATTTTGATTAATTGCAATACTTTCCGTAATTTCAATATCTAGTGCTTCCGGTTTTAGTTCTGTTTCTTCTAAAACCTTTGAAATAGTTGGGATTAAATCTGCATGGTTAAATTGAACAACAGATAAATTCACACCAACTTTCAAGTGAGAAAAACCTTGATTATGCCATCTTTTTGCTTCTAAGCAAGCAGTACGTAAAATCCAATTTCCAAGTTCAATAATAAATCCGGTTTCCTCCGCTAGAGGAATGAATTGGGCAGGAGATACGATGCCGAGTTTTGGATGCTTCCAACGGATTAGTGCTTCAAAACCGATAATTTGTTTTGTTGCTGTGCTTACTTGTGGCTGATATTCAAGGAAAAATTCATTTTGTTGTAACGCTTTAGAAAGTTCCCCTTCTAAAAATTCAATCTCATTTTGTGCGATACTCATTTCTTTTGAGAAGAAAACAAATCTATTTTTTCCATTTGCTTTCGCGCAATACATAGCCATATCGGCATTTTTCATTAATTCAGTAACATCAGTTCCATAATCAGGATACATGGCAATTCCGATGCTCGGTGTAATAGATAGTTCTTCATCTTTAATGAAGAATGGTTTGTTTAAAATAGTTAAAATCTGTTCAGCTATAAAAGCCGCACTTCTTTCTGAGTACATATCTGGTAATAGAATTGTAAACTCGTCTCCACCTTGGCGAGCAACAACATCCTTTGAACGTAAGCAACCGCGTAATCTTTTTGCTACTTCAATTAATAATAAATCTCCGACGTCATGACCAAGCCTATCGTTAATTTTTTTGAAGCGATCTAAATCAAGAAACATGACGGCAACATCATTTGCGCTAGTTTGAGCTGTATTTAAAATAGTTTTTAAATCTTTTTCAAATTTTCGACGATTTGGTAATCCTGTGAGTGCATCATGAAAGGCTAAATGTTCTACTTGTTTTTGTTTTTCATATAAAGTTGTAATATCACGTGCTATGCCGAACATCCCGACAACTTCTTTATTTATGAAAGTAGGGATGAGTGTAATGTGAAGGTAATAGTAATAGCCTTCTTTTTCTTTCGTGCGAACTTCTAAAGTTTGTGGTCTACCTTCTTTCGTTATTTGTAACGCTCTCTTTAGTAGATTATGGTCTTTTGAGTCAATAAAGTGTAAAAGGGAATAACTTTCTACTTCACAATAGTAGGCGGTAAATAAACTTTCACATGCCTTATTAGAATGTTGGAAAATACCATTCATATTTAAAGAGAAAACAGCATCGGGATGATCTTCAAATAAAGATTTATAGCGTTGTTCACTTTTGGATAATGCAAATGCACCTTCTTCAACTTCATCTTCTAGTTGTGTAGTCAGCTGTTCATATGTATCGATTAATACTTTATTATCTTTCCACATGTAAAGTTGTCGTAAGAATAATAAAATAAGTGATAATACGAGACCGATTAACATAAACTTATCATCCCAAGGTTGAATGATAATGAAGGAAAAAGTAATGATTATACTAAAATAAGGTAATATAAAGCGTACATAATCGAATCGATAATATTTCGCTTTTGTTTCATGTTGCATTGGTTTATCTAAAATGTATAGTATGGACGATAAACCGATTAATAAAATTGAAGCGGTATGTATTAAATAAGAGACTTCAGCAGAAGTTTGCATTCCTGTGTTTAACTGGAATAGTTGTATATATCCGTACACGAGTATGATAGTAAAGCCGATAATTAATGAGATTCTACTAGAAGAATATTGTTCTCTTCTATATAGGCTAATAACGGCGTAAATTACTAATGATTGTGCGATAAAGCATCCAATTAAAACCCACGTACTCTTTGTTAGCATACCGAAGCTTGAAAGATCCAAAATAAACGTTAAGGTGAAATAAATATTCATAATAACGATAAAGATGCTATCGAATGAGAATTGAGCAAGGCCTCTAATAGAGTAATGTTTTATGAACTTTATAGCGAAGGCAGAAAAGAGTAAAATATATTGTATGATGAAAAAAGGTAGTGCCCTATATGAGAATATGACTTGATCATATATAGAAAGTGAATGAAGAAATAAAGTTATCTCCATAGTTAGTCCGCATATGCAAGTGCATAATAATAACACCCAAAATAGTTTATCACCGCGCTTCATTTTCTTAATTGCTTTATATGAGCAATAACAAGAAAAGATTGCAGCAAAACAAAATAAGAAGAGAATTCCAATTTCTTTTATATTCCACTCATTTGGAATAAAGGATATCCAAAGAGAAAATATACAAATATAAATTATGACAAATTGTACATACTTTTTTTGATTAATCATATTATGACTCCGTTTCAATAAAGTTGAATCTCAGGGGGAAAATGCTAATTTAAATAATAGCATATAAAATAGGAACATTTTTACTATAAGAATTACTTTTTAAAAAAAATGGCGCAATGTTACAATTTACCATTGTAATATTGCGCCATTTATTCTTTTGATCCCTCTTATAGAGGATAATTCATGTATGAATTGCAGCATTGCTAAATCTTTCTGTTTACTTTCAATCATAATATCGAAATTATGATTGATTTTTTTTGCAATGTGTAAGAAAGGCTTAATAAACTCTAAATCAATATATTCAGCATGGGCCCTAAATTCTTTTTTGGATTTAGGGGAGGAAATGTGAACTTTAGGAGGGATATTTGTATGTGACCAAGTTTCAAAAATTGCAGGAAGTAACACTTCTAGCGGTTCTTCGCAAAGGTTTGCTATGTGATGATGATAATCAAATACGAATGGGATCTTTTCTTTTTGGCAAATCGATAAAGTTTCAGCAGTTGTATATGTTTTATCATCGTTTTCAAGCGTCATTTGTTTTTTTATATGTGTAGGAAGTTTTTTTATATTTTCATGGAAACGCCCAACCGCTTGTTCTTTATTTCCATAGGCACCACCTACATGGATATTAATATAGGAAGAATCTGCAATGCCTATTGCATCTAATACTTTATAATGATAGGCCATATCTGTAATAGCGTTAGTTGTAATATGTGGCTTGTCGCTTGTAAATAGCGTAAATTGATTTGGATGAAAACTTACTCGTAAATTGTGTTCTTTAATTAATGCCCCAATTTTACGCCAAAGCGGTGTAAATGCCCCGATATAATCAAACTCGACTTCGGGATGTGTTGCAAGTGGGACGATGGAAGAGGATAAACGATATAACGGAATTTCATGCGCTATATTGTAATGAAGAATACGTATTGTATGCTCAAGGTTCTGCCTTGTAACATCGTACAATTTATCTTCTCTTTCTTGTTTGCTGAGCTTTTGAAAGCTTGTAAACGTCATCGTTTTGGCAGGAGAACAGTCCCACAGTGCCATTGCATGTGAGACATATCCAAACCGCATAATCATATGTGATACACCTCTTTTTACTCAGTATCTTTCCTATAAGAAGAAAGCAAATACCGTTCCTATCCATTCTTTCCCTCTATCAATAAGGGAATGCGGGCTAACATCTTTAAAGGAAAGTAATGACGCATTTTCTAGATCTTCATGGAATTTGTTTTTTACTGTTTGTATAAAATGTTTATCATATAAAAGGCAGTTGATTTCATGATTAATATATAAACTTCTCATATCAAAGTTTGCAGTTCCGATATCACAAATATAATCGTCCGCTATAATAACTTTAGCGTGAAAAAAACCTTGTTGAAATGCGTAAATATTACAACCGGCTTGTATTAACTTTCGGCAATAGGGAAATTTTGCTTCTCGAACAAGGGCGTGATCAGCTTTTTCTGGAACGAGAATCGTGATTTGAACCCCACGTTTTCGTGCTTTTAATAATGCGTTCATAATTTTTTTTCCAGGAATGAAATATGGTGTACCGATAAAGAGTTCTTTTTCTGTATTTTCAATTAAGTGTAAAAAGGTATGTTGTAAATAGGCCCCATCTGTCGGAATAAATTGATGTTGGATGATACCAGTTTGCAGTTTCGGAAAATAAAGAGAAGTATCCAATAAGTTTTGGTTTGTATCATCAAACCAGTCATGTAAAAATTGTTTTTGTAAATCTTGTACACCTTCGCCTGTAAGACGTAAATGATAATCGCGCCATAATCCTAATTTTTGATTATGCCCTAAATATTCTTCTCCAATATTAAATCCACCAATATAACCAATTTTCCCGTCAATAACTGTAATTTTTCTATGGTTTCTTTGATTGGCAGAAAAGAATAGGAACGGAAATTTCATTTTATGACAAAATGAAAAAGAGACGCCGTGTTTTTGTAGGGAACGAATTGCCTCGTTTGATAAATGATGGCTTCCCAATCGATCGAGTAAAAGTCTTACTTCAATTCCTTCCTGTGCCTTATCGATAAGTAACTTTAAAAATTCACGACTGATTTTATCGTTTTTTACAATGAAGAATAAAACGTGCACATGGTGCCTTGCTTGTTGTATATCAGTAAATAAAGCATCATATAAATCTTGCCCGTATGTATAAAGGTGAAAATTACTTTGACGTAAAGGGAAAGTACGAGAGCGCACACGCTTTAAATGAAGAGTTCTCCCATATAAAAGGTCAATTGTGATCCAAAGAGTAACGCATAGTAACAAGAGAGATAAGAAGAACATAAGTGAATTCCCTCCTTTGCATTCTTTTCACCTTCATTTTGCTGGTTACCTGGTAAAGTCCGATTGGTGAGGCTAATAGTCAGTAAGGAATAAACAGCTCTCTACTGATTAAAGTTTCACTTTATAGTTTCACCGAAATAAACAACTTTATGAAAAAATATGTTGTTGTATAACAAAAAAACTGTTGACTGAATGCTCACTCATTATATAATGAAGATAGGGGAAAAAATTCAGAAAATTATATGTTTTTGAAGATTCTAAAAAAGAAAGAGGGCTTACAAAGAGAGGGGTAGCATAAAAATGAATAGCTTACTGATCATGAATTGGCTGGCTGCCATTGCTGTTATTGCTTATGCGGGATATTTGTTTGTGTATCTTATACGAACGAGGATGGCCTACATACAGTTAGGAAAAAAGATTGAATTTGACCGTCGTTTTAAAGAGCGTTGGGACCTCCTTAAGGTCAATGTTTTCGGTCAGAAAAAGCTGCTGAAAGATAAGAAGAGCGGCATTATTCACGTTATGTTCTTTTACGGATTTATTCTTGTCCAATTTGGAGCAATTGACTTCGTTTGGAAAGGACTCGCACCAGGATCACATCTTCCACTTGGACCACTATACCCTGCATTTACATTCTTCCAGGAAATTGTCACACTTGTTATTTTAATTGCAGTCTTTTGGGCTTTTCATAGACGTTATGTTGAGAAGCTAGTTCGTTTAAAACGTAATTTCAAATCAGGCCTTGTTCTTATCTTTATTGGTGGCTTAATGGTTTCTGTGCTACTCGGTAATGGGATGGGAATTATATGGCACGGCGAGGAGCTTTCATGGAGTGAACCAATCGCTTCTGCAATCGCTTACGTTTTCTCGGGAATAAATGAAACCGTAGCCATTTCTGTGTTCTATTTCTCTTGGTGGGTGCATCTACTAATTTTGTTAACGTTTTTAGTGTATGTTCCACAATCAAAACACGCGCATTTAATTGCGGGACCAGCCAACGTTTTCTTCGGTCGTCTTTCAAATCCAGGGAAACTTGAAAAGATTGACTTTGAAGATGAAACGCAAGAAACATTTGGTGTTGGTAAAATTGAAGACTTTAGACAAAATCAGCTTATTGATTTATACGCTTGTGTAGAGTGTGGTCGCTGTACAAATATGTGCCCGGCAACAGGAACAGGGAAAATGTTATCGCCGATGGATTTAATTTTAAAACTTCGCGATCATTTAACTGATAAAGGAGCAGCAGTGACATCAAAAGCACCGTGGGTTCCAGTAGTTGCTTTTAATAATACACAAGGAAATCAGTTAGCGATGATGGCAGCTGGGAAAGGGCAACAAGAATCAGCAGCTACAACGCTAGCTTACGATCCGAGTTTAATCGGAGATGTTATTACAGAGGAAGAGATTTGGGCTTGTACAACGTGCCGTAACTGTGAAGACCAGTGTCCGGTTATGAATGAGCACGTTGACAAAATTATTGATTTACGCCGCTATCTCGTTTTAACAGAAGGAAAGATGGACGCGGAAGCGCAGCGTGCGATGACAAACATCGAGCGTCAAGGGAATCCATGGGGACTGAACCGTAAAGAGCGTGAAACTTGGCGCCAAGGTGATGATGAAGTAACGGTTCCAACTGTAAAAGAAAAATCGAAAGCTGGCGAGGAGTTCGAATATTTATTCTGGGTTGGTTCAATGGGATCATATGATAATCGTAGTCAGAAGATTGCAATATCATTTGCGAAGTTAATGAACGAAGCAGGCATTTCATTCGCGATACTTGGTAATAAAGAAAAGAATTCTGGGGATACACCGCGACGTCTTGGAAATGAATTTGTCTTCCAAGAGATGGCGACAAAGAATATCGAGGAATTTGAAAAAGCAGGAGTGAAGAAAATCGTTACGATTGATCCTCACGCTTATAACACATTTAAAAATGAGTATCCAGACTTTGGCTTGCAAGCAGAAGTCTATCATCATACAGAATTGTTAGCTCAGTGGGTGAAAGAAGGGCGATTAAAACCTGTTCACGCTATTGAGGAAACAGTTACGTACCATGATTCCTGTTATTTAGGAAGATACAACGAAGTATATGAAGCACCGCGCGACATTTTGAAAGCAATTCCTGGTGTGAACCTTGTAGAAATGGCACGAAACCGTGAAACAGGAATGTGTTGTGGCGCAGGTGGTGGCCTAATGTGGATGGAAGAAACAGCAGGTTCACGTATTAACGTCGCTCGTACAGAACAAGCACTAGCTGTAGAGCCATCCATTATCGGTACAGGTTGTCCATATTGCTTAACGATGATTAGTGATGGGACGAAAGCGAAAGAAGTAGAAGAGAATGTTCAAACTCTTGATGTAACAGAGATTTTAGAACGCTCTGTTATCGGACAGAAGAAAGAAGCTATGTAATCTGCAAGCATGAATACAACTTTAGAGAGAGGTGCAATCATTGCACCTCTTCTCAACGTAAGAACACCGAGCGAGCGCTCGGTGCTAAAAAAAGAGATGGGGGAAATAGATATGAGTAAAACAGTTATTTTAAGTGCTGCAAGAACACCGGTTGGGAAATTTGGAGGATCTTTAAAAGACGTGAAAGCAACAGAACTTGGGGGAATTGCAATTAAAGCAGCGCTTGAAAGAGCAAATGTTTCTGCTAATGATGTTGAAGAAGTTATATTCGGAACAGTTATTCAAGGTGGACAGGGACAAATTCCATCACGCCAAGCTGCGAGGGCTGCTGGAATCCCTTGGGAAGTGCAGACGGAAACGGTGAATAAAGTTTGTGCATCAGGGCTTCGTGCGGTTACATTAGCGGATCAAATTATTCGTACTGGTGATCAATCACTTATTGTAGCTGGCGGTATGGAGTCGATGAGTAATAGTCCTTATATTTTACGCGGAGCAAGATGGGGATACAGAATGGGCAACAACGAAGTGATTGATTTAAACGTTGCTGACGGTTTAACATGCGCATTTTCAGGTATACACATGGGTGTTTATGGCGGAGAAGTTGCGAAGGAAGATGGAATCTCTCGTGAAGCGCAAGATGAATGGGCGTACCGTAGCCATCAACGTGCGGTTTCAGCGCATAAAGAAGGACGTTTTGAAGAAGAAATCGTACCAGTAACGATTCCGCAAAGAAAAGGCGATCCTATTGTCGTTGCAAAAGATGAGGCGCCACGCGCGGATACAACGATTGAAAAATTAGCGAAATTAAAACCTGTATTTGATAAGACATCAGCAGTGACAGCGGGTAATGCACCAGGACTAAATGATGGTGGTGCTGCACTTGTACTAATGAGCGAAGACAGAGCGAAGCAAGAAGGAAGAAAGCCATTAGCGACAATTTTGGCACATACGGCAATTGCAGTGGAGTCTAAAGATTTCCCAAGAACGCCAGGTTATGCAATTAACGAATTGTTGAAAAAAACAGGCAAGACAATTGAAGATATCGATTTATTCGAGATTAATGAAGCATTTGCAGCGGTAGCAATTGCCAGTACAGAGATTGCAGGAATTGACCCAGACAAATTGAATGTAAATGGCGGCGCAGTGGCAATGGGACATCCGATTGGAGCAAGTGGAGCGCGTATTATCGTTACACTTATCCACGCACTGAAGCAGCGCGGCGGCGGAATTGGAATTGCTTCGATTTGTAGCGGTGGCGGTCAAGGTGACGCAATTATGATTGAAGTTCGTTAATTTACGTGTAGGTAATTTTTGATTTATTAACAATTTATATTAAGGGGGAAGAAAGAATGGGTGTACAAAAAATAGTTGTAATTGGTGCGGGACAAATGGGATCGGGAATTGCGCAAGTATGTGCAATGGCAGGATATGATGTGAAGGTACAAGATTTAAAACAAGAGCAATTAGACAGAGGATTGGCTATTATTACGAAAAACTTAGCGCGCCAAGTAGAAAAAGGGCGCATGAAGGAAGAAGAGAAGGAAGCAACGTTAAATCGCCTTACAGTAACGCTTGATTTAGATTGTGTGAAGGAAGCGGACCTTATTATTGAAGCAGCTGTTGAGAAAATGGATATTAAAAAGAAAATCTTTGCGAATCTAGATGAAATTGCTCCAGATCACGCAATTTTAGCGACGAATACGTCATCTCTACCAATTACAGAAATTGCAGCGGTAACGAAACGTCCGGAGAAAGTAATCGGTATGCACTTTATGAATCCGGTTCCGGTTATGAAGCTTGTTGAGATTATTCGTGGTTTGGCTACAGATGATGCGGTATATGAAACGATTGAGGATATTACGAAGAAAATTGGGAAAGTACCAGTTGAAGTAAATGATTTCCCAGGGTTTGTATCAAACCGTATTTTATTACCGATGATTAACGAGGCGATCTATACGTTATATGAAGGTGTAGCGACGAAAGAAGCGATTGATGAAGTAATGAAACTCGGTATGAATCATCCGATGGGGCCTTTAACGCTCGCTGATTTTATCGGTTTAGATACATGTTTATACATTATGGAAGTGTTGCATGAAGGCTTAGGTGATAGTAAATATCGCCCATGTCCATTATTACGCAAGTATGTGAATGCAGGATGGTTAGGACGTAAAACGGGTCGTGGCTTCTACGTTTACGAATAAAATCCTCCCTTTATTAAAATAGTGGTCTTACCAAATTGTTAAAAAGATATATAGCAAACGGAGGCGAAGTACATGAATTTTCATTTTACTGAAGAGCAACAAATGATGAGGAAAATGGTTCGAGATTTTGCGCAGAAGGAAATAGCTCCCTTTGTTCCTAGTATGGAACAAGGGGTGTTCCCGAAAGAGATTTTGCAAAAGATGGGTGAGCTTGGACTAATGGGTATTCCAGCGCCTGCAAAATATGGCGGGGCAGAAATGGATTTTATTTCTTACATTTTAGCAATTGAGGAAATTTCAAAGGTAAGTGCAACGGTTGGTGTAATTTTAGCTGTACATACGTCAGTTGGAATGAATCCGATTTTATACTTCGGAACAGAAGACCAGAAGCAGAAATATGTTTCTAAACTTGCGACTGGTGAGTATTTAGGTGCATTTGCATTAACAGAACCAAATGCAGGATCAGATGCAGGGAGTTTGAAATCAAGAGCTGTAAAGAAAGACGATCACTACATTATTAATGGATCGAAAGTATTTATTACAAATGGCGGTGAAGCAAGTACATATATTGTATTCGCTTCTACAAATCCAGAGGCAGGAAAAAGTGGGATTTCTGCATTTATAGTAGAGAAAGATACACCGGGCTTAATTATTGGAAAAGATGAGCACAAAATGGGACTTCTCGGTTCTCGCACAGTACAACTTACGTTCGAAGATATGAAAGTGCCGACTGAGAATTTACTTGGTGAAGAAGGACAAGGATTTAAGGTAGCGATGGCGAATTTAGATGTTGGACGAATTGGAATTGGTGCACAGGCTTTAGGAATTGCGGAAGCAGCGCTTGCATGTGCAATTGATTATGCGAAAGAACGTAAGCAATTCGGAAAGCCAATTGCGGCGCAGCAAGGAATCGGATTCAAACTTGCAGATATGGCAACTAGTGTAGAAGCAGCGCGATTACTCGTATATAGAGCGGCATCGCTAAGAGCACAAGGGTTACCATGTGGTAAAGAGGCATCTATTGCGAAATTATTCGCTTCTAAGACGGCTGTTGAAGTTGCGATTGAAGCGGTGCAAGTATTTGGTGGTTACGGTTATACGAAAGACTATCCAGTAGAACGCTTTTTCCGTGATGCGAAAATCACGCAAATATATGAAGGAACGAGTGAGATACAGAAACTTGTTATTAGTCGAGCTTTATAAAAGGACAAGGGGGAGACGGGCATGCATTTTAAACTATCAGAAGAACATGAAATGATAAGAAAAATGGTTCGGGATTTTGCTAAGAACGAAGTAGCACCTACGGCAGCTGAGCGTGATGAAGAAGAGAGATTTGATCGTGCACTATTTGATCAAATGGCAGAGCTTGGTTTAACCGGCATTCCGTGGCCTGAAGAATACGGCGGAATTGGAAGCGATTACTTAGCGTATGTAATTGCTATCGAAGAATTATCTCGTGTTTGTGCTTCAACAGGTGTAACACTGTCTGCACATACTTCACTTGCTGGTTGGCCAATTTTTAAATTTGGAACGGAAGAACAAAAGCAAAAGTTTTTACGACCGATGGCTGAAGGGAAGAAAATTGGTGCATACGGCTTAACAGAGCCGAGTTCTGGTTCGGATGCTGGTGGAATGAGGACAACTGCGAAACGAGATGGAGACCATTACATTTTAAATGGATCGAAAATCTTTATTACAAATGGCGGTATTGCTGATATTTATGTTGTTTTTGCGTTAACTGATCCTGAATCGAAGCAACGTGGTACGAGCGCGTTTATTGTGGAAAGTGATACACCAGGATTTTCAGTTGGGAAGAAGGAAAGCAAGTTAGGGATTCGTTCTTCACCAACAACTGAAATTATGTTCGAAGATTGCCGTATTCCTGTAGAGAACCTACTCGGGGAAGAGGGCCAAGGATTTAAAGTTGCGATGCAAACATTAGATGGTGGTCGTAATGGTATTGCCGCGCAAGCAGTCGGTATTGCGCAAGGGGCTTTAGATGCTTCTGTAGAATATGCAAGAGAGCGTCATCAGTTTGGGAAACCAATTGCGGCGCAGCAAGGAATTGGCTTTAAACTTGCAGATATGGCAACGGATGTGGAGGCGGCGCGTCTTCTAACATATCAAGCGGCTTGGCTTGAATCGGAAGGGCTTCCGTACGGGAAAGAGTCAGCGATGTCAAAAGTATTTGCAGGTGATACAGCGATGAAGGTGACGACTGAAGCGGTACAAGTATTTGGTGGTTATGGTTATACGAAAGATTATCCAGTAGAGCGTTATATGCGCGATGCAAAGATTACACAAATATATGAGGGAACACAAGAGATTCAAAGGCTTGTAATTTCTCGTATGTTAACGAAGTAGGAACGAAAGCGTAGGTATTTTCCTACGCTTTTTCCTTCCAAAAAATAATAGAGAGAGGTGAAGGGGATGGTTAAACATAATGTACATGCGTCCGTGAAAGATGAAAAATTAGTTGCGTTAAGACGTGAACAAATGATTAAAGGTGCGGTGCAATTGTTTAAGCAAAAAGGGTTCCCACGTACAACAACGAGAGAGATTGCGAAGGCGGCTGGGTTTAGTATTGGAACACTTTATGAGTACATTCGTACAAAAGATGATGTTTTATATTTAGTTTGTGATAGTATTTATGAACATGTAAAAGAAAGATTAGAGGAAGTAGTGTGTACAGAAAAAGGAAGTATAGAAAGTTTAAAGATAGCAATAACGAATTATTTTAAAGTGATGGACGAATTGCAGGAAGAAGTATTGATAATGTATCAAGAGGTACGTTTTTTACCGAAAGAATCACTCCCGTACGTATTAGAAAAAGAGTTTCAAATGGTCGGGATGTTTGAGAATATTTTAGAGCAGTGTACAGAAAATGGGACATTTACATTAAATAAAAAAGAGATACAGCTTCTTGCACATAACATTTTCATACAAGGACAAATGTGGGGATTTAGACGTTGGGCCCTGCAAAAACTATATACGCTTGAAGAATATACAGAAATGCAAATTAGGTATGTACTGCAAGGAGCGCATATGTTTCCGAAATAAGGAATAGACAAATTATAATTTTATTACCATATTAAAGTTTCCCGTTTTTTTTGTAGCATATTTGTGCGACTTTTGTTTATAATGAATAGTATGGATTTTTTTAAGCAGACCGTTATATATAAGGTTATATTTGAAGAAAGGAAGTGCCGCATAAGTGAATTTTAAGCAATATTCACCAGAAGAGCTAAAAGAATGTTCAATGATTGAAGTTGTACATAGCGTTTTAGGGGATAAAAGACAAGCAACGACATTCAACGAGTTGGTTCAAGAAATCGCTCAAGTGCTGGGACTATCTCAAGAGCAAGTTAATGCGAAACTCGCACAATTTTATACAGATTTAAACATCGATGGACGTTTCATTAATTTAGGAGAAAATCGTTGGGGGCTACGCAGCTGGTACCCATACGAGCAAATTGATGAAGAAATCTTACCTCAGCCAAAACCGAAGAAGAAACGTAAAGTTGAAGAAGACGGTTTTGACGACTACATTGAAGAAGATGAAGACTTCGACGATGCAGACGGAAATGAAGAAGACGAAGAGGTAGAAGATTTGGACAAGGTTCTTGAAGAAGAAGACGGAGATGACGATGATCTTGATGATTTAGATGAAGATGATGACGATGACTTCGCCGAAGAAGAACTTGAGTACGATGAAACTGAAGAAGAAGAAGAGGAAGAACTGTAGTTCTTGACTTTTCATTATCGTCCATGTAGAATCATTTTTGGGCTCTTTAAAAAAGGACGATAATACTTTTAAAGTGTAAATATAAAAGAAAATTGCTCCCTACTTATTACTTTTTGTGATGAGGGGAGCAATTTTCTTTTTTGTTTTTTGTTTAGAAAATAAAAAGAGTCTAACAATAAGATGGATACAGTGTTATCTACATACGTTGCGCTTTGCAACGGTGATTATATAACAGCAAAATAGGAGGGAGCTTTTTCATGACTAAGTATATTTTTGTAACAGGCGGTGTAGTATCGTCTTTAGGAAAAGGTATTACAGCAGCATCTCTAGGAAGACTTTTAAAAAATCGTGGTTTAAACGTAACGATTCAAAAGTTTGATCCATACATTAACGTAGACCCAGGGACTATGAGCCCATACCAACACGGTGAGGTATTCGTAACAGATGATGGTGCAGAAACTGACTTAGACCTTGGTCACTATGAGCGTTTCATCGACATCAACTTAAACAAATACAGCAACGTAACAACAGGTAAAATTTACTCTTCAGTTCTTCAAAAAGAGCGTCGTGGTGAATACCTAGGAGGAACAGTTCAAGTTATTCCTCACATTACTAACGAAATTAAAGAGCGTGTATACCGTTCTGGTCGCGAAACAAACGCGGACGTTGTTATTACAGAAATTGGTGGAACTGTTGGTGACATCGAGTCTCTACCATTCTTAGAAGCAATCCGTCAAATTAAGAGCGACATCGGTCGTGACAATGTAATGTACATTCACTGTACGTTAATCCCGTACTTAAAAGCAGCGGGTGAAATGAAAACAAAACCAACGCAACATAGCGTTAAAGAGCTTCGTAGCTTAGGTATTCAACCAAATATTATCGTTGTTCGTACAGAATTGCCTGTTTCTCAAGATATGAAAGACAAGCTTGCATTATTCTGTGACATTGATACAAAAGCAGTTATCGAAGCACGCGATGCAGATACTTTATATGCGGTTCCATTATCTCTTCAAGAGCAAAATATGGACCAAATCGTTTGCGATCACTTAAAATTAGACAATCCAGCTGCAGATATGACAGAGTGGACTGCACTAGTTGATAAAGTACGTAACCTTTCTAAGAAAACAAAAATTGCTCTTGTTGGTAAATACGTAGAGCTTCAAGATGCATACATTTCTGTTGTAGAAGCACTTCGTCATGCGGGTTATTCATTCGACACAGATGTAGAAGTGAAATGGGTAAATGCTGAACACGTAACACCAGAGAACGTACAAGAATTAGTTGGCGACACAGATGGTATCCTTGTACCTGGTGGATTCGGCGATCGTGGTGTAGAAGGTAAAATCGTTGCAATTCAATATGCTCGTGAAAACAAAGTACCATTCTTAGGAATTTGCTTAGGTATGCAACTTGCATCAATCGAATTTGCACGTAACGTATTAGGATTAGAGGGAGCTAACTCTTCTGAAATTAATCCTGACACACCGTATGCAATCATTGACTTATTACCAGAACAAAAAGATGTAGAAGACTTAGGTGGTACACTTCGTCTTGGCCTATACCCATGTAAGCTTGCTGAAGAAACAAATGCTTACAGTGCTTACAATGAGCCGGTTGTATATGAGCGTCATCGTCACCGTTATGAGTTCAACAATCAATTCCGTCCGGATATGGAAAAAGAAGGATTTGTATTCTCTGGTACAAGCCCAGATGGCCGTCTAGTTGAAATCATTGAATTAAAAGATCACCCTTGGTTCGTGGCAGCACAGTTCCACCCAGAACTAGTTTCTCGTCCAAACCGTCCACAACCATTGTTCCATGACTTCGTAAGAGCTTCTATTACGAATAAAGAGAGCAAGTAATAAAAAAAAGCGCCTGAAATAGGGCGCTTTTTTTAATATTCATTTAACATTTCATCGATTGTAAATTTGATCCCATGATATGCAAATAAAGCTATCATTAAACTTGGGAATCCGTAGCGATTGCCTTCATCATCTGGAATAAGACTTTTTAACAGCTTTGTATCAATATGTACATCTGTATATTGTTCTAGTGATTCAGTACCTTCTTGAATAGCAGAGATACCGACAATAGAGTGTCCATTTGCTTGAAGTTTTTTTGCCATTGCTACAACTTCTTCATCTGTTGAAAAACGGCTAATAAGAAGTACACGATCTGCAGAAGTTACTTCTACTTCTTTACCATTCTCAAATAATCGTTTTGCTTGCTTCATTGGTTCAGCACCGGATAATGCTTCAGCAACAACGCCCTCCATTTCATTTGTCCCATGTAAATAAATGAAACCATCACCAACTAATGCTTGAGCAAGTAGACGGGCGCTATCTTCTATATTCATTTCCTCTTTTTGAGAAACTCTGGAGAAATAACCACTTAATTGAGTTGAAAAAATTTTTAACATAATGTTACTCCCTTCGTACGTGTTTACCGGCTTTCATTATAGTTTATTTTTTTAGAAAGGTGAAATCGAAGGGTAGCATAACAAAATAGGAAACGGTAAAATAAGAAAGAATAGGAAGGAATTTGCCAAAGAATAGCGAAAATTAATCGTTAAGATATAAGAAGCTTTAAATCTTGTACTTACACAGAAAGGTTGGGAGTTATGGAAGGGAAAATTTTAATCGTTGATGATCAATATGGCATTCGTGTGTTATTACATGAAGTGTTCCAAAAAGAAGGTTATCAGACATTCCAAGCAGCAAATGGATTTCAAGCTTTAGATATCGTGAAAAAAGATAATCCAGATTTAGTAGTATTAGATATGAAAATTCCAGGTATGGATGGCATAGAGATTTTAAAACATGTAAAGGAAATTGATGAGAGTATTAAAGTAATTTTAATGACTGCTTATGGAGAGCTTGATATGATCCAAGAAGCAAAAGATTTAGGAGCTTTAATGCACTTTGCTAAACCGTTTGATATTGATGAAATTCGTCAAGCAGTGAGAGAACAGCTTGCTGTAGAGGCGTAAAAAATGAATTTTTTATAAAAAATATGGAAAAAAGCGTTTACATGGACTATTGAGCAGGTGAATACGGTTGAGTTTTTGAGTACAAGTTGTTATCCTATTGAGTGTAGAAAAAAGTCCGGTATGTAAATATACATATTTTACCTTATTCTGGTCATACTACCAGCGATAAGAACTTATCGGATACAAAAAACGTTTTTTAGGAGGATTCACCATGCCTTTAGTTTCTATGAAAGAAATGCTAAACACAGCACTAGAAGGAAAATACGCAGTTGGTCAATTCAACATGAACAACTTAGAGTGGACTCAAGCTATCTTAGCTGCTGCGGAAGAAGAAAAATCTCCTGTAATCCTAGGTGTATCTGAGGGTGCAGCTCGTCATATGACTGGTTTCAAAACAGTTGTAGCTATGGTTAAAGCTTTAATCGAAGAAATGAACATCACTGTTCCTGTAGCGATTCACCTTGACCATGGTTCAAGCTTCGAAAAATGTAAAGAAGCAATTGATGCAGGTTTCACATCTGTAATGATCGACGCTTCTCACCACCCATTCGAAGAAAACGTTGAAACTACTAAAAAAGTAGTAGAATACGCACACGCTCGTAACGTATCTGTTGAAGCTGAGCTTGGAACAGTTGGCGGACAAGAAGACGACATCATCGCTGAAGGCGTAATTTACGCTGACCCAGCAGAGTGTAAGCACCTTGTTGAAGCAACAGGTATCGATTGCCTAGCTCCAGCTTTAGGTTCTGTACACGGTCCTTACAAAGGTGAGCCTAACTTAGGATTCGCTGAAATGGAACAAGTTCGTGACTTCACTGGCGTACCTTTAGTATTACACGGTGGTACTGGTATCCCAACTGCTGATATCGTAAAAGCTATCTCTTTAGGTACTTCAAAAATTAACGTAAACACTGAGAATCAAATCGAGTTTACAAAAGCTGTTCGTGAAGTATTAAGCAAAGACCAAGAAGTTTACGATCCTCGTAAATTTATTGGACCTGGCCGCGACGCTATTAAAGCAACTGTTGCTGGTAAAATGCGTGAATTCGGTTCTAACGGTAAAGCGTAAGAATAAAATTCCGTTTTGGAAACCGTCTAGTCTTTTAGACGGTTTCCTTTCGTTGTATAATGAAAGCGTGAACAAGTCTAAAGATTTTTATCATTTTGTTTTTAAAATAGAAAATAATGTGCATAGTCCTATTAAATAAATGTGATAACGTATCTAAATTGATAAAGTAAATTCGATGAATAGTTAATCTTTATCTAGTCGTACTACAGGAGAAATGAAGATAATGGTTTCCTATTTATTGAGTGTTAGGGTGGAAAGAGTGATTGAGATTCTTAAGGGGAGCTTTCTATAAAGATATAGAAAGTAAATACATTCACAAGAAGGGAGCTCAATATGGAAAAATTGCTAATTGAAGGCGGAAGAGCTTTAAATGGAACAATTCGAGTGAGTGGTGCAAAGAACAGCGCCGTTGCACTAATTCCAGCGACAATTTTAGCAGATACTCCAGTAACTATTGGTGGTGTCCCTAATATTTCGGACGTGAAAATGTTAGGAGACTTGCTAGAGGAAATTGGAGGAAGGGTAACTTATGGACAGGAGGAAGAGATGGTAGTCGATCCTTCTAACATGGTTGCAATGCCTTTACCAAATGGAAAAGTGAAAAAATTGCGTGCTTCTTATTATTTAATGGGTGCGATGCTTGGCCGTTTTAAAAAAGCTGTTATTGGGCTTCCGGGTGGATGTCATTTAGGACCGAGGCCGATTGATCAGCATATTAAAGGGTTTGAAGCGTTAGGTGCACATGTTACGAATGAACAGGGTGCGATTTATTTAAGAGCAGATGAATTGCGCGGTGCACGTATTTATTTAGATGTTGTTAGTGTAGGAGCTACGATTAATATTATGCTGGCAGCTGTGCGAGCGAAGGGTAGAACTGTTATTGAAAACGCAGCGAAAGAACCAGAGATTATTGATGTAGCTACATTGTTAACAAGCATGGGTGCACGTATTAAAGGTGCTGGCACAGATGTAATTCGAATTGATGGTGTGGATTCACTGCACGGTTGTCATCACACGATCATTCCGGATCGTATTGAAGCGGGTACGTATATGATTTTAGGAGCTGCATCAGGAGGAGAAGTAACGGTTGATAATGTTATTCCTCAACATTTAGAGTCAGTTACAGCGAAGTTAAGAGAAGCTGGTGTCCAAGTTGAAACGAACGATGACCAAATTACAGTGAACGGCAATAGAAGGTTAAAAGTAGTTGATATAAAAACGCTTGTATATCCAGGATTCGCAACAGATTTACAACAACCATTTACGACACTTTTAACAAAGGCGCACGGAACGGGTGTTGTAACGGATACGATTTACGGCGCACGCTTTAAACACATTGATGAGTTACGTCGTATGAATGCACAAATTAAAGTAGAAGGTCGTTCGGCAATTGTAACTGGTCCTGTTTTATTGCAAGGTGCAAAAGTGAAAGCGAGTGATTTGCGAGCTGGAGCAGCCCTTGTTATTGCAGGGTTAATGGCGGATGGAATTACAGAAGTAACCGGACTTGAGCATATTGATCGAGGTTATGAAAATATAGTAGACAAGCTTAAAGGTCTTGGCGCAAACATTTGGCGAGAACAAATGACAAGTCAAGAAATTGAAGAGATGAAGAACGCATAAGTGATACTTCCGCAAGGGGGAAGCGAAGCATCACTACTTGCGGAAGTATACTTTATAGAGAAACACAGTTCACAAAATACGGCAGAATATATAAAGACTTAAAGGAGAGGGATTATCGTGGAAAGAAGTTTATCTATGGAGTTAGTACGTGTAACAGAGGCTGCAGCATTATCATCAGCGCGTTGGATGGGACGCGGGAAAAAGGATGAGGCAGACGGTGCAGCAACATCAGCTATGCGTGACGTATTTGATACAATTCCGATGAAAGGTACAGTTGTAATTGGTGAAGGTGAGATGGATGAAGCGCCAATGCTGTACATCGGAGAGAAATTAGGTACAGGATATGGACCACGTGTAGACGTTGCAGTTGATCCTTTAGAAGGGACAAACATTGTAGCAGCTGGTGGATGGAATGCTCTTGCTGTTATTGCAATTGCAGATCATGGTAATTTGTTACATGCTCCTGACATGTACATGGATAAAATCGCGGTTGGCCCAGAAGCGGTTGGGGCGGTCGATATTGATGCGCCTATTATCGATAACTTACGTGCGGTTGCGAAGGCGAAAAATAAAGATATTGAAGATGTTGTAGCGACAGTTTTAAACCGTCCACGTCATCAAGCGATTATCGAAGAAATTCGTAAAGCTGGTGCTCGTATTAAATTGATTAACGATGGAGATGTGGCTGGAGCAATTAACACTGCATTTGATCGTACAGGTGTAGACATTTTATTCGGATCTGGTGGAGCGCCTGAGGGTGTATTAGCAGCAGTTGCATTAAAATGTTTAGGTGGAGAAATCCACGGAAAGCTTCTGCCTCAAAATGAAGCTGAATTAGCTCGTTGTAAAAAAATGGGCATTGAAGATATAAATCGTATCCTCCGCATGGAAGACTTAGTAAAAGGTGACGATGCAATCTTTGCAGCAACAGGCGTCACAGACGGAGAACTATTACGCGGCGTTCAATTTAAAGGTAGCGTAGGAACAACACAATCCCTTGTTATGCGTGCAAAATCAGGCACAGTACGCTTCGTAGACGGACGTCATAGCTTGAATAAAAAACCTAACTTGGTTATTAAATAAAAAGCGTAAGCAGCTCGTTCAGAATGGGAGGGGGATGGAGCTTCTGACGTAGAGGCGCTTTTTGCCTCGCAGGAAGAAGTGAAGCCACCGACCATTCTAGCTGCTGGAGCTGGATTAAGTAAAAAGTGGAAGCAGCTCGCTCAGAATCGCAGGGCATTGGAGCTCTCGGCCATTCTAGCTACTGGAACTAGGTTAAATAAAAGCGAAGACAAATTTTCTTGTCTTCGCTTCTTGTATTTGTGTTTCAACGTATTGATTAAAACTAGATAAAAGGGTTACAATAGTGAATATTACCCTACTTGAACTTATTGCCTTTCATTATTAATTATTTGCCTTCCGTATTTTTTCCCTTTACCCATGTGAAAAGAGAATAACGTTAAAGTGTGGTGTCTGAATGAATTTGTCAATTGCAGCATTAGAAAACATGAAATTAAAAGAGTTATACGAGCTTGCGAAAGAATTTAAGATTTCGTATTATAGCAAATTAACGAAAAAAGAGTTAATCTTCGCTATCCTAAAAGCTCGAGCAGAAAAAGAAGGTTTCTTCTTCATGGAAGGCGTATTAGAAATTATTCAATCAGAAGGATTTGGATTCCTACGTCCTATCAACTATTCTCCAAGCTCAGAAGATATTTATATCTCAGCTTCGCAAATTCGTCGTTTCGATTTACGTAATGGAGACAAGGTTTCTGGTAAAGTACGACCTCCGAAAGAAAATGAACGCTATTTTGGATTATTACAAGTTGAAGCTGTAAACGGAGATGATCCAGAGTCAGCAAAAGAGCGTGTGCATTTCCCTGCATTAACACCATTATACCCAGATCGCCAAATGAAATTGGAAACGGAACCGAAAAAGTTACCGACACGCATCATGGATTTAATCGCACCAGTTGGATTTGGACAACGTGGTTTAATTGTCGCGCCTCCAAAGGCTGGTAAAACTAGTCTATTAAAAGAAATCGCGCACAGTGTTACAACAAATCATCCGGAAGCTGAATTGATTGTACTTTTAATTGATGAGCGTCCAGAGGAAGTAACAGACATTGAACGTTCTGTTAAAGGTGATGTTGTAAGCTCTACTTTTGATGAAGTGCCAGAAAATCATATTAAAGTAGCGGAACTTGTGTTAGAACGTGCAATGCGTCTTGTAGAGCACAAAAAAGATGTTATCATTTTAATGGATAGTATTACCCGTTTAGCGCGAGCTTACAACCTTGTTATTCCGCCAAGTGGTAGAACATTATCGGGTGGTATCGACCCAGCTGCCTTCCATAGACCGAAGCGTTTCTTTGGAGCTGCACGTAATATTGAAGAAGGCGGTAGCTTAACGATTTTAGCAACAGCGCTTGTTGATACAGGATCTCGTATGGACGATGTAATTTACGAAGAATTTAAAGGAACTGGAAATATGGAACTTCACTTAGATCGTTCATTAGCTGAGCGTCGTATCTTCCCGGCAATTGATATTCGCCGTTCTGGTACACGTAAAGAAGATCTATTAATTCCGAAAGAACATTTAGACAAGCTATGGGGTATTCGTAAAACAATGCGCGATACACCAGACTTTGTCGAAGGTTTCTTACGTAAACTTCGTCAAACAAAGACAAATGAAGAATTTTTACAAAACATTGTTGCAGATTCGAAAAGATATGTAACAACTAAGTAAAGGGAAAAGATTGGGACTCGCTTATTTCGTAGTAAGCGAGTTTTTTATGTTTTTTAAGGGAATATTAGAGAGAGTAATATATGGAAAAAATTTTGTTTTTTGAGATGAAAATCATATTTGGATCGAGAGTTTGAAGTGTTCTGCGATTCTAAACGAGCCATCTTCACTGTAAGGTGGTTATCCAGCTCCAGCGGCTAGAATGGTCGGTGGCTTCGCGTCTTCCTACGAGGCAAAAAGCGCCTCTTTGTCAGAAGCTCCATCCCCCTCCCATTCTGAACGAGCCGCTTGCGCTTTAAATTATATCCAGCTCCAGCGGCTAGAATCTCCGGTCAGTTCACTCTCTCACTCGAAGCAAAAAGCGCTTCAAGGTCGAGAGTTCCAATGTCCTGCGATTCTAAACGAGCCGCTTCCACTTTAAATTTTAAAAAGACAAAAACAGGTAGTTGCAAAATGGAGTTAGCCTTGTTATAATTTCATCATATGTGTTTCATCAATATAGTTGTGCAAGCAGCTGAAGATGAAAAACTCTGTTTCGAAAATGATTCAGGGCGGAAGGAGATGAAAAGAATGAAAGCAGGAATCCATCCAAATTACAATAAAGTTGTATTTATGGACACGAACACAGGCTTCAAATTCTTAAGCGGGTCTACTAAAGGCTCTAGCGAAACTGTTGAGTGGGAAGATGGTAACACTTATCCATTACTAAAAATTGAGATCAGTTCTGATTCTCACCCATTCTACACTGGACGTCAGAAGTTTGCTACTGCAGACGGACGTGTTGACCGCTTCAATAAGAAGTACGGTATCAAGTAATAAAGAACATAAAACAGGCAAGTGTATGTATTCGCTTGTCTGTTTTTTTTGCAAAAATATTAAACCTTTACCCTACTTTGGATTAGGAAAGTAGATGAAAGGAGAGCTCAATGTACTTAATGAATCAAAATGGTTGGATTGAAGTGATTTGCGGGAGTATGTTTTCTGGGAAATCAGAAGAGCTCATCCGCCGTATACGCCGTACGCAATTTGCGAAACAACATGCGATTGTATTTAAACCATGTATTGATAATCGTTATAGTGAAGAAGATGTTGTATCACATAATGGATTAAAGGTTAAAGCAGTTCCTGTTTCAGCTTCAAAGGATATATTTAACCATGTAACAGAAGAAATGGATGTTATTGCAATCGATGAGGTACAATTTTTTGATGGGGACATTGTGGAAGTGGTGCAAGTATTGGCAAATCGTGGCTATCGTGTCATTGTAGCAGGATTAGACCAAGATTTCCGTGGTCTACCATTTGGACAAGTTCCTCAGCTGATGGCGATTGCTGAACATGTAACTAAATTGCAGGCAGTTTGTTCTGCATGTGGATCTCCTGCAAGTCGTACGCAACGTTTAATCGATGGAGAACCAGCGGCATTTGATGATCCAATTATTTTAGTTGGGGCTTCAGAATCGTATGAACCACGTTGTCGTCATTGTCATGCAGTACCTACAAAACAAAGATAAATGAAACTCGCTATGTAGAGCGGGTTTTTTTCAAAATAGATGAAGATTGGTGGCCAGCTCTTCGTACAGCTAAGAACGTTAGGCAGTCAGATTTGAGCGAGCCGCTTACGCTTTTAAATATTATCTAGCTCCAGCGGCTAGAATCTCCGGACATTTCACTCTCTCGCTCGAAGCAAAGAGCGCTTCAAGGTCGAGAGTTCCAAATAGCCTGCGATTCTGAGCAAGCCGCTTGCGCTTTTAAATATATCTAGTTCCGGTGGCTAGCTCTTCGTGTCTAAGAACCTCCCGCACGAGAAGACAAAAAGCGTCTTCTGTGCGAGAGAACCTAAGCCAGTCAGAGCTGAGCGAGCCACCTCCACTTTTAAATATAATTTGCGTTTTTTTTATTAAGTACCATATACTATTTGTATTAGATACTAGGATGTAGAGGTGAATGGTGTGTTAGATCGTTTGCAAGCTGTAGAAGATCGTTATGAGAAGTTAAATGAATTGTTAAGTGACCCAGAGGTTATTAGTGATACGAATAAGCTTCGTGAGTATTCAAAAGAACAATCTGATATGCAGGAAACGGTAGAGGTGTACCGTGAGTATAAAGATGTTCGTGAGCAATTAAGAGATGCAAAAGCAATGTTAGAAGATAAGTTAGACGCTGATATGCGTGAAATGGTAAAAGAAGAGGTTTCTGAATTAGAAGGACAAGATAAAGAATTGTCAGAGCGTCTGAAAATTTTACTTGTTCCAAAAGACCCTAATGATGATAAAAACGTTATCGTTGAGGTTCGTGGTGCTGCTGGTGGTGATGAGGCAGCTTTATTTGCTGGTGATTTATATCGTATGTATAGCCGTTATGCTGAGGTACAAGGTTGGAAAACTGAAATTATCGAAGCGAGCTATACAGAGTTAGGTGGATATAAAGAGATTATCTTTATGATTAACGGTAAAGGTGCTTTCGCGAAGCTGAAATTCGAGAATGGTGCTCACCGTGTACAACGTGTTCCTGAAACGGAATCTGGTGGACGTATTCATACATCTACAGCAACTGTAGCTGTATTACCAGAGGCAGAAGAAGTAGAGATTAGTATTCATGAAAAAGATGTTCGTGTAGATACGTTTGCTTCTAGTGGTCCTGGTGGACAAAGTGTTAATACAACGATGTCAGCGGTACGTTTAACGCATTTACCGACTGGTGTAGTTGTATCGTGTCAGGATGAGAAGTCACAAATTAAGAATAAAGAAAAAGCGATGAAAGTATTACGCGCACGTGTTTATGATAAGTTTAGACAAGAAGCGCAAGCTGAGTATGATCAAAACCGTAAACAAGCTGTTGGTACAGGTGATCGTTCAGAGCGTATTCGTACGTATAATTTCCCGCAAAACCGTGTTACAGACCATCGAATCGGTTTAACGATTCAAAAGCTAGATCAAATCTTACAAGGTAAGTTAGATGATTTCATCAATGCCTTAGTGATGGAAGATCAGGCTCAAAAGATGGAGGCAGCTGAGTAATGCGTGTCTATGAAGCCCTGAAATGGGCTTCTTCTTTTTTACAGGAAAATGGACGAGATGAAAATGCGGGAGAAATTGTCCTTTGTCATGTATTAAAGACGAACAGAACCGGAATGCTCATGAATATGCGTGAAGAAATAACTGTGGAACAAGAAACAAGTTTTACGGAGTTTATTCACAAGCATGTAGAAGGTATTCCTATTCAATATATGATGGGTTATGAAATGTTTTATGGACGGTCGTTCTTTGTGAATGAAGAAGTATTAATACCAAGACCGGAAACAGAAGAGCTTATAGTGGGAGTGTTAGAAAGAATCGAGCGTCATTTTGGTGATGAGAAACTGCATGTGGCGGATATCGGTACAGGTAGTGGAGCGATTTCTATTACGCTTGCTTTAGAAAATAAAAATCTTCATGTGTATACGGTAGATATTGCACAAGAGTCGATTGAAGTTGCACAAGAAAATGCAAAAACTTTGGGCGCAGAAGTAACGTTCTATCATGGTGATTTATTGTCACCATTTCATGAAACAGGTCAAAAGTTAGATGTTGTTGTTTCAAACCCCCCATATATACCGGAAGAGGATTGGCGTGGCCTTTCTCCTGTGGTGAAAGAGCATGAGCCAAAGAGAGCACTTGTTGGCGGTGAGGACGGATTAGATTTCTATCGCCGTTTTATGGAAGAGTTGCCGAATGTGTTGCAGAAGAAAGCAATTGTGGCATTTGAAATTGGAGTAGGACAAGGTGAGGACGTAAAAGAGCTGTTACAACAAGCTTTTCCTCATGCTCATGTTGAGGTTGTTTTTGATATTAACGGAAAAGATCGTATGGTATTTGCAGAGATGGAGTAAGGTTCACACCTTACTCTATTTTTTTATGGGAAAATTTATATAGATTTTGAATTTAATAGTTTAGAAAGATGAAAGTCTGTCCACACTGTTTGTAGAAGGGACGGTGGAGGAAATGAAAAAACAAGTTATTGCTTATCTTCTTCTATTATTAATTGGTGCACAGTTACTTGTGCAGTTTGGATATATGAAAGCTGATGCGAAAGGGCCTTCAGTTATTCCGAAAGAGGCCGTTCGATTACGGATTTTAGCAAATAGTGATTCAGATAAAGATCAGGCGTTAAAGCGCAAAGTGCGTGATGAAGTAAAAGCACAAATTGATGGATGGGTAGCGGATTTAACTTCATTTGAAGAGGCACGTAAAGTCATTCAAAGTCATATTCCAGAAATCGAAAAAACAGTGGCAAATACGTTGAAAAAAGAAGGAAGTAAAGATTCATTTCAAGTGAAATTTAGTAAGAATGTAAAGTTTCCTACAAAGGTATATGGGAATTTTATTTATCCAGCAGGGGAATATGAGGCGGTATTGATTACAATTGGGGAAGGTGAAGGGGCGAACTGGTGGTGTGTATTATTTCCGCCGATGTGTTTCTTAGATTTTTCAAGTGGTACAGCTGTAAGGAAAGAAGAACATGTTGTGAAGGCTGAATCTCCTGAAGAAGGAGAAGTTAAGAAACAAAATGAGGAAGTAGTGGATGTACGAGAGAAGAAAGAGGATAAAGTGAAAGAAACGAAAGTTGTAAAGCAGGAAGTTGCAAAAAAAGTAACAGCTTCTGAAAAGAAGTTAGTAAAAAATGAAACGAAAGTAGAGGAACAACCTGTAAATAAAGAAGAAACAAAAACTGTGGAAAAAGTGGAGAAACCTGTGGAACAAAAGCAAGAAAAACAAAATGAGTATGTAAAAGTAGAGGAGGAAGAAGAAAAGCCAGAAGTGAAGTTATTTATTGTAGAAGCTTTTACATCTTTATTCTCTAAATAGTACTATTAGTAAATCCCTTCTCATATATAAAAAAGAGGAGGGATTTACTATGAAGAAAGTATATTTTGCGACGAAAGCAGATGTGGAAAGATTGCATTCTTTTTTCGGACAAGCTAATAAAAAAGATGATAAAATAAATGAGTTGTACGCGCAATTTATGATTTTGGAAGAGGCGGAAGAAATACGGGCTGTTATCGGATATGAACAAAGTGAAGAACACGCACTGATTCGTTCTTGTTTATTCACACCTAATGTGGATAAACAGACTTTCTTATATTTTTTTGAAATGTTTTTGCAGTATATGAAAGAAAAAAATATTCGACAATTGTACTTACTAACAAATCATCCACAATCTATAACAATCTTTCAGTTTTTTGACTTTGTTACTATAGAGAAAGAAAACGTACCAGAGGGAATTCGACAGTTAGAACACTTTTGTAAAAATATAAAAGAGCCAAATGCAATAATACTAAATTGTCAGCTATTCACAAAGTTATCCACGGATTAATTAGGTTTATCCACATTTTGTGGATAAACCTTGTTTGTCTTTTGGATAAATCTCATAGTAAACTAAAAATAGACAAGTATTTCAGGGTAGAAAAGGACGTGTGAAAAAATGCATACAAATATGTGGGTTGTGGATAATGTTGTGGAAAGAAAAAAATATTATCCACAGTTACAAGAAGCAGCAAAATTATTAAGGGAAAACGAGGCGATTGCCTTCCCTACAGAAACGGTATATGGACTAGGCGCCAACGCGATGAATGATGAAGCAATCGCGAAAATTTTTGAAGCGAAAGGAAGACCGAGTGATAATCCACTGATTGTCCACATCGGTACAAAATCACAGTTGGATGGAATTGTGAAAGAAATCCCGCCAGTTGCAGAGAAGTTAATGGAGCATTTTTGGCCAGGCCCGTTAACAATTATTTTACCTAGAAAAGAAGGGATTTCAGAGAGGGTGACGGCAGGACTTAATACGGTTGGAGTAAGAATGCCTGATCATCCAGTAGCGCTTGCTCTTATTGAAGAGGCAAATGTACCTGTTGCAGCACCGAGTGCGAATCGTTCTGGTCGTCCAAGTCCGACGTTAGCGTCTCACGTATATGAAGATTTAAATGAGAAAATCGCAGGTATTGTAGATGGTGGTGCGACGGGAGTAGGTGTTGAATCAACTGTAATTGATTGTACGAGCGAGGTTCCAACGATATTACGCCCAGGTGGGATTACGAAAGAACAATTGGAAGCGGTGATTGGTACTGTCTCTTTAGATCCGGCTTTAAAGGATGAGAAGGAAAAACCGAAATCACCTGGAATGAAATATACACATTATGCACCGAAAGCGCCACTGAGTATTGTGGAAGGTTCACGTGAATTTATTCAACGCCTTGTGGATGAGAAGAAAGAAGAAGGGTTCAAAGTAGGTGTATTAACGACAGAAGAATATCAGCATGTATACAGCGCGGATGTTGTATTATCTTGTGGTGTTCGAAGCGATTTAGCAAGCGTTGCGACTAAATTATATGATGTACTTAGAACGTTTGATGCAAGTGAAGTAGATGTTATTTTTAGTGAATCATTCCCGAATGAAGGAATAGGGAATGCCATTATGAATCGCTTAACGAAGGCGGCAGGGCATCAAATTATTACTGAATGATAAGGTAAGATTAGCAAACAGAATATTTCTCCTCGGATAAGCATATTTTGAAGTAGCACGTCCGAGGAGGGACATGAATGACGTTTGAACAGCTACTACCTTTAACAATTATGGCATTCGCCTTAGGGATGGATGCGTTCTCGGTAAGTCTTGGTATGGGAATGATGACCTTAAAGGGAAGACAAATCCTGTATATCGGTATGACGATAGGGATATTTCATATTATCATGCCATTTATAGGGATGGTATTAGGTCGTTTTTTATCAGAGCAGTATGGAGATGTTGCACATTTTGCAGGTGCTATTTTATTAATTGGACTAGGATTTTATATTGTATATTCATCTATTTTGGAGAATGAAGAGACTAGAACGGCCCCTATTGGAATTAGTTTATTCGTATTTGCATTTGGTGTTAGTATAGATAGTTTTTCAGTAGGCCTTAGTCTTGGTATTTACGGGGCGCAGACACTTATTACGATATTACTTTTTGGATTTGTTAGTATGTTATTAGCGTGGCTTGGTTTATTAATTGGTAGGCATGCGAAAGATATGCTCGGCACGTATGGCGAGATAGTGGGCGGTATCATTTTGGTTGGATTTGGATTATATCTCCTTTTTCCTATATAATTTTAAGGAGGAGGGCGTTATGAACAAGCTATTGGAATGGTATATTCGATTTGGCACTTTCTTTCCTAGATGGTTGCGACTGCTTGTTATTTGGGGTATTATTTTGCAAATTTCAATTTTAGGTTGGATGAAGTTAATTCGCGAATGGTAAGATAGCTCCTTTCTGTGCATAGTTTTATTTATACTATACTGATTGCGCTAAAAAATTACACATATAGAAAGGATGAGATGAATGACGAGATTGAAACAAGTTTTTGGTATTATTATTAGTTTTTTTGTTTTTTGGTTTAGTATGCTCGGTGTACAAATGTTTGCTGAGTTTTTAGATATTGAGTCATTGAAGTTTGTTGCGGGAAAAACGGAGGCGGCGCGTGCCTTTTATTCTCCGTATCCGTTTATAATCGTTTTTCTTATTACATTGCTTTCCCTATATTTCTTAGTAATTAAGCTTGGGAAACCGAAAAAAGAGAAAGTACCTACTTTAGAGGAGCAGAAGGAAGAAATATAAGGGGGAGACTATGTCTAACATTTCTTTAGCGGAAGCTGTAAAATTAAAAAGCGTATTATCGAAAAGAATACATGAATTAGAAGAAGAGATGAATCAAATTGGATTTGTTGAAATTGAAAAAGGTGATACACTTCCAAAACAGACGCGTACATTGGTACAAGTTGAACAAGAGTTAGATGAAGTTCGCGCTGACTTTCGTCTTTTAGATAAATTGATGTACGAAGCAAATATTCAAAACGAAGTTAATTTCAACGGAGAAAACGTAACGATTGTTGAGGCGATAGAGCTTGCAACACAACTACGTGCAAAAGCTCGAAAGTGTAAAGAGTTTGGTGTGAGTAAGAAAGAAGAACATGTATATTCTTACGGTGAAACATCATCGCTTTTAAAAGTAGCGATGTTCGATCCTGAAGTATATCGTGTAAAAGGTTTAGAGTTAGAGAGACAAGCTAATAGATTGTCCAATTTAATTAATGCGAAAAACTACGCGATTGAACTAGACTTCGATGGTGAAAAATACTTTTAAACCTTGAAGTGGTGAGACTCTGCTTCAAGGCATAGAAGAAGACCGCTTTTGTAAAAATGAGATTTGTGATGGCAAAGGGTACAACCAATCATCCAATTACCAATCACACTGTTACTTTTTACCGATGACCAATGATGGTAAAAGAGGTCGATGACCGAAATTGAAAAATTATTTTTCTTCTTCTATGAAAAGGCTGTACCAAATTAATTTGGTACAGCCTTTTATATTTTATAGGTATTCTATTTTGAGCGAACCACTTCCACTGTTAGATATATCCAGCTCCAGCGGCTAGAATCTCCGGTCATTTCGCTCTCTCGCATGAAGCAAAAAGCGCTTCAAGGTCGAGAGCTCCAATGCCCTGCGATTCTGAGCGAGCCGCCTCCACTTTTAAACAGGCCTCACCAATTCAAATTGTTCTCCTAGTTTTGCGTAGTTGTGTCCTGCTAGACGGCTTACTGGTTTTAGTCCTTCTGCGTGAATGCGACCTTTTTCGTATAGGTGTTCTGCGACGTGGAAACGAACGACGCGTCCGATTAGTAGGTCGCAAGCTGGTGAGTCTTCTGTTCCACCAAGAGGGATTGCGCGTTCTAATACGCATTCCATTCGAATGTTTGCTTCTTTTACACCTGGGACGGAGATGACGTCACTTTCAATTGGTGTTAGTTTTGCTAGTTCAATTTCACTCTCATTTGGCGGGAGATTAGCTGCTGTTTCGTTAATTGCTTCTACGTAAGATTCATCAGAAATATGTACGACAAACTCACCTTTTTCAATTGCGTTTCGGGAAGTGTCCTTTCTTTCTCCTGCTTTCCGTTGCACAGAAACTGAAATAAGTGGTGGATTAGCAGCGACGATATTGAAATAACTATACGGTGCTCCGTTTAATACGCCGTCTTTTGTTACAGAAGTAACGAATGCGACAGGGCGTGGAATGATACTTCCCGTTAATAATTTGTAATTCTCTTTTTCTGTTTGTTCGCTTGGATTAATGGATAACATGTGTAAAATCCCCTTTCTGAATGTAACGACTTATTGTTTGTTTACAAGATGTTAGTGGAAAACTCCTGCTGGAAATAATATTTTTATTGCATAAAAAGAACTTACTTCAATTGTAATGAAGTAAGTTCCGTTTGAATAATCTCGAAACTGAGATAAATATTACAGTAACACGTATGCGCCAGGTCCGATTAAAGCTACACCGATCGCAACAGCGATTAACATTAAATTGTATTCATATCCGTTTTGTGTCACCCAGTAACCATTTTTTCCGTGAACAGTGAAGATTGCCATTAACATTGTTCCAACGATAAATAATGAACCAACTGCAGTGAAAATACCTGATGCGAATAAGAAGCCACCTAATAATTCAGTTGCGCCAGCCATAAATGCCATGAATACACCAGGGCGTAAACCGATTGATTCCATCCAGCCGCCTGTTCCTTTTAAACCGTAACCGCCGAACCAACCAAATAATTTTTGAGTACCATGACCCATGAATGTAATACCTATAATAAGACGAATAATAAGAAGACCGAAATCCATCATTTTTAAAAACCTCCTAAAAGTTATTAACTTACCTTATGTAAGTAATAATAAAATAGTTACTTACTTTAGTCAAGTGGATTTCGAAAAAAGTTTGAAAATAATTTTACAAATTAGCGACAAAAAACAAAATGTAGTAAAGACCTCTAGACAAGTTGGGTAAAAAAAGAGAAAATATAAGTAGAAGTTAACTTCTTATTGTTATTCAGACAATCAGAATTGACTGGAATTTTGTGAGGCGCTACAATAAGAGTCTAGTAGTAATGACGTAATTTATTTCGAAAGCGTTTTTACAGTATAATATTCGAAGTATGAGGTCTTACGTTTATTTCGATCTTTAATAGAGATTGCCCTATAAACTTTTAGGTAAATTATAAGGAGGACTATCCTATGTTTAAAAAATTATTCGGTCTTGGTTCAAAAACAAATGAAGAAACAATCGTAGCTCCATTAACTGGAGCAGTGAAAAATATTGAAGAAGTACCAGATCCAGTATTCGCTGGTCGTATGATGGGTGACGGTGTTGCAATCGATCCTACTGAAGGTGTAGTTGTATCTCCAGTTGATGGTGAAATCGTACAATTATTCCACACGAAACATGCAATTGGAATTAAAGCGAAAAACGGTACAGAAATTTTAATCCACGTTGGATTAGAAACTGTAAAAATGGAAGGCGAAGGTTTCGAAGCTCATGTTTCTGAAGGACAAGCTGTAAAAGCTGGAGATAAATTAATCTCATTCGACTTAGAATTAATCCGTGAAAAAGCGAAAAGTACAATTACTCCAATCGTTATCACAAATACAGATGCAGCTGAGTCTATTAAGACAACTGTAGGTGTAACTGCTACAAAAGGTTCAACAGAAGTAATGAAAGTTACAATGAAATAATTATTGCATGAAAGGAATCTGTTTCGTATGAAATGGATTCCTTATTTTGTTTTGTAGTCTGTTCCTTATGTATGTTAAAATACTTTGGGCACTTGGAAATAGGGTTTCACATATATGTGGATAAGGCGCATTTTTCTTAGAAAAATGCGCCTTTCGTATATTCACATTTCTTTTGTTCTATTCTTATGTACGCTATGATAAAGGAAGCAGAGAAAAGGGGTGGGGTTAGATGAAACGAGTATTATTTGTTTGCACTGGAAATACATGCCGTAGCCCGATGGCTGAGGCGTTACTTCGTCATCATGGAGAAGGTAAGTTTGAAGTGCAATCTGCTGGCGTTTTCGCCTATCCTGGTAGTGATGCGTCGATATATGCAAAGGAAGCTCTAGCTGAAAAGGGAATTTTTATCAATCATGCTTCGCAGCAGGTAAATGAAACTTTGATTGATTGGGCAGATATTGTAGTAACGATGACGGAAAACCATAAGCAAATTGTACTTGGGCATTATCCGAGTGTTGAAAAGAAAGTAGATACATTATATGGAGTAACCGAGGGGATCAGTAAGGATATTTCAGATCCATTCGGCGGATCACTTTCTATTTATAAAGAAACGTTAGAAGAGATGGAAAAACTTGTACAAACTTTACTGAAAAAACATTCAGAGGGTTAATGTTTCGTGTATAATACGATATTGGAGATCACTTCGTTCCGTTAAGGTAACGAGTGAGAAATGAAGATGATTGATTGAAACTTTGGAGGGGTAAAAATGAAAGTAGTAGTAGCATCTGATCACGGCGGTATGAATATCCGTAAAGAACTTGTAAGTTTATTAGAAGAGTTAAATATTGAATATATTGATTTAGGTTGTGAATGTGAAGCTGGTTCTGTTGATTACCCTGATTTTGCGTTTCCAGCAGCGGAAATGGTAGCGAATGGCGAAGTAGATCGTGGTATTTTAGTTTGTGGGACAGGCATCGGTATGTCAATTGCAGCGAACAAAGTAAATGGTATTCGTTGTGCATTAGTTCATGATACTTTCAGTGCGAAAGCAACGAGAGAGCATAATGATACGAACATGCTAGCAATGGGCGAGCGTGTAATTGGTGCTGGTCTAGCGCGTGACATCGCAAAAATTTGGTTAACAACTGACTATGAAGGTGGTCGTCACGAAAACCGCGTAGGAAAAATTAAAACATACGAAACAAAGTAATAGATTCTAACTAGAAGCAGTATGAAATATAATTTGGTGAACCAACCTGTGAAAGGAAGAGGCGTAATGACAGAAATCGTAAAGGTAAGAGAACAGTTACAAATGTCGCTTTCTGATTTCCAAGAACAAGCTTCATTACAAAGTGGTCAAATTTTTGTAGTGGGGTGTAGCACGAGCGAAGTGCTAGGAGAAAGAATTGGAACATCAGGGACGATGGAAGTAGCAGAGGCGATTTTTTCTGAGTTAAAACAATTTCAAGAACAAACAGGTATTGAGTTGGCGTTTCAATGTTGTGAGCATTTAAACCGTGCTTTAGTAGTTGAGAGAGAGTTGGCGATGAAATATCAATTTGAAATTGTAACAGTTACGCCTGTTAGATCAGCAGGTGGTGCATTAGCAACATATGCGTATCACAATTTGAAAGATCCGGTAGTAGTTGAGTTTATTAAAGCAGATGCAGGAATGGATATTGGTGATACATTTATCGGTATGCATTTAAAGCATGTAGCTGTTCCGGTTCGTACAGGTGTGAAGGAAATTGGAAGTGCACATGTAACGATGGCAACAACACGTGGGAAACTAATTGGCGGAGCGCGTGCTGTTTATGCGGTGAAGGAAGAGACTATTACTTGCCGTTAGACATGAAAAATTATAAAGTCGCATAATAGCTTTATATCGAAAGATAAAAGGTATGTAGTCTGACTTTATAATAGAAGAAAGAAAAGACCGATTTTCGGTCTTTTTTTTCTTTTATGATATAGAAAGTCATGTTAGAATGTAGTTGAAAACATGAAGGTTCGAAAGAATTACAACCTGAATTTTCGTTTTTTCTGAATAAATGAGAAAAAACTATTGGGAATCGATGTAATTCGTTCAGAAAAGGGGGATTTTGGTGGATCATTTAAAACGTCAAGATGAAAAGGTATTTGCTGCAATTGAGGCAGAACTAGGAAGACAGCGTTCAAAGATTGAGTTAATTGCTTCGGAAAACTTCGTAAGTGAAGCAGTAATGGAGGCGCAAGGTTCTGTTTTAACGAATAAGTATGCTGAGGGATATCCTGGAAAACGTTACTATGGTGGCTGTGAGCACGTAGACGTAGTGGAAGATATCGCACGTGATCGCGCGAAAGAAATTTTTGGCGCAGAGCATGTAAATGTTCAACCGCATTCTGGTGCACAAGCGAACATGGCAGTATACTTCACGATTTTAGAGCAAGGCGATACAGTACTTGGTATGAATTTATCTCATGGTGGTCACTTAACACACGGAAGCCCTGTTAACTTCAGTGGAGTACAATATAATTTCGTAGAATATGGCGTGGATGCTGAATCTCACCGTATTAATTACGATGATGTATTAGCAAAAGCGAAAGAACATAAACCAAAATTAATCGTTGCAGGTGCAAGTGCATATCCTCGTGTTATCGATTTCAAACGATTCCGTGAGATTGCAGATGAAGTGGGTGCATACTTTATGGTTGATATGGCACATATCGCTGGTTTAGTAGCTGCTGGTTTACATCCAAACCCAGTACCACATGCACATTTCGTTACAACGACAACACATAAAACATTACGTGGTCCACGTGGTGGTATGATTTTATGTGAAGAGCAATTTGCAAAACAAATTGATAAATCAATCTTCCCTGGTATTCAAGGTGGTCCACTTATGCACGTAATCGCTGCAAAAGCTGTTGCATTTGGTGAGACACTACAAGATGATTTCAAAACATATGCACAAAATATCATTAATAATGCGAACCGCTTAGCTGAAGGTCTTCAAAAAGAAGGACTTACACTTGTTTCTGGCGGAACAGACAATCACTTAATCCTGATTGATGTTCGTAACTTAGAAATCACAGGTAAAGTAGCAGAGCACGTATTAGATGAAGTTGGTATTACAGTGAACAAAAATACAATTCCATTTGAAACAGCAAGCCCATTTGTAACAAGCGGTGTACGTATCGGTACGGCAGCTGTAACATCTCGTGGTTTCGGTTTAGAAGAAATGGATGAAATTGCGTCACTTATTGCTTACACATTAAAAAATCATGAAAATGAAGCTGCATTAGAAGAAGCACGTAAGCGTGTAGAAGCGTTAACGAGCAAATTCCCAATGTACACAGATCTATAATAGATGAAAGAAGACTGCTGAGACATAATTGTTTTGGCAGTCTTTTTTTGGACATATATTGGTCTTTAAGTATGTATACAAATGATGAATAAATTTTGGCGATATAATGAAGGATACAGCTCCCATAATTGGTAAAGATACTAGATAGATTCATCGTAAAATTATGATTTTGCCAAATTTGCCCTTGAATATTAGTAGCGTTTTCTTTACAATCGTAAATAGTGTAAAAAAGCGTGCAAACGCATGAATATCATCTAAAGGAGAGATTCACATGGGAAAACTGTATGTATTTGATCACCCGTTAATTCAACATAAGATTACATATATTCGCGATAAGAATACAGGTACGAAAGATTTTCGTGAATTAGTGGACGAAGTAGCAAGTTTAATGGCCTTCGAAATTACTCGCGATCTTCCACTTAAAGACATTGAAATTGAAACGCCTGTAAGCAAAGCGACAACAAAAGTGATCGCTGGTAAAAAACTTGGTTTAATTCCGATTTTACGTGCAGGTTTAGGAATGGTTGATGGAATTCTGAAATTAATTCCAGCAGCAAAAGTAGGACACGTTGGTTTATACCGCGACCCTAAAACATTGCAACCGGTAGAATACTATGTGAAACTTCCAACGGATGTAGAAGAGCGTGACTTTATCGTACTAGATCCGATGCTAGCAACAGGTGGTTCTGCAGCTGAAGCAATTAACTCTCTGAAAAAGCGCGGTGCAAAGCAAATTAAATTAATGTGTATCGTTGCAGCTCCAGAAGGAGTAAAAGTAGTACAAGAAGAACATCCGGATGTTGATATTTATGTAGCGGCATTAGATGAGAAATTAAATGACCACGGATATGTAGTACCGGGTCTTGGTGATGCTGGTGACCGTTTATTCGGAACGAAGTAAGACAACTGACGAGAGGGGATTCCCTCTCGTTTTTTTGTACCTTGATTAAGTAGGGGAGGGGGATAAATATACATAGTATATACAACATAAGTTGCATGCACATCACATATAATATAGAAGTCTTACGTCTAAAGAGCACTATATTATGGAAGGAAAGCGTTATATCGTAAAAATATAATAGTGACAAACTTGTGAACATTTCCTTCTATTATAAAGAGAAAACTGTTAGAAATTGCATATCTCTAACCAGTATTTAGAAGGGGAACGTTTTCATTTTTGGGAGGAAATGACTAATACTCAAATTTTTTGATTTTTTACGATTTCTCGTTGACACTGTTAATACCCTATTGTATGCTAACAACGGGGATAGATGGTAGGGCTTTCAGTGACAAAAATACATCTATTCAGTGACGAAAATGTAAACTTTTTATTTTGTATAGGATTTATGCAAAAAAATGAGTTATTATTAACACATCGTGAATGAGGGTTACATATTGGAGGGATGAATCCTTGCAAAAAAACGATCGCAGCCATATAAAAGCTTATGCTTTAATGTCAGGTATTCTTGCTCAGTTAGTCGGTTCTATTCTTATTGGAATCTTTGGTGGGCAGTGGATTGATAATAAGGTTGGAACGTTTCCATTGTTTCTTATTATAGGGTTATTACTCGGATTAGGAACTGGGGTATACGCAATGATTCGACTCATTCGACATTACTATTCGGGAGAGCAATGATGATAGACGTACATGGACTTGTCCAAAGACAAAAGAAATATATGTACTACTTGCTTGCGCTTCTAGTGCTAGGATGGGGATTCACCTCTTACAAGGATGTATTTCTTGGACTGATTATCGGAACGATTTTCAGTTTTCTTAGTTTGCGCATCATTGCACGTAGAACAGACAAGCTGTTGGATCGCGTAACAAATGGAGAAAACGTGAAGTTTAAGGCGACAGCGGTAAGTACATATTCAAGATTCGCCACGATTGGGTTATTAATTTTATTTGCAGCCAAGTATCAAGAGTTAATTGCGATGTGGGGCTTAGGTGTGGGATTGCTGACAGGATACCTTGTCATGATCATAGATTTTCTTTATTTAGAGTATAAGAGCAGGGAAGAGAGGTGAATTACTAGTGGAACACGGTAGATTAGTTGAATTTCTAGGTTTAACGTTCGATTTGTCATCAGTTATGATGGTTACTGTAGCAGCAGTTATTGTTTTCTTAATCGCTGTTATCGGAACTCGCAGTTTAGCTCTTCGCCCAACAGGGATGCAAAATTTCATGGAATGGGTGTTTGACTTCGTGAAAGGGATTATCAATAGTACGATGGACTGGAAAACAGGTGGACGTTTCTTAACGCTTGGCGTTACGCTTATCATGTTTATCATCGTATCGAACTTCCTTGGTTTACCATTCATGTATTCAACAGTTGAGGCTGGCGAACATATTGCATGGTGGAGATCACCAACGTCTGATCCAGCAGTTACATTAACATTAGCCGTGATGGTAGTTACCCTCACCCATTATTATGGAATTAAGATGAAGGGTACGAAAGAATACGTTAAAGGTTATTTCCAACCGATGAAATTCTTATTCCCATTAAAGGTTATTGAGGAGTTTGCTAACACATTAACGTTAGGTCTTCGTTTATTTGGTAACATTTATGCAGGTGAGATCTTATTAGGATTACTTGCTAAGTTAGGCGGGGCATCATTCCTTGGAGCATTAGGTGCGCTTGTACCGATGTTAGCATGGATGGGATTCAGCGTATTCGTTGGATCAATCCAGTCATTTATTTTCGTTATGTTAACGATGGTTTATATGGCTCATAAAGTAAGCCATGACCATTAATATAATTTAAGTAAGAAAAAATTTATTTTTTTATAATACAAAGGAGGACAAATTAAATGAGTTTAGGTGTAATCGCAGCTGCAATTGCAATTGGTTTATCAGCATTAGGTGCAGGTATTGGTAACGGTCTTATCGTATCACGTACAATCGAAGGTGTTGCTCGTCAACCAGAATTAAAAGGCGCACTTCAAACAATTATGTTCATCGGGGTTGCTTTAGTTGAGGCACTTCCAATCATCGGTGTAGTTATTGCATTCATCGTAATGAACAAATAAGGGAGACTCCCCTTACATAGATGGCGAAGAGTGTTTTTCCGAACTTTCTTCGCCATTGCTTTATGGATGAAACGTATGTCTTTTTTTTTCATATGATCAATTTAGATATTTTGAAGGGAGTGAATCCTTGTGCCAACTTTATTATTAGGGGCTGCCATTCCATTTGGAACGATTGCTTATACATTGTTCATTTTCTTACTTCTATTAGTAATGCTACGCAAATTTGCGTGGGGTCCTTTAATGGGAATTATGAAAGAACGTGAAGAGCATGTTACTAATGAAATCGACGCTGCAGAAAGAAGTAACGCTGAAGCGAAAAAATTAGTAGAAGAACAACGTGAAATGTTAAAACAATCGCGTGTTGAAGCACAAGAGTTAATCGAAAGAGCGAAAAAACAAGCTGTAGATCAAAAAGATGTTATTGTTGCTGCTGCGAAAGAAGAAGCAGAATCAATTAAAGCATCTGCTGTACAAGAAATTCAACGCGAAAAAGAGCAAGCGATTGCTGCTTTACAAGAACAAGTTGCTTCTTTATCTGTTCAAATTGCTTCTAAAGTAATTGAAAAAGAGTTAAAAGAAGAAGATCAAGTTAAGTTAATTCGCGATTATATTAAAGAAGTAGGAGAAGCGCGATGAGCAATGGGATTGTAGCAAAACGTTATGCTGTCGCTCTTTTTAAAATTGCAAAAGAAAAACACGTATTAGAAATGTTTGAAGAGGAATTACGCCTTGTACAAAACGTTTATGTAAAGAACGGAGAACTACATAGCTTTTTAACGCAACCGAACATTTCAAAGGAACAAAAGAAAACGTTTCTTGCAAACGTATTCGGGTCTGTTTCTGAATCTATTTTAAATACGTTATATATTTTAATTGATAACAAACGCATTGATATCTTACCTGAAATTGCAGATGAATACGTTGTTCTTGCTAATGAAGAACGTAACGTAGCGGATGCAACTGTATATTCTACTCGTCTTCTATCAGAAGAAGAGAAGCTTAACATTGCAGAAGCATTTGCAAAGAGAACAGGAAAAGATGCAATTCGCGTGAAAAATGTTGTAGATGAAGATTTACTAGGCGGCATTAAAGTACGTATTGGAAATCGCATTTATGATGGAAGTTTACAAGGAAAATTAGCACGTATTCAGCGTGAATTAATGAAGAATAGATAGGGGTGAAGCACATGAGCATCAGAGCTGAAGAAATTAGCGCACTGATAAAGCAACAAATCGAGAACTATCAGTCTGAAATCGAAGTTAGTGATGTTGGTACAGTTATCCAAGTTGGTGACGGTATTGCGCGTGCTCATGGTCTTGATAATGTTATGGCTGGTGAACTTGTAGAGTTCTCTAACGGCGTTATGGGACTAGCACAAAACTTAGAGGAAAACAACGTAGGTATTATCATTTTAGGACCTTACACAGAAATCCGTGAAGGTGACGAAGTTCGTCGTACTGGTCGCATCATGCAAGTACCAGTAGGAAAAGAACTAATCGGTCGTGTTGTAAACCCATTAGGTCAACCAGTTGATGGTTTAGGCCCAATCAATACAACAAACACTCGTCCAATCGAAAGTCCAGCACCAGGTGTAATGGATCGTAAATCTGTTCATGAGCCACTTCAAACAGGTATTAAAGCGATCGATGCTCTTGTACCAATTGGCCGTGGTCAACGTGAGTTAATCATTGGTGACCGTCAAACAGGTAAAACAGCAGTTGCACTTGATACAATCATTAACCAAAAAGATGAAGATATGATTTGTATCTATGTAGCTATCGGACAAAAAGAATCAACTGTACGTAACGTAGTAGAAACACTACGTAAGCACGGTGCATTAGATTACACAATCGTTGTAACTGCATCTGCTTCTCAACCAGCTCCATTATTATACTTAGCTCCTTATGCTGGTGTAACAATGGGTGAAGAGTTCATGTACAATGGTAAACACGTATTAGTAGTATATGATGACTTATCAAAACAAGCAGCGGCTTACCGTGAGCTTTCATTACTATTACGTCGTCCTCCAGGTCGTGAAGCTTATCCAGGGGATGTATTCTACTTACATTCTCGCTTATTAGAGCGTGCAGCAAAATTAAGTGATGCAAGAGGCGGCGGTTCTTTAACTGCACTACCTTTCATCGAAACACAAGCAGGGGACGTATCAGCATACATCCCAACAAACGTAATTTCTATTACGGATGGACAAATCTTCTTACAATCTGATCTATTCTTCTCTGGCGTACGTCCAGCAATCGATGCGGGTACTTCTGTATCTCGTGTAGGTGGATCTGCTCAGATTAAAGCAATGAGTAAAGTATCAGGTACACTTCGTCTTGACCTTGCATCTTACCGTGAGTTAGAAGCGTTCGCTCAGTTCGGTTCTGACCTTGATAAAGCAACTCAAGCGAAACTAAACCGTGGTGCTCGTACTGTTGAGGTATTAAAACAAGGATTACACAAACCGTTACGTGTAGAGAAACAAGTTATCATTCTTTACGCTTTAACACGTGGATTCCTAGATGATATCCCAGTAGCAGATATCACTCGTTTCGAAGAAGAATTACATGCTTGGTTAGATTCTAATGCGACTGACTTATTAGAAGAAATCCGCACAACTAAGAAACTTGCGGATGACGACAAATTTGCAGCAGCTATTAATGGATTTAAAAAAGTATTCGTAGCTTCTGAATAATAAAAGCGGAAGCGGCTCGTCCTGAATGTGAGGGGGAAGAAGTGAAGCCACCGAACATTCAAGCCGCTGGAGCTAGATAATAATATATATAGGCATCTCAGGCTTTGAGATTGCTGACGGTTATGTAAAGGAAAAGAGTAGGTGCACCTATTCTTTTCCTTCAATCATGAGCAAGAATATCTTGCAACGTAGATTAGGAAGAGAATTCTTACTAATCGTGCCAACTTCCGGAAAAAAGGTGGTGAAAACCTGTGGCATCTTTACGCGATATAAAAGCGAAGATTAACTCGACAAAGAAAACGAGTCAAATTACGAAAGCGATGGAGATGGTATCTGCATCTAAGTTAAACCGTGCAGAGCAAAATGCTAAATCTTTCGTTCCGTATATGGAAAAGATTCAAGAAGTAGTAGCGAGCATTGCGCAAGGAAGTAAAGGAATTAATCATCCGATGCTAAATGCGCGTCCTGTAAAGCGTACAGGGTACATCGTTATTACATCTGATCGCGGACTAGCAGGTGGTTATAACAGTAACGTATTACGTACAGTAAGTAACGTAATTCGTGAACGTCATAATATGGACTCAAACCAATATTCAATTATTGTGCTTGGCCGACTAGGACGTGATTATTTAAAACGTCGCGGCTTTAACATCATTGATGAAGTAGTTGGACTATCTGACCACCCATCATTTACTGATATTAAAGACCTTGCTTCTCGAGCAATTGCGATGTTTGCAGATGGTGCTTATGATGAGCTGTATATTTACTACAACCATTACGTAAGTAAAATTTCACAAGAAGTAACGGAAAATAAAATTTTACCGCTTACTGATGTGGCGTCTGATAAACCGACGACAGCTTATGAATTCGAACCTTCTGAAGAAGAAATTTTAAAAGTACTATTGCCACAATACGCAGAAAGCTTAGTGTACGGTGCATTACTAGACGGTAAAGCAAGTGAACACGCAGCGCGTATGACAGCAATGAAGAGTGCTACAGACAACGCAATGGAAGTTATCGATTCACTTACACTTTCATTCAACCGTGCGCGTCAGGCAGCGATTACGCAAGAAATTACGGAAATCGTTGGTGGAGCAGCAGCGTTAGAGTAGTATAAAAAGTGGAAGCGGCTCGTCCAGAACAGGAGGGCATTGGAGCTCCTGACAAAGAGGCGCTTTTTGCCTCGTAGGAAGGCGCGAAATGACCGACTGTTCTAGCCGCTGGAACTAGATTCAATAAAAAGCGTAGGCGGCTCTTTTCAAAGAGCCGCGTAAGCTATAAACCAATAAAAAATGAAAAGCTAACCGCTCGTAGAAAGTTGGCTAATTAAAAGAAAGCTAGGAGGGAACCCGATGAATAAAGGGCGCGTTACGCAAATCATGGGTCCGGTTGTAGACGTTAAGTTTGATGGCGGAAAGCTACCAGAAATCTACAACGCCCTTACGGTAAAACAAAGCAACGAAAACGGAACAAGCATTAACTTAACATTTGAAGTTGCACTTCATTTAGGTGATGATACAGTTCGTACAGTTGCAATGTCTTCCACAGACGGACTTGTTCGTGGTACAGAAGTAGAAGATACTGGTAAAGCAATCTCTGTACCAGTTGGTGATGCAACACTTGGTCGCGTATTTAACGTATTAGGTGATGCAATTGATTTAGATGGTGAGGTTCCTGCCGATGTACGTCGTGATCCAATTCACCGTCAAGCACCTGCATTCGAAGAATTATCTACTAAAGTAGAAATTCTTGAAACTGGTATTAAAGTAGTAGACTTACTTGCTCCTTACATTAAGGGTGGTAAGATCGGTCTATTTGGTGGTGCCGGTGTAGGTAAAACTGTATTAATTCAGGAATTAATTAACAACATCGCACAAGAACACGGTGGTATCTCTGTATTCGCTGGTGTAGGTGAGCGTACTCGTGAGGGTAACGATTTATACCACGAAATGAGCGATTCTGGCGTAATTAAGAAAACTGCGATGGTATTCGGACAAATGAACGAGCCACCTGGAGCACGTCAACGTGTTGCATTAACAGGTTTAACAATGGCTGAACATTTCCGTGATGAGCAAGGACAAGACGTACTTCTGTTCATCGATAATATCTTCCGTTTCACGCAAGCAGGTTCTGAAGTATCTGCCCTTCTTGGTCGTATGCCATCTGCGGTAGGTTACCAACCGACACTTGCAACAGAAATGGGTCAATTACAAGAGCGTATTACATCTACAAATAAAGGATCTATCACGTCTATCCAAGCGGTATATGTACCAGCCGATGACTATACGGATCCAGCACCAGCTACAACGTTCGCTCACTTAGATGCAACAACAAACTTAGAGCGTCGTTTAACACAAATGGGTATTTACCCAGCCGTAGATCCATTAGCATCTACATCTCGTGCACTTTCTCCAGAAATCGTAGGAGAAGAGCATTATGAAGTAGCTCGTCAAGTACAGCAAACTTTACAGCGTTATAAAGAGCTTCAAGATATCATCGCTATCTTAGGTATGGATGAGTTATCTGAAGAAGATAAGTTAGTTGTACATCGTGCTCGTCGTATTCAATTCTTCTTATCTCAAAACTTCCACGTAGCTGAGCAGTTTACAGGTCAAAAAGGTTCTTACGTACCTGTAAAAAATACAGTTAGCGGATTTAAAGAAATTTTAGAAGGAAAATATGATGACCTTCCAGAAGATGCATTCCGCCTTGTTGGTGGCATTGAAGAAGTTATTGAAAACGCGAAGAAAATGATGGCGTAAGGCCTTAGGAGGGACGAATTATGAAGACATTTCCAGTCAGTATTGTAACTCCTGATGGACCGGTTTACGAAAAAGAAGTAGAAATGGTAAGTGTAAAAGCAGAGAGTGGGGAAATGGGGATCTTACCAGGTCACATTCCAACTGTCGCACCGTTAAAAATTAGTGCAGTTCGTCTGAAACATGGTGGACACACTGATTATGTAGCAGTAAGCGGTGGCTTTATCGAAGTTCGTCCAGATAAAGTAACTGTATTATCATCATCTGCTGAAGAAGCAAACCATATCGATATCCATCGTGCAAATGAAGCGAAGCGTCGTGCTGAGCAACGTATGCAAGATAAACAAGCACATGTTGACTTTAAACGTGCAGAAATGGCATTACAACGTGCTGTGAACCGTTTAAACGTTTCCGATATGAAATGAAAAATCCGTAAAGGCTTTGCCTTTACGGATTTTTTTGTGTAGTTTATGGATAATTTTACAAAAATGGTATAATTATATTGATGCTTGTATAAGTAGAGAATGTACAACAATTTATAAAGGAGATGAATAAATGATTGGTGAAGTGAAACGAGAAGCGTTGCACTCTTTAACGGGAAATTGGGGACTAGGTGTTGGATCAACGATTTTATATCATATCATAAGTTACGTCGTTTCAATGGCTGTAATGCTTATATTATTAATTCCAGGAGTTATAATATTCCTTTTAGCTTCTATCTCAACCGGTTCAATTGGAGAAGAAGCGATGGGAATTGCAGCTGTGATTACGTTTGGGGTTTTTTATTGTCTTATGATAATTTTAAGTTATGCAGCTTATGGTATTACAACATACGGTTATACGAATGTGTTTCTACAAATAAGTAAAAGAGAAGATGCTAGAGTGGATTACTTGTTTGAAGGGTTCCGTGGTTTTAAAAGAATGATGAAAACAATGTGGGCTATGGTTGCAATTTTGTTATATACAGGTGCATGGGTGCCAATGTTAGGAATGATTGTGTTTGGGACATTAGGGTTTTTTGATGAGGGTGCAAACCCATCGTTCATAATCGTTTTCTTTATTTTATTAGCTATCTCGGGTATTGTAATGACTATCCTGTATTTTTCGTATTCAATGACGTATTATGTGATGGTTGAAAAACCAGAATATAGTGTTTCACAGGCAATGAAAGAAAGTAAGCATCTTATGAAGGGGCACAAATTGGATTTGTTTCTGTTATGGCTGAGTTTTATAGGTTGGGTAATTTTAGCGATTCTTACACTTGGAATAGGTTTTCTTTGGCTTAGCCCGTATATGAGTACAACGACAGCGCATTTTTATCGCTATCTTGCAAAAGATGAATTGTAGTAGGAACATGCTATACTAATAGAGTTATTACGTATAGGAGGACGATTATGATTAGTGATTTAAAAGGAGAAGCGCTGGATTCATTAGAAGGGAAATGGGGATTAGCTGTCGGTGCAACATTACTGATTTCGATTCTTATTTCAGTTTTTAGTTTTAGTATTAATTTCATTTTCTCTCAGGCTTGGGATTGGAAAGAAGTAAATAGCTCACTTTCAGTAGACGTTATTTCAATATTCATGGTAGGTCCATTAACGTTAGGTGGCTATTATTTAGCGCTACATATTATTCGTGAAAAAGAGGCGCGTATCGGGCATATATTCAGGTGGTTTACAGAAGGAAGTAAGTTTATAAAGTCATTTTTATTATATATAGTAGTGAACATTTATATTTTCTTATGGTTTTTACTATTTATTATTCCAGGCATTATTAAATCATTTTCTTATGCGATGACGTACTTTATTATAAATGATCACCCTGAGTATTCTATAAATCAAGCTATTACAGAAAGCCGTCGTATGATGGATGGGCATAAGATGGAGTATTTCATTTTATGTTTAAGTTTTATTGGCTGGTTTATATTAAGTTGTATTACGTTAGGAATTGGATTCCTATGGCTAATTCCATATTTTTATACGACGTCAGCAGCTTTTTATGAAGAAATTGCAGAGGAATATTACGAGAAAAAAATTCCGACACTATAAAGTGAAACTTTAATCAGTGGAGGTTTTGTTCATCCCCCACTGATTATTAGTTGAACCAATCGGGCTTTTACGGGTAGTTGATCCCCCACCTAACTTCTTTGCTTTCGCTGAATTTTGAGGTGGGGGTCTTACTGCCCGTTAAATGCGGGATAAAAACGCCCAGTATGAACTATTTGTTCATACTGGGTGTTTTTTGTAGAAATTTTATAAATTGATGACTAGTAAGTGGTTTGCTGAAATAGTAACCTTGCATATATTTACAGTTGTTTTTTTGTAGGAATTTAAGTTGTTTTTCTGTTTCAATTCCTTCAGCAACGACAGAAAGATTTAAAGTATTTGCAAGGGAAAGGATAGTGGAAACGATAGCTCTTTCCTCAGGTCGATGATCGGCTAGTTGTGTAAATTCTCTCGGTACTTTTAATGTATCGATAGGGAAAATGGATAAATAAGCGAGAGAAGAATAGCCGGTACCGAAGTCATCAATGGACGTTTGAATACCATATTCCTTTAATTGTTTTAGTCTTGATAACGTTTCTTTTTCATCGATCATCGCAATTCGTTCTGTTAACTCAAGTGTTACATATTTTGGATCAACGTTAACGTCTGTTAGTATTTGTGAAATGTTCTCGATTAAATAATCTTGCTGGAACTCCTTTGCTGATAAGTTCACACTTATTTTTAAATCTTGGTAGCCGAAAGTATGCCATATTTTCAGCTGGCGACAAGATTCTTTTAATACCCAATGACCGAGTGGGATAACTTGTGGCGTCTCCTCTACAATTGGAATGAACTCACATGGCGGAATGTCACCTAGGAGTGGGTGTTTCCAGCGTATTAATGCTTCAGCACCAATAATCTTTTTCGTCGTAATATCAATTTGTGGTTGATAGACGAGATAGAACTCTTCGTTTACTAAAGCGAGTGGTAAATCTTTTTCAATTCGAGCTTTTCGTTCCATTTTTTTATACAATTCTTTCGTGTACAGAGAGCTACCGTTTTTCCCTTTGTTTTTTGCTTCGTACATGGCCATATCGGCATGCTGCAAGATTGATAATGGATCTTCACCTGCTTCAGGATATATCGCAATTCCGATGCTCGGTGAGATTTGTAAATGCTGATTTTCGATTTCGAATGGTTCGTTCATGGCTACTACAATCGTATCAGCTATTTTTTGTATATCTGGTCTTTTTTTATAATTTTCGATAAGGATTGTGAACTCATCCCCAGCTAGCCTGGCAAGCTTCATATTTGGTGTCGATAGCCTTTCAAGTCTTTTTGCTACTGCAATTAATAGAAGGTCTCCTACCCTATGACCGAGGGTGTCATTAATAACTTTAAAGCGGTCTAGGTCGAGAAACATAACAGCAAAAGGCCTTTTTGATATTTCGGATCGAGCAATTGCTTGTTCTACATATTGATGAAATGCACGGCGATTTGCAAGCTCTGTTAACGTATCATGATATGCTAGAAAGTTAATTTGTTCTTGTTGTTGTTTGCTTTCCGTAATATCTTTAATCATTAAATAAACTCCAGAAATATGATTCTTTAAAAAGATAGGAACAGCTGTAACATGCAAGTAGTAAATATCTCTATTTTTATGATATGCCCGTATTTCTAAAGAAATAGATGTCCCCTTTTTTACGCGATGAAAGGCATTAATGATTTCTTCCAAATCTTCTTCATACATAAGTGAATAGTAAGGTTGATTTAATAATTCATTCGTTTGATAACCGAGTAAAGTAGTACCAGCGTTGTTCACATTGAGAAAATTACCGTACAAGTCTAATGTGAAAATTGGATCTGGATGGTACTCGTATAAAGATTTAAACATTTGTTGGTTATGGTATAGTTCATTTTTTTGTTCTACTAAATCTTCTGTACGTAGTTCAATTTGTTTTTCGAGTTCTGAGTTGAATTGCATTTGGGCTAGTAATAATATTTTATTTTGTTTTCGAACTAAACTATGGCGTATGAGAACGAAGGAGAAAGTTATCATAAGCCCGATTACTACAATAGGTGCAAAAACGTATTCAACTAATATAAAAACAATAAGCATGACTACAGAAATATAAGGTAATGACAATCTGATCGACTCACCAAGTTTAGGTGTTAATAGTACTTGTTCTTGTTTTTCAGGTTCTTTTGTATGCAGAATACAGGCGATTGCTACTAGTACTAAAGTTACTTGATAGAGGGGGGTAACTGTAAACATAGAATACTCGGGTGTGAAGTATTTGATATAAGCATAAATCGCGTCTGTAGTAGCATATAAAATTAAAGCACTGCCAAGAAGCGCACCAACTTTTTTTGGTAATAAGGATAATGGCTTGAATAACAGATTGATTCCTATTAAAAGAAAAAGTAAATCAGCCATTGGATAGGTAAGTTGAACAAATATGTCGACATAGGATGTTGTAAAAACGTGAATGGTTCGTTCAATAAGTAAGTAGTAGCTTAAAGTAAATTGTGCTGTAACGATGATACAAATATCACATATCATAAAAAGTTTTTCTAATAAATCTCGGTTATAAATGATTTCATATAGAAAGGCAAATGCAAAGCTCATTAAAAAAAGTAGGTAAAAAAAATCGGACGGATCAACGAATGTATAGTAGTCCTTTAAAATTAAACGCTGATAGGAAACGACGATATCCCCAATGAAATAAGAGAGGGTTCCAACAGATAATATGGTCCAAAATAAACGAGGTAACCCTTCTTTCATGTTTGAAAAATAAAGTATATAACTACAAGCGATAATATCAATGAATAGTGAACTCATCCCAATTAATAATTGAAAAGGAAATGAGTATTCATATAGAAAAGGCATTGCTACGTAATGAATAACTATAGACAACAATATAATGCTTATAAGAATACTTACATGTGTTTGTTTTTTCATTTATCTCACCCACGGTATATACATATAAATTCCTCTTTTATTTTTTATAGTTTCTTGAAAAACATATATAATTTTTATATTTATTTTGCACAGGTATGGCGCGAGTTATAAAAACAGATTTTAATAATTCTCGTTTCTGTCCCCAATATATCGACATAGGAATTTGAAGTTTGCTATAATGATTAAAATAGTTGCATTATTTAGAAAAATTTAAAAATAATAATTACTGCAACTAGGACATATTGTTTACTAAGTGAACTTGTTCTTAATTCAGGGGGGAGGGTTTCACAATGGCAAGTGTATATGAAAATAGTTATATGATCGTTTTGATTTTCTTGCTATTAGGCATATTGCTGCCGGTAGTGGCTCTTACATTAGGAAGGATGCTGCGTCCAAACAAACCAAGTGCAGCGAAAGCGACGACGTATGAGAGTGGGATTGAGCCTTTTCATGATGCGAATATTCGGTTTCATGCTCGTTATTATATTTTTGCTTTATTGTTTGTCATCTTTGATGTAGAAACTTTATTTTTATATCCATGGGCTGTTGCATATGACAAGCTCGGTTTATTTGCACTGATTGAAATGCTCATCTTTGTTGTAATGTTGCTAGTTGGATTAGCGTATGCTTGGAAAAAGAAGGTGTTACAATGGTTATAAATTTTGAGGAATTACATCCAAATGAACGTGCGGAATTAGAACGAAATATCTTTTTTTCTACATTGGAACAGTTGAAAGGATGGGCACGGAGCAATTCTTTATGGCCGATGACATTCGGACTAGCATGCTGTGCAATTGAAATGATGGGAGTAGGTTCATCACATTATGATTTAGATCGATTTGGGTCATTTTTTCGGACTTCACCAAGGCAATCAGACGTTATGATTGTGTCGGGAACGGTAACGAAGAAGATGGCTCCTATTGTTCGGCGTTTATACGATCAAATGCCTGAACCAAAGTGGGTTATTGCAATGGGATCTTGTGCGACAGCAGGTGGTCCATATGTAAATTCATACGCTGTTGTGAAAGGTGTAGATCAAATTGTACCAGTTGACGTGTATATTCCTGGCTGCCCACCAAATCCCGCCGCTTTAATTTATGGAATTAATAAATTGAAAGAAAAAATTCGTTACGAGGCAAAGACGGGAAAGCAGGTGACGAATAAATGAGTGATCCAAACAAAGACTTAGAGGATTTGAAAAGGGAAGCGGCTAGGCGTGCGAAAGAAGAGGCAAGAAAGCGCCTTGTTGCGAAACATGATGCAGAAATAAGTAAACTTGAGGAAGAAAATCGAGAAAAAGAGAAAGCGCTACCAAAAGATAGTGAAATGACTTTGGAAGACGCAAAACGCCGCGCGGCCGCAAAAGCAAAAGCGGCGGCGTTAGCGAAGCAAAAAAGAGAAGGAAGCGAAGAAATACCGGAGGAAGAAAAGGTCAAAGCAAAGGCAAAGGCAGCGGCGGCCGCGAAAGCAAAAGCGGCAGCGTTAGCGAAGCAAAAAAGAGAAGGAAGCGAAGAAGTGACGGAAGAAGAAAAAGCCAAAGCAAAGGCAAAGGCAGCAGCAGCCGCAGCCGCAAAAGCAAAAGCGGCAGCATTAGCGAAGCAAAAAAGAGAAGGAACAGAAGAAGTGACGGAAGAAGAAAAAGCCAAAGCAAAGGCAAAGGCAGCAGCAGCCGCAGCCGCAAAAGCAAAAGCGGCAGCATTAGCGAAGCAAAAAAGAGAAGGAACAGAAGAAGTGACGGAAGAAGAAAAAGCCAAAGCAAAGGCAAAGGCAGCAGCAGCCGCAGCCGCAAAAGCAAAAGCGGCAGCACTAGCAAAGCAAAAAAGAGAAGGAAGCGAAGAAGTAACGGAAGAGGACAAGGCTAAGGCGAAAGCAAAGGCCGTGGCGGTAGCAAAGGCAAAAGCAGCGGCTCTAGCAAAGCAGAAGGCCTCGCAAGGTGATGGGGATTCGGGAGATGAAAAGGCGAAGGCGATTGCAGCAGCGAAGGCGAAAGCGGCTGCGGCTGCAAGGGCGAAGACAAAGGGTGCTGAAGGTAAGAAGGAAGAGGAAACGAAGCAGGAAGAGCCATCCGTGAATCAGCCGTATTTAAATCAGTATGTTGAATTTATTAAGGGGAAAATAGGAGAGGATATATTAGTAGATTCCTACATTAATAAACTTTCAAAAGATGTGCCAACTCTTGTAGTGGAGCCTTCAAAATATTATGAAGTGATGGAGTTACTGCGGTTCCACGAGGGACTTGCATTTGATTATATGTCAGAGCTACATGCGACAGATTTTGTGACACATATGGAAGTATATGTTCATTTATTTTCATATGGAAAGAAACAGTCAGTAGCGGTGAAGGTGAAGCTGGATAGGGAAGAGCCGCAAGTAGAATCGGTGACAGCGTTTTGGAAAGGCGCGGACTGGCCGGAGCGAGAAGCGTATGATTTGCTCGGTATTGTATTTAAGGGGCATCCCAACTTATCACGTATTTTAATGCCAGATGATTGGATAGGGCACCCGCTTAGGAAAGATTATGAACCGCATGATGTGGAGGTGTAGCTAATGATCCGTACGGAAGAAATGCTTTTGAATGTAGGGCCTCAGCATCCGAGTACGCACGGTGTGTTCAGGCTTGTTATTAAGATTGATGGGGAAATTATTAAAGAAGCTACACCGGTTATTGGATATTTGCATCGCGGGACCGAAAAGATTGCTGAGAGCTTACAGTATACGCAAATTATCCCTTATACAGATCGAATGGACTATTTATCGGCCATGACGAATAATTACGTCATTTGCCATGCTGTAGAGACGATGATGGGGCTTGAAATACCGGAGCGGGCCGAATACTTACGAGTACTTGCAATGGAGCTTGGAAGGATTGCGAGCCACCTCGTTTGGTGGGGGACGAATCTTCTTGATATAGGAGCGGTCAGTCCGTTTTTATACGCGTTTCGTGAACGAGAGATGATTATAAATTTATTAAATGAATTATGCGGTGCCCGGCTTACTTTTAACTATATGAGAGTCGGGGGTGTAAAGTGGGATGCGCCGGACGGTTGGATCGAAAAAGTGGAAGAATTCATTCCGTATATGAGAGAGCAATTGGCAGGTTACCATGATCTCGTTAGTGGTAATGAGATTTTCTTAAATCGTGTAAAAGGCGTTGGTATATATAGCGCGGAAGAAGCGATTTCGTATTCTTTAAGCGGAGCGAATTTGCGGTGTACGGGAGTAAACTGGGATCTTCGCAAGGATGAGCCGTACTCCATTTATGATCGTTTTGATTTCGATATTCCTGTTGGGAGCGTGGGAGATGCTTGGGATCGTTACGTTTGCCGCATGGAGGAAATTGAGGAGTCATTAAAAATTGTTGAGCAAGCTGTCCAGCAGTTCCCGAAAGACGGAGCTGTGCTGGCGAAAGTGCCGAAAATCATTAAGGCGCCTAAAGGGGAAGTGTTTGTACGTATAGAATCACCGCGAGGAGAGATTGGTTGTTATATTGCTAGTGACGGAAAGAAAGAGCCGTACCGCTTGAAGTTTCGCAGGCCGTCTTTTTACAATTTGCAAATTTTACCGAGGTTATTGAAAGGTGAAAATATCGCCAATTTAATTACGATTTTAGGTGGAGTTGATATTGTACTTGGGGAGGTTGATGGCTAATGATTGAAACGCTCTTACAATCACCTTCAAGCTGGACGAATTTTTTCATTTTTTTCGGATTAGCGGTGCTTCTATTATTTGCAGTCCTTGGCTTCGTTACATATGGTATTTTGGCAGAACGGAAAGTGATGGGATTTATGCAAGGGCGAATTGGACCAAACCAAGTTGGGGGCCGATTCGGTTTACTGCAAACGGTAGCTGATGTTTTAAAACTATTACTGAAAGAAGATAGTATTCCGAAAGCGGCAGATAAACCGTTGTTTATATTAGCACCTGTTATTGCATTCGCACCGGCATTTATGGTGCTTGCAGTTATCCCGTTTACTGATAAATTTCAGTTCGCGGATATTGGCGTAGGCTTACTGTATTACATTGCTGTTTCTGGTATTACGACGATTGGTGTCGTGACCGGGGGATGGGCATCAAATAATAAATATTCCCTTTTAGGAGGGATGCGTGCGGCGGCGCAAATGATTTCTTATGAAATTCCACTCGTAATGAGTGTAATTGGCGTCGTTTTGTTAGCTGGTAGTCTGAATTTAAATGAAATTGTAGCAGCGCAGGAGAATGTTTGGTATATTTTCGTGCAACCAATTGGTTTCGTCGTCTTCTTAATCGCAGCGGTAGCAGAGTTAAATAGGACGCCGTTCGATTTACCGGAAGCAGAGTCAGAACTTGTTTCGGGATATCATACGGAATACTCAGGATTTCGCTGGGCGTTTTTCATGCTTTCAGAGTATGTATATTTCTTTGGAATGGCATCATTAATTACAGTGCTCTTTTTAGGCGGATGGAATCCAGTCATGTTCCTTGGATTTATTCCAGGAGCTGTATGGTTTGCTTTGAAGTTTAGCAGTGTAGTCTTTCTATTAATTTGGTTCCGCGTTACGTTTCCGCGTATAAGAGGTGACCAGTTAATGGAGTTTGGCTGGAAAGTATTATTGCCAATTGCACTTGCAAATATTTTCTTAACGGCATTGATTAAGGAGTTATTCTTCTAATCTATGAGGGGGGTGCCAGTAAGAGATGAAAGGACTATTTAAAGGATTAAAATATACATTAAGCAATTTGAGTAAGAAGAAGGTGACTTACGATTATCCGAATCAACCGTTGCCGCTGCCAGACCGCTTTCGAGGTATTCAAAAGTTTTATCCGGAAAAGTGCATTGTTTGTAATCAGTGCTCCAACATTTGTCCGACAGATTGTATTCAGCTGACGGGGAAAAAACATCCGGATCCTATGAAAAAAGGAAAAATTATCGACACGTACGATATTAATTTTGAAATTTGTATTCTTTGTGATCTATGTACAGAAGTTTGTCCGACAGAGGCGATTGTTATGACAAACAACTTTGAACTCGCGGAATATTCACGTGATGATTTATTTAAAAATTTGCAGTGGCTTGACGAAAACGACGAAAACGTCAGGAAGGAGAATAAAGCATGAATGGCGAGTTTGTAGCATTCTTCATACTATCCTTGTCTGCAATTATCGGCGGTGTTCTTATGCTAAATTTAACGAAAGTCATGCATATGATGCTAGCTCTCGTTCTGACATTCCTCAGCATTGCAGGTTTGTACTTTCTTTTATCGGCCGAATTTATAGGGGTTGCACAAATTTTACTTTACTCGGGTGCAATCACAATTATTATGATTTTTGGCATTATGTTAACGCAACATAACGCAGAAAATGAATCACGTCTTACTCTTCGAAAATGGATTATCTTCTTTGCGGTTGTAGCATTTGGGGCAGTTATGTATTTCGCTGTTAACAATATTGATTTTGCAAATGAAAGCGCACAAGGAAGTTTACCTCTCCATGAAAAAAACACACTTCAAATCGGTACACTTCTCTATTCGAAATATATTATTCCATTTGAGTTAACCTCAGTTATTTTACTTGTAGCACTTGTTGGCGCAATTATTCTTGCGAAGAAGGATGAGAAAGAGGAGGATTCCAATGAGTAGCGTTCCTGCTTCTGCATATTTAACGCTTGCGATTATTTTATTTTGCATCGGTTTGTTTGGAGCTTTAACGAAGCGGAATACGGTGATTGTATTAGTTTGTATTGAATTAATGCTTAACGCAGCCAATTTAAATTTAGTAGCGTTTAGTAAATTAGGTTTATTCCCAAATTTAACAGGGCAAATTTTCTCTCTGTTTACGATGGCTGTAGCGGCTGCGGAGGCGGCGGTAGGACTCGCCATTTTAATTGCTTTGTATCGTAATCGTACGACGGTTCATGTAGATGAAATGGATACGCTCAAAGGATAACATTGTGACCGAAAAGGGGGAAGGAAACAATGATCGATTATGCATGGCTCATACCGCTTTTCCCGCTTGTTTCGTTTTTTTTATTACTTATATTCGGGAAGAAAATTAGAGAAGGAAGCAGTGTACTTAGTATTTTCCTCGTCTTTCTCTCCTTTATATTTGCGGTACTTGTGTTAATAGAACGATTTTCGAAAGTAGGATTGAAACATAAGTGGGTATGGCTTAGAACGGGAGATATTGATATATCATTTGGCTTTGAAGTGACAGCATTAGGGGCTTTAATGCTGTTTATCGTTACACTTGTGAGTTTACTTGTACATGTGTATTCGAAAGGTTATATGAAAGGTGATGAAAGATTACCAACCTTTTATGCCTATTTAGGACTCTTTACATTTGCGATGCTCGGGCTCGTTATATCGCCGAATTTATTACAGCTTTATATATTTTGGGAGTTAGTAGGCCTCGGTTCATTTTTACTCATCGGTTTTTATTTCTTTAAAGAAGAAGCGAAGGCTGCTGCAAAAAAGGCCTTTATTATGACTCGTATTGGAGATGTCGGGTTATTTATAGGGATGATCTTACTTTTTTGGCACGCGGGTAGTTTTGAATATGACGCAATTTTTAGAGCGATTCATACGGGGGATCTTACCCCTACGATGATTACAATAACGGCGATATTAATTTTTATCGGAGCGATGGGGAAATCAGGTCAGTTCCCGCTTCATACGTGGTTACCGGATGCAATGGAGGGGCCGACGCCTGTTTCGGCACTTATTCATGCGGCGACAATGGTCGCAGCTGGCGTATATTTAGTGGCGACGATGTACCCGCTATTTTCAGCAAGTGCGGTGGCGATGCAGACGGTGGCAATTGTTGGAGCCTTCACTGCAATCTTTGCGGCTTCTATCGGTCTTGTGCAAACGGATATAAAGAGAGTGCTTGCTTATTCTACAGTTAGTCAGCTTGGTTATATGATGCTTGCATTAGGATCTGCCGGTTATGTAGCTGGTATTTTCCATTTAACGACACACGCCTTTTTTAAAGCGCTACTATTTTTGGCTGCAGGAAGTGTCATTCATGCAGTGCATACGCAAAACATTAACAAAATGGGCGGTTTACAAAAGAAGATGAAAATAACGGGTGCACTATTTTTAATCGGTACACTTGCAATTAGTGGTGTGCCACTCCTTTCCGGTTTCTTTAGTAAAGATGAAATTTTGGCGGCGGCTTGGATGAATGGCAATTACGTTTTATTCATATTAGCAGTAATTGCAGCGTTCTTAACAGCATTCTACATGTTCCGGCTATACTTCCTTGTCTTTACGGGGGAAGCGAAGACGAAGGAAGATGTGAGGGAATCGCCCCGCGTTATGACGTATCCGATGATTGTCCTCGGCGCCCTCGCGGTAGTGGCGGGTTATATGAATACACCATGGTTTGGGACGTTTCTTGGGGATTGGCTTACGAAAGATGTAGCATTTAAAGCGCGAGAGGTACACGGGCCAGTTTGGATTATGATCGTAGCAACGCTCGTTTCATTTGCAGGGATTGCTCTTGCATATTTCATATATGGTAAGAAATCTATTTCTAGAGATTTGGCAGGTGGCGAGGGAACACCTCTTTATAACCTTTTGAAAGAAAAGTATTATGTGGATGAACTATACAATATGACGGTGCTCCCTATTACGAAGGGAATCGCTCATGTGCTTCGCTTATTTGAGGTGTATGTAGTCGAAGGAATTGCCGTTTTAATAGGAAGTCTAGTTAAAGGGATAAGCGGACTCGGTTCTAGACTCCAAAACGGAAATGTACAAGTGTACGGCACTGTAACAGCTGTTTCGCTTGCAGTACTCGTCATTATTTTGCTTTATACGGGAGGGGATTTACGATGAATGATTTGTTATTAACGTTCTTCATTTTTTCCCCGCTTTTAGGAATTCTTTTACTTGTATTAACACCGAAAAAAGAATCGCGTACAGTGCGAGCGCTCGGTTTATTTGGGACGGCGCTTCCATTTGGAATCGCTATCGTCCTCGCTTGTACATATGCTTCTGGAAAGAGTTTGTCGCTATTCGATGAAAAAGTGAAATGGATTAAATTTGGGGATTTTGCAGCGGTGGATAAAAGATGGTTTTCCATTTATTACGAGCTTGGTATTGATGGTTTATCACTCGTTATGATGGTGCTGACGGCCCTTCTAGCGATGCTTGCAGCAATTGCGGCATTTACTATTAAAAGGAACTTAAAAGCCTTTTATATGCTGCTACTCATGCTAGAAATAGGGATGCTCGGCGTCTTCGCTGCTCAAAATTTAATGCTGTTCTTTATCTTCTTTGAAATTACATTGCCGCCAATGTTTTTATTAATTGGGAAGTGGGGGAAATTGTCGAGTGAAAAGGCTGCTTATAGTTATTTAATATATAACGGTATCGGCTCCGCTATTTTACTCATCGTTTTCTCGGTTTTATTTGCAAAAACAGGTACAACAAATATTACAGAGCTTAAAGAAATATTAACGAGTGTAGGTGCTGGGGGAGGAACGGCTGTCTCAAGTAGCTTACAGTTCGGTTTGTTTCTTGCCATAATGATCGCTTTTGCGATTAAACTCCCCGTTTTCCCGTTACATCGCTGGATGGTTAATGTGCATATTGAAGCGCATCCAGCTGTAGTTATGCTTCATGCGGGCGTTTTACTGAAGATTGGAGCATACGGTATGATTCGCTTCGGAAAGGGGTTATTCCCGGAATACTTTCGCGAGTTTGCAACGCTCATTGCGATTTTAGGAGTCATCAATTTATTGTACGGAGCCTTCTTGGCGCTCATCCAAACGGACTTTCGGAAGGTGCTTGCTTACTCTAGTATTTCGCATATGGGTATTGTATTAATGGGACTTGCGGCGTTAAATGCACCAGGTACACAAGGGGCACTATTCCAAGTTGTCTCTCATGGTTTAATTGCGGCATTACTCTTCTTCTTACTGGGTGTTATAGAACAACGTTTTGGAACGTCGGATATTACAGCGCTTGGCGGACTTGCAAAAAGTGTCCCAATACTTAGCGGATTCTTCTTAGCGGGAGGAATGGCATCGCTTGGATTACCAGGCATGTCTGGATTTGTTAGCGAGTTTCTTGCCTTTCTTGGTTTATTCCAAGGAGAGCCGGTCGTTGCGGCAGTCGGCGTACTTGGCATCATTTTAACCGCTGTATACGTATTAAGAGCAACACTTCAAGTAACATTTGGTAAGAAAGAGTGGGAAGCGAAAGCTGATATACATGGATGGGAGTATGTCCCTATATTGCTACTTATCTTCTGCATTATTGCAATTGGAGTAATGCCAGAAATACTAGGGGATCCGCTTCAAAATACATTGAAAACATTGGGGGTGAAGTAGGATGGATATGAATACGTTACTTAGCTTATCATGGCATCTCATGGTGCCAGAATTCATAATTCTCGGAGCTGCCATCCTTCTTTCCATATGTGATTTGTTTTTTAAGTTGAACCATAGATATGTAGCGCTTAGTGCAATCGCAGCCGTCATATTAGCAATCGTGTCATTAATTACGCTATATGGTGAACCGACAGGAGACATTTTAAACGGCTCGTTCGTGTTAGACGGGTTTTCAAAAGGGTTCAAAACGTTGTTATTAGGCGGCGCGGCCCTCATCTTATGCACCGCAATGAGCGATGATAAGAAGAATCCCATTGAAGATAAGGGAGAATATTATTACTTGTTTTTAATGGCACTTCTTGGGGCTATGTTTATGGCTTCTAGTGTCGACTTCATTACACTTTTCGTCGGTTTAGAATTGCTTTCACTTTCTTCATATATTTTAGTAGGGATACGAAAAAAGAACCGTGCATCAAACGAGGCGGCCATGAAATATGTCATTAACGGAGGAATTGGAACGGCAATTACCCTCTTTGGAATGAGTTATTTATACGGTATTACAGGATCAACTAATATCGTGGATATGCAAAAAGTATTCGCAGGGGAGCTTGCTGGTGGTATTCAGTTATTGTTAGCTCTCGCATTTCTACTATTACTCGTTGGACTCTCGTTTAAAATTGCGACGGTGCCGTTTCACATGTGGGCACCAGATGTGTATGAGGGAGCGGCTCCGCCTGTTACTGCTTTTCTTGGAACGATTTCTAAAATTGCTGGGTTCCTACTCATTATTCGTCTGTTTCTCATGGTTTTTGCAAGTGTATCAGTGCAAGGAGATATGCAATCTTTATACGGACGTATGAGCATATACATTGCAGTGCTAGCGAGTATTACGATGATTATTGGAAACGTCGTAGCGTTAAAGCAATATAACGTAAAACGCCTATTTGCCTATTCGGGAATCGCACATGCAGGGTATTTACTCGTTCCGCTTGTAGCATTATCACCATTTACGATGGATAGCATGTGGTTTTACATGCTTGCGTATATGCTTATGAATATAGGCGCGTTTGCAATTATCCACGGCTTAATCTTACAAAGTGATAAAGAAAATATTACCATTTTCACCGGATTGTATAAAAGGTCGCCATTTACAGCGATAGTGATGACGATTTTTATTTTATCGTTGGCCGGAATACCAGGAACAGCTGGTTTCATCGGGAAAATTAACATCTTTTTAGGGGCACTGCATGTAGAGCCAGCTCATTACGTACTAGCTTCTATTATGATGGGAACGACAGTCATTTCATTCGTATATTATTTCCGTATTCTACAGCAAATGTTTTTCCGGACGGGAGAAGTGGAAGAGAAAATTCGTTTGCCATTCAATATAAAGGTTGTTATGAGCCTTTGTGCAATTTCGATTGTAATACTAGGGATTATGCCGATGATCGGATACAATTTCTTTTATGAATATTTTCCATTAATGAAGGATTTCTTCTTCCTAGGGAACGTGGTACAATAGTGAAAATAAAAGGTGTGGAGTTGTTACTCTGCGCTTTTTATTTTGTGTGAATTGCAATTGAAAATGCATGTAGGTATACGTTTTTTGAGAGCAAATTACGATGTGAAATGTAAGATGCTTATTTGTATTTGAAAAAGTGTGGCTCCTACTTATTATGGTATCGTTTTTATAGTATTTCGTAAGTAGTAGCTGGGTAAAAAGGGGTCGATTTTTTGGCACATCTTTTAGGGCAACAAGCACTGATTGCCATCGTTTCGCATTTATTGTTTATTACCATTACGTGGTGGGCCTTACAAGGTATTCACATTGAGCGTTTAATGAAGCCTGGAAAGGTGATGCAGACGCGAGTATTACTCATCCTAATTACAATTACAATTGGGACGTCTGTAAGTAACTTTTTCCTTGATTATTTAGGCTATTCAAAGAGTTTAACGTATTTAGTAAAGTAAGTGTATAGAACCTCATATCTCCGTTAACAATGGGGATAGGAGGGGATGAAATTGAAGTTTAAAGCCATTCTTATTGTTGTGATAAGTGTTGTTTTATTTTTGGTTGGATATAGAGAAATGAAACCAATCAGCGATGAACAGAAAATGGAGAGCATGATTGCAACTTTAGAGAAAAATAATGCTAAAGTAGAGAAGTGGTCATGGTTAGCGCGAGAAACAAAAACAATTTCTAATATACATACGTTTCAAAAGTTGTTAAACGATGTGAAGGACAAGGCGAATATTCAAAAGTGGGAATTAGAGCAATCTCCAGATGGATATAAAGCTACATCCTATAAAAAGTTTTCTTCTTATGAAGAACGAGTAGTAGTAACATGGAGTAAGGAAAATACTAAAGAAAACACTTTCATTATTTTTGAAGTGAGCGGGGCGAAATGGGACCCGAAGTACATTCAGAAAACAAATAAAATTTTTAGTGAAAAACCTATAATTTACACTTGTGTTCAAGGTGTACTGAATGATAAGATTGAAGGTGTTTTGCAAAATAAAACCAATCAGGTTTTGAAAGATTTTTCAGCAAGAGCGATCGAACAGATAGAAGAAAGAGCATTTGTGTCAGTCTCCGCATACAATAAAAAGTGGGATGACGCTCTTTCAACAAATAGAGAGAAAATAAATGTGCAAATAGCAATACGTTCTACAGACAACAAAGATACAATTGTGGTTGGCACACCGATCATAACTTCTGAGTATTGAGTGAATAGATACTGAAAAAAGGACACGGAGGGGAATAATTTGGAAAAGATCATCGTCCGTGGCGGAAAGCGGTTAAACGGCACAGTGCGTGTTGAGGGCGCAAAAAATGCTGTATTACCTATAATCGCTGCAGCCCTATTAGCGAGTGATGGAAAGAATGTACTATCTGAAGTACCAGTTTTGTCTGATGTATACACAATTAATGAGGTATTACGTCATTTAAATGCTGAAGTCGTATTTGAAAATAACCAAGTAACAATCGATGCTTCTAAAGAACTAAACATCGAAGCACCATTTGAATATGTACGTAAAATGCGTGCATCTGTTCAAGTAATGGGACCATTACTTGCGCGTAACGGTCGTGCTCGTATTGCACTTCCTGGTGGATGTGCAATTGGTTCACGTCCAATTGACCAACATTTAAAAGGCTTCGAAGCAATGGGAGCAAAAGTACAGGTTGGTAATGGTTTTGTTGAGGCATACGTTGAGGGAGAACTAAAAGGAGCTAAAATTTATTTAGACTTCCCAAGCGTGGGCGCGACAGAAAACATTATGTCTGCAGCTACATTAGCAAAAGGGACAACAATCCTTGAAAACGCAGCGAAAGAACCAGAAATCGTTGACTTAGCTAACTTCTTAAATGCGATGGGAGCGAAAGTACGCGGAGCTGGAACTGGAACGATTCGTATCGAAGGCGTTGATAAATTATATGGTGGAAACCACTCTATTATTCCTGACCGTATTGAAGCGGGAACATTCATGGTTGCAGCGGCAATTACTGGTGGAGACATCTTAATTGAAAATGCTGTACCTGAACATTTACGCTCAATTACAGCGAAAATGGAAGAAATGGGTGTTAAAGTTATTGAGGAAAATGAAGGCGTACGTGTTATCGGCCCAGATAAGTTAAAAGCGGTTGATATTAAAACTATGCCTCACCCAGGTTTCCCAACAGACATGCAATCACAAATGATGGCATTATTACTACAAGCTGATGGAACAAGTATGATTACAGAAACGGTATTCGAAAACCGCTTTATGCACGTTGAAGAATTCCGTCGTATGAATGCTGATATTAAAATTGAAGGTCGTTCTGTTATTATGAACGGTCCAAACAGCTTACAAGGTGCTGAAGTAGGCGCAACTGACTTACGTGCTGCTGCTGCATTAATCTTAGCTGGTTTAGTATCTGAAGGTTACACTCGTGTAACTGAGTTAAAGCATCTTGACCGTGGTTATGTAGATTTCCATAAGAAATTAGCTGCATTAGGTGCAACTATTGAACGTGTAAACGAACAAGTAGAAGAAGTGAAAGAACAAGAAGTTTCTGATCTTCACGCTTAATTGAAATAGTCTCTACGTCTTTTGACGTAGGGGCTATTTTTTTGGGTTATTACTGTTATAGTCAATAAATTCTATACTTATGCACGTACCAGTAAAAATATTTAGAAAATTTTCGTTTTAGCTAGTTCCCTTTAAGTATGTTCTAAAAGAAAGAGTTGTTCCATAAGAATGAATGGAGTAAAGCTTTTTCATATTGGGGGAAATAAGATGAAATTTTCAAAGCCACTTTTCATCACAGTAGCGCTTCTCATAGCGCTCGTTATCATTGTACCTGCTGCTCTTGTTATTCCGTTTGCGAAAGCAAAGGTAGGGGAAGAAGCAGCTTCTAAAACTCCTCCAGCAATAGAAAGTATACCAGCTCCAAGGAAAGTGGATACAGCGGTGCAAGTTGCTGTATATCGTGAGAAACAGAAAAAGGTAGATACATTACCTATGGAGGAGTATGTGACCGGTGTAGTAGCTTCTGAGATGAATGCCAGTTTTGAAATAGAGGCGCTAAAGGCGCAGGCATTAGCAGCGAGAACATTTGTGGTGCAGCGTATGCTAAGTGGAGGAAAGAAAAACAATGCGGACGTGACAGATACGGTGAAAGATCAAGTGTACAAAAGTAAAGAAGAATTGAAGAAACAATGGGGCAATAACTACGAAAATAATTTGAAGAAAATCGAAGAAGCCGTTTCGAAAACCGCAGGACAAGTTTTAACGTATGATGGAAAACCAATCTCAGCATCCTTCTTCTCAACGAGTAATGGCCGGACAGAAAATGCGGCTGATTACTGGGGAAATGATTATCCGTACTTAAAGAGCGTAGATAGTCCGTGGGATCAAGCTTCTCCAAAATTTACGAGCGAGCAAACATTTACAGTAGCTGACTTCCAAAAACGTCTCGGTGTGAAAGTGCTAGCAGACGGGAAAGTTGGTGATATTAAAGGGCGTACAGAAGGAAAACGTGTAAAAGACGTAGCGTTTCAAGGTAAAACATTAACCGGAAGAGATGTGCGTGACAAATTAGATTTACGCTCTTCTGACTTCACTTGGAAACAAGATGGAGATAAAATCATTGTTACGACGAAAGGCTTCGGCCACGGTGTTGGCATGAGCCAATATGGAGCAAATGGCATGGCAGCGGAAGGTAAGAAATATACAGATATCGTCGCTCATTATTATAAGGGTGTCGAAATAAAGTCGATGAATGATTATGAAGGAAAGTTAATGGTGAAGAAGTAGAGGACAAAAGGAGCTAATTTAAATTAGCTCCTTTTGTCATTATTTGTAGAAATAAATGGAAGGTACGCTGTATGCTACGTGTTATAATACAATTATATGAATATATAAAACATAATAACAGGAGGTAATGACAAATGATGATGGATGTACCACTTCTCATTCCGTCAATGATGGAGCGAGCAGAGAAATATTTTTCGAAAAAGGAAGTTGTTTCACGGACTGCATCACGTATTCATATATTAACATACGGAGAAATTGCAAAGCGGACGCGCAGGCTTGCTAGCGTATTAACGAAAATGGGAATTGAAAAAGGGGATAAAGTAGGTACGATTGCTTGGAATCACCATAGACATTTAGAAGCATACTTTGCGATTCCGGGAATCGGAGCAGTGCTACATACAATTAACTTAAGACTTTCCGCCGATCACATTTCATATATTATTAACCATGCAGAAGATAAGGTTATTCTTGTCGATGAAGATATGGTTCCTATATTAGAAAGTATTCAACATGAAATCCCGCATATAAAAGCCTTTATCATTATGACAGACGATCATAAACTACCTCAAACAACATTATCACCAGCATACCATTACGACCAACTACTCGAAGAAGGCGATGAGACATTTCCGTTTGTAAAAGATTTAGATGAAAAAGAACCAGCCGGTATGTGCTACACATCGGCTACGACAGGAAAACCGAAAGGTGTAGTTTACACACACCGTAGTATTGTGCTTCACAGCTATACACTAGGACTTGCAGATGGCGGGAATATATCGGAAGTAGACACTTGTATGCCTGTCGTTCCAATGTTTCATGTTAATGCATGGGGATTACCGTTTGCGAGTACGTGGTTTGGGACAAAACTTGTATTACCAGGCCCGCATTTCACACCGAAGATTTTAGCAGAACTAATTGAAAGAGAGAAAGTAACAATTACGGCTGGCGTGCCGACGATTTGGATTGGCTTATTGCAAGAACTAGAAAAACATCCATACGATATTAGTAGTATAAAAACGATATGGTCAGGTGGATCTGCGGCTCCATTAAGCATGATTCGTACGTATGAAGAGCGATATGGAATTGCATTTAGACAAATATATGGAATGACAGAAACAAGTCCGGCTGTTGTCATTAACTGTCCGAAATCATATCAACGAGATTTACCGAAAGAAGAATATTATAATTTACGTTCACGCCAAGGATATTTATTCCCTGGGTTAGAAATGAAAGTGATTGGACAAGACGGTGAAATTAAGTGGGATGGAGAAGAGATGGGAGAACTTTGTTTAAGGGGTCCGTGGATCGCTGGAAGCTATTATAAGGATGAGCGTACAGAAGAATCAATGAAAGATGGTTGGCTCCATACAGGAGACATTGTCACGGTTGATTCGGAAGGATTTATTAAGATTGCTGATCGTACGAAGGACTTAATTAAAAGTGGAGGCGAATGGATTTCTTCCGTAGATTTAGAAAATTCCTTAATGTCGCACGATAAAGTGTTAGAAGCATCTGTTGTGGCGGTGCCGCATGAAAAGTGGCAAGAACGCCCTGTTGCTTGTGTTGTATTAAAAGAGGGACAAGCAGTAGACAGAGAAGAGCTGTATGCTTTACTAGAAGCAGAGTTTCCGAAATGGTGGATGCCAGACGATATTTTATTTGTAAATGAAATTCCGAAAACATCTGTAGGGAAATTTCTAAAACGAGCACTGCGTGATCAGCTCAAGACGTATATGGTAGAGCAAAACTAGAGAAGAAGGCTATCCTTTCATTTGGATAGCCTTCTTTTTATGGTGCTTCATAAAATATCTAAATTTTCCATTAATTGTTTGGTATAATAAGATAAAAAGTATTTGGGGGAGACAGAATGGCGTTATTGGAGTTGAAACAGTTAGGTAAGACGAACCAGTTACCGGCAGTTGAACTGAAGGTTGAAAAGGGACAATGTGTTGTTTTGCAATGCAATAACCATACAGCTAAAGTATTGCATCGTATTATTATTGGTGAGGAAGAAGCTTCAACTGGGAACGTGCTATTTGAGGGGGAATCGATTGGAAAGAAAAATTATTCTCACATCGGTTTTTGTTTTTTGAAAGATGAAGCATACGAACGTTTGAAGGTGAAGGAATACTTCAAGTTTTTAATAGGACTTTATGAATCGAATATAAGTATAGAGGAAGTAGTACAATATGTCGGCCTCTTAGATAAATTAAACGTTAAAATAGAAAAATTATCATTTTCAGAGAAACGTCGCCTTCATATCGGGCGAGTTATGATTCATAATCCAGATTTAGTTATTTTGGAAGAACCAGAGCAAAATGTAGATACAGAGAGTACGATTATTATTCGAAAAGCAATTATGAAAATGAAAGAGCAAGGAAAAGCGATTTTTATTACGTCATCATTTCTATCAGACGCCCTTTCGTTAACAGAAGATGTATACATATTAAACAATGATGGTGTGAAAAAAGTAGAAATCGAACAAGAAGAAATTGAAGAGGTTGATGGAGAAAAAGTTGTTCAAATGATTCCGCAAATGAAACTTGAAAGAATTCCAGCAAAAGTGAACGATAAAATCATTTTACTTGATCCGATGGAAATTCATTTCATTGAAACGCAAAATGGAGTGACACATATTCATGTGCGTGAAGGTGATTTCGTATGTGCATTAACATTAAGCGAACTAGAATCGAGATTAACAGGATTCGGGTTCTTTAGATGTCATCGCTCGTACCTTGTGAATTTACAAAGAGTACGAGAAGTCATTACGTGGACTCGTAATAGCTTTAGTTTAATTTTGGATGACGAAAGAAAAAGTTCAATTCCGCTTTCAAAAGGACGAATGGATGAATTAAAAGGTGTGATTGGGCTATAAAAATTACTCCAATAAGCTCAAAATACGATTCATTCACCGGTAAAAATACTCCTTTTACCGGTATTTTACTGCGTAACCTCTTTGTTTTTCATATGATTGAGTCAAGAAAAGCGAAACAAACAAACGAAAAGCGCTAAAGCGACTTTCATCTATAAAAGAAAAAAACAAAGGGGATGACGAGATGACATTAGCAATTGAAATGAAAGATGTAATGAAAAGTTTCAACGAAAAAACAGCACTTCGAAATGTAAATATTGAGGTGAAGCAAGGAGAAATTTTTGGATTCCTCGGACCGAGTGGATCTGGAAAAACGACAACAGTAAAGATTTTAACTTCTCAATTGCTGCATAGCGTTGGAACAGTGAGGGTACTAGGAAAAGATATTACAGGACCAAGCAGCATCGATTACAAACGAATTGGTATTTTAACAGACAACAGCGGTTTATATGAGAGACTTAGCATTTATGATAACTTACTATTATTTTGTGATTTATACGATTGTAAAAAAGAACGGATCGATGAAGTACTAGCGCAAGTGAATCTATTAGATGATAAGAAAACACCAGTAAAGAAACTATCAAAAGGAATGAAGCAACGCGTTACACTAGCAAGAGCGATTCTTCATAAACCAGATATCCTCTTCTTAGACGAACCAACATCTGCACTCGATCCAGTTAATGTACAAAACATTCATAAAATCTTAAAAGACTTAAATAAAGAAGGAACGACGATTTTCTTAACGACGCACAATATGGACGAAGCGGAAACGCTTTGTAACCGCATCGCCTTTCTATGTGGCGGAGAAATTGTAGCGCTTGATACTCCGGAAAACCTTCGCTTGCAATACGCGAAAGATCAAATACAAGTCGTATTAAAAGATAAGCAAAAAGAAATCGTACAAAAAGATGAATTAGGTGCCAAACGTATTTCAGAATGGATGAAAAAGGGCGAATTACTATCGATTCATTCACACGAACCATCGCTAGGCGATATCTTTATTGAAGTTACTGGGAGGGGATTATAATGACATTTTCAATGAGACGTGTATCAGCTATTTTTAGAAAAGAAGTACAAGATTTTAAGACAAATTCACAAGTATTGTTAATGGCATCTTTACCAATTATATTTGCATTTATATATAGCAGGTTTGGGCAAGGGAGTGCAGGAGTTGGTATTATTACTTTAATGGCCTTTCTATTTGTTGCTGGGTTTGTTCAATCAATGGTAATTGCAGAAGAAAAAGAAAAACATACACTACGTGTGTTAATGCTATCACCGGCTTCTTCTGTGGAAGTTCTTCTTGGGAAAAGTATATTAACAGCATGTTTAACGTTGGGCATTTCCATTGTAAACTTATTTATTTTAGATCAATTAAGTGGCAATCTCTTATTGCTAGCATTTATTTTCTTATGTGGAACAATTCTATTCATTTTAATTGGAACAGTGATTGGATTATTAGCTGAGTCTGTCCCGCAAACATCACTAATTGGAATGCCAATATTAATGACGATGTATTTAGCTGTACAATTTGAGCCAATGGTTGAAAATAAAGTAATTAAGACGATGATTAGTTATCTTCCAACATCTCATCTTGAAAAAGCGATTAAAAGCTTAGTGGAGGGTGCTGGGTTTAGTAGTATTAGTGGGCATATGCTAAATGTTGGAGTGTGGCTCGTTATTTCACTTATTGCATGTTTAATCGTATATAAAAAGAAACAATTGGACTAAAAACTGAGCTGAAACGCTCAGTTTTTTCTTTTTTCTATCATTTCCTCGGAAATTTTGCAATTCCTATACATATTTTTACAGATTTTGTCGAAAAGTAATTAGTTATACGTTGTATAGGATACGTGAATATTGTTCAAAATGATTGCTGAGGTGATGATGGAATGCGAGGAAGAAATAATAAAAAGTCGCAAAAGGTAGTACATTTATTTCAAAAAAGATGGGTGTTTCCGGCACTATACATTGCTTGTGCAGCGGTAATTTTAATGGTTGCGCTATGGTTCCAAGGAGCTAATCCGAAGAAGACTCCGAACCAAGATCAAGCAACACCGTATACACAATCGGAAGATCCAGCAGTACCAGTAACGAAATCTTCAGAAGTAGTGAAAATGCCAGCTGCCGCGAGTGTGGAAGTAGTCGTACAGAAGAAATTCTATGAAGATGCAGCAACTGAGGCGGAACAAGAAAAAGCACTTGTCTTTTATAACAACACATATTCCCCAAACAAAGGAATTGACATTGCTGCGAAAAATGGAAAAGAATTCAATGTAGCAGCTGCTTTAAGTGGTACAGTAACGAAAGCTGAAAAAGATTCACTTCTTGGTTATGTTGTAACAGTTGATAGTGGAAATGGTGTAGCAGCTTCTTATCAAAGCTTAGGCAGTGTAAAAGTAGAAAAAGGTGCACGAGTTGCACAAGGTGAAGTATTAGGAAAATCCGGTCTAAGTGCAATGAATAAAGAAGCAGGTTCTCACGTTCACTTTGAAGTACGTAAAGACAATGTGGCTGTGAACCCTGAACGCTACTTAAATAAATCAGTAGCCGAAATTAAAGCTGATGCAGGTGCTGCAAAAGCAACGAATGCTTCTGGTAAAAAAGCTGATGACAAATCTCAAAAAGAAGAAAAATCAACAAGCACGAAACCAGAAAGTAAAACAGAAGATAAGTCTCAAAAAGAAGAGAAATCAACAAGCGGTTCGACTAGTGACAAAAAAGAAGAGCCGAAGAAAGAAGAAAAATCAACAAATGGTTCTACAGAATCATCTAACAGTTCTTCTTCACAAGAATAAAAAAGTGGAAAAATCAGTTCTCACTAGGAGAGCTGATTTTTTTACTTTCATCCCGCATTAACGGGCAGTAAGACCCCTACTTCAAATTTCAGTGAAAGCTAAGAAGTTAGGCCTGGGGTCAACTGCCCGTAAAAGCCCGATTGGTGAGGGCTGATAATCAGTGGGAAATGGCGCCCACTGATTAAAGTTTCACTTTATATAAAAATACTCAATTTCGAGAAAAAAGTTGCAATAACAAGGAAATATGACGAGATTCTCGAATATATATTACAAAAAGGAGGGGATACTGTGTCATTTGTATTTGTTCTGTCGACTGCTATTATTTTATTGTTTGTTTTATTCACTTTATATTATTATATTGCCGGTAAGAAAGAGGTTCCCCACCATCAATTGTTAGAAGAAGAATGTGAACGAGAAGAATGACACCTTATATATAAGGTGTCATTTTTTTTCGCCAAAATAGTCACTGTTAACGTATTTCTCACAAAAAAACGTAATTTTTCTTAACTTAGTCCGCAAAAATAGTGAACATGTAGCATATATCAGTAGTGCGGGCAATACAATGGTATAAACCAAAGCAAAGAGAGTGTTTGAGGTGAGAAATCGTGAATCATTTCATTATAAATCCAAGAATGTTTAACGCTTACAAACAGCACTCACACTTACTTCTTAGTCATATGCAGCGAGGCTCATTTCACCCTTCTCACATCCAATTTAGGGAGGCGAGTGGTGTGCACGATTACATCAAAGAGAGAACTATCAAGATTGGTAAGTATATCGTGGAGACAAGAAAGACAGTGCGTGTCATTGCAAAGGAATTTGGGGTATCAAAGAGTACAGTCCATAAAGATTTAACGGAACGTCTACCAGAAATTAATCCAGAGCTCGCAAATGAAGTGAAAGAAATTCTTGATTATCATAAGTCTATTCGTCATTTAAGAGGCGGAGAAGCAACAAAACAAAAGTATAGAAAAGAAGATGTAGAAAAGCCGGTACGTCAATAAAGGTACAATCGTGAACATTCCGTTTCAATCCGGTAATATTTTTCAGAAGAATTCTTTTTGCGAATATTACGTTTCTGTTAAATTTATGATAAAATCAGAAATTAGGTGTAAAAGAATTCGGGTGTAACCTGATTTTGAATATCGAGGAGGAAAAAACGGGAATGTTTGCGCGAGATATCGGAATTGACCTAGGTACGGCTAACGTATTAATCCATGTTAAAGGTAAGGGTATTGTATTAAATGAGCCATCTGTTGTTGCAATTGATCGTAACACAGGTAAAGTATTAGCAGTAGGTGAAGAAGCAAGAAGTATGGTGGGACGTACGCCTGGTAATATTGTAGCAATTCGTCCACTTAAAGATGGTGTAATCGCAGATTTCGAAATTACAGAAGCAATGTTAAAGTATTTCATTAACAAATTGGACGTAAAGAGCTTCTTTTCAAAACCTCGTATTTTAATTTGCTGTCCAACAAATATCACATCAGTAGAACAAAAAGCGATTCGTGAGGCTGCTGAACGTTCAGGTGGTAAGACAGTATTTTTAGAAGAAGAACCAAAAGTAGCCGCAGTTGGTGCTGGTATGGAAATCTTCCAACCAAGCGGTAACATGGTTGTTGATATTGGTGGAGGTACAACAGATATCGCTGTACTATCTATGGGTGATATTGTTACCTCTTCCTCTATCAAAATGGCTGGCGATAAGTTTGATATGGAGATCTTAAACTATGTTAAACGTAAGTATAAGCTGTTAATTGGAGAACGTACTTCAGAAAATATTAAAATTAAAGTTGGTACAGTATTCCCAGGTGCACGTAGCGAAGAGCTTGAAATTCGCGGACGTGACATGGTAACAGGCTTACCACGCACAATTACAGTATGCTCTGAAGAAATTACAGAAGCACTAAAAGAAGATGCGGCTATCATTGTACAAGCTGCAAAAGGCGTATTAGAGCGCACACCACCAGAACTATCTGCGGACATCATCGACCGCGGTGTTATTCTAACAGGCGGTGGAGCTTTACTACACGGTATCGACATGCTTCTAGCAGAAGAACTAAAAGTACCAGTATTAATTGCTGAAAACCCAATGCAATGTGTTGCGGTTGGTACAGGGATTATGTTAGAGAATATCGATAAATTACCAAAGCGTGCTTTACGATAAAGTGAAACTTTAATAAGTGGGGGTATCCCCACTTATTATTAGCTTGCAAATAGTAGGGAAAATGAGAAGAACTAAGGTGTTAACCGAAGTTCTTTTTTGTTTTTTTATTCTTTTATTTTTTTATTTTATTTTGATTTATTGAGAAAATAGAAGAAAAATAAAGAAAAACGAAGGAAATAGGTAAAATATTCATATATATGGTTAAATTTAATATTTCCTTATTTGAAAACGTTTATAATATAATGAGTCGAATACGACATTAAGGCAAATCATGTTTCAATACATATTGCCTTTCCCTAATCTGGGCATACACTCTTTTCTACCTCCGTGTCAGTTGCAAGTATATGCAGCTATTTTAATGGAATAGAGTGTGTGCATTTTTTTATAAATAGGAAGTTAAATTGCACTTTATAATGACAAACAATAAACAAAATGGGATAATAAACAATATGTCCAAGTGGTAAGACCAATATTACAAAAGGGGCGATTGTTACATGCTAAATATAGAACAAATTAAAGAAATCATTCCTCACCGCTATCCATTTTTACTTGTTGATAAAATATTAGAAGTAGATGAAGGAAAAAGAGCGGTAGGAATTAAAAATGTATCCGCAAACGAAGAATTCTTTAACGGGCACTTTCCTGACTATGCAGTTATGCCCGGTGTACTTATTGTAGAAGCATTAGCACAAGTTGGAGCAGTTGCTGTACTAAAGAAAGAAGAAAACCGCGGAAGACTTGCTTTCTTCGCAGGTATCGACAATTGCCGTTTCAAAAAACAAGTACGCCCAGGTGATCAACTTCGCTTAGAAGTTGAAATGACACGTGTACGTGGCCCAATCGGAAAAGGAAAAGCAATCGCAACAGTAGATGGTGAAGTTGCATGTGAAGCTGAAATCACATTTGCGATTGGTGATAAAAAAGAATAAAGATACTAAAAAATCTCCTTGTGAAAATGCAAGGAGATTTTTTTATTTCCACTATATATCGGTTTAATTATTAAAATGCAAACTAGTCAGAAAATTACTTGTGTATAAATGGTAATTGCCATATAATTACTTTGTTATTTATTCGGAATTTAGGATAAATGATAAAGGTAGAAAAGAAGTAAATTCATTGTCATATTATAAAGGCGTTCATATAAGACAAAGTAGAATAATATTGATTAAGATGAGATGTGGGGAAGTCAGTGATAAAAAATAGTAATTAGACGTATGAAATCGAGCATAGAGAGAAAAGGGAGAGCGTCGCATTTCACAAAAGGAGATAGGAATATGTTCGGAAGAAAGAAAAGAAAACCATTACGACAATTAATTACACATAAAGAGCCTAAATCACGTGTTGCAGAACAATACCGTAACATTCGTACAAATATTGAATTTACATCTGTAGATAATCATGTCCGTTCTATTATTGTTACCTCGGCAGATCCAGGTGACGGAAAAACAACAACAATCGCAAACTTAGCAGTTGTTTTCGGTCAACAAGGAAAGAAAGTTTTATTAATCGGAGCGGACTTACGTAAGCCGACAATTCAAAACTTATTTGCCATTCACAACTCAAATGGGTTAACGAACCTATTATCAGGACAAGCGAAATTAGTACAATGTATTCAAAAAACAGATATAGAGAATGTATACTTAATGGCAGCGGGTCCAATCCCGCCAAATCCAGCTGAACTATTGGGTAGCCGGATAATGGACGAGCTATTGCTAGAAGCATATAACATGTTTGATATTATTCTAATCGACACACCACCAGTCCTTGCGGTTACCGATGCACAAATCTTAGCGAACAAATGTGATGGAATCGTACTTGTCGTACGCAGTGAAAAAACAGAAAAAGACAAAATCGTAAAAGCGAAGCAAATATTAGAAAAAGCGTCTGGTAAATTACTCGGTGTCGTTTTAAACGATAAAAGAGAAGAAAAAGAACAATATGGATATTATTAGGGGATAGTGAATAGAATAATAAATTTTAAAGCTGATAAATAATTTTATCGGCTTTTTTGAATTTTTATAAAATTTCTTATTGCATTATATAAAAAGAGTGATATAATAGAAATTTTGGAAATTCGTTGGAATGTGTTGTCATATTTAAGATTATTTTGTAAGATTATATTTGTTTGTTATGAGCTTGTATTAAATAATTTATTAAAATAAAAAAATATAAGATGAATATGTTATAATTTTTCTTATGTGCAAATTTTAGAAAGTTGGAGGAACTTATGGAAGAAACAATTAGTTTGAAAGAGTTATTTCATATTTTAAAAAAACGTTTAGCAATGATCCTCACTGTTACATTTGCGGTGGCAATTATAAGTGCTATTATTAGCTTTTTCTTTATGACACCGATTTATCAGTCTTCAACACAAATCCTTGTAAATCAGAAGAAGCAAGAGGGAACTGCATTACAGATTGGGGAAGTTCAAACAAATATACAATTAACGAATACATATAAGGTTATTATTAAGAGTCCTGTAATCTTAGAACAAGTGAAAGATAAATTGAAATTGCAGGAGACGATACAAGAGTTAACCAAAAAAGTTGATGTTACGAATGAAAAGGATTCGCAGGTGATTGCTGTTACAGTGCAGAATAAAGATCCGAAAACAGCAAGTGCCATTGCAAATAAAATTGCAGAAGTATTTCAAAGCGAAATAGCGAAAATCATGAGTGTTGATAACGTTACTGTATTATCAAAGGCAGAAGTGGTCGAAAAGCAGTCCCCAATTAAACCACGTCCAATGTTAAATATAGCAATTGCGTTCATTGTTGGTTTAATGGCTTCAGTTGGACTTGCATTCTTACTAGAATATTTAGACAACACTGTGAAAAAAGAAGAAGATGTAGAAAATTTACTTGGATTACCAGTATTAGGGATTGTAGCTCGTATGGATGAAGAAACAAAAAATATAAATTCGCATGCTTCATCATCAAGAAAAGTGAGGGGACAAACAATTGGCTCTTAATTTATTTAAAAAGAAAAAAAATCATCGTCAACGTCGTCAATTAATTGCTCATCAACAACCGAAATCACCAATATCAGAACAATATCGTAATATTCGAACGAATATCGAATTTGCAGCTGTTGATACGAATTTACACTCATTAATGGTTACGTCGGCAAACCCAAGTGAAGGAAAAACAACGACGACAGCAAATATGGCAGTTGTTTTTGCACAACAAGGAAAGAAAGTACTATTAATTGATGCAGATATGCGTAAACCAGCGATGCATCAAATGTTTCAAGTAGATAATATTTTCGGATTAACGAACGTATTAACATATAGTGAACGTTTAGAAAAATGTGTACAAACGACATCAGTTGATAATTTACACTTTTTAGCTTGTGGCCCAATCCCACCAAATCCAGCAGAATTGTTAGGTTCAAAGTCAATGCAAGAACTTCTTGCACAAGCATATAGTATGTATGATCTAGTTGTCTTTGATCTGCCACCTATTTTAGCTGTAACTGACGCGCAAATTATGGCGAATGTATGTGATGCTTCTATTCTTGTCGTTCGTAGTGAATCGACAGAGAAAGAAACGGCAGTAAGGGCAAAAGTATTATTGGAATCGGCAAAAGGTAAGCTTTTAGGTGTAGTTCTGAATGATCGTGAACGTGAACAAGGCTTATATTATTATTATGGTGCTAACTAATTAAAAAGTGAGATATGGCAAGGCCATATCTCCTTTTTTCCCTTGAATATGAGACATGCCTCATATTCAAGGGAAAAAAGATTTGTATATGAGAGGGAGGATGCAAAGAATGATTGATTTACATTGTCACATTTTACCTGGCATCGATGACGGTGCACAAACAATAACCGATAGTTTGGCGATGGCCCAAAAGGCTGTCCAAGAGGGGATACATACAATCGTTGCAACACCACATCACCAAAACGGAAAATATATAAATGAGCGTAGTTCTATTCTTCATCAAGTAAAACAATTAAATGATGAACTACAACAAAATGAAATTCCACTGAAAATATTACCGGGGCAAGAGGTCAGGTTATATGGTGATTTATTAGAAGACTATGAAGCTAGTAAAATTGTGACTTTAAATGAGACAAATAAATATATATTAATTGAATTTCCATCGAATCATGTCCCCCGTTATGCAGAACAATTATTATATGAAATACGTGTTAAGGGAATGATTCCAATTATCGTTCACCCAGAACGTAATGCCGAGTTAATCGAGCGACCAGATAAGCTATACACCCTTGTAAATAAAGGGGCATTAACACAAGTAACAGCAGGTAGCCTACTAGGTAAGTTTGGTAAGAAAATCAAAAAGTTTTCACTGCAACTCGTAGAACATAATTTAACACATATGATTGCATCGGATGCACATAATACAGCATCAAGAGGATTCCATTTAGCAGAAGGTTATGAACTAATTGAGAAAGAATTTGGAACGAGTATTATGAATGATTTGAAAGGAAATCCATACTTATTAATTAGCGGGAAGGCAATTTATAAAGAAGATCCAGAACAAATCCGTCGTAAAAAGTTATTTGGTATCTTCTAAATAGTGAACTGGTGATGTCTCCTAACCGTTATCAATGGGGGCACTCGGTCGTGCTGTGGGTAGAAATTTTATTTCGTGCCTACCTTAGACGCTTGTCGTCGGGAGTATGACGTGAGGTTGGGTTAGATGCCCATGTTTATTTTAGTAAAAACTCTACCTGTGGAGTTATAAAAATGACTATAGAGGTAGGTTTTTTATTTTGTATATTATTATATTTTGATATCAATTGGGGGGTAAAATTTGAAAAGAGTAAGAAAGGCTATTATTCCAGCGGCCGGTCTTGGAACGAGGTTTTTACCAGCAACGAAGGCGATGCCGAAAGAAATGTTACCGATTGTTGATAAACCAACAATTCAATACATTGTAGAAGAAGCAATAGAATCAGGAATTGAAGATATTATTATTGTTACTGGAAAAGGAAAGCGCGCAATTGAAGATCATTTTGATCATTCATTTGAGCTAGAACAAAACCTACTAGAAAAAGGAAAATATGAAATACTTGAAAAAGTACAAGCATCATCAAAAATTAATATTCATTACATAAGACAGAAAGAACCAAAAGGTTTGGGACATGCAGTATGGTGTGCACGTAAATTCATTGGGAATGAACCATTTGCGGTATTACTTGGTGACGATATTGTCCAAGCAGAAACACCGTGCTTACGTCAATTGATGAATCAATATGAAGAGACACAATCATCAGTTATTGGTGTACAAACAGTGTCTGAAAATGAAACGCATCGTTACGGTATTATTGATCCAATTGAACAAAATGACCGTCGTTATCAAGTACGTCAATTTGTTGAAAAGCCAGCTCAAGGAACAGCACCATCTAATTTAGCGATTATGGGTCGTTACATATTAACACCAGAAATTTTTGAGTTCCTCGAAAATCAAGAAACCGGAGCAGGTGGTGAAATTCAATTGACAGATGCGATTCAACACCTAAATGAAATTCAACGAGTATTTGCGTATGACTTTGAAGGAACACGTTATGATGTTGGAGAAAAGTTTGGTTTTATTAAGACTACGATTGAAATGGCATTGCAGCATGTGGAACTAAGGGAAAGATTATTAGAATATATTAGTGAGACTGTAAAAGCAGAGATGTTTATAAAAGGGGGGAGATAAAGTTGGAAAGCAGAAAAATAGTAGGTACTCCAGTTGAATCGAAAGAGCTGGTAATTAAAAATCAAAGTATAATTTATTTGTTTTTTAAAAGAATGCTAGATTTTATAGGCGCTATAGTAGGGTTAGCGATTTTCTCCCCAATTTTCATTGTAATTTCAATCTTTTATATGTGGGGAGATAATAAAGGACCTGTATTTTTTAAACAAGTACGGATGGGCAAGGATGGTAAAGAATTTCACATTTATAAATTCCGTTCAATGATTGTAAATGCAGAGGGGAAATTAAAAGAAAATGAACTATTATATAAAAAATATGTTGCTAATAATTATAAATTAGAACCAAATGAAGACCCTCGCATTACCAAATTAGGACAGTTTTTGAGAAAAACAAGCTTAGATGAGTTACCTCAATTCATTAATGTTTTAAAAGGTAATATGAGTCTGGTTGGTCCAAGGCCGGTGGTAAAAGAAGAATTAAAGGAATACGGTCATAGAGAACGTGAGTTTTTATCTGTTAAACCAGGTATTACAGGATATTGGCAAGTCAGTGGGAGAAGTGATGTTGGCTATCCAGAAAGAGTAGATTTAGAGCTTCATTATGTGGATAATGCTTCTTTATATTTTGATATTAAGATTATAATTTTTACAGTTATAAATGTAATTTTACGTAAGGGTGCTTATTAATTTTATAATAAAGGAGATTTATGATTATGAAAGGAATTATTTTAGCCGGAGGAAGTGGAACGCGTTTGTACCCACTTACTACAGCTGTTTCAAAACAATTGTTACCAGTATACGATAAACCAATGATTTACTATCCATTATCAGTATTAATGTTGGCTGGAATCAAGGATATTTTAATTATATCTACGCCACAGGATACACCACGTTTTGAGGAGCTCCTAGGGAATGGTTCTCAGTTTGGAATTAACCTTGAATACGCAGTGCAAGAATCACCGGATGGATTGGCACAGGCATTTATTATTGGAGAAGATTTTATTGGTGATGATTCAGTCGCTCTAATATTAGGGGATAATATGTTTTACGGACATGGCTTAACTCAATTACTACAAAATGCTGTAGGACGTCAAAATGCAGCGACTGTTTTCGGATACTATGTAAATGATCCAGAACGTTTTGGAGTAGTTGAGTTTGATGAGAATGGAAAAGCTATATCTATTGAAGAAAAACCAGAAAATCCTAAATCTCATTATGCAGTAACAGGGCTTTATTTTTATGATAATAGAGTCGTAGAGATTGCTAAAAATATTAAACCATCAGCTCGTGGTGAGCTAGAGATTACAGATATTAATAAAGTATATCTAGAAGCAAATGAATTAAATGTAGAGATTCTTGGACGTGGTTTCTCATGGCTGGATTCAGGTACGCATGAATCTTTATTAGAGGCATCACAATTTATTGAAACAATTGAAAAACGTCAAAGTTTAAAGGTAGCTTGTTTAGAGGAAATTGCTTTTAGAAGAGGATATATTAATCGAGAGCAATTATTAGTTCTGGCAGAGCCTATGAAAAAGAATCAATATGGTCAATATTTAATGAAATTGGCAGAGCAAAGTAAGCAGAAGCAACCAATTTATCAATAAAGGAGTATTAAATATGAAGATTATTGAGACAAAAATTCCTGATGTACTTATTTTAGAGCCAAATGTATTTGGAGATCATCGTGGATATTTTATGGAAAGTTATAATAAAGATGCATTTGATAAGTTAGGTTTAAAATATGAATTTATTCAAGATAATCAATCATTGTCAGTGCCTGTTGGAACATTACGTGGTTTACATTTTCAATTAAATCCTAAAGCACAGACAAAAGTAGTGCGCTGTATTACTGGTGCCATTTATGATGTAGCGGTTGATATTCGTAAAGGTTCACCTACATATGGTCAATGGGTGGGTGTTATTTTAAGTGAACATAATAAGCGTCAGCTAGTTGTACCAAAAGGATTTGCACACGGTTTTTGTACATTAGTACCTAATTCAACTGTCGCTTATAAAGTAGATGAATATTATTCTCCAGAACATGACTCTGGTATTTTGTGGAATGATCCAGCGCTAGGAATAGACTGGCCAGTAAGTAATCCAATACTATCGGATAAAGATAACAAACATCCAATGTTGGAAGAAGCAAATATTAATTTTGTATATGAAAATTAAGGAGGAGCAACATGAAAGTATTAGTAACAGGTGGAGCAGGATTTATTGGAAGTAATTTTGTGCGTTATATGGTAAAGAAATACCCTGAATATAACCTTGTCAATTTAGATGCATTGACGTATGCAGGTAATTTAGAGAATCTAAAAGAGATTGAGGGCTTACCTAATTATAAATTTGTTAAAGGTGATATAGCTGATCGCGAGTTTATCAATCGATTATTTGAAGAAGAAAAATTTGACTATGTATTAAATTTTGCAGCAGAATCACATGTGGATAGAAGTATTACTAATCCAGATATATTTATTCAAACAAATATTCAAGGGACTCAAGTGCTATTAGATGCAGCAAAAAATGCACAAGTGAAGAAATATTTGCAGGTTTCAACAGATGAGGTATATGGTACTTTAGGCGATACAGGTTATTTCACAGAAGAAACACCTTTAGCTTCAAATAGTCCATATAGTTCAAGTAAAGCAGGGGCAGACTTACTAGTTCGTGCATATCATGAAACTTTTGGCTTACCTGTTAATATTACACGTTGCTCAAATAACTATGGACCATTCCATTTTCCTGAGAAATTAATTCCATTAATGATTATTAATGCATTAAATAATAAGCAGTTACCTGTATACGGTGATGGATTAAATGTACGTGACTGGTTACATGTTGAAGATCATTGTCAAGCTATTGATTTGGTACTTCATAAAGGGGAAAATGGTGAAGTATATAATGTTGGTGGAAATAATGAACGTACAAATATTGAAATTGTAAAAACAATTTTAAAAGCGTTAAATAAGCCAGAATCTTTAATTCAATATGTGACAGATCGTCCGGGGCATGACCGCCGCTATGCAATTGATGCAACAAAACTTCGTGAGGAGTTAGGTTGGTCACCAAAATATAACTTTGATACGGGAATTGAACAAACAATTAATTGGTATTTAGAAAACCAAGACTGGTGGGAGAATATTATCTCTGGAGAATACCAAGAATACTTTGATAATCAATATGGTAATAGATTAGAGGTTAAGTAAATGAAAGTTATTGTAACAGGAGCAAAAGGTCAACTTGCACAAGACGTTTTGAAACAATTAGAACATACAGATTTACAAGTATACGGTATTGATCGTGAAGAGTTAGATATAACAAATAATGAGGCTGTACAAGCTTATATAAATAAAATTAAGCCAGATGCAATTATGCATTGTGCAGCTTATACAAATGTTGATGCAGCAGAAGAAGATGTAGAAACTGCTTATAAAGTAAATGGACTAGGTACAAAGTATTTAGCACAAGCTGCAGGAGAAATAGGGGCGAAAATGTTGTACATTAGTACTGACTATGTTTTCGATGGTACAGCAAAAAATCCTTATGAAACTAGTGAACCCACAAAACCATTGGGGGTTTATGGTGAAACAAAATTAGCAGGTGAAACATTTGTACAACAATATGTAGATAAATTCTTTATTGTACGTACAGCTTGGGTATTTGGGATATTTGGAAATAACTTTGTAAAAACGATGCTACGTTTAGGAAAAGAGCATGATGAAATTAGTGTTGTTCATGATCAGATAGGTTCACCTACATATACAGTAGATTTGGCACGTTTTATGATTGAATTAATTCGTTCTGAAAAATATGGTATATATCATGCGACAAATACAGGGGTTTGTTCTTGGTATGAATTTGCTGTAGAGATTTTCAATCAAGCAGGCATAGAAGTCAAGGTGAATCCGGTGACAACAGAGGAATTTCCTCGACCAGCAGCACGTCCACATTATTCAGTATTAAGTAAACAAAAAATTGAAGATGAAGGATTTAGCTCTTTACAAAATTGGAAAGAGGCTTTGAAAGCTTATCTTCTTGAAAATAGATAAAAAGATGCTACACAAAACATCTATATTAGATGTTTTGTGTAGTTATATAGGATTTTTTACTTTAGTGAATAAAATTAATTTGTTTTCTAAAGTAAGAAATTCTAAAATTACAACATGTGAAAGGATATTTATATGACTGCAAATTTAAATCCTAGAATAGATATACTATTAGCTACTTATAATGGAGAGAGATTCATTCAAGAGCAATTAGATTCATTATTGGCACAAAGCTATGAGAATTGGAAGATTATTATACGTGATGATGGTTCTTCAGATAATACATTAGGAATAGTTGGGGAATTTATAAAAGAACATGGAGACCGCATTGAATTAATAGATGATGGTGATAAAGGTTTGGGGCCTAGTGGGAACTTTGCGCGACTGCTAGAAAATTCAACTGCTCAATATATAATGTTTTGCGATCAAGATGATGTTTGGAAAGAAGATAAAATTAAATTAACATTTGAAAAAATGAAAGAAATAGAAAATAACGGTTATAGGGATAAACCAATATTAGTACATACCGATTTAGAGGTTGTTAATAAGGAATTAGAGACTGTGGCTGATTCGATGTTTCAATATCAAAATTTAAATTCAAACTTTGTAAATTTAAATAATCTATTAACGCAAAATAATGTAACTGGTTGTACTACCATGATTAATGAAAGCTTGAAAGAAAAAGCCCTGCCTATATCCAAAAGTGCAATGATGCATGATTGGTGGTTAGCATTAGTAGCTTCAGCTTTTGGAAAGATAGGATTTGTTTCAAATTCCACCATAAAATATCGTCAACATGGTGGAAATGATACAGGAGCAAAACAATATTCATTTAGCTATTTTTATCAAAGAGTAAAAGGATATAATAAATTATTTGAAATAGTAAACAAAAATTTTAAACAAGCAGAAAGTTTTTATTTAACATATCAAAGTGAACTTACAGCAGAAATGTTGGGAGATATTGAGCATTATATTGAATTGAAAAACATCAACAAGTTTAAAAGAGTACAAGTTATGAATAAGTATGGATTTTTGAAACAAGGGATAATTAGAAATATAGGTTTCTTTATAATTGTATTTATGATGAACAAGGAGAAAAGAATATAATGCAGAAAAAAAAGGTTTCAGTGCTTATCCCATTATATAATGCAGAGGTATTTATACGCGATTTAATGAGAAAGTTAGAGATACAATCATTGCCAAAAGATGTTAGTATGGAAATTATTACAGTAGATTCTTCTTCTAGTGACAATACAGTTGCGATTTTAAATAAGGAGTTTCCAAAAGTAAAGTGTACGGTCATAAAAAATAAAGACTTTGATCATGGAGGAACAAGAAATCTCTTAATGAAGCAGTCAGAAGGAGATTATTTATTGTATATGACACAAGATGCTATTCCGTTTGATAATTACTTAATAGCGAATCTTTTAGCACAATTTGAAGATGAAAATGTGAAAATTGTTACAGCTAGACAAATTCCTAGAGATAATGTAAGTCCTTTAGAAAAATTTGCTCGTAATTTTAATTATCCAGCTGAAAGCAAAGTAAAGACTAAAGAGTCTATTGATGAGTTAGGAATTAAAACGTTCTTTAATTCTAACGTTTGTAGTATGTATCATCGAACTTTATTTAGAGAACCATTTAAAGGGTTTCCTGAAAAAATTATTTTAAATGAGGATATGATTCTAGCTTATGAGACTATTATGTCCGGATATAAAGTCGTATATGAAGCAGAAGCGAAGGTATTTCATTCACATGATTATTCTTTGAAACAACAATTTAAAAGGTATTTTGATATTGGAATGGCCTTTGATGAGACTAGTTATATTTTAGAGAATGTATCCAATGAAAAAGAAGGATTAAAGATGATTAAACATCAGCAGCAATATTTATTAAGTGGAAGGCACTTTAGGTATATGTTTTACAGTGTTTTTGAAAATGTTGCTAAATTTTCAGGGTATAAAATGGGGAAAAAACATCATTTATTTAATGACAATATAAAACGTAAATTTTCGGCGTATATGAAATAATTAAATAGGAGTTTTGTTTGTGATTAATCCATACTTTATGTATATTGTAGCGTTTGTGATAGCAATAATAGTATATCAATTGGGATGGTCATATGTTTTTCCGGAAATAAGTGTATCCCTACTGTTATTTCTTATATTTACTATTGTAAGTGCATTTTTTATTGGATTTTATGTATATAATAAAAAGATTATAGAGTATTCAAATATTAAATTTGAAAAAAAAGTAAGCCTAATCACCATTTTTATTATAGGATGTTATTTGTTGGAATTTATATATGAAGGTGGATTTCCTTTATTATCATTACTGACGAAATCTAATTTAATCTATATGGAATTTGGAATTCCGGTCTTCCATGTATTTGTGGTTACTTTTAACTCTTTTTATGCAACATACTTGTTCCATATGCTAATTTCAAATAGATACCAAGCGAAAAAGATATTAATAAATTTTCTTATAACTCTTTCATTACCCTTATTATTAGTTAATAGGGGAATGATCATGATGATTTTAATTAGTTGTTTGTTTATATATCTTTTGAAAATTAAAAAGAAGATGAATTTTAAAATTGTAATAGGTCTAGGTGTTGTAGCAATTTTGGTTTTGTATATATTTGGATTATCTGGTAATGCCCGTGTAAATCATTCTTATCAAAATGATAAAACTATGTGGGAGAGCGATGTAATATTAAGGGTTGGAGGTGCTAAAGAAGAATTTATAAATTCCTCCATACCGGATGCGTTCTTTTGGTCATATATATATATATCGTCTCCATTAGCTAATCTTCAACATACAATTAATGCAATAGAAGTAAAAGATTTAGAGTTTGTAGATATATTTTATATGGTTAATAATGAAATTTTCCCGGATTTTATAAATAAAAGAATTAATGACATGTATGGGGTAACAAAACCACCCATTGCACAAATTTCTACAGAATTAACTGTAGCTACGGCCTTTGCTGGGAGTTATGTTACTTTGGGATGGTTAGGATTAATAATCTATTTTATTACACTCTTATTCATTTCATTAGCATATATTATGATTTTAAAAAGGTTAAATAGTAAATATTTTTTAACTGGTGTTAGTATATTTAGCTCTATTTTATTATTTAGTACCTTTGATAATATGTTAGAATTCAGTGGATTGAGCTTTCAATTAGTATATCCATTATTATTTTCAGTATTAGCAAAAATTAAGCGTTAATATTGCCCAATAGATGGAGGAGAAAAATGACTTTAAAAGTTATATTTGCTAATCGGAAAGATTGCTTTGATAGGATGGGGGGAGACACCGTCCAAATGATGAAAACAAAAGAGCATTTAGAAAAGCAGTATGATATTGAGATAATATATTGTACGTCTCCACAAGAGATAGAGAAGCATAAAGATGTATCGATAGTACACATCTTTAATATACAGACTATTGAACAAACCCTTGAATATATAGAGGTATGCAAAAAAAATGGGAAAAAAGTTGCGTTATCTACTATATATTGGGATTTATCACATGCGTACTATATTGATTTGTTAAGTAAATTAAAAGTGTTTAATATGGATAAATTAAGCAAATATAAAAATGTCTGCAACAAGGTTCGGATGAACGTTAGTAAGGTAATTGGAAAAACAAAGACATATGGAACAGATACTTACAAAGAGTTGAGAAGAAAAGCCCTAATAGATGCAGATGTATTGTTACCGAATTCGGCTGAAGAATTAGGTATAGTAGCTAATGAGTTTGGTATACCAAAGGAGATTTTGGATAAAAAGGCTTTTCTTGTTCCTAATGCAATAGAAAATAAAGAAAAAGTAGCTATGAGGAATAGTAGTTCGATAAATGTTGAAGGCTATATCCTACAAGTGGGACGAATAGAACCTATTAAAAACCAACTTAATGTTGTAAAGGCTATGTTTGAGGATAAGAAAATACCAATTGTGTTCATTGGAAGAAATGGTAATAAAGCTTATTATAAAGAGGTTACAAAGTTAGCAGAGAAGAGAGGGAACGTATTCTTTTTAGGTGAGTTAAGCCACGATGATTTAATAGAATATTATCAAAAAGCGAAGGTTCACATCTTACCATCTTTCCGAGAATCGCCAGGTTTATCAACTTTGGAGGCTTTATGGTGTGGAACTGAGATAGTGGTTGCTACCCCAGAATATTGCCCTGTTAATTTTTATAAATTTGATAAGTATGGTCATCAATGTAACCCTTATGATGTGAAATCAATAAGGAAAAGTATCTTAACTGCTATGGAAAACCCGAAAAATGTTGAATTACCAGATGCATATAAACATTATATTAGTTACGAAAATGCAGCAAATATTACGTATAGTTCTTACCAATCTATATTAATTTAACATGATTATAAGAAGTTTAAATTAAGAACGAAGAGGGTATATAAAATGAAGAAAAAAATATTAATTTGGATTTTAGGGATTGTTGGATTCTTTATCGTAGCTGGTGGTGGATACGCTTATTATTTATATTCATCGGTATCAAGTACATTAGACGCCGTACATAAACCGTTGGATCGCGAGAAATCGGAGAAACGTAATGAAAGTGTTGATATTGGAGATAAAAAGCCAATTTCTATTTTATTAATGGGAAGTGATCAAAGAAAAGATGAGGTCGGCAGATCTGACTCCTTAATGTTGTTTACTTTAAACCCTAAACAAGAATCTATGAAGATTGTAAGTATTCCTCGTGATACTTATACGGAAATTATTGGGAAAGGGAAAAAAGATAAAATCAATCATGCCTATGCATTTGGTGGAATTGATATGTCTGTTAAAACAGTAGAAAACTTTCTTGATATTCCGGTAGACCATTATATTGAAGTGAATATGGAAGGATTTAAAGATGTTGTTGATGCAGTTGGTGGAGTGGAAGTAAACAATGATTTAGCCTTTTCTTATGAAGGTAGTCAATTTGTGAAAGGCGATATTCATTTGAATGGAACAGAGGCTTTACGATATTCTCGTATGAGGTACGAAGATCCACGTGGAGATTTTGGTCGTCAAATGCGTCAACGTCAAGTGATTCAAGCTGTCATAAAAAAAGGGGCAAATGTGTCTTCTTTAGCGAATTACGGAAGTGTACTGAAATCAATTGAGAAAAATGTAAAGACAAGTTTAACTCAAGAGCAAATGTTTGATATTCAAAAAGATTATAAGAATGCTATGAAAAATATAGAAGAAGTTCAAATTGCAGGTGACGGACATAAAGCTGCTGATGGTATTTGGTATTATTATGTGCCGGATCAAGTAAAACAAGATGTAACAAGTAAATTAAGACAACATCTTGAAGTAAATAAAAAATGATCTGAATGATCCCCAATTACTTTCAAGGTAGTTGGGGGTATTTCAATTTTGTTAGATGAGGTGAATAAATGAATAAGAAAAATATATTTGTTTTTATTATCTTTATAGTATTTGTGGTTTCGATTGTAGTTGGTAATTCATATTGGAATAAGAAGGTTATAAGTGCTACGAAACAAACTGAGGAAGTAAAGACAGAAGTAGTGAAACAAGCAAAAGAGGAAAAAAATAATTTTAATGAGAATTACATAAAAAATCTACCTGAAGCGATAAAAGAAAAGGTAAAGAAAGCAACAAGTGGAGGAGAACCAGTACATCTTGTTATTATTGGTGATCAAGCATCTTCCTCTGAAAAGGACGCTTGGCCGGAAAAATTAAAGAATAATTTAGAAGAGGTATATGGAAAGAAATTGTGGAAAGTCACAGTTAAGGAATATAAAGATGAAAGCTCAGAAGAATTAGTGGTAAAAAATCGAGATAAAGAAATTATAGCATTAAAGCCAGATGTGATTTTATTTCAAGCTCCATTTATTACAGATAACAACAAGATAGGTAATGGAAACTCTGTAGCGAATACGCAAAAATTTATACGGTCGATTAGTAATAGTATGAAAGATGTTACTGTTATGATTCAACCGCCAAATCCGGTTTATAATGCAAAGAACTATCCGAAGGCTGTTGAAGCATTGAAACAATTTACAATACAAAATGATTATACATATATCAATCATTGGGAAGCGTGGCCTAATTCGAACACTAAGGATATTTTATCGTATCTACAAGATGAATTCGGTTTTCCAAATGCTAAAGGTCAAGAAGTGTGGGCGCAGTATCTTGTTAATTATTTTATTGCAAAAGAATAGGTAATAAGAAGTCGATTTGGATGTAAATATTCAAATCGACTTTTATTTGTATATATTAGAAACAGGTAGGAGATTTTAGTATGCTAAAGAATAAGTTGGCAAAGAACGCATTCTCTTTATTACTATTAAAGGGGTTCGAGTATTTACTACCGTTACTTACAGTTCCCTATTTAGTAAGAGTTTTAGGGAATGAGAAGTTTGGAGAGATGTCATATGCAATTGCAATTTCATACTTCTTTGTAATGATTACAAATTATGGTTTTGATTTGACCGCTACTAGACAGATTTCAATTCATAAGGAAGATATGAACAAAGTTAAGAGTATATTTTCCTCCGTGTTAACTGTAAAGATACTACTGATGTTAATTAGTTTTGGATTATTATTTACAGCATTAAGCGTGATTCCTCAGTTGCAAGGAAATAATGTAGTATACTATATAGCTTTTTTTAATGTTATTGGAAATGCATTGTTCCCGATTTGGCTGTTTCAAGGTATTGAGAAAATGGAGTATATTACGGGTATTAATATGTTTGCAAAAATTAGTACTACTTTACTTATTTTTATAATTGTAAGAGAGCCCGGTGATTACGTGCTTGCTACATTGTTACAATCAATTCCATTTGTAATTTGTGCTGTTGTTAGTTTTATAATTATTTCACGTAAATTAACTATTACTTACGTATTTCCCAATGTAGAAGAAATTGTTTATTGTTTTAAAGATGGCTGGAATGTTTTTACTAGTGCTTTCATGAGCTTTATTTTAACATCTGGTGGTATTTTAATATTAGGAATATTTACGAATAAAGAGATAGTTGGAATTTATTCAGCGATAGAAAAATTAGCAAAGGCAATTATTAATTTATTTACACCAATTACACAAGCTTTATTCCCCTACATTAGTGAAAAATTTGGAGTGAGCTATGACAGTGGAAAACGAGCAGTTTTTAAATTTGGTAAATGGATTATTACTTTAGCTGCATTTATTTCTATAGTTATGATGATTGGTGCAAAATGGATTTTATTAATTTTTTATGGTGATAACTATGTGCAATATAGTCTTGTAGTACAGTTATTTGCTATTTGGTTATTCACAAGTATTTTTAATAATATTATTGGAATTCAATATTTAGTGGCTTCAGGGAAATCTAATTTATATAGTAAAAGTTTCTTGTTTTCTACCATCATCACTCTTACACTATTTCTTGCATTAACGCCGAAGATGCATATTTATGGAATCTTAATTGGAATCAATGCTGGTGAGTTGATATTAACAGTAGTCATGCTGTTTTATGCAATAAAAAATGATAGGTTATTTAGTGCTGGTACACCGAAGTTATAATAAAGAATAAGTTGAGAAAAATAATAAAAAGGATTCCTTCTTAAATTATGAGGGAATCCTTTTTTATTAAAGAGTATAAATAACTACAAATAGTTTAATTTATTATAAGTTAAACTTCAGTAATGGTATTATTTATAAGCTGAATAGCATCATTAGTGGACTCAGTATAGATTGCTTTTTTAGCAGTAATTATATTATTAGAAACTGTTAATGTCTTATTTGAGTTAATATGCTCGAGAGCTATGAAAATGCCAACATCATCAGTATTAATATGGTTTTTACTTAGTACAATGTTCTCTGTACTTTGAATTAGCATTGCATGTGCAGCAGTTTTTGATAAAGTGTTTGAAGATATCTTTGTAGTCTTTACCGTATTGCTAATCCAAATAGAGTTATTATGAGGGTTACTATTATTAACATTTTGTATTGAATTTTCCTCAATTAATATATTTTCCCCACGTTCAATTGCTATAGCGTTACAAGGATTATTCCCTAAATTAGTATTGATCTTATTATTCTTTATGGTGATTTTCTTAGGAGGTGGACTTGAAAGGTCCTTAAGATGGAGTACACCAATTCCATATCCATCTGTAAAATTATTAATGGTATTATCAGTAATTGTTATTTCGGAAGGACCATTTTCGATACCAATGCCTCCACTTTTGGTGTCAGATACTGTATTGTTTTTAAAAACAATATCTTGAGCACCAGTACTATTCGCAACAAGTGCTACGTCATCTAGTTTGATAGAGGTGTTATTTTTAGCTTCACTATGTTTTCCTTGGAAAAAAACAGCCCCCCCACCAGAATTTGTAACTGTATTTCCTATAGCCTTTCCATAATGCGAATTCCCAATGAATCCAAAAGCGGTATTAAGGTTTTCGCCGCCACCATTTAAATTAGTAACACTACAGTTTTCGATAGTAACATGAGAGGTATTTTCAAACCAAGTCACAAAATTATTTATTGGATCTTTTAATAAATTTAATTTGTTTCCATCGAAATTAAGCTTATTAATCGTAATGTTATCTATAGAATTTGCATAAAAAAAGCCTTGCCCGATTTCATTTGATTTAAAATGTGGACTAAGTTTTAATGTGGCATTTTCACCAATGATTGTTACTGGTCTTGTAATAATAATTGGTGCTGAAATAATATAGTTTCCTTTTGGAAATAGAACAGTTGCATTATCAGTATGTATAGTATCAAAAAGATCTTGGATAGCCTGAGTGTTATCAGTATTCCCATCACCTATAATATCGTACTTCTGGACATTATAGGTTTTTGAATGCTTTGAGTTTAAAGAAAGAATGGCTAATATTATTAATATGATTGGTATCAAAAAACGGTAGCGCAATTATATAATCCTCGTTTCTAAAAATTTATTTAATAATAAAATTAAGTATAACGCAAAAATATTTAATGTGGGTCGATAATGTATTAAAATTAATTTATTGTATAATAGGATGTGTATGTACAGAGATAAATTTAATTTTTTATTCTACCTTATATTCATGAAGTTTGGGCACAATATGTAACGGATTATTGCGTTGCTAAGTAATAAAGGTACACAAAAGGTATACGAGCAATCGTATACCTTTTATAATAAGAGAGTGAATAAGAAATCCTAATATATGTAGGAGGAAGACAATGAATTCAATTCTAATCTGCGGCGGAGCTGGTTATATCGGTTCTCACGCTGTGAAAAAATTAGTAGACGAAGGTTTATCTGTAGTAGTAGTAGATAACTTACAAACTGGTCATGAGGATGCAATTACGGAAGGTGCAAAGTTTTATAATGGTGACCTTCGTGATAAAGCATTTTTAAGAGATGTGTTTACACAAGAAAATATTGAGGCTGTTATGCATTTTGCAGCTGATTCTTTAGTTGGAGTTAGTATGGAGAAGCCTCTTCAATATTATAATAACAATGTGTATGGTGCACTTTGTTTATTAGAGGTAATGGATGAGTTTAAGGTAGATAAGTTTATTTTCTCTTCTACTGCGGCAACGTATGGTGAGGTGGATGTAGACCTTATTACTGAGGAAACGATGACAAATCCAACGAATACATACGGAGAAACGAAGCTAGCAATCGAGAAGATGCTTCATTGGTATAGCCAAGCTTCTAATTTACGTTATAAGATTTTCAGATACTTTAACGTGGCTGGTGCAACTCCAAATGGTATTATTGGGGAAGATCACCGTCCAGAGACACATTTAATTCCTCTTGTATTGCAAGTGGCATTAGGTCAACGTGAGAAGATTATGATGTTTGGTGAGGATTACAATACACCAGATGGTACTTGTATCCGTGATTATATTCATGTTGAAGATTTAGTGGCAGCTCACTTCTTAGGGCTTAAAGACCTACAGAACGGCGGAGAGAGTGATTTCTATAACTTAGGAAATGGTAATGGTTTCAGCGTAAAAGAAATCGTTGATGCAGTTCGTGAAGTTACAGATCATGAAATTCCAGCTGAGGTAGCACCGCGCCGTGCGGGAGATCCAGCACGCTTAGTTGCTTCTTCTCAGAAGGCGAAAGAGAAGCTAGGATGGGATCCACAGTATGTAAATGTGAAGACAATCATTGAGCATGCTTGGAATTGGCATCAGAAGCAACCTAATGGGTATGCTAAATAAAATGTAATAAGTGAAAGAGAGGGTATTGTCGTTCAACATATGTTCGACAATACCCTCTCTTTTTTTGTATGATTTTTGCTATACTAAACTGTACTATAATACAGGATGGAAGGAGGAGAATAATGAAAATACTTGTAGTTGATGATGAATCGAGTATTCGTAATTTGATTCGGATGCAATTGGAGATGGAAGGGTATGAAGTGCTCACGGCGGCTGATGGAAGAGAAGCTTTAGAGAAATGGAATGATGGGCCGGATGTATTGATTTTGGATGTTATGCTTCCAGATACAGATGGGTATGAGTTGCTTCGTTTGTTCCGTGAGAAGAATAGGGATATTCCAGTGCTCATGTTAACTGCGAAGAGTCAGATGAATGATAAATTGCTTGGCTTGCAGCTTGGTGCAGATGATTATGTGACGAAGCCATTTAATTATGCGGAGCTTATTCTTCGGGTTAAGAATATGACGCGGCGTGTGAAGAAGGCAGAGGTAACGGTAAGTCATGAAGTAATCGGAGCGGGGGAGATAACGATCTGTCCTAAGGAAAGAAAGGTACATGTTAGTGGACAAGAAATCCAGTTAACGTACCGAGAGTTTAATTTATGTCAGTTGTTTGTTTCAAATCCACAGCGTGTATTCATGAGAGATGAGTTACTTGAGAAAGTATGGGGATTTGAGTATATCGGAAATACGAGGGCGGTTGATATTATGGTGCAAAGACTGCGGAAGAAGTTAGGGAATAGCGGGGAATATATTAAGACAATTTATGGCGTCGGCTATAAACTGGATTGTTAAGTGGTGATGGTATGTCTTTAAAAAGGAATATGGTGTTTGGAATAGTGGGACTGTTAATCCCGATTTTTGTTCTTTTGTACGCAGTTGTTTATATTACGTTAGAAAAGAATATGTATCATAACGCGGCAAATTCTTTAGAAAAGTTAAGTGTAGAAGCACAAATTTATACGATGAATTATTTAGAGAAGGAAGCAGAAGTGGAGACACTCGGTCCGAATTCACTTTTAATTGCCTCGTATTTAGCAAAGCGCATGGATGTCCGTGTACAGATGATCGGGAAGAATGGAGATGTTGTTGCGGATACGCAAAAAGGAGCACTTCTTCACCGGAATATTGATATTGCGAGTTCTTTGAAGGGGAAGAAATCTTATGTTTTTGAAGAGGGAGACCCAGCTCCAATTCTTTTGTTTTCAAGCCCAGTGTATTATGGAAACGATGTCATTGGAAGTGTTCGTTTCATAAATGAGTTAACGGGTGAGAAGGAAGTTTTAACAAATGTCGGTTGGACGTTCTTAATGACGTCTCTTTGTCTAGTAGCTGCAGGTATTTTCTTTGCAATTCGATTGGCAAAGTCTCTTCATAAGCCGATTGATCAGTTAAGACAAATGGCAAAGCGGCTTGCGAATGGGGATTATAAAAGCAAGATTGAGTTAAATGAATATGTGGAAATTGCTCAGCTTTCAGCATCTTTTAATGCGATGGCTGATGGAATTAAACTGCATATTAAGCAATTGAAAGAGGAGAAAGAGAAGCAGAAAGATTTCTTAGACCGCATTACGCATGAGCTAAAAACACCGCTAACGGCGATTATTGGCTATGTGGATTTAATTCCGAAGTTAAAGGCGAAGGAAGATGTACAGGAGAGCCTTCGTTATGTAGCTGTAGAGAGTGAGCGTTTATTATCACTTGTGGAGGAATTACTTAAGTCTTCAAAGTACGGGACGAGTACGTTTGAAGTGTCACCTACAGTTGTGAATATAAAGGAATTAGCAGAAGAAGCAGTTTCAATTGTGAAACCTCGCCTGCAGAAATTTGAGATTGAAGTGATAAATGAGTTAACAGATGTACATGTTGTTGCAGATTTCGATAAGACGAAACAGATCTTCTTAAACGTACTTGATAATGCGATAAAATATAGCGATGCTACGCAAATTCGTATGAATGTAATTGTAAATGAACGTGAGGCAAAGGTTTTTGTTCATGATGATGGCATTGGTATAGATGAAGGTGTGCTTGCAGAGTGGAATGAATCGCCAGAAGGGAAGGTACTTCCTTCTAGTTACGGGAATGGTTACGGGTTGTATATTTGTCAGGAGATTATGAATAAGCAGGGCGGAAGTATGCGAATTGAGAGTAGTGAAGAGGTTGGTACTACAATATTTATTACATTCTTGCTTCCGAGACGGATGGAAGATATAAAAAACTTGAAAGCGGTTAAATGATACATTTATGAAACAATTATGCGGTATTTTCGAAACAACGTTTTTTTATCTTGGAGGTAGGCAGAAATGAAAAGGCTATCATTTCAAATTCTTATGTTTGTTCTTTGTATAATCGTTTCTCTTATTTTGTTTTATGTGATGGAGAAGCAAATATACAATCGAATCACAATAGTGAATGACAAACAAACTGTTTTACAAAGAGTGAATGAATCCCTGCCTACTGAAATGAAGGTTAGGCATGAAAAGTGGGGAGAAATTGTTATAACGGATGAAGTTCGTTTGCATACGATTGTTTCATTCTTTGACCGAATTCAAATAGAACCGAGAGAAGCTAAGAGTCAAGAACAAGTATTTACTGGAGAAGTAACGTACTTGAACGGACATAAACGTACTTTTGCAGTAGGTGACTTGTTCCAGTACGGGGCTGATATGTACGGAAAGAATGGTACGGATCCAATGATTTCAGCATTTCAAACGTATTTGTTAAGTCTGTATTACACGCCAGAACGTATTAGTGATTTTTTTGCGTCAGCGCAGGATGTCATAGTGCGCCAAGGTGATGTAGAACGTACGATGAATCTTACGCACATACTTGATTCGATTCGGTACGCAAAGCAAATTACAGATTACGGAGAAATACAGAAATTATTACAATCACAGAATGAACCGATTGCTTATATTACCGCTTATAAAACAGGGAAGCGTATAAAGAATGAGCGAGAAGATATTCTTACTATTTCTGTATATCCATCGTACTTTGTTGTGCAATATCTCGGTGATAATAATGGGAATGTCATGTATATGAAAAGCTCCCTCGCAAATGTATTTGTAAAGGAGAATGTGTCATGAGAAAGATAGCCTTTTTCTTCTTTTTGCTAGTAATTGGAGGAGCGATGTCTAGTTGCTCTCGAGATACAACCTCTATTAAATATAATAAAAATGGTCTCCCTATTTTGGATGATCGTCATCTTGTTGCGTATGTAGCGGCTCGTGAGGAAGTTGGTGAAGCTTTGCTTTCATCATTTTGTAAACCACGCGGCTGTACGTATGAGTTTATTCGTCTTTCGACAGAAGAGCTTCTTCGGAGGGTAGAAGAGGAAGCTGGAAATCCGAAAGCGGATATTATTATTGGCGGTACGGTAGACGCGCATCAAATGATGAAGCAAAAAAATCTATCTATTCCTGTTACGAGTCAGCATGCGAACCGTATTTCAAAAACTGTTAAAGATAAAGACGGTTATTGGTACGGTTATGAAGTGGAGAAACTGGCAATTGCGATCAATAAAGAGCGGTGGAATGAAGAAATAGCACCGCTCGGACTTCCTTATCCATCAAGGTGGCAAGATTTATTAAATCCAGTATATAAGGGAAAGATTGTGATGCCGGATCCAAATGTATCAGGAACAGCATATACGTTTTTTCAATCACTTATTGATACGGTAGGTGAAGAGGAAGCGAAGGAATATGTTAAGAGTCTCGCAGGACAAGTTGGTGAGGTAACGGTGAATGGTTATGTACCAGTCGAGCTTGTTGCGAGCGGTGAGTATATGATAGGCATCAATTTCATGGGAGATCAGAGAATGCTTCAAAAGCAAGGCTTTCCAATTGTAAGTATTGTACCTGAGCAAACAGGGTTATCTGTTAATGCGATTTCGAAACTAAAACGTGCACCGAATGGTATTATTGCGGATTTATTTATTGATTATTGTTTATCAGAAGAAGCGGGTCACATTTTAGAAAAAGTTTCGTTTGGCGTACCAACGATGTTTGCGAAGAATGAGCAAGAAATAGAAGGACAGCCGGTTAGAAGAACAAACAAAAATATATCAAATAGCGGAATAATCGAGATATGGAATAGACAGCGTCTCTCTCAGAAGTGAGAAAAGGAGACGAAAGAATATGTTTAAATGGCTTAAGCCAGCACCTGCAATTGAGAGATTGCCAGCGGATATGATTGATCGAGTATACAAATTACTACGTATTCGTGTATTAATGGGAATTTCAGTTGGGTATGCTGCTTATTATTTAGTTCGTAGTAACTTTACGTTATCAAGTACGTATTTAGTACAAGAATATGGGTTTAGTACAGCTGAAATTGGACTACTAGGTTCAATCATGGCAATTGTTTATGGATTTAGTAAGTTCTTTATGGGGAATTTGTCAGATAAAGCTTTCGCCCAGCGCTTTATCGCAGTCGGTTTATTCTTATCGGGGCTTGTAAATATTTGTTTCGGTTTTGCATCGTCATTTGGAATGATTGTTACACTACTTGTTCTAAATGGTATTGTACAAGGTATGGGAGCACCACCTTGTAGTATCGTTATGACGAAATGGTTCTCAAAGAAAGAACGTGGTACGAAAACAGGTATTTGGAATATTTCACATAACGTTGGCGGAATGCTCGTACCACCACTTGTCGGAATTGGTGTAGCTATTTTTGGTGAAAATCATTGGCAAGGCGGCGTGTTTATTTTCCCTGCGATTATTGCAATGGTAATTTCAGTTCTTGTTTGGATTAATGCGAAGGATACACCAGAATCAGAAGGTCTTCCTCCAATTGATGAGTATCGTAATGACTATGAAAATCTTGAAAAAGCAGATAATGCTAACAAGATGTCACCAAAAGAAATTTTAATGAAGTATGTTGTGAAAAATAAATTTGTATGGTTCTTATGTATTGCAAATGCATTTGTGTATTTAATTCGTTTCGGCGTTATTAACTGGGTTCCACTTTATTTAACGACAGTTAAAGGCTTCTCAAAAAATGAAGCACACGCGGCGTACGCAATCTTTGAAGGTATGGCAATTCCAAGTTCATTAATCGTTGGTCTTTTAAGTGATAAATTATTTAAAGGAAAACGTATGCCATTATGTATCATTAGTATGGTCGGAGTTGTTATTGGTACGTTCGTATATTGGCAAGCAACTAGCATACTTGTTGTAAGTATTGCAGTTTCTATCATCGGTTGTTTAATTTATGTACCACAGTTCTTAATCGGTTTAAGTGCGATGGAATTAGTACCGAAATTTGCAGTAGGTACGACAGTTGGTATGTGTGGTCTGTTCGGTTATGTAGGCGGAAGTCTTGTAGCAAACGCAGCAATCGGTGTTATTGTTGATCGTTCTGGCTGGGACGGTTGCTTCATCTTACTATTAACAGGTGCAATTTTATCAACAATCTTCTTGTTCATCGTGCAACGTGGACATGAGAGAAATGCTCCTAAAGCAGCGTAATATTTTGTTCAAAAAGCTATCCAATTATTATTTTGGATGGCTTTTCTTATATTAATATAATCTTTCCTTAAATCTATCTTAAAAGACAATATGTCATATTTCTAATCATTGGAATTTTTGTTACAATATAAATGGATGTGTAAAACTTTGTAAAAAGAATGTAATAATATGTAATCTGTTTTCAGAAAGTTTTATACAATTTTTATATTAAACTATTAAGTTATAAAGGGAGCGAGAAAATGATACCAAATACGGTTCGTACTCCAAACAAGAAGAAGAAATGGATTATTATCGGGGTTATTGCACTAATTGTTATTGTAGCAGCAGTTAATATTTTTATTATGCAAGGCAAGAAGAAAGGAGCATCAACATCTGCTGATGCTGTGAGCTTTGAGAAGGTAACGGAGCGAAAGCTTAATAATACGAAATTAATTTCTGGTCAGGTAAAACCAGGTAATATTGAAAGTTTCTATGCGGATCCGACTAAAGGAAAAGTGAAAGATATTGCAGTGAAAGAAGGACAAGAGGTAGAGAAAGGTACGAAGTTATTCTCTTATGATAATGAAGAGATTAACTTGCAAATGAAGCAAGCTGAGCTTGATCAGAAGATGGCGGACATGCGTTATGATCAAGGAAAGAAGAAAATTGATTCGTTGAAGAAAGAAATTAAGAAGGCAAAGGATAGCGGAGCTGGGAAAGAAGTAACGGATCCGATGGACGAGCAAGTAAATGAGTTAGAGATGGCGCAAAAGACAACAGATCTTGAGAAAGAAAAAGGGAAGTTGCAGAAAGAAGAATTAAGTAAAAAGCAGAAAGAGCTTACGATTTATAGTAATTTTACTGGTGTCGTTCAAAAGTTAGATAAAGATGCGGCGCAAAGTTCATCTCAAGCTTTAGGTGGTCAAGGGAAAGCATTTTTACAAGTAGCGTCTAAAGATCCATTCCAAGTTCAAGGGACGTTAACTGAGCTTCAAAAGTCACAAATTCAACCAGATCAAACATTTACTGTAACTGCGAAAGCAAATAGTAAGAAGAAGTGGACAGGTAAGATTACAGAAGTAAGTGAATTCCCAACGAGTGCAGAGATGGCTCAAGCAGGCGGTATGGGTGAAGCGACTCAAAATATGTCCCAATATACATATAAAGCAAGTCTTGATAGTCAAGATGGTTTATCTCCAGGTTATCACGTTTCTCTGCAAGTAAATTTAGAGAATAAGACGATGATTGCTGTTCCAACTAAAAGCATTGTAGAAAAAGGCGATGATGCATTTGTTTATGTTGAGGATAAAGGAAAGCTTCGTAAACAAAATGTGAAAAAAGGTTCTACTGATGGAGACTGGACAGAAATTACTGAAGGCGTAACAGTGGGGCAAAAGGTGGTTAAAAATCCTTCCGACGATGTGTATGACGGAATGGAAGTGAAAGAGAAATGATTACGTTAAATAATATTGCTAAAACGTATTATCAAGGGAAATTGGCAGTGCCGATTTTGCACGGTATTAGTTTAACGATTCAAAGTGGTGAGTTCGTTTCGATTATGGGACCGTCTGGTTCTGGTAAATCAACGCTTATGAATATTATCGGTTGTTTAGATCGTCCAACAGAAGGCGAATATATGCTGAATGATGTGAATATCTTAACAGCAGATGAGTCAAAGCTTGCTTTAATTCGTAATGAATATATTGGCTTTGTGTTTCAGCACTTTAATTTGCTGCCGCGTCTTTCAGCAGTAGAAAATGTTGAACTTCCGCTCGTATACGGTGGTGTGAAGAAAGCAGAGCGTCGCCAAAGGGCTCTAGAAGCGCTTGGTAAGGTCGGTTTGTCAGATAGGGTTCACCATTTGCCGAATGAATTATCAGGTGGACAGAAGCAGCGTGTAGCGATTGCAAGATCGATTGCGAATAATCCAACGTTCATTATGGCTGATGAGCCAACTGGTGCGCTTGATACGAAGTCTGGTGAGCAAGTTATGGATATTTTCACGAAGCTTAATGCAGAAGGTACGACGATTGTTATGGTTACGCATGAAGAGGAAGTAGCAGCGTATTCTTCCCGCCGCATTGTACTGCGAGATGGGAAAATTACAGAAGATAGAAGGTGTGCGGTATGAGTTTACTAGATAGTATAAAAATTGCCCTATCTTCTATTTTAGCTCATAAACTGCGTTCCGCTCTTACGATGCTCGGTATTATTATCGGCGTTGGTTCTATTATTACTGTCGTCGCAATTGGGCAAGGCGGGGAAGCGATGCTGAAGTCGAAATTCGCGGGTTCTGGTGGTAATAATCTTATGCCAATTCAATTTAAAGCAGATATTAATGATGAGTTTGCTATGGGCGGATTTCAAATACCGAAGTTAACGGAAGAGGATATTTTGGAAGTAAAACAAGTGAAAGATGTTTCACACGTTATTACGACAAACCAGAATTCAGAGGTGCTTGATGTAAATGATAAAAAAGCAAATCTGAATGTTATTGGGCTTGATAATGAATATTTTGCGGTTAATAAAGTAAAGGTTGTAAAGGGACGTACTTTAAGTGAATCAGATATTACTCATGCAAATAATGTTGTGATGGTTAGTACAAAGACAGAGGAAACATTATTTAAGGATGTAAACCCAGTTGGACAAATTATTGAGATGAAGGGACAGCCAATGCAAATTATTGGTGTGTATAAATCTGATAATGAGTTTATGGGATTTGAAATGGAAGAAGCGTTAATCCCTCTTACGTTATGGCCTGTTTTATACGGAACAGATGATATTCAAAATATCGCAATTCAAGCTAAAAATGTAGATGACTTGGAAGCAGCAGGAAAAAAAGCTGTTGATGTATTAAATAGTCGTAAGCCAAGTGAAATTCCAGGTAAATATGAACTGGTGAATTTAAAAGAATTCCAAGAAAATGTTTCTAAAGTAACTGGTATTATGACGATGATCATCGGCGGTATTGCAGGTATTTCACTAGTCGTTGGTGGTATCGGTGTTATGAACATCATGCTCGTATCTGTAACGGAGCGTACGCGCGAAATTGGGATACGTAAAGCACTTGGGGCAACACGTAGTAAAATTTTATTACAGTTTTTAATTGAAGCAGTCATGTTAACACTTCTAGGCGGTTTAATCGGAATTGGTCTTGGATATGGCGGGGCATATATCGTTTCCACATTCGCAAAATGGCCACCACTCGTTTCATGGGAAGTTGTCGTTGGAGGCGTACTGTTCTCTATGACACTCGGTATTATCTTTGGATTAATTCCAGCAAACAAAGCTGCGAAATTAGATCCAATTGAAGCATTACGTTATGAGTAAGTAATAGTGTAGTAGAGAGGAGATTCTCTACTACACATTACCGTTCTAGTGGGCGGTTCGTAGCCTCTATATGAGGAAGTGAACCGCCCGTTAGAACGGGTTATATAAATAGAAGGAGGCGTTATAATGGAAGCGAATTTGAATACGCAAAAAGCTAGCGGAGAGAAGCCATCATTGTTTGGAATGATTACTTCTCCTGGTTTACAGTTTGAGAGAATGAAGACGACTGAGAAAGTTTGGGGTATGTTCTTCATAGTGGCGCTATTACAAGGACTTGTAGGTGGTTTAAATTCGTATATTACGTATACATCACCTGAGATGATTGAAATGCAAAAGAAATTGGGAGGCGAATTTGCAAAGCAGGGTTCGCTTGCATCAGATGTAGTTTCTGGTACGATATGGGGAATAGTAGGTGTTATGATTGCAACATTAGTTGTTGCAGCTATTTATAAGGTGTTTATGATGTTCTATGGGAATGATACTTCTTATAAAAAAATAGTAATGATTATTGTATATGCGGATATTGTTGTTGTTATTGGTGGACTTATTAATGGTGTTATAGCTTTAATTTTAGGTGCTGGACCAACTGCGTATACAAGTTTAGGACCACTATTCGATCAAGGTTCACTTGCATATGGAATTGGTAATACAATTGAATTGTTCTATTTATGGAATTTAGTTTTAATTTGGTTAGGATTACAAGTTACAGCAGGATTAAGTAAAGTGAAAGCAGCTATTCCAATTATTGTTTTATTCATTATTAAAGCGGGATTCCTAGCTGCGATTGTTGTATTGATTGCAAAGTTCTTACCTGGTTTGCCTGTATAATTATATGATTGAATTAAAGGGTGACTCTTCAAGGGAGTCACCTTTTTTATTTTTACCCTTATTTCAAATACAACCAGCAAAATTTCAAATTCTACTTCGTGTAATTTCAAATTTCGGCGGTAGTATTTGAAATTACTCACAGTGAAATCACTTCTTTATTTTTATATTGTGGAGGTACCGGCGGAATAACAAAGAGGTATACCTTTTAGAAGTGGGTACTGTGTGAAACCAGCAACTTTTAAAGAGGCGGTTGTTTTGTATGAAGGTATGATTGTGAATCAAATCAAGAAGTTGGGTATTTACCAAGATCATGAAGAGTATTATCAATGTGGTTTAATTGGTCTTTGGTATGCGTATGAAAGATTTGATGCGGAGAAAGGAAGTTTCCCAGCATATGCAGTTGTAACGGTGCGTGGTTATATATTAGAAAGGTTGAAGAAAGAGTTTGCAGTGCAAGAAAAGTGTGTATGTGTAGGAGAGTATGAGGATATCTTCCATTTTGAAGATATCGAAATGAAAGTGAAGGATTTTATGAGTGTGTTAGATGAAAAGGAGAAGTATATTATTTTTGAACGATTTTTTGTAGGAAAAACGATGGGAGAAATCGCTAGCGAGATGGAAATGACCTATTATCAAGTGAGGTGGATGTATCGGCAAGCACTTGAGAAAATGCGAAATAGCTTAAGAGGGTAAATATTATCATAAGAATGGAAGGCAAGGGATGTTGCTTTCCATTCTACTTATTATGTTAAGGTAGTAAATGTAATAAGAGGTTTTTAAATTGTAGTGAATCTTGCATGTTCATACGTGATAATACGTATCCAGCTTTTAATAATTGTTGTTTTAACCTATGGGGACTGATATGTATGGTTGTAGTTGTGCCATTTGAAAAATGAAGCTTAGCTTTTTTACTCTTTTTGAAAAACTCTATGTCATCTATATGGTTATAAAACAGCCATATACAGTTTGGAGAAGAAGGAGATTCTGTCGGGAAAGCACAAATATATTCTCGATGATTAATTGGAATTGGGACATTTTGTTTGAAATGAAAGTTTGTTTGAACTGCTTTCCGTCTGCCTTGATAAGTAGAGTGAACGTTGGTTAGACAAGATTGTTTGATGAGCTGGAGAGCAGTTTGACAGGAGTAAAGATGGTTCCCGCTACTTTCGATAATCTTTGTTTGATAATAAGGGTGCTTGTATGGTTCTAACATCATTGTAGAATTAGAAATAATAATATCATTTTCGTCATTCATAAATTTGATTCCCCCTTTATAAATGATAATAATTCTCAATATAATTATATACGAATTAAGTAAATTAATTGTTAATATTCTGTTTCATATTGTAAATTTTGGCTATTCGTTTACAATCAATAGATGATAGTCTTTCTAATTTGCATCGCTTGTACATATATATGAAAATAGAAAAGAGTAGGCGGTGAGATAGTATGAAGAAAAAGTATATTATTATGGCTCTAGTTGTTGTTCTTCTAGTATATTTAGCAAATAGTAATCCGAGTAAAGGTGAATATACGGACTGGGCAGCAAAGCAGTTTATGAAACGTAATGATGTAAGTAAGAAGCTAGACGAAGTTCAAAAGGAAAATGAAGAGGGTCTCCTTGGCGATTTAGCATCGGCTGGTAAGAAGTTGGCGAAAAAATATGTTGAGCCACAAGTTGGATTATTAATCGAGAATTATACAAAGCGAAGTGATTATATTTTCTTCTCAACATATACGACCGAGTTTGATATAGGTGGAGAACACTATAAATATGTATGCGTCGGTTTTTCAAAAATCTTTATTCCGATTGAAATGCCGAAGAAAAAAGACGAATCTGCAAAATGATGCAGATTCGTCTTTTTCATTTATTGAGTAATGGGAACTTCAGATACATTCCTTTCTACAAGACGGGCTCCTTTTTTTCGAGTATTATCATTAATTGATGAAAATACAGATGAGGCAAGGATCGTATCCATTACTTGATTTACGACTTGTGCATCGACGGGTGTGATGGGTTTTTCGATAGAAAAAACAACTGTTTTTCCATCTTCTTTTGCGAAAATTAATTCTAGTACTTGCATATGCTATTTCCTCCTTTTTATTTATCTCGCTATATGTGGGCAGCGTGATGGGTGTTGGCTAATAATCAGCGGGGGATGAACACCCCACTGATTAAAGTTTCACCTTATAGGTTAGAAAGATCTGATGTGCTAACAAGTTGTATAGCGTGAAGCGGTGATGCTTGTACAGAAGCAAGAGCACGTGCTACGTTTTGTACTTGCTCTAAGTTTGCGTTTGTTTTCACACGCTTAAATTGTTTGTGCTTAAAAACTGTTTTTCCGTTCTTATCTAATCCACTGTTTAAGACAAGACGTAAAGTTAAGTCCATTACGATTGTTTCGACTGCCATGTTTATCACCCCCTTTCACTTTATAAATAGGGTGCAAATGTCATGTTTTGGCGTGAAATTTATTCTTTTTTTTGGTACGCTTAAAAGACTAAGAGAGGGGTTTCGGAAGAATGAATCGTAAATGGTTATTTTGGATTCCTGTTTTACTATGGATGGGGTTGATTTTCTATTCCTCGGCACAACCATATAAAAAGCAGGATATGCGTTCGGATATTGAACAATATGTAAATGTTGAGTTTGTGAAAGAGCATTTCTCATGGGTATCTATCGATTATGGTGGTGGTACACCTGTTAGCATTGCAAATAAAGGTGTAGGCGGATTTGTTGAGTTTTTCCTTCGTAAAGGTGCTCATTTTATGGTGTTCTTTATGCTCGGCTCATTGACGTATTATGCTTTTCATCGATCAGGTTATTCGAGAAAGCGGTGTTTTATATACGCCCTTCTTTTCGTCGCGGGATATGCAACATTTGATGAAATTCATCAATGGTTTACGGGAGACCGTACACCGATGTGGCAAGATTCATTACTGGATACATGCGGCGGATTAACAGGAATTATAATAAGTAATTGGTTTTGGAATAGAAAAAGGAGCTAATCTTTTGAGATTAGCTCCTTTTGTTTATCCCGCTATTCACCGGGCAGTAAGACCCCTACCTCAAAATTCAGCGAAAGCACAGAGGTTAGGTGGGGGACAACTGCCCGTAAAAGCCCGATTGGTGGGGGCTGATAATCAGTGGGGATGAACAAAACCCCCACTGATTAAAGTTTCACTTTATACACCAAGCAATTCTTTTAGTTCATCTGTAGATAGTTCGGTCATCCAACTATCACTTGTAATGACGGCGTTGTTTAATGATTGTTTTCTTTCTAACATTTCATCAATTTTTTCTTCGAGTGTCCCTGTTGTAATAAGTTTATGAACGTGAACGAAGCGTTTTTGACCAATGCGATATGCGCGGTCTGTTGCTTGATTTTCTACAGCTGGATTCCACCAACGGTCGTAGTGAATGACATGGTTGGCAGCGGTTAAGTTTAAGCCAGTTCCACCTGCTTTTAACGATAAGATGAAAATGTCATACGTTCCGTTTTGGAACTGCTCGATCATTTTGTCACGTTCTTTCTTCGGTACACTACCGTTTAAGAAGAGGACGCGCTGACCGAAATGTTCTTCTAACACATTTTTTAGCATGTTTCCCATACCGATGTATTGTGTGAAGATTAAACAACTTTCATTTTGATCTTTTATATTTTCAATGAGTTCCATTAGCGTACTCGTTTTCATGGAACGTTCGATGATGTCTTTTGGTTCTGTTTCTTTTAAATAAAGAGCAGGGTGATTACATATTTGTTTGAGCTTGTTCAGCATGAGTAATATAAATCCGCGTCTTTCAATCCCGCTTAATCCTTCTACATTTTGCAATGTATCTTGAACAAGTTGTTCATATAAGGAAGCTTGTTCACCAGTAAGTGGGCAGTAAGCTTTCTGTTCTTGTTTATCTGGTAAGTTTAATGCGACGGTTTGATCTTTCTTCGTTCGGCGCAGTAAAAATGGTGAGATAAAACGTTGAACTTGTTGTATTTTTCCTTCGTCACGGTCTTTTTCAATCGGTGAGACGAAGCGGCGCTGGAATTGTCCTAAGCTGCCGAGATATCCATGATTAATGAAGTCGAAAATAGACCAAAGCTCAGCAAGTCGGTTTTCCATCGGTGTACCGGTTAAAGCGATTTTGTGATTTGCTGGCAAGTTTCGTACTGCTTTCGACTGTTTCGTATGTGGGTTTTTAATATTTTGTGCTTCATCCAAAATAACAGCATCCCAGCATAACGTACTAAGTTCTTCTTCATCAAGCTGAGCTAATGCATAAGATGTTAATATAACATCTGCTGATTGAAGGAAGTCTTTAAATGATTCGCCTTTCGCTCGGTTACTTCCATAATGTAACTGAACACGTAAATTTGGTGCGAAACGCTCAAATTCTTTTTGCCAATTTCCAAGAACAGATGTCGGTGCCACGATTAAAGCAGGGCCTGTTTGGAGATTGTTCTCTTTTATATATAGTAAGTAAGTGATCGTTTGAATACTTTTTCCAAGTCCCATGTCGTCAGCTAATAATGCTCCGAATCCAAGCTTTCTTAAATATAATAACCATTCAATGCCATGTTGTTGATATGGACGGAGTGTTGCGTTTAGTGCAGAAGGGACATCTACTTTTGGAATATCTCCAATGTGCAATAGTTTTTGGAATAGCTCTTCATAATATCCATCTAGTTCGATTTCAATATCGGTAAATGGACTATCTTCCTCTACAACTTCTGTTTCAGCAGTGTTTGATAAATGTTGCTGAAGGACATCTTTCATTTCGAGTCCATATTTATCGGCACGGTTCATGAGCTTTCGTACTTCTTCAATAAAGGCTGGATCCAGTCTCATCCATTGACCATTTATATTGAATAATCGTTTGTTTTGTTCAACGAGTTCGAAAAATTCGCTTTCGGATAAATCAATGCCGTTCGTTGAAATGCGCCAGTCAAAATTAACGAGCGTATTCATGCCGAAGAAAGATTGCGTTTGCGTAGCATTTTGCTTCAGTTGTACACGTAATTTTGGTTTTGTTGCTTTTAAATTTTGCCACCATGATGGTAGTAAAATCGTAATACCTGCGGCGAGTAATTCGTTACTTGCTTCCGTTAAGAAGTTCCACGCTTCCGTTTCAAAGAGCTCACTTCGGAACGTTTCGTCTTCTTTTAACCACGGTACGAGCTTACTGAAGCCTTCTTGTGTTTCAAGAATACGCTCTTCATAATCGTGCCATCGTTTTGGTAAAGAATCGATACTCTCATATACATATATGCGATGTGCCCCACGCTTTGGTGTAACAATTGTTTCAAGCTTCCACATTTCAAATTCTTCTTGCGGCTCTTGTAGCCGTAGTCCGATTGTAAAGGGAAGGTCATCTTCAATGTAACCAATTTTTCGAAGCCAATCTTCTTCATGTAATGCTGCATCCAATTGTCTTTTCGTAAAGTCGTAATGTTCATAAAGTCTCTTGGCATCTTCCCATCCATCATTTGAACGGTTATCTTGTAATATGCTTTCATTTACCGCGGCCGAGAAAAGAGATGCTAATGTGTCATCTTCGATTGGGGTATTTTGAACTTTCCAAGATGGTTGTTTGGGCCAACGTTCCATATCAGGTACGAAGCTACCACTTGTGAAGGCATCCCACAATTCGTTCGCATCTTCTGTAAGTGCTGTAATAGGGCCGTTCATTTGAATATGTGCAAAGGAGTTCATCGGTTTATTAGCGATGTATTCAAATGCTTGTGCGTTTGTTAGCATAACACCTTGTTTTCCTTCAAAGGTCGCTTCTTTTAGAAACGTGCCGTAGAAGGAAGTGGAGTGCCATGTAAATGCATTTCGTTTCCAACTTGTTACGGATAATGGAGTACCGCTGTCATCTTCTCCCCAAAGGAACCAACCTTGACTAACATGCTGGAGCCTAATTGTTACTTCAGTTTGATTGATCATCGATTAATTTTCCTTTCCGTAATTCCTCTTGTAGTGCACGCAGACGTGAATGTAAGTTTGCGATGTGAATAATGAAAGCATCCCATTCATCAGTGCGCTTTAATCGTTTATACAATGTACGTAATTTCTTTAAATAACGAACTGCACGTCTATATGATTTGCGGTTTCGCTCTTCAATGGCCTCTACGGCAGCAAGGTGATAAAGAGGAAGGGCCGCTTCTGGTGCTTCCTTTTCAATATCTTTCAGAGGCTCTTTTAAAAGTTCAATGGCTTCAAACCCATGTAAGAGCTGAAGTTCTGCCCATGTACGATATTGCTTTTTCGCGAGTACGTATTGCTCATAGTTTGCGAAACTATATGGTAATAGCTCTTGCAAAATCATTTCGAGTCCGGCTTGTTCATTTGTATGGGTTGCATACGTTTCATACATGATGACAAATAAGCGAACGATATCTTTTATGAAAATTGTATTTTCATGCTCATGTATCGTTTTCTTCACTTGTTTATACGTAAAGGAAAGCCAGTTTTTCGCACGATCCCACTGCATTGTATTTAATAGCTCTTCTAACCAATAGAAGTACAGACTTACAACAGAAGCAGGCTGTTTCTTTAGTAAGTCCATCGCTAATAGGTCTTCGTCATTTAAAAAGAGTAGATGAGAAGATGCTAATGCTTTGGAAAGTGGATTGATTTTCGTATCGATTCGCTTTTCTTCTTCTTGTAGTTGCTCTTTCTTGTGTAAGAGTTCACTCCATATGTGACGATAAATAAAAAATCTCTCTTGTGTATAGGCGTCGGTGGAGAAGAAGACTTCGTGAACGAGACGAGCTGTTTCTTGCAAAATTGCTTCAGACTCTGAAGGAATCGCTTCTGATTGTAAGTCCCGAACGATGGATTCCATTTTATCTACAAATAAGCGAACGACGTTAACAGGCTGGTGATAAGAATACGTTTTATTTACTTCGAAGTCCTGAATCTCTTCTAGTAATTTTTGAAAGCAATAAAGCGCTGCATGTAGCCTGAACAACTCATGTATCGCAACAATGCGCGGAGCTTTCCGCTCGAGTTTCGTATAGAAGTCCGTAAAAATGCTCATAAGAAAATACATTTGTTTATAAGTAAGCCGAGCTTGTTCTTTTTTAAATGATTCATATTCGTTATCAAAATATGATTGCCAACTTTTATAATCCGTTTCTTCAAAAGCTGATGATTGCAATACTTGTCTTGCAGTTCGAATAGGAGGAAGGGAAGGTTTCGTATTATTTTTAAATAAAGTTAATACATCTCCTACTTGCCCGAAACTAGATGCTGCAGATAGTAACACAGCGAGCATATGCTCACATTGCGTTGGTGCAAAGCAATCGCAATAGCTTTCAGCCACGTTACGAATTGGGATATGGACGCTATATACGCTGCCAGCAGCATCTACAGTTCCTGATAGCGTATAACCATCAAAGTCAACGTTGTAGACAACACCACTACGATATAGGTGCCGAGCTGTAGCGACATGTTCCTGATCAGCTGTTTGCTGTGGATCTAGTCCTTGAACGAACTCATTCGCAATCATCATAATTTCATCTTTCGTAATTGAGTGTTGCAGCATAATATTCCTCCGTACACATATTTCTTTCCTTTACCATTATAAACAAAAAATGCCCAAAACAGAAAAAATGAAATTTGGATTACATAAATTGAAAATCATGGTAATATATAAAATGTTAATTTTATATATTGCTATGTAATTAAAAGGAGAGAATTTGTTTGTCAGATTTGCAATCGAAGTTTGGTAATGGATGAATAAGTTGCAAGTAGCACAGGAAATTGCGCAATTAAAGAAGATTATACAAGAGAAGTTATAAGCTAAAACTGAAATTTCACTTGAACTTGGTTAAACGGTATATATGCAACTTCGTGATGATGAAGTTCGAGTAGATTTGTTGAAAGGTATTGTAGCACGAGTATAAGAGTTTGATATTGCTATTTATAACACATGCAGAAAAATGTCTAATTTACAGAGCCGAGAACAAAAAGGCAGTGAAGTTGCGGTGGTCCATTATCAGTAGCGGTGTGTATTGCTGTTTATACTGGATGACGCTTTATGTAAATGGATTAGCAAAAATTCATATTACAGCCTCAGGAAGTAAGGAAATTATGAAGGAGTTCGCTGGAAGTTCTGGACCGATATTATCTATTCAAAGCAACACGTTATATTTAATAGTAGGTAGTTTTCTTATTTCTTGCGTATTAACATTCGCGGTTATGAAATTAGTAAAAAAATAAGGGGGAGAAATACTTGAAGTTTTGTAGAACATGCGATAAACAAGTTGCAGGGCAAGTGAAATTTTGTCCTAGTTGCGGAAGTAAAGTAGAAGAGGTTGCTGATCAAACAGCTTCTTCACATTTAGAAATGAAGAGAGAAACAAAGCCAGTCAAAAGTAAGAAAAACATGTTTTTACTTATAGGTTTTTTCATTGTTTTTGCTATTTTGTTTGGCGTATATAAATTTGGTGCAAGTAAGTTTTCGAAGGAAAAGCAAGTAAATGCAATGATCGAAGCATTCCAAAATAAAGATGTAAATGCAATCGATGAGTTTGTGAAGGTAGATGATCCAAGCTTAAAGGTTAAGACAGAAGATATTAAGGCGTACATACGTTATTTAAAGGAGAATCCTTCGTACAATAAAGCATTGCTGTCCTATTTACAAAAAGAGACAGTAAATCAAGAACTTGCAAAGGATAAAGTGTCCTTTAAAGATGGGCAAGTTGTAGAAGATGGAAAAGAGTTGTTCTTATATCCGAAGTATAAGTTCAGCATGAAAGCTTATTACATGAATGTAAGTACAACTGCGAAAAATGCTGAAATATATGTGAATGATAAAAAAGAAGCAGAGCTTTCTAGTGATAAAACTTCGAAAGAATTAGGGCCATACTTCCCTGGTACTTATGTTGTAAAGGCAAAGGCGAAGGCGGAACTTGCTGAATTAGAGACAGAAAAAGAAGTGGATTTAGCGGATGAAAAAGATGGAGCAATAGAAGTGAATTTATCACTTGAAGGAAATTATGTAACCATTTCTTCTGATGAAAAGGATGCAACTGTATTTGTCAATGGTAAGAAGAGTGGTAAGTTGAGTCGCGGAAGTTATAAACTTGGTCCTGTACCAACAGATGAAACAGTAGAGGTGCATTTAGAGAAAAACACTGATATGGGTGCTATTAAATCTGAAAGTGTTAAAGTGGGAGAGCAAAGTACATATTACTTAAAATTCCCGAAAGAAACATCAAGTTCGGCTGTTGGTGACTTTGTACGAAATCATCTTTATGATAATGTGCGTGCGATTTCATTAAATGATTTTAGTCTAGTTGAAAATAATTATGATAAGAGCGGGAAATCGTACAAGGAAGACCGTGATTATATACAATATTTACACAAAAAAGGAATTACTGAAGATTTATTAACGATAGAAATTCGTAATGTAGAGCGTCAAAGTGCTACGAAATATAAAGTAACGACATATGAAGAGTATCATATTCGTTACGGTGATGGATCTGTGAAGTTCAAAAGCTTTAATAATGACCATATCGTTACTGTTAATGGAGATGGAAAGATATTGTACCATTCTCTTGGAGCGAATAATACGCTTAAGTCAGAGGAAGTATCTGGTCCGACTCGCTAATAAAGGAGAGAGGTTGTTCAATATTGTTGAACAGCCTCTTTTTTGTAGTTTATTTTTCTTGTAAATCTTTGCTAGTAAGTCGATATTTCGTGTCGAAACGTTGATATATTTTTCTCTACTTGTGTTCACGAAGGGAAAATAAAAGGATATCACTTAGCCGAAAAAAACAGCTAGGTGATATCCTTTTTTACAATTATGAGCGCGTTTCCTTTAATATCACTTGCACATATGGATCATGTAATATTTGTTCTATGATTGGTAACATGTTTTGTTCGAATGGAATGTCGATAGGAAATGGTTTTTGTGAGCCAGGTTTGATTCCATATTGGACAATTTTGTAATGTGTATTTTCTTCAGAACTGAGTACAATTAATTTATATCGATTGTCATCGCCAGCGAGTGAAAAGTCAATGGAAGTAGCGTCGTATGTTACTTCATCCTTATATATATACGGTTTTGGTGTACCGATCCAGTCTACTTTTGCTTGTATATTCATGGACATAACCTCCTTATAGTCATTATAAAAAAATAAAAGCCAGCTCTCAACAAAGAGAACTGGCCTTAGCAGTCATTGGTTATTTTAAAATTTTCACTTTAACAGTTTTGCGTCCCCATTTTTGAGCAGCGCTATCTGATCCAAGTAGGATGTCGATACGGTTACCTTTAATCGCACCGCCAGTATCTCCAGCGATAGCTTCTCCGTAACCTTCTACCCATACTTTAGATCCTAATGGGATTACTTTCGGGTCAACAGCAATCATTTTCATGTTTGGGTTCGCTGTTAAGTCATGACCCATTGCAGTTAATACACGGCCACCGTATGTGCCACCGTTTTCGCTCGGGTGAGCTGTATATGCTGTAGCTACAACTGTTAACTCACGACCATTAGAAGGTTCGCTAGTTTCAGCAGCTTTCACAGCAGGCTTAGCAGCTGGTTTTGCTTGTGCTGCAGGTGCTTGCGCTTTAGCTGGTGCTACAGTTTTAGCAGGAGCAGGTTGTTCTTGTTTCTCAATAACAGGTGCTGTACCTGTTAAGAAAGGAACGTGAACATAAGCTGTTTTCCCGTTATATTCGAATTGTAACCACTCATTTTGTACTTGGTTCGTTGTTTCGATCATATCGTCTTTCTTCAACGTTCCAAGAACTTCTGAGTCTGTGTTCGCTTCAGCACGTACGTTTAATACGTTAGCTGTTACGTAGTAGATGCTTTTTGTAAACTCTGAACTTACGAATGCGTCTTTACCATCTAAAGTGATTTTTGACCATCCGTTCTCTGTATTTTGAACATCTATTTTATTACCGTTTAGTAATTTACCGACAACTTTTGATTCCGTAGTAGGGTTTTCGCGTACATTTAGTACGTCTGTTGTTACAACAGTTTCTGCATTAGCAGATGATGTGAAAATCCCAAGACCAAAAACTGCTGCTGTTGCTATTCCAATTAATTTTTTCATGATAGCCTCCATTGCGTTTGTTTTCGTGTCCTCATTATAGCAACAGATTTTTTCGGATTTCGGGAAAACACACAATTACAAACCATTCGTAATAAGTCGTTAACATCCTGTAATATAACAAAAAATATAGGAAAGCGTTTTTCATTCCATATGATTATTAGGTTTCTACTTATATTCAAAATATTTAATACAACATATTGTTTTCGGCGTAAATAAAAATATTACAGGAGTGTTACATGATGTTTACTAAACGATTACATTCCTTGAGTATTTTACCGTTTTATGGGTAATATAGTTATATAAACATAAACATTTTGTTTGTGAAACTATAAACACGTGCTATATACTAGCAAAAAAACCGCATAATTGTTACAAACAGAAAGGGTTGCAAGGAAGAAAAATGCCCTTTTTTACATCTGTAACACATCCTTTTTTGGGAAAACACATTCCCATCCGCATTTTTCTCGCACAATTTGACAGCAGTATTTCGATCTTGTAGCTCTTGCAGAGTAAAAAGATTATACGGAAGGTAAGGCTGTCCATAAGAATTCGAATTGGTGAAGGTGAAAGTAAGAAAATCACCGTAAAAATCATAGTTTTCTATCCGATTTTACATATCGGAATTGATGTTATTTACAAAAGTGAAACCTACGAAGGGGGATTTGATGAGGAAACTGACAAAAACATTCATCGTTTCATTAACATTATGTATTGCATTTACAATTTGGGGGATTATTCCCGAATCTATTATTGGAAAAGGTAGCTTAGGAAATATAACAACCGCAATTCAAACTGCATTAGTTAGTAAGTTTGGATGGTTCTATATTATTTCTGTTTCTATTATATTAGGTGTGTCTATCTTTTTAATTGTTTCGAAATACGGTTCTATTCGTTTAGGTAAAGACGATGATGAACCTGATTATAGTTATATGACATGGTTTGCTATGCTATTTAGCGCTGGTATGGGTATCGGTTTAGTTTTCTGGGGCGTTGCCGAACCGTTAAACCATTTATACGCACCTCCATTTGGAGAAGGTGCAACTGAGGAAAGTGCGCGTCTTGCACTACGTTTTTCATTTTTCCATTGGGGATTACATCCGTGGGGACTATATGCATTTGTAGCGCTGTGTATTGCTTACTTTACTTTTAGAAAAGGAAAAGCAAGTACGATTAGTGCGACAGTAGGTCCATTATTTAAAGGCGGAGAACATGGGCGTATTGCTCATTCATTTGATGTGTTAGCTGTTTTCGCAACTGTGTTTGGTGTTGCGACATCATTAGGTCTTGGTGCAAAACAAATTGCAGGTGGTGTTAGTTATTTAACATCTATCCCGAATTCATTAACGACTCAGTTAGTTATTATTGCAATCGTAACCGTGTTATTTATGTTATCTGCGCAAACAGGCCTTGATAAAGGAATTAAATATTTAAGTAATACGAACATTATTTTTGCGTTTGCACTTATGATTATTGTATTATTTGCAGGTCCAACAAACTTTATTATGAATTACTTCACTTCAACAATCGGTTCTTATCTTCAGGAATTGCCAAGCATGAGCTTCCGTTTAAGTCCATTAGATGAAGGTGGGAACCAATGGATTCAGTCGTGGACAATTTTCTATTGGGCATGGTGGATTGCATGGTCACCATTCGTAGGTACGTTTATTGCACGTGTTTCACGAGGACGTACCATTCGTGAGTTTGTTATCGGTGTGTTACTCGTACCAACTGTGATTGGTGCGCTTTGGTTCTCTGTTTTCGGTGGAACTGGTATTCATATGGAGCTGTTTGGTGATGCTCATATCTTTGAAAAAATTAAAGAGATGGGAACAGAAGTAGGATTATTCGCTATGTTTGATCAGATGGGAAGCTACGGATCAGCTTTATCAGTTCTAGCTATTCTTCTTATTTCTACATTCTTTATTACATCTGCAGACTCTGCGACATTCGTTCTAGGGATGTTAACGACACATGGTAGTTTAAATCCACCAAACCGCATTAAAATGGTTTGGGGTATCGTTTTAGCCGCGTTAGCTTCTATCTTATTATATGTAGGTGGATTAGAAGCCTTACAAACGGCAGCTATCATAGCGGCATTCCCATTCGTTTTCGTTATTTTCTTTATGATGGCAGCATTATTTAAAGAGTTACAAAAAGAAGGGCGTATGAAGCGTCATAAATAATAGAAGGAAAAAGAGCTGATTATGTATCAGCTCTTTTTTATATAGAAGGAACGTTAACAGCAAGTCAGGGAAATAAAATACTTTACTATATAAGTAGTATGCCTTTTATATAAAGAAAAATCGATACGTTTCGACAAATTCCGATAATTTGTAAATTCTATTCATATTTTTGACAAAAAATTGTCGGAAATGTGTTGTCACGTTTATGTATATGTGCTATATTATTTCCTGTAAGCGATTTCAAATAGTTTTAAAGCGCATTCAAGGGGGACATCTAGAATAATGAAACGTTACGAAAGAAAGTGGAAGCATATTTGTTTGAAACGTGTGGCACATCGTAGTGTCCAAGAAAGCACGGAACCTAAGACTGAAACGCGCAAAGAACAGCAAGAGAAGCAATTGGTTCTACAAAAATAGCAATCACTTTTTCGTATATAAATGAAGGTCAATCGTTCGTTGGGGGATGGACGTGAAATTACTTTCAGCTAAGGGGTATTGTCTGATATATAATTTATACGGCAATAAATAAGCACAGAGCATACGGCGCTCTGTGCTTATTTTTATTATTTATCTTTTTTGAATCGAACTGTTTTATCCCAGCCAATGACTTGTTTCTTGCTCTTTGCACGTAAGTATAAAATTAAGCTACGAATGAATAAGTACGTAAAGAGCTGTGCGTACGTAAAGTACATGATAACACTAATAAAAATATTAGTTGGTGTAAAGGTTCGTTCTACACTCTGGGCACTAAATAATTGAGAAACATATGTAATATATGCGACATACCACATAAATAGTAGCGGAATGCTATATTGAATTTGGAATATCCCGAGTAACCCAATTACAAACCAAACGTTCGAGATGATTAAGAATAGCCAAAATACAACATACACTAAAACTTGTTGTAAGGAATGGACGAGAAGTTTTCCTTTAAAGAAACTTAAGGAAGAAAACATTTTTTCTAAAATATACAAGTTCCCTTGGAGCCAACGTGTACGCTGCTTAATAAGGATTTTTAAATGCTCAGGTTCTTGTTCCCATGTAATCGATTCTGGAACGATTGGCAAGAGATAGCCTTTTTGTGTAATTCGTAATGTTAATTCAGCGTCTTCTGCAATTGCATACGGATCATAACCGCCAAGTTCTTCTAATGCAGAGCGGCGAAGAAGCATGTTTGTTCCTGTTAGTGAGCCTGTTTGGAATAGTAACCAGCGTCCGGATTGCATAAGGAGCTGGAAGATTTGAAATTCTAACGAAATCATTCGTGTTAGCCAGTTTCTTTTTTCATTTACAGTACGAACGTGACCGACAGCTCCAACAGCATCCTCGGTTGTTTCAGCGTGTTCTACAAGCATTCGTAGTGCATGTGGTTCAGGCTGGTTATCTGCATCATACACACAGAAGTATTCACCATCTGAAATACTAAGACCATAGTTTAATACACGCGATTTCCCTTTTGGTTCACCCGCCGGTACACGAATGTGACGAATATGAGCATAAGCTTTATCGAAATCGTCACCAATTTCAGGTGTCTCATCTTGAGAGTTATCGTTTAATAAATAAACAGTTAGTTTGCCTGGATATTCAATCTTCGCCATCGCCTCTAAAGTATCTTTAATAACGACACCTTCATTGTGGGCTGGTATTAAAATGTCGACGCTTGGATAATGTTCTAGCGTACGATCTTTTCGTTTCCTATTTCGGTGAACTAAGCCCGCAAGTGTTAAGAAAGAATAGTAAACGAGTAAGCCAGAGAACAGAAAGGCTGTAAAAATAAGTACATATTTAATTGAAAATGTGATGCTGATCCAAAAAACAAGTACGCAAAACAGGAGGAATAAAAGGAGTATAACGAGTGTCATCATAATACTGTCGGTCCTTTTGTAGCGATTTGTTCTCGTTTAATCTTAATATCTTGAATTGCCTCAGCTGCAAGCCATTTTTCCATTTTAGGCTGTAGGCGGTTCATTACAATATCGGCACCAGCTTCATTTGTATTTTGTAATAAAATGACTAATGTGTTGTTATCATATTCAGCAACAAGGTCAAAGTCAGCCCTTACCGTTTCAACTAATAATGAAGCTACACGGTCCATAACACTTTCCTTCGTATATTTACTAAAGGGAGTGAAGTCAAAATAAATCATAAGGCCTGTTTCATTACGACGATTCATTGCATTTATTAATAATGCTTGTCGTCTTTCAAATTCTTGTCTTGTTAATAATTTTGATTCTCCAATGTATTGTTCTAACGTTCTCACACGTTCGGTTAATTCTTTATTTTCATGAATAACCTTCTTTAATAAATGAGTTGAGATATATACGATGAAGAAGTTTGCTGCCATTAGGAAGTGGGTAATAATGTATTCCCATTGTTCTGATGTACTCCATAAGTAAAGCCATGCTTGGTAGAATAGGTAGAACACCGAAATAATGGTTCCTAATATGAAGAGAACAAATGCAGTTTTATCAGTCAATAATAGAAATAGTACATTAACAATTACATATATAATTGTAAAAATAAGAGCATGCTCATATTGCGTTACATGTACAGTTGTAAAATAAAATAAAATTTGTAAAATCCACATAGAGAGGACTTTATAGAAGTTATTTTTCACAAAACTTTCCTCCTTAAAGGTAATTCATGCAAGGATACTTGTAGTATGCACAATTATTAAGAAATAGACCGGATGGCTAAATTCTTTTAGAGAGAGCAACAACAAGTAGTATCTCTCTTTTGCAAGAAAAAATAAACAGACTTACTAATTATTGTATCATAATGTTCTTATATTTAAGCATAAAGTATTTAATATATATCGAAAAAATATATAACAAAAAGTCCCCTCTTTAGAAAAGAGGGGACTTATATCAATTTATAGGAACATCATACCTGCAACTGCTGCATTTAAGAAGTTCGCTAGTGTACCAGCGATAACTGCTTTAATCCCTAATTGTGCAATTTGTTTACGACGAGTAGGAGCTAGCGTTCCTGTTACACCTAACTGAATTGCGATAGAAGAGAAGTTTGCGAATCCACAGATTGCGAATGTTAAAATTAAGTTTGTTTTTGCAGAGAACTCTGCCATGTGTGGTCCTAAGTTTGCATATGCAACGAATTCGTTGATTGCAAGTTTTTGACCGATAAAGCTTGCTGCTTGTACAGCTTCACCAGGAGAAACCCCGATTAAGATTGCAAATGGTGATAGTAAGTAACCGAAGATTAAATCAAGGCTAAGTTTAATATGGAACAGAGAGCCAATTAATCCTAATAGACCATTTAATAAAGCGATTAATGCGATGAAAGCCATTAACATTGCTGCTACGTTAATAACAAGTTGCATACCTTCAGATGCACCACGTGCTGCTGCGTCAATAACGTTTGCGTCTTCACGTTCTGTAGAAAGTTCAACGTTATTATCAACTTCTTCTGTTTCTGGCATAATTAGTTTCGCAATTAATAAACTTGATGGAGCTGCCATAATTGCTGCTGCTAATAAGTGTTCTAACGGAATACCCATTGCTGCATAGCCGACAAGAACTGATCCGGCAACAGCTGTCATACCGCTTACCATAATAGCGAAGAATTCACTGTTTGTTAAACGTGTTAAGTAAGGTTTGATTAAGATTGGAGCTTCAGTTTGTCCTAAAAATACAGTTGTTACTGAGTTTAAACTTTCTGCTTTAGAAGTTCCAAGAAGTTTACTTAATGCGCCACCAACGACACTGACAAATTTCTGCATAATACCGAAATGATATAAGATTGCAACTAATGAACTAATAAATACGATTGGAAGTAGTGCTTGAATGAAGAAAACAAATCCCCAAGGGCCTTTTGCGTTGACTAAATCCCCAGCAACGAACTTAATTCCCTCGTAAGAAAAATTAATTAATCCTTGAACGCCATCTGCAGCGTGTTTTAAACCTGCTTTTCCGGCATCCCATCGTAATACGATAAATGAAAATGACATTTGTAATGCTAGCGCGATTAAAATTGTGCGCCAATTAATAGCTTTGCGGTTGGAAGATAGTAAGAAAGCAATTGCTAATACTCCAATCACGCCGCCAATTCCCCATAAAAGATTCATGCAGTGTATGCTCCTTCCTCATAGTAAAAAAAGTGTATAAACCAGTTGTCTATACGTTTACGAATATAACATCTTAAGTAACTTATCATAATGGACATCAGAGGTCAAACGTCTAACGAAAAGTTTAAATAAAAAGAAAATTCTTTAAAAAAACACATATAAAATGAATAGACATGAAATAGGTTATGTTTTTTATGTGAAAATATACATTATGATAACGTTATGGATCATTATTGTAGAATATAGTGTATGAAATAGGAAAATAGATACATTATTTTTTGAGGGAAATAGGTTATACACATTAAAAAGAGCCTTCTAGTAATCTAGAAGGCTCTAAAAATATAACTTAAGGTGCTTTCGTATAACCTAAGAAATGCTTACTCCAATAAGAATTGCTTAATGAAGCGATTGCGACACCTTTATCTCCAGCTTGGATAAACGATCCGCCTCCAAGATAAATACCCATATGAGAAGGACCAGCTTTATAAGTGTCTTTGAAATAAATTAAGTCACCTGGTTGTGGATTTGAAGTTTGTGGTAGGCTACCCCAATATCCCGCAACACTTTGACGACTAATGTTATGACCAAATTTCTTAAATACGTGGTAAATGTAGCCACTACAGTCAACACCGTTAGCAGAAGTACCGCCCCAAACGTATGGTACGCCTTGCATTCCTTTTGCATATGCAAGTATGGAAGAACTATCGCCGCTATTATTACCTGTATTATTATTGTTGTTGTTGTTGTTGTTGTTGTTATTGTTTTGATTATTATTTTGGTTGTTGTTAGGTTTATTATCTACTGCGCCACCTACTGGTGTTTTAGAAAGGTAACGTGTTCCGATATAACCAGTTTGGCCATTGTAGTTAATTTTACTCCATCCAGAGTTTTCAGAGATTACTTGAACCTTCTGTCCTTGTGGAAGAGCCCCTATGATTCTATAATTTGTACCTTCGCCGCTACGTACATTTAAGGCAGAAGCATTAATGTAGTAGTCACCAATTGCACCTTGATTAGGTTGTTCAGGTTGTTTTGGTTGCTCAGGAGTAGCAGTGCCACCTTTAACGAATTTTACAAACTCGCTACTAACGAAGCCTGTTTTTCCTTGATAGTTTACTTTAAACCAACCGTTTTCAGATCCAACTACGTTTAATGTAGTCCCATTTAACACGCCGCCAATTACACTATGGTAAGCAGCAGGGCCTGTACGAACGCGTAGAGATGTTGCGTTAACAACGTAAGTACCGCCAGTTTGAACAGTTACATTATTGTTTTGTTCTTGTTTGTTATCTTGGTTGTTTCCTTGTGTAACGTTGTCGTTAGAACCGCCTTTTGTTACGTAGTCTTTGCTTACGTAAGCAGTTTGTCCTGCATAATTGATTTTGAACCAATCTTGAACTTCGCCAACAACTTGTACAACTTGTCCTTTTGTAACAGAAGCTACAGTTGTATGAGAAGTGCTAGGGCCTGTACGAACACGAAGGGAAGATACATTTACTGTATAGTTTCCGCTTGCTGGTTTTACAGATTCTTGGTTGTTATTATTCGTATTGTTGTTTGAAGAACCTGTATTAGAAGAAACACCAGATACAAATTCGCCACTTACATAACCAACTTGTCCATTATGGTTGATTTTCACCCAACCATTTTCTTGACCAATTACATTTAATGTTTGTCCTTCATATACACGTCCTGAAACAGAACTAGAAGCATTAGGAGCGGTACGTACACGTAATACATCAGCAGTAACTTTATTGTTTCCACCTGATGTATTTACATTAGTATTGCTTGCTCCATTTTTTGATACAAATTCGCCGCTAACAAAGCCGGTTTGTCCATTCATGTTAATTTTGAACCAACCATTTTCTTCGCCAACCACGTTTAAAGATTGACCGTTATACACGCGTGAGATGATGTCGTGAGAAGTACTAGATCCTGCACGAACATGTAATACGCTAGTGTTTACCGTATAAGATGAGCTGTTTGATGCGGAAGCTTGGACAGTTTGTGTAGCAGCTTTTTGTGTATTTTGTTCAGGGGCAGCTTGAACACTATCAAGTGTAGGTGCTGCTCCTCCTGCTACAGACACTGCCGCAAGACCGGCAAGGTATTTTTTCATAATTTGTCGATTCCTTTCTGTCTGTAATGTAGTGAAGAAATATTTACCAACTGTTAAAAATTCTAAAGAGCATGTCGATTACTGTCAAGACTTATGCGGTAATCTGAATATGACAAAAAGATTACAGAAAAAAATCAAGGCATAAATCTATACCTTGATTTCCATTTAAATACATATATTGAATGTAGAAAGAAAAGAAATTATTCGTGTTTAAGAAGACATATTGGATTGTAGCAAGCTTTGAGAAAAGGATCTTTGTAGCACTTTTGTGATAGGGCCAACTTGCCCATCTTGAATTGCAGTTCCATCAAGGTGAGTCATCGGCAAAATTTCAATCGTCGTTCCTGTAAAGAAACATTCATCCGCTTGATAAACATCGCGAATGCTAAATAGTTCTTCTTGTACAGGAATGCGAAGGGTTTTCGCTAAAGAAAGGATATATTGACGAATGATGCCATTTAAAATAAGGTGATTGGCTGGATGTGTGTAGAGAGTTCCGTTTTTTATGAGAAAGAAATTAGAACAGCTTCCCTCAGTTACAGTGCCATTTCGTACGAAAAGAGCCTCTTTGCATCCTTTACGTTCAGCTTTCGTAGCAGCTAATATATTGGGTAATAAATTTAATGATTTGATATCACAGCGTAGCCAGCGTGTATCTGGTTCTGATATAGCACGTACACCATATTCAATCCATAACGCAGGTCTTTCTTTCTTCGTAATATAGGCATAGATTGTCGGCGGGACGTCATATGAGAATGTGTGGGTACGAGCTTGTACACCACGAGATACTTGCAAATAAATCGTTCCATCTTCGTAGAAATTATTACTTTCAATTAGTTTGTAAAGTAGGATGATAAGTTCTGCTTTTGAGAAAGGGAGTGATAATTCTATTTCTTCCATGGAGCGATATAATCTTGTGATATGCGGATCTAATAAGTGAAAGTTACCTTTATATAGGCGAATAACTTCGTAGACACCATCTCCAAACTGTAAGCCTCTTTCTTCAAGTTCTATGTACGCTTTTTGTTTCGTTGTATCAATAACTGCATCATTCCAAAGTACAAATCTTTCATATGCCAATTTCCGTCCCATCCTTTCGTAAGTGCATAAGTAAAGTGAAGTTTTCATTCGGAATAAAAATCACTATAGTAATTTTTATGTGAGTACTTCTTTACATATGACGTATATGTATTTGTAAATGGTAGAGAAGTAGTAGTGATTTACAGCATTTTGTATATACAAATTCGGAAATAAGAAATAAGAATCCTGCTTTTGAATAAAAAAAAGCAACATTCTTATGGAATGCTGCACAAGGAGGGTAGCTATCTTTCATAGGGACATCGTCTTATTGAATGTTTTGTGTATGGAAACAAAACACATTGAAAGACAATTATAAGAAAGTAGAAATAAACGATTCATATATTTCTTTAAGGGATCTTATTAAAGATGAGAGATAAGAAATATATAGAACCTCGCTTACATATTTTATTATAGAGATGTTTCATTAATCCTATGTGAATATTTGGTAAAGGTTATGTAATGTTAAAGTTAATGAATATAAGTGATTGTATGGAGAAATATAAAAAAAAGAGGCTGAGATTACTCAGCGCTCTTCTTTTCTTCTTTAATAGCTGTCTTTACTTCACCAGTTTTGGTCTTATTACTTTCAGAGAAGCGAAGTAAGTCACCTTCAATGATTTTGTCAGACATGTTCAATTCATTTTGTGCACGATCAATAAGTGGTTGAGATTCTTCTTTCGGTAATTGTACAACTTCGCCAGTAGTACGGTCGTAGAATGTACTGTTCGTGTACATGTACTTATCTGTAATGAAGCTACCGTCACGAAGAACGACGAATCCTTTATTATCAGGTGAGAATACATCATGACCAAATTGAACTTGATTCGTAGAATCTACGCCAAGTAAGTTTAGAATTGTTGGTTTAATGTCAATTTCACCAGTTGGTTTTGAAATTGTTTTACCTTCTTTTTGACCTGGAACGTGAATAAACATCGGTGTTTTTTGTAAGTTCATATGGTCAAATGCAGTGATTTCTTCTTTTCCTAAGAACTGTGCCATTGCACGGTTATGGTTTTCAGAAATACCGTAGTGATCACCGTAGAATACGATAACTGAGTTGTCGTAAATACCTTCTGCTTTTAGACGCTCAATAAAGTGTTTCATTGCTTCGTCTAAATAGCGAGCAGTTACCATGTAACGGTCAAATACGCCATCGCCAGAATTGTATTCATCGATTAATTTCGTGCTTTCATCATAAGTGAATGGGTAATGGTTTGTTAAAGTAAGGAAGCGAGTATAGAACGGTTGCTTCACTTCTTTTAACATATCGATAGATTGATCGAAGTATTCGATATCTTTTAATCCCCAATTTAATTTCGTTTCTGGCGTAATCTTGTAGTCAAGTTCGTTGTAGTAACGATCATAACCAAGTGCCGGGTACATAATGTTACGGTTCCAGAATGTTGCGTTGTTCGCGTGGAATACTGATGTGTGGTATCCTTGCTCACGTAAAATTTCTGGAGTTGCTGTATATTCATTATTACCGTGTGTGAAGAATACAGCACCACGGTCTAGTGGATACATGGAAGTATCTACTAAGAATTCAGCATCTGATGTTTTTCCTTGCCCAGTTTGATGGAAGAAGTTATCAAAGTAATAACTTTCTTTCGTAAATTGGTTTAAGAATGGTGTAACTTCTTGTCCGTTAACTGTTGCACCAATTAAGAATGTTTGTAGTGACTCAAGAGAGACAACAATTACGTTTTTCCCTTTTGCAGTACCAAACATATTTGGATCTGGTTTACTTTGTGTTGTTTTTACGTAGTTTTCTGTTTCCTGTAACTTACTACCGTCAGCAAAAGCTTTTTGTGAACTTGATTTCGCTTGTAAGCCAAGGTCGTATACTTGGTGTACATATAAACCTAAGTTTTTAACAAGCATAACGCGGTCGAATGAACGTGTTAATAGTTCAGGACGCTCGGCTTCTGCCAGTCCTAAGTTTGCGAAGAAAATAGCAACTGTTGACACGAAGTATAGGGAACGCATTGGGCGTGCTACACGCTCTGTCGGTGCAAAATTCTTCATCTTCTTCAATAAAATGAAGAATACGATAATATCAGCAAATGCAAGGATGATTTTGTAGTTAAACAATTCTTTCACACTAGAACCTAAACTTCCAAAGTTAGATGTTTGTCCTAGTACAGGTAAAGTAACGAAGTCATTGTAGAATCCGTAGAACATTACGTTACCAACAAGAATGATTGTTAAGACAAAATTAATTCCAAGTGCTATATAGTTACGTTTTTTCCCTTTTGCAAATAATGCAAGGCCAACAAGCAGTAATGATGCTGCTAATGGGCTAAGGAATAAAATGAATTCTTGCATGAAAGATTCAAGTTTTAAATCAAAGCTTGTGCGTGTAATAATATATGTCTTCAACCATACGGCTAAAGCTACGAATACAGTGAAACGCACATTTTGAAATTGTGATTTCAAGGTTTCTTTCATTCATTTCCACCCTTTCTCTATCAGGCTTGGTCGATTTTGGAGCGAAAAATGCTAAAATAAAAAATACATAGTTTTCTTGGCCATAATTAGAGGTTCTATATTCACCCATATACGACTATAACTATGCATACCCTTTTGGTTTCTTGTGCTGCTCATAAGCATAACGTCATTTCTGTATTATACAACAAAATTCATTTCTGAGAAACACTATAACATTTTACATTTTTTGTATGAGATTTGTCACTACCAGAGAAAACTTTAACATTCGTTTATATGTCCGTCAACTAGAAAATATAACAAAGGTAGAGCAGAATGTTAAGTGGAATTGAAAATTTTCTTTGTTGAGAAATAAGAAATGACGATGGGTAAGCGGTTATCTAGAAACCTATTATATGAAGGAGAGTACAGGAAAATTAACGAACACTTGTTCTTTTTTCGTTTGTTTGTTACAATGAAAGTTCATTGATAGATTATGTGTAATTTTGATGAACTTTTACTGATAACATATTGTAGCTTATTTCTTTTTAAAAATAGGGAGGCTTTTACATGGAACAAAAATTTTCAGTTGAAGCGTTTTGGAAGAAAGTGAAACATGTTGCAAAGCAAGCAGGGCAATCGGTCATTTATGCAAGTTTATTATTGTTTTACGTTTTGCAGAAACCGGATGTTCCAAAACGAGTGAAAATTATTGTAATTGGAGCACTTGCTTATTTTATTGCACCGATTGATGCGATTCCAGATTTCGTTGCTGGAATTGGTTATACGGATGATTTAGGGGCGTTAATGGCTGCGCTATTACAAGCGTCGATATACGTCAATGAAGAGGTGAAAGATAAGGCACGAGTGAAGTTGGCAGAATGGTTTGGTTCGGATATAGACACATCCTTTATCGATCAGAAATTAGATCAATAGGTGAGAACTGTCATATGGTGACAGGGCGAACGTAAGCGAGGAAGTGCATTATGCCATCAGGAAGAACGCATACGAAAATAAACTTAATATCCCTTCCGGTTGTTTTGTTTATGCTCTTTTCGTATGGATTAACAAACTTTGATTTTTTATTAACTTTTGCAATTGGCTTTTTAGTAGGTACTACATTTTTAACGCCGGATTTAGATACGTATAGTAATGCGTATAATAAATGGGGATTCTTACGTATATTTTGGTATCCGTATAAGAAGGTAATGCCGCATCGCTCCTTCTTTACACATACAATTATACTTGGTGATGTGATTCGTATTGCATACATGTTAATTGTGTTTTCCCCGTTTTTATTCCTATTAAATGTAATCGCACTTGACGGTAATTTAATAGAAACTGCGAAGGAACATGAGGTTGAAATTACAACGTTCGTAATGGGAATTGTTGTGGCAAGCACGCTTCACATTATAGCGGATAAAGTGAATACGCGCCGCAAGAAGATGATGAGAAAAAAGAAGAAACGCAGAAGATAAAAGACACTTGCAATTTGCAAGTGTCTTTTTTAAACAAACGTTTGATTAAAATTAAGCTTTCAGCACTTTAATACCTTTTATGATGTTCCAAATGAAGTAGTATAGGCTAATAATGCCGCAAATACATAAGACAATCATTGCTCCAATTCCAAGTGTTACGTCCGGCTGATCAGATCCAAGCCCCATAATTCCTAAAATAGTTACGCCGATGAATGTAGCGATACTTGGAATAATGTGTGTCCATAGAGCGCGTTTTGCATGTGGTTTTGTTTCAGCATCGCCTACAATCCAAACGATAATAGGGAATAAGATAGGGGCAAATAATACACTAAAGTATGATAAAGCTGCTAATATTTTGTTTCCGTTCATATATATCACCTCATGAATAATGTCTGTTGTTATACTATTATTATGCAATAGTTTTGGCAAGCTTACTATCGATGAACATTACAGGAACGTGACGATTTTGTAAGATTTTCATATTAAATGATATAATTTTCAAAAAAATCTTTTGTAATAGAAATTGTTATGGTACAGTATAAATGAAAGTTATTGAAAACGTTTTCTTAAACGTTTTTTATTTTTAGACTTAAAGGTATGATGACCTGATAGTCTATTGATGAGGTTATTCTATTTAAAAGGGGATTCTTTAGGGGGAGAGAACAATGAACACATGGACACAAGTTTATGATCCGTTTGGAAACATTTGGATTTCGGCAGCGGTCGCACTTATTCCGATTATCTTTTTTTTCTTAGCTTTAGCAGTTTTCCGCATGAAGGGGTATGTGGCAGGATTTATTACAGTTGTACTTACAATTTTAGTGGCGTTATTCGCTTATAAGATGCCGTTCACGATGGCGATGGCAGCGACCGGATATGGTTTCTTATACGGACTATGGCCGATTGCTTGGATTATCATTATGTCGGTATTTTTATATAAAATATCTGTAAAAACAGGTCAATTCGATGTCATTCGTGCATCTGTATTATCGATTACAAATGACCATCGTTTACTCGTTATTTTAATTGGTTTTTCATTTGGAGCATTTTTGGAAGGGGCAGCAGGATTTGGTGCACCAGTAGCGATTACGGCAGCACTCCTTGCAGGTCTTGGATTAAATCCTTTATATGCAGCTGGTCTTTGTTTAATTGCAAATACGGCACCGGTAGCGTTCGGGGCGATGGGAATTCCGATTACAGTTGCTGGACAAGTAACTGGCATTGATCCACATAAAATTGGACAAATGGCTGGACATCAATTACCGTTTCTATCATTATTTGTTCCGTTCTTTATCGTATTTTTAATGGATGGATTTAAAGGAGTAAGACAAACATGGCCAGCTCTATTTGTAGCGGGTAGCTCATTTGCAATTACGCAGTTCATTACAGCGACGTTCTTAGGACCAGAACTTCCGGATATTACGTCAGCACTTGTAAGTTTAGTGAGTTTATCGCTATTCTTAAAAGTTTGGCAGCCGAAAGAAATCTATCAGTCTAAAGAAGCAAATAGTGAAGTAGCTGCGGCAACGACGGCGACATCTATGCCGAAACTAACGGTAGGAAAAGTAGTAAAAGCATGGTCTCCATTCATTATTTTAACTGTGATGGTAGTCATTTGGAGCCAAAGTTTCTTTAAAGCGTTATTTGCTCCAGGTGGCGCATTAGAAAGCCTCGTGTTTAAGTTTGAAGTTCCAGGCTTACACAATCTCGTAATGAAAGCAGAGCCAATTGTAAATAAACCGACGCCTTATGAAGCAATCTTGAAATTAGATATTTTATCAGCGACGGGAACAGCAATTTTAATTGCTTGTATCATTTCTATCTTTATTTTGAAAATGAGTGCAAAAGATGCAGTAGTAACATTTAAAGAAACGCTAAATGAGCTTAAGATGCCAATTCTATCTATCGGATTCGTATTAGGATTCGCGTTTATTGCAAACTATTCTGGTCTATCTTCTACATTAGCGTTAGCACTTGCAGGAACTGGCGGACTATTCCCGTTCTTCTCACCATTCCTAGGCTGGATCGGTGTATTTTTAACAGGATCTGATACGTCAGCGAATGCACTGTTCTCGAATTTACAAGCGATTACAGCGCAGCAAGTCGGTGTATCTGAAGTACTTCTCGTTGCAGCAAATACAACGGGCGGTGTAACAGGAAAAATGATTTCTCCGCAATCGATTGCGATTGCTTGTGCGGCAGTTGGACTTGCTGGAAAAGAATCAGATTTATTCCGCTTTACAGTGAAGCATAGTTTATTCTTCGTAATTATTGTTGGTATTATGACGTATGTGCAGGCATATTATTTAACGTGGATGATTCCATAAACAACAAAAGAAATAAACTTTGCATTTTTCAGATTATCGTGTATGATGGGAAAGTATTGAAAATTAAATCAGTGATAAACTAGGGGTGCCTAACGTATGCGTAGGCTGAGAGAGAAGCGCGTGATCTTCTTAACCCTTTGGACCTGATCTGGCTCGTACCAGCGTAGGGAAGTTAACGGCTTTACATAATGATGTCTTTTATGAGCCAGGTCCTTATTTTTTTATGGACCTGGCTCTTTTTATTTTGGCATGCGCTGGCCATATCTCGTCCTTGTCACGTACAGGGGGGCAAAAAAGGTTATGAAACAGTCTGTTTCAGCTGAGCAAATTGAATTGAAATCGAGTTTACCAGGAAGTAAGAAAGTGTATGTGGATGGACCGCGCGCGGGTATGAAAGTGCCGATGCGCGAGATTGAACAAAGTGAAACGAACGGCATTCCGAATCCACCAATTCGTGTATACGATACGAGCGGTCCCTATACAGATCCTGCGTATAAAGTGGAGCTGGAAAAGGGGTTGCAGGCGCCGCGTCACTCTTGGATCATAGAGCGCGAGGATGTAGAAGCATACGAAGGGCGCGAAGTGAAACCAGAGGATGACGGTGTGAAAGTGGCTTCGAAACATACACCTGTTTTTCCGCAAATGGATCGCCAGCCGCTTAGAGCAAAGCAAGGGGCAAACGTTACGCAAATGCATTATGCGCGCAATGGTATCATTACATCTGAGATGGAATATGTTGCGATTCGTGAAGGAGTAGAGCCTGAGTTTGTTCGTAAGGAAATCGCGGAAGGCCGTGCCATTTTACCAGCGAATATTAACCATCCGGAAGCAGAGCCGATGATTATCGGACGTAATTTCCACGTGAAGGTTAATGCAAATATCGGAAACTCTGCTGTATCTTCTTCTATTGCAGAAGAAGTAGAGAAGATGACGTGGGCAACGCGCTGGGGTGCAGATACAATTATGGATTTATCTACAGGTAAAAATATTCATACGACGCGTGAGTGGATTATTCGTAACGCGCCTGTACCAGTCGGAACTGTACCGATCTATCAAGCGCTGGAAAAAGTAAACGGAATTGCAGAAGATTTAACGTGGGAAGTGTATCGTGATACGTTAATTGAACAAGCGGAGCAAGGGGTTGATTACTTTACGATTCACGCAGGCGTATTACTTCGTTACATTCCGATTACTGCAAAGCGTACGACAGGTATCGTTTCACGTGGTGGTTCAATTATGGCACAGTGGTGTTTATTCCATCATAAAGAAAACTTCTTATACACTCATTTTGAAGAGATATGTGAAATTATGAAGCAGTACGACGTTTCGTTCTCTCTTGGAGATGGATTACGTCCAGGTTCGATTGCAGATGCAAATGACGAAGCACAGTTTTCTGAGCTTGAAACACTTGGTGAATTAACGAAAATTGCTTGGAAACATGATGTGCAAGTGATGATTGAAGGACCTGGACATGTACCGATGCATTTAATTAAAGAGAACATGGAAAAAGAGCTTGATATTTGTCAAGGTGCGCCGTTCTATACACTTGGGCCGTTAACAACAGATATTGCACCAGGTTATGACCATATTACATCCGCGATTGGGGCTGCAATGATTGGCTGGTTTGGAACGGCGATGCTTTGTTATGTAACGCCGAAAGAACATTTAGGTTTACCGAATAAAGATGATGTTCGAACGGGGGTTATTACGTACAAAATCGCTGCACATGCAGCTGATCTTGCGAAAGGGCACAAAACGGCTCATCAGCGTGATGATGCACTTTCAAAAGCTCGCTTTGAATTCCGTTGGCGCGATCAATTTAATTTATCTTTAGATCCTGAACGTGCGATGGAATATCACGATGAAACATTACCAGCAGAAGGTGCGAAAACAGCTCATTTCTGCTCCATGTGTGGACCGAAGTTTTGTAGTATGAGAATTTCACATGATATTCGTGAATATGCGAAAGACAATGATTTAGAAACGACAGAAGCAATTGAAAAAGGGATGAAAGAGAAAGCGAAAGAATTTAAAGACACTGGTAGTCATTTGTACCAATAATACGTTACGCCTCTTTACTTGATTGATCACACTGTAGTACCTAACTTAAATATAGAAGAAGCCCGCTTTGCTAAGACGGTAGCAAAGCGGGCTTCTGTTATTTATAAGGCGAAGAAGAGGTGTACCCAGTAGTATAAGAGGAATAATGTGACGACTGTTGTGAGAGGAATAACGATAAGGGATACACTTAAATAGTCTTTCCATTTTACTTTAATTTTGTTTTGTTTCAGGATATACATCCAAATGAGGGAAGCTAGTGTACCGATTGGTAATAATAGTGAACCGATGTCACTACCAATAATGTTTGCGAGGTAGATAGTTTTTAATGTGACTGGATCTAGCCCCATTTCTGTTAATGTGATTGTACCAATCATAAGTGCAGGATGGTTATTGAAGACGTTAGAGAGGAGGGAGACGAGCCCGCCCATTGCAAAGCTAGCATAGAGCAGATGTTGGCTTACAAGTGGTTCAAGCCAATTGACAAGCACCGCTGTTAACCCTGCGTTATGAAGCCCGTAAATAATGACATACATAGAGAATGCGAAAATTAAAATGTGCCACGGTGTCTTTTTCAAAATGTCGATAGGATTCGTTCGTAAGTAGTACCATCTCCATATGAGAAGAACGAGTGAACCGAGTACTGCAACAATTTCGATGGGGATCGATAAGAAGGATGCCACGAATAGAAGGCAGCGCATAAGGAAGACGAAACCTAATACTTTTAACATGAATTTTGTACGTTTTTGTTTCGTATCAACAGAATTTTTTCCTTTTAACGGATGGAAGTTTTTCGTGAAGAATATTTCTTCGATATCATATGAAGAAACAGGTAATCTTTCTGGTAGTTTTTTCTTTAAAACTGTGTACATAAGCCATGACATAAACAATAGTCCTAATGTTGCAGGTACAAACATCATAGCAGTATGCATATAAAGAGTCATATGAACGATATTTAATGCGATTAAGTTTACGATATTACTTACACCAATTGGTGCACTAGATGCAGTAGCAATTAAAGCACCGCTTAACAAATAAGGAATTTGTTGATGTGGTTTTAATCGAAGGTTTTTTAGAAGAAGAATTAAAATTGGGGTTGTAATTAAAATACTACCGTCGTTATTAAATAAAAGAGTCATAAGAAAACATAATAATTGAATATACCAGTATAAACGGCGACCGGAGCCTTTTGCTAAATTTGCAAGTTTCGCTGCGGACCAGTGGAAGAAGCCGAAGCTTTCTAATATAACCGCCATAACGATGGTCGCTAATATTGTTATGGAGGCACCGCCAATTTTACTAATAATGTCCATGACGTCTGGTCTTGATACAAGTCCAGTAATTAGGATAATGCCAGCGCCAATTGCTGCCGGCCACGCCTCATTTAAACCACGAGGTCGCCAAAAGATAACAATCATTGTGAAGAAGAATACAATAATAGTAATCCATATTTCAATGCTCATATTTAACCTACCTTTCTACTTTTCCTTAAACCAATGTAGCTTGTCTCAAGGTCTGTATTGGTAGTATATTCAGCAAAAAATAGGAAGAACTAGACATATGATGGATTAAAGTGAATATGTGTTTTTCAAGCTAAAGGACAAGTGTCACGAATAGTGAAATAACTATTGTGAGAGGAGTCTATAAATTAGTGGGGCGATAAGATAGAAAATGACATTTATATGAGCAATTATGGAAATATATCAGCGGTTTTTAAAATATATCGACTTATCGACAAAACATGATAAAAGGAGTCCATCCCAAAATGCCGTTTGGAACAGACTCCCCGACTATATTATTTTTCCTTCAAGAAAGTTCGATCCTTCAAGAATAAATTCCAGAAGAAAATAAATCCTGGTAGTAAAATTGCGATTCCAATTGCGTATAGGATAAGCAATGCATAGAATGTTTCTGTCGTTGTAAAACTTGTAAATACAGTTACATCAGGATAAATAATATAAGGTAAATGCGCGACACCGTAAGCGTAACTTGCAAATGCATATTGAGCGACGACTGCTAAAACGGCAATACGAGGGTATCCTAGTGTGCCATACTTTTTGTTTGTCCACCAAAGAGAAGAGTACCCGATAACGAATAAAACGATAGAAACTGTAAACCATGGGAATTGCTTTATGAGTCCTTGCATAAGCCAGTGTGTTTCCGGATCCATTACAACGAGGGCGATAATCGCCGTAACGAGTGTTGCAGGACCAAGGATGATAGCGTTTCTTCTATAAATTCTATACGAGTCTTCTGAGCCTTGCTCTCTCGCAAAATCAGCAAGAAAGAGAGAAGAGAGAAATAGTTCCGAAGTTAGCCCGAAGAGCATATAGCAGTAGATAACCGGACTAGAAAGAAGTTTTCCATACAGAAGTACTTCTTTTCCTTCAGACATTGTAATATAAGCCCCCTCTGTAACGGGTAAAACGGTAATTAATAAGGCTGGAATTAAGAGCCCAGTAATACCTGAAATTACCCGAAGGAGGAATTGATACTTTGGCAGAGAGTAAGCAAATACCATGAACGTACTACGAATTGCAATGAGTATTAAAATTAACATAACTGGCACGAACATCACTGTCGCAAGGGTGAAAGCAGCTTTCGGAAAGAAACCGAGAAAAGCGACAACGACAAAAACGAGAAATGTATTTGTTACTTCCCAAGTTGGTGATAAGTATCGATTGGCAAGTTTAGCAGCAATCGTTGGATGTTTTGCGTATACCATGCCCCAAAAACCTGCTCCAAAATCGATGGACCCTAATATACTGTATACGAAAATAAGAGCCCATAAGATGATGATTGCAATACTTTCCTCATGCACGAGAATCGCCTCCTTCGTGATGTAAATCATTTGTAAGCGGATGTTTCTTAAAGAATGTCCGTAGTACAAAAACCGTTAAAATACCGAGTCCAATATATAAAATGATGAATAGAATAAATAAAGGACCGACAAAATCAGCGCGTGTAGAAGCATCGACTGTACGTTGCATACCATAAATGGTCCAAGGTTGACGACCACTACAGCTGAAAATCCACCCGAATTCAATACCAAGCATCATAATTGGTCCACATGCGGCAGCTCCCCAAAGAAGCCACTTCGGTAATTCTGTCCCTTTTTTTCGGTAAACAAAGTACCAATATAAGAGGGCGATTGCCGCAACTGCAAAGGTAAAGGCAGCGGTGCCGACCATTAAGTTGAATAGTGTATGTGTATAAAATGGTGGCCATGTTTCTTGTGGGAATTCCTTGAGTCCTTTTACGACGGTGCTAGGGTCGAGTCCCACTAGTAGGCTAAGCATGTTCGGAATTTCTAGTGCATAGTTTAGTTCAAGTGTGTTAGGATCTACAACCCCGCCAATTGATAACGGTGCATGTGATGTCGTTTCAAATAAAGCTTCAGCAGATGCAAGTTTTTCAGGGGAATGCTTATGTAAGGCAATCGCCGATTCATGTCCCGAAAGCCACATCGTAGCACCTGTAATAAATGTCACGACGAGACCTAACAGTAGTCCCTTTTTGTGATATGCCACTTCACGTTTACTTAAATTCTTCTTTAATAATTTAAATCCAGCGATAGAGGCAATGACGGCAGCTCCAGTTGTATAGGCTGTAATCACAACGTGGAATGCGCTTGTGCCAAAACTCGGATTAAAGAAAGCTTTCCACGGATCAACGTTAAAAACTGATCCATCTGGCCCCATTGAAAAGCCTGCGGGTGTATTCATCCATGTATTTGCTGATGTAATAAGCACGGCAGATGCCGTGGCACCAATCATGACGAAGAATAGTGAGATTAATCTCATAAATGGAGGTAGTTTGTCAGCTGCATATACATAAATGGACATGAACAAAGCCTCTAAAAAGAAGGCGAAAATCTCAATTTGAAAGGGAACAGAAATCACCTGCCCAACAATTTTGGCAAAACCAGGCCAAAGAAGTGAGATTTGCACACCAACAATTGTTCCAGTTGGAATTGCTACACCGAGAAGGATGGCAAACGCCTTCGTCCATCTTTTCGCCATAATGGCGTAATCGGAATCTTTCTTCCAGTGATAGAGTATTTCACTTATAAAAATCATCAATGAAAGTCCCACGCCAAGTGTTGCAAAGATAATGTGGAATGCTAATGAAGAACCAAAAAATGCTCTTGCTAATGTTACCGTATCCATATGTAAACTCCTCTTCTTTTTTGCCATTATTTTCTGATTGAATTGGAAGATTTATTCAAAAAAACTACCAAAAATATATATGTATTTAAAAAGTGGATATGGTAATATGTTGATTGAATATTCTAAATAAAAAGAAGTTAATGTTTAATAATATTTTGTTTGTTTTTTAGTAAGGAATATTTTATAATCTTTTATGCGAACATAAGTTCTGTTTTTAAAGGTGAAGAAGTTTATGTGAAATGGAGAGGATGTTTTATGTATCCTGAAGTCATTAAAAAGATGGCATTTTCAAAAGAGCATAGAGATTTATTATTGAAGCTGTATAATAAAGAGATTACGCGTAGTGAGTATGATCGACTCGTAGAATCGCTATATAGACCTTCTAAAGAGGCTTGTGAGAGCTAGAGGAACGGGAGACAATCTAATAGATTGTCTTTTTTAAATTTATGTATGTTCTGGTAAAATTAAGGTTAGTCTTAATGGGGAGGTGAAAAGATTGCGGAAACGTTTATATATAGGGATTGGAGTTATTCTCTTAATCGCTTTAGGCGGCATTGTATTTTGGGCGGCTATACAAGGAAACCGTACAGAACATTTTATTTTAAGGCATATGGTGAATGAAAATGGGACGCTTGCCACATATCGTTTAGCGGATACAAAGGCAGGAACGGGTGAAGCGAAAGGTCGTGAAGCTTTATCGGAATCAGCAGGACTATGGCTACAATATACACTCGATAAAGATGATCAAGCGTTATTCGATGAACAAGTTAAGGTTATTCAAAATAGCTTTGTACATAAGGATCACATTGTTATATGGAAAATCTCTGAAAAGGGAGAAATGCAGTCAGCTACAAATGCACTTATAGATGATCTTCGTATTATAGAACAATTATATCGTGCTTATGAAATGTATAAGGAAGAGCGTTATAAAAACTTGGCAGATCAATTGAGTGATGCTGTAATTCGTTATAATAAGAAAAATAATTATTACGTTGATTATTATGATGCAGATGCAGGGAAACAAAATAATTTTGCAACTACATCATACTTAAATCCGCACGCATTCTCGTATATGAAGAAGTACGGCAAAGTTTCTGCTGAGCAATATCAGGAAGTCGTTCAATTTTTAGCGGATTATCCAAGGCATGGCTGGGCATTCCCAAAAGAGTATAAAGAAGATGGTACATTTACGTACGATAAAGAAGTGAATCTTATTGATCAATCATACGTTGCATATCATCGAAGTTTAGGTGGTCTTTCATCAGATGCTTATTTGGAATTTATAAAGAAGAAATTCCAGGAGGATGGAAAGCTATACGGTCGTTACAATTTAGAAACGGGAAAACAAACTGTGAATTATGAATCGCCAGCCGCTTACGGACTAACGATTTTGTACGTACTACAAACAGGTGATAGAAAGTTTGCAAAGGAATTATATGATCATATGGCCACATTCCGAAATGACAACGTATTTAGTAGATATTACGGTGGATATGTAACAGGTGAAAATAACAATACGCATATTTTTGATAATGTTTTGCCGCTTTTAGCTGAAATAGAATTAGAGAAGAGTGAAAAATAAAAGGTGCCATCCTATGGGGATGGCACCTTTCATTTTTTGATATTATTTTACGTCCTAATATTGGAGAAGTAATCAATCACGAATTCACGGAATTGCTGGGCGGATTTCGATAAGTAACGTTTTTTTGACCAGCTTAAGCCAATTGTTCGCTTACAAACGGGTTCAATAATACGTAGCTTATTTAATGCTAAAGTAGAGTTTTTTAATAAAGTTAAACTTGGGACAAAAGCGATGCCGAGGCCTTGCTTAATAAGGTCGCTAATCACAGTTGGTTCATCTACTTCAAAAGCGATATGTGGAGTGAAGCCAGCTTCTTTACAAAATTCATCTGTTAAGTGCCGAAATCCGTAACCAGTGTTCATACTAATAAATGGTTCATCTTTTACCTCATGCAGATGGATACTTTTGCGTCCTGATAAACGATGACCTGAAGGGACGACTAAGAAAATTTCTTCTGTAATAAGTGGTTCCCACATAATTTCCTCGCCTTCAATTGGTACAGAAGAAATGCAAAAGTCAATTTCTATATTATTTAATTGTCGCTTCATAGAAGGCGTAGATGCGAGAAATTGTTGGAATCGAACGCTAGGATGCTCTAGTAAAAAAGAACCGAGTAGTTCTGGTAATATTCTCGGAATAGAAACTGCCAGTGTAATAGAGCTTTGTTGTAATTCAGCTAAATCTTTAATTTCTCGTTCGCCTTCACTTAATTCATGAAAAATGCGTTCTACTCGTTTTAAAAATACTTTTCCAAAAGAATTCAATGTAATCTGTCGACCTTGGCGATCAAATAACGGGACGCCTAAGTCCTTTTCTAATCTAGCGATTGTTTTGCTGAGCGAAGGTTGTGCGATATGCAATTCTTCAGCGGCTTTTGTCATATGTTCTACTCGTGCGACTGTCTGAAAGTATTTTAGTTGAAGAAGTTCCATTTTGACGCTCCTTTCTATAGACCAAAAGGAATGAATTGATAATTAAAGATGTATTATACAGTATGGAAATGGACGTGTATAGTAAATCTGTTAAACCATTGTAATGGTGTTAAATTAGGAGAAGGAGTATGTTTCATGAAGGGAATTCAACTTATATTTAAAGATTGGAAAGCGATGTGGCACCATAAACATGGACGTATCGCTTTAATTTTTTTATTGATCGTTCCTTTAATTTATTCAGGATTCTTTTTAGCTGGATATTGGGATCCATATGGAAAATTAGATAAATTACCTGTTGCGATTGTGAATTTAGATAAGGGTGCTGCGATGGATGAGAAAACAATTCATGCAGGAGATGATTTTGTAAAAAATTTAAAAGAGAATAAGGAACTGGCTTTTCATTTCGTATCAGAAAAAAATGCTGATGAAGGGCTGAAAGAAGATAAGTACTATATGGTTGTTACGATTCCAGAGGATTTCTCTAAAAAGGTAAGTACACTTATGGATGAGAAACCAGAGCCAGCGCAGCTTCAATACAAAGTGAATCCGGGTAAAAACTTTGTAGCAGCTCAAATTGGAACGACAGCTGTTGAAAATATGAAAACAAAAATTTCAAATAGTATTACGAAATCTTATACAGAAGGTGTCTTTTCAAAGTTTCAAGATTTAGCACAAGGGTTGAGTGATGCAAGTAATGGTGCTGAGAAGTTACATGAAGGAACGACAGATGCAAGAAACGGGGCAAATCAGCTTGCAGATGGTATTTATCGTTTAAGTGATGGGACATCAAAAGTGAAAGAGGGAAGTGAAAAACTTGCTGATAGCCAATCAGCCTTAACTGGTGGAGCAAACGAGCTGAGTCAAGGAGCGACCTCACTTCATAGTGGTATGGAATTGTTAGCACAAGGTGAAAAAACTTTACAATCAGGGGTTAGTGAATTAAGTGCTGGTACAAATGAATGGGTGAATGGAAGTGAGAAGCTTGCTGAAGGGCAAGTGAAAGCGGACAATGCAGCAAATAGTGTAAAACAACAACTAGAAGAGTACGTGAAAAGTCATCCAGAAGTGCAACAAGATCCTGCTTTTCAAAAAATCATTGCTACTTCTAATGGATTAGCTAAAGCGACAAACACTTTAAATAATAGCCAACAACAATTGACACAAGGTGCGCAGAAGATTGCGGATGGTCAGCATAAGGTTGAAGAAGGCATGAATACATTTGGAGTTAAGTTAAATGAAGCTACTACTGGAACGAAAAAGGTTGCAGATGGTGCGGGGAATTTAGCTGATGGATTTACGAAGTGGGGAATTGGATTTGCATCATTACAAGAAGGTGTAAATCAGCTTGCGAGTGGCGGAACAGAGTTAAATAACGGTGCTGGTAAGTTAACAAGTGGACTTGTTAAACTTGACGAGGGCGCGGAAGAACTTTCTACGAAATTGGGAGAGGGCGCAGGGAAGATAGCGGACGTTCGCAATAATGATGCACGCAATACGATGTTCTCAGAGCCGGTTCAATTAGTGAAGTCGACAGTTTCTGATGTGCCTAATTACGGTTCAGGTATTGCACCATATTTCTTATCACTTGCATTTTATGTTGGTGGAATTATGGCATCAAATATTTTACCTCTTGGTCGTAGACAAAATATGAAGGTAAGCGGAACGGTACATTTTATTAATAAACTAGGATTGGTATATGTAATTGGATTGATTCAAGCATTACTAGTAGATGTGGTTGTGCTAGGAGTTATGAACTTAGAAGTTGCAAGTGTGCCACTCTTTGTTTTATCAAGTATCGTTATTTCCTTTACGTTCATGACGTTTATTCTTATGTTAGTAACTGTATTTGGTCTTGTTGGAAAATTCTTAGCAGTAACGCTTCTCGTCTTGCAATTAGCGACGAGCGGGGGGACTTTCCCAGGAGAATTAAATATAGCTGTTCTTAGCAAAATTGGACAATTTCTTCCAATGTCCCATTCTCTTAGAGGGCTACAAGATGTGATTTCTTTAGGAGATTGGTCGCAATTACAAATACAAATTTTAATATTGTTATGCTATCTCGTTGTTGCTGGCGGAATTGCTTGGATCACGAGTCATATACAACATAAGGAAACGAATGCAGAACAAGTTTCTTAAAATGAAAGAAGCTATCCAATTTTTTCGGATAGCTTCTTTTTTATTTGCGTTCCATTACGGCAAAGTAATTATTTTCATGATCAGCAAAGTTGAATGCTCTACCTGTAGGTAAATCTACAACTTGTCCAACTGTAACGTTTTTCTCAGAAAGATCCTTATACAGTTGATCTAAGTTATTAGAGAAGAACATAAGTGAAGGCGTATTTAAGTTTAATTCAGGTTGCATCTTCGCAATTAACGCTTTATCGTGAAGGACGATGCTTGTGCCTCCTTCTTTCGTTGGTGCAATTTCAATCCAGCGAAAGCCTTGTCCGTTATTTTCTTCCGCAATAATTTGGAATCCTACTGTCTCAGTCCAAAATTGTACTGCTTCATCTTGATTATTTACATATAACATAATTTGTCCAATTTGATTAATCATAGGTGTGTCCTACTTTCTTTTCTTGTATGGAATTCTATTATATCAAAGATATGGTTTGAATACCTTTTCGTGATTTTTCCGAAGTACAATCTTAGCCCATTTCACATTTTTCGTAGGAGAAGGCCCTGTAATCCACGTATGCAACGGTAGTGTACTGCAAATGACCATGACTGAAATTGAGATTGTGGCCGTTATTATAAATAATAATAGGCTATATAATATTGTGTTTTCTTGTTGTGTGAATAAAGAAAGAAATTTTGTACATAGTTGTAAGAAGAAAAAATGAGCTAAATAAGCACCATACGTGTAATTCCCGATAAATCGTAAAGCTTTATATAAGAAACCGCGTCGCTGTACGATTGTAATAGACAGCACGTAAAGTATAATGATTTCGCATACGATATATAAAAACATAGACGGTTTTAAATAAGTCGAAACGGTTAAATGAATAGAGTTTGCTCCGTAAAAACTAAATAACTCATAATTGATGAATAAAAATAAGATGAAAAATAATATTGTGATAAGCGGGATATGTTTCATGACAAATGTACGCCACGCTTTTAGTGCGACAGCAGCGATTCCTCCCATGACGAAATAGAATGAGTAGAAGAAGAAGGAACGATCTGTATAATGTAAAATGGTGGAGCTAGTCAATTTCTCTCCATTAAAAATGTAGTGAGAAGAATACCACATTAAGAGGAAATATAGAGAAGCAAAGATGGTCATATATTTATATATGTCTTTTTTATTTTCTGTTCGTTTTTGAAACCAATAAAATAGTGTACATAGTAAAGGGAACAATAAGTGAATTTGGAACATCATAATCACGTACCAAAGATGGGGTGCGGCTGTTCCGAGTAATAAACTTTTTATTCCACTTTGTAGTGTAATCATATCGCTTGTTGTTAATAAGTAAAGAATAGACCAGAAGAAATAAGGAATGAGTAAATGTGCGGCTTTTTCATAAATATATTCTGTGTAGGCTAGTTGCTTCTTATATTGCCGAATTAAGTGAAAGCCGACAATAAATATGAATGCAGGTGCTGAAAATTTCGCGAGATTAAATAGCATGCCCATAATGAGGGATTGCTCAAGCAAGACATTTCCTTGATTCATTGTATATAATAAGGAACTTTGCAAAACAACAGCAAGGAATGCGATGCTTTGCAAAACTTTAAATTCTGGTGCGCTTTGTGTCATCATGTCCATCTCCTTTTCCATACATGATTATAGTACGGAGAATGGATGATGGATGTGGAATATTTGTGAAGATTATAACAAATTTGTGGCGGAATGGATTATATCGACGATTTTTTGGATATATCTATTGTAAATTCAAATATATCAACGTTTCGACAAGGGATATCGACTTATCAACAAATAAAGACAAAAAGAGGATGCTCCAAACGAGCATCCTCTTTCTATTTTATTAAGCAAATTTATTTTTGATCCAGTTCTTACCTTCTACAAGGCGAGCTGTCATTACGGCACAAGCGTTATCTGCTGTTACGTTTAACATCGTTGCAGGTGGATCAATGATAGTACTAATTGCTGCGATAATTGGTAATGCTTCTGGCGGGAAGCCGTATAGAGAAACGATTAACATTTCACCAATCATACCGCCGCCTGGAATAGCGCCCATTACTGTTCCTACTAATAGAGAAACAACAAGTGCGATTGCTAATGTTTTCGGTCCTTCGAATTCCATGTTAAAAATACCGAATAAGAAAGCAATTTTTAATACGCCGCCTAAAACAGATCCGTCTTTATGAAGTGTAGATCCAAGCAGGACAACTGTTTCACGAACGTCAGAAGAGATACCCATTTTTTTCGTTGCTTCCAAGTTCGCTGGAATACTAGCAGCACTACTACAAGTTGCTAGTGATGTAACTGTAGGGGATACCATGTTCTTCCAAAATACTTGTACACCTTGTTTACGACCTGCAAGGTATGCATAGAACGTGAAGAATACAAAGAAGTAAATTAGAGACGCTGGATAGTATACCATTGCTGCTCGGAAGTAAGTTCCAAGAAGTTGTGGTCCGAATTCACCAACTAATGCTGCAAAGTAAGCAGCAAGTCCGATTGGAGCGTAGTACATAATGAAAGATACAACTTTCATTGAAATTTCTGCACCAGCTTGTAAGAATGTAGCGAATGGCTTTCCTTTTTCACCAACTGCTGAAGTTGCAACCCCCATTAAAATAGAGAAGAAAATAAGAGCTAACATATTTTCACGAGATAGTAACTTCGAGAAATCGGATACTGTTATAATACCAACAATTTGATCCGCAACACTAACTGCTTTTTCAGCTTTATCAGGCTGCGTTAGTTCTAATACAACACCTTGTGCTGGCGGGAATACTTTCACGACAATAATCATAAAAATAGCAGCTAAAATACTTGTAAATAAGAAAGTCCCAGCCATACTAGACATAATTTTACCGAAACGTTTTAATCCATCCATATTAGCAATAGATGACGCGATGCTAAAGAACACTAGAGGTACAACAATCGTAAACATTAAGTTTAAGAAAATGTCACCAAGCGGCTTTAAAGCAACTGCATCGGCACCCATGAAATAACCAATGAAACCACCAATTAGGATAGAAGATAATAAAATAAGTGGAAAGCGATATGCCTTCATAAATATATCCTCCTATCAATAAAAAAATCATACTGAATTATTATAGCGAGTTAGAGTCCCCTTTACTAGGAGAATAATGATAGATGGAATAGCGTGAAAATCGAGAAATTTTTGTTTTTAAGCTCGGCATACAGCAGGAAATCTAGACATATATATTTGTAACCTAGTGGTGGCAAAGGATGCACCGTAACTTAGGTTTGGAAAAAGGGGGAGGGAAAAGGGATGAATATTTTACTTTGCTGTGCAGCGGGAATGTCTTCCAGTTTAATTGTTACTAAAATGGAGAAAGCAGCAGAGGCAAAAGGGATTGATGTAAAGATTTGGGCAGTATCAGGTTCTGAAGTAAATAGTCACATAGATGAAGCTGATGTACTTTTACTTGGACCGCAAGTACGTTATTTATTACCGAAAATGAAAGAGTTATGTAAGGAGAAGGGAGTCCCTGTTGATGTCATTCAATCCGTCCATTACGGGCTTTGTAATGGAGAAGCTATCTTGCAAGCAGCTTTGTTAATGAAACCATGAGGAGAGTGGGATAGATGATACGGTTTTTAGAGAAATATGTAATGCCAGTAGCAGGGAAGGTTGCAGAGCAGAGGCATTTGCAAGCAATTCGTGATGGAATTATTTTGACGATGCCTTTCTTAATTATTGGATCATTTTTCCTTATCATTAGTGCGCTACCAATACCAGGGTATAATGATTTTATGGCAGGTTTGTTTGGGGAGAATTGGCAAAGGGCTTTGGGGTATCCAGTTAGTGCAACTTTTAATATAATGGCTTTAATAGCTGTTTTTGGAATCGCTTACAGGCTTGGGGAATATTATAAAGTGGATGCTTTAGCATCTGGGGCATTGTCGCTTGTGACATTTTTACTTGCAACTCCCTTTCAAGTTGCATATATTGTTCCGGGTACGAAAGAAAGTATACTGGTAGATGGAGTAATTCCAGCGGCATTAATGGGAAGCCAAGGTTTATTTGTAGCGATGATTATTGCAATTATATCTACTGAAATATACCGATTTATTGTGCAGAAAAAGATGATTATAAAGATGCCTGAGACAGTTCCACCAGCAGTAACGCGTTCATTTGCAGCACTTATTCCGGGGTTTATTGTTGTGACAGTTGTTTGGATCATTAGATTAATCTTTGAACACACGACTTTCGGTAGTATTCATAATGTTGTAGGGAAGCTTTTGCAAGAGCCGCTTAGTATACTGGGGGCTAGTCTTTGGGGTGCAGTAATTGCAGTTATCATTGTCCATGTCCTTTGGGCGTGCGGAATTCATGGTGCTGCAATTGTTGGTGGTGTAATGAGCCCGATTTGGTTATCGTTAATGGATCAAAACCGAGTTGCTTTTCAAGCGGGTCAAGATGTACCGAATACGATTACCGCACAGTTTTTTGATTTATGGATTTATATGGGCGGTTCTGGTGCGACATTAGCTTTAGTTGTCGGAATGTTATTGTTTGCGCGAAGTCAGCAATTAAAAAGTATAGGTCGGTTGTCGATTGCACCGGGTATATTCAACATTAATGAAATGGTAACTTTCGGTATGCCAATTGTCATGAACCCATTGTTACTAATTCCATTTATAGTGGTTCCGGTTGTATTAACGATTGTTTCTTACTTTGCGATGGAATGGGGGCTAGTTGCCCGTCCGAGCGGAGCTGCTGTACCTTGGACGACACCGATTCTGTTTAGTGGATATTTAGGATCAGGCGGGAAAATTTCAGGTGTTATTTTGCAACTCGTTAACTTTGCACTAGCATTCTTCATTTATTTACCGTTCTTAAAAATATGGGATAAACAAAAGTTAGCGGAAGAAAAGGGGGAGTAAAGAACTAAAATGGATACGATAGAAACGAAGGCTTTTCATTTAATTTTGCATGGGGGAAATGCACGAAGTTGTTCAATGGAAGCAATTGATTGCGCAAAGCGTGGAGAATTTACAGAAGCAGAAGCGAAATTACAAGAAGCGTTAGAGGAATTAAAAGAGGCGCACCGTGTACAAACGGAGCTCATACAGAAAGAAGCTGCTGGTGAAAAGACCGAAGTTACCCTTCTGATGGTGCACGCGCAAGATCATTTAATGAATGCGATTACGGTGAAGGAATTAGCGAGTGAATTTGTAGAATTATATAGGAAGATGTCAGTATCGGAATGAACCTTGCGTATGCAAGGTTTTTTTATTTCAGTAAATAGTGGGTAAAAATAATAAATTATTGTTCGCTAAAAAATTTATTTAGTGTATTTTTTGTTTTAAACACAACTAGACAACTAAACACTAATCTATTTTCATACAGTTATGTGTTAAAAGCGTGTTGTTTTATAACACACTGTGTGTTTTTTAGGTGACACACTAATTGAAAGCGTTAACACACAAAGAAAACAGTCGAAAAAGTGCTGATTTTAGTGGTTTTAAAAAGTTGGCACGCTAATTGCATTAATAAATAGCGTAAAGAAAAATAAATAAAACATAAATTTTTTATACTACACAAGGGGGATTTTCAAATGAATATTTTATTATGTTGCTCAGCAGGGATGTCTACAAGTTTACTAGTTACAAAAATGGAAGCGGCTGCAAAAGCTCGCGGTCTAGAAGGAAAGATTTGGGCTGTATCTGGGGATGCAGTAAAAACAAATATCGATCAAGCAGATGTATTATTACTAGGACCACAAGTTCGTTACATGCTTTCTTCAATGAAAACGCTTGCTGATGAGAGAAATGTTGGAATTGATGTTATTAATCCAATGCACTACGGCATGATGAATGGAGAAGCAGTTTTAGATCACGCATTAACACTTAAAAAATAATTAGGGGGGAAGACGAAATGCAAAAATTTATTGCATTTATGGAGAAGTATATTGTTCCTGTCGCTGGTAAAATCGGATCGCAACGTCACTTAGCTGCGATCCGTGATGGATTTATTGCAGTTATGCCACTTATTTTAGTTGGTGCACTGGCATCACTAATTAATGGTTTTCCGTCTGAAGTTTTCCAAGATTTCATGAAAGGTTTGTTTGGTGAAACGTGGAAACAAGTTGGCGGTGGAATGTGGACTGGTTCTTTCGCAATTCTAGCACTAATCATAGCATTTACAACAAGTTATAACTTAGCAAAATCTTACGGCGTTGATGGTTTGTCAGCAGGTATTATTTCATTTGGTGCGTTAATTATTCTTACGCCAACAACACCGAAAGAAGGCGGATTGAACTTAGCTTGGACAGGTGCACAAGGGCTATTCGTAGCAATTATCGTAGCACTTCTTGTTACTGAGGTATTCCGTTTCTTTGTACAAAGAAACATTACGTTTAAAATGCCTGATGGAGTACCACCAGCAGTTTTAAGATCTTTCGCAGCTATAGTTCCAGCATTTGTTATCTTAACAGTAGTTGCAGGTATTCAATTAGCGGTGAAATTATCTGGTACAAGTGTTCATGAATTTATCTTTAATACGATTCAATCACCACTGCAAAGTTTAGCAGGGACATTACCAAGTGCAATTGTCATTGTAATCCTTGTTCATCTTCTTTGGTTCTTCGGTTTACATGGGCCAAATATCGTTGGTGGTATTATTGAGCCATTATACTTACCGGCATTAGAGAAAAATATGAAGTTATTCCAAGGTGGTACATCTGCATTTGATGTTCCAAATATTATTACAAAACCATTCTTTGATACTTTCGTATATCTTGGTGGTTCTGGTGCAACATTAGCATTCTTAGTAGTGGTATTACTTGTAGCAAAAAGTGCACAATTACGCGGTGTATCTCGCTTATCAATTGGACCTGGTGCATTTAACATTAACGAACCAGTAATCTTTGGTACACCAATTATTTTAAATCCGATTTTATTCTTACCGTTTATCGTAACACCAATTGTATTAGTAATTACTTCCTATACAGCTATATCTATTGGATGGGTACCAAAAACAGTTGTGATGATTCCATGGGCAACACCACCAATTATTAGTGGTTATCTTGTAACAGGTGGACATCTTTCAGGTGCAATTCTACAGTTATTCAACTTTGTAATTGCGATGGTAATCTACTATCCATTCGTTGTATTATGCGACCGTTCTGTTGTTCGTACTGAAAAAGCAGCAGCACAAGGAAATAATAACTCTGTACCTATGTAACATAGTAATTGTTCTCACAGATAACATTATCTGTGAGAACAATCACCTTTATATCATGTTCAAAAAGATGAGACCCATCTAGAAGAACACCAAACTATCATTCATAAATTAATATTTTAATAGAAATGTTCAAACTGAAGGGGTATTTCAATCGGTTGAACCATAATAGAGAGGGCGGTAATTATGATGACTACAGCAGAACAAATTCCATTCCAATTAATTTTAAATAGTGGTAATGCACGAAGCTTTGCAATGGAGGCACTTCAATTTGCCAAACAGGGGAAAATGGCAGAGGCTGATGAAGCGATGGTAAAGGCGAAAGAAGCGATTAATGAAGCGCATCATTTCCAAACAGAGCTCATACAATCAGAAGCAAGAGGAGAAAAAACAGAGATTAGTGTTCTTTTGATTCATGCACAGGATCATTTAATGAATGCGATTACAGTAAAAGAGTTAGCAGCAGAATTTATTGACCTTTATAAAAAGTTAGAAGCGAAAGGGGAATAAAGCATGACTGGAATTAAAATTGCTACAATCGGCGGTGGATCTAGTTATACACCAGAGTTAATTGAAGGATTTATTAAGCGTTATGATGAGCTTCCTGTTCGTGAAATTTGGTTAGTAGATATTGAGGCAGGAAAAGAAAAGTTAGAAATCGTTGGTAACTTAGCGAAACGTATGGTGAAAAAATCTGGTTTACCAATCGAGGTACATTTAACACTTGATCGCCGTGAAGCATTAAAAGGTGCTGACTTCGTAACAACGCAGCTTCGCGTAGGTTTATTAGAAGCTCGTGCAAAAGATGAAGCAATCCCGTTAAAATATGATGTAATCGGTCAGGAAACGAATGGTCCTGGTGGCTTATTCAAAGCGCTGAGAACGATTCCTGTTATTTTAGATATTTGTAAGGATATGGAGGAGCTTTGTCCAAATGCATGGTTAATTAACTTCGCGAACCCAGCAGGTATGGTAACAGAAGCTGTCCTTCGTTATACAAATATTCAAAGAGTAGTTGGTCTATGTAACGTTCCAATCGGAATCCGCATGGGTCTTGCAAGATTACTTGAAGTAGATGCAAGTCGCGTCCACGTTGATTTCGCAGGTTTAAATCATATGGTATACGGACTAGATGTATACTTGGATGGCGTAAGTGTAATGGATCGTGTGTTAGAGCTTGTAACAGATCCAGAAAAGCAAATTACGATGGAAAATATTGCAGCGCTTAACTGGGAGCCAGACTTTATTCGCGGCCTTCGTGCAATTCCATGTCCATACCATCGTTATTACTACAAAACACGTGAAATGTTAGAAGAAGAGAAAGAAGCTTCAGTTGAAAAAGGTACACGTGCAGAAGTAGTAAAACAATTAGAAGATGATTTATTCGAGTTATATAAAGACCCGAACTTAGATATTAAACCACCACAATTAGAAAAACGTGGCGGCGCTTATTATAGTGACGCAGCATGTAGTTTAATTACGTCTATTTACAATAATAAAGGTGATATCCAGCCTGTTAATACACGAAACAACGGAACAATTGCAAGCTTACCACATGATTCGGCTGTTGAAGTGAACTGTATTATTACGAAAGAAGGTCCAAAACCAATTGCAGTTGGAGATCTTCCCGTACCAGTTCGCGGTTTAGTACAGCAAATTAAATCATTTGAGCGCACAACAATTGAAGCTGCTGTTACAGGGGATTATCATAAAGCGCTGCTTGCTATGACAATTAATCCACTTGTACCATCAGATAAAGTTGCAAAACAAATTTTAGATGAAATGTTGGAAGCGCATAAAGAATATCTTCCACAGTTCTTCAAAAAGGTAGAAAAATAAAGCGGCGCTATTTAGCCCGCTTTTTTTATTCTATTAGGAGGTATTACGATGATTAAGTTAATTGTAAATGCAGATGATTTCGGTCTTACAGAAGGTACAAATTACGGCATTATTGATGGGCATATAAATGGACTTGTAAATTCAACGACGATGATGATGAATATGCCAGGGACAGAGCATGCGGTACGCTTAGCGAAAGAGCATAACCTACTCGGAGTAGGCGTACATCTCGTATTAACAGCAGGGAAACCACTTCTTGGAGATGTACCATCACTTGTAAGTAGCGATGGATTGTTTCATAAACAAAGCGTCGTATGGAAAGGGAATATAAATCCAGAAGAAGTTGAGAGAGAGTGGACTGCTCAAATTGAGAAATTCCTATCTTATGGATTAACGCCAACTCATTTAGATAGTCATCACCACGTGCATGGATTACCAATTTTGCACGATGTTCTTGAGAGATTAGCGACTACATATAATGTTCCGATTCGTCGTTGTGAGAAAGAGCGAGCAGTGCGCCCATTTTCAGATGTGTTTTACAGTGACTTTTACGCGGATGGTGTGACGGAAGATTACTTTGTGAAGTTAAAAGAAAGAGTACAAGGTGAGCAAACGGTAGAAATTATGGTTCATCCAGCTTATATTGATCCAGAGCTTGTGAAGCGTTCTTCTTACGTAATGGATCGTGTGAAAGAATTGCGTATTTTAACGGAGAGCGAGTTGCCTGAAGGAATAGAACTTGTGAAGTTTTAATAGAAAAACGACGGCTATATAATGCCGTCGTTTTTTTGCGCTTACAAGATGGATAGAATATATCCGCCGAAGGCTCCGAGTATAACGATAACCCAAGGTGGTGTTTTCCAAAAAGCGAGCAAGCAAAATAGAAGAGACGCAAAAACAAAATCTACAGCGTTCATAATTGTGCTTGTCCAAATAGGATCATAAAAAGCTGCTAATAAAATACCGACAACGGCTGCATTGACTCCAAGTAGTGCGCCTTGTATGTAAGAGATTTTTCTCATACTGTCCCAAAATGGTAAAACACCAATAACGAGCAAGAAAGCAGGAAGAAAGATCGCAATTGTTGCGAGTATGGCCCCAAGCGCCCCGTTTAACACTGCTCCTATATAAGAGGCGAATGTAAATAGTGGACCTGGTACGGCTTGTGTTAATCCGTATCCAGCTAGGAATTGTTCTTTTGTCAGCATTCCGTTTTGTATGAACTCCCCTTCAAGAAGGGGCAGCACGACGTGTCCGCCTCCAAATACAAGTGCACCAGAGCGATAGAAACTGTCAAATAAAGCGATGTAATAAGAGAAAGGTCTTAATATTGGTAGCACTATTAATAGTCCGAAGAATAAGACGAGACAAGAGACTGCTATCGTTTTTGAAATAGGTACTTTTATATTTTGAGATTGGCTAATTGGTTGGTTACGATATAAAAACCAACCGATAAAGCCCGATATTATAATGAGGATGACTTGTGTCCAGCTACTTGGCCATAATAAGGCGATTGCCGCAGTTACAATTGCAATCGTCGCACGATTTCGGTCTGGCGTTAACTTTTGCGCCATTCCCCATATGGCATGAGCGACAATGGCGACTGCTACAAGTTTTAGCCCGTGAATCCAGCCAGTACTTCCAAGATCAAACTGATTCAGGAACGAGGCGAAGAAAGCTAAAACAAGCACAGACGGTAAAGTGAATCCGATCCATGAAATAATAGCTCCTAATACCCCGCCCCTTAATAATCCAATCCCCATACCGACTTGACTGCTAGCAGGACCGGGAAGGAATTGGCACAGTGCTACTAAATCTCCATAGCTTCTCTCATCCATCCATTTTCTTTTTTGTATGTATTCATGGTGGAAATAGCCAAGATGGGCGACAGGACCACCAAATGAAGTAAGTCCTAATTTAAATGAGACGAGAAAAATCTCTAATAATGTGCGAAAAGTGTATTTGTTATTTTTCAAAATGACCTCCGAGAATGTTTTCCTAAGTGCATTATACAAGAGGTAGTAAAGCAAAAGGAACGATTCTAATGTAAAGATTGTGTGAATCTTTTCTTCGTAATTAAAACTTGAAAAAGTCATAAATGATTATGTATAAACCATAAAGTAGTAGAAGTAGTGCTGGGAAATTTATATAAGGAGAATGCCCGTATGACAACACATTTCTTTGCGAGGTTAACAGGTAAGAGGGAAATACCTCCTGTAAATACAGAAGCTTATGGTGTAACAGAGTTTATATTTAGTGATGATTTAAAGAAATTACAATATCGGGTCATATTGAAAAACATCGAAAAAGTTATATCATGCCAAATTCATTTAGGGAAAGCGGATCAAATTGGTCCAGTAATTTTAAATTTGTTTGGTCCGTTAAAGCAAGGTATTAGTGTAAGTGAAGGAGTCGTGACCGGTGTAGTCAATGTGGAAGATTTTGAAGGGCCTTTACAGGGGCGAGCGTTTGATAGCTTACTTCAAGAAATCATTCAGGCAAATGTATATGTAAATGTTTATACGAAGTCCAATAAGAAAGGCGAAATTAGGGGGAGAATTAGGAAAGTAAAGAAGTAGAAAAAAGGCTGTCCATATTTTGGAACAGCCTTTTCTGCTATAAGTTGCAAATTGTAGCGATTATTGCCGGTAAATCGATATATTTGAAAAGTTGCTGATATAATTCGCGTTACGGTCGATATAGTTAAACAACTGCCTCAATTAATTTTTTACAGGCTGATTTTTAATGAAGAAGTCCATGACATAAAACACTTCGTCATCAGGTATTTGTATTTCAAATGTATTTTCAATCGGTTGCAATGCTTTTTTCACTTTCATATACATCCAGTACTCATCTTGTCTTCGTTTCTCTTTATCCGGATGAGGGAGGAGGCTTTCTCCTTTTTGAAGACGGTCAACCATACAGCTCATATGCAGAATCACACCCATTAAGCTGTCAGGAGTTAGCTGTAAGGAAATTAATTCTTGAATTGTGTTTAATGCGTAACGAATTGTTTTAATAAGTAATGCTCCGTCGTTCCGCTGCATTTGTTGTTCAAGAATATCAGCCATTTTTGCATATGTTTCTTCATACGTAATTAATTCTTGAATTGGCTGAATCGCTGTGTAGTTTACAATGTCTTGGAAATGATATGTTAAGCATGGCACCTGCACATCGAAATTTGTGACGATACAAATGATATTTCGCTCTTTTTTTATGTTCTCAATCATTTTCGTTAAATCTTTTTCATGGACGATACTAATCGGAATAATTTCAATTAAGTCTTTGTCAAATCGCAAATAGTTCTCTAACATTTTTTGAATAGCTAAAGCACTGCCTTCACCAGTTAAACAAGCTGTCAAAATAACAGACTTCATTGGTGATAGTGGTTTTTTCTTTTCTTCTTGTACGTTTAAGTAAAACGGTGTTAAGTTCTTCACTGTTTCATATAATGCATCTAACGAGTAGCCAAGCTGAGCTTTTCGAGCTGCTTCTAGTGCATGTGGAGTGCTTGTCATGGAAAGAACACGTACCGGGATCTTGAACTCAGTTTCTAATATATCCCCAATATAAGCGAGAGAGCCCATATCAACGAGTAAGAGAAGTCCATTTACATTTTGGAGTGTTTTCATATACACTTTCACACGCTCTAAGAAATCTTTCGGCGATTCATGTAACGGCATATCAATACCGGTTACTTCCTCAATGCCGAGAAGTTCGTTTGCGACGTTTGCCATTTCTGTTGCGATGCCGTTACCGTGCGCTAATATTAATACTTTTACTTCTGTTTGTGAGGCAGGAATTGGATCAACAACGAAGAACATTGTTAAAAAGCCTGCTTCATCAATAGGCATTGTTATTTGTAATTCATCCTCCAGTAGTTGAATGCATTGCATCGCTACGGAAAAAGCTTCTTTATATTTTGTACGAATTTGATTTAATTGTGGGTGATGAATTTGTTTCCCAGCTTGCAAACGTTGTAGAGTTGTCTGTACATGTAAACTTAAAGCGAGAAATACTTTTTCATCAAACGTCTTAGATAAATGCTTCTCAGCAAGTACCGCAATTTTTTCGCAAACGGAAACGATATTACGATCCACAATTTTAAAAACATTTTCATGACTTGTTTTTTTAGAAATTTGGTTAAAATATTGTACGAAAAAGCTTTGAATATCATTTTCTATTAGTAATTCTAATTCGTCCTCTTCAATACCGCGAGCTTGAAGTTCTTCATATTTATAATCAATATAATCGTATATAGAAGATTGTTTTTCATTTTCTATTTTATGATTACTCCAACCTTCATTACCCGTAAATACAAATGTTTCATTTGGTATTTGGTATAGATGACGGCTCTTTCTTTCAATGAATAGTCCTTCTTTCATATACCAAGGTAAATCTGTACTTGAAACATAGACAGAATCACGTTTCTTTGTCACGAAGTCAGAATAGGCTTTCGCACAGGCAATTTGTACATCCGTTTTTAATTGACCGATGTTATTGGGACAATTGTAAAAGACGAAGGCACGCATTGCATTCGGGCTAACGTGAATTTCTTTTCGGAGGCGGATTGCTTCATTTGTGAAAAATAGTTGCAGTAAAGCAAAGCGTTCTTTATGTGTACGCTCACGAAGTGGTGGCAGCGTAACGGTCATCGGTATACGTCTTGTAAATGTTTTTAATAAAAATGAATTTGGTTCTTCTGTTGTTGCAGTAATGATTAATACTTGTGCCTTACGCTCGTTTTCTGTTTCTCCAAGGCGGCGGTATACCCCGCGGTCAATAAAGGTGAAAAGCATTTCTTGTCCCTCTGGAGGAAGACGATGTACTTCATCTAAGAAAAGGATCCCTTCATGTGCTTTTTCAATTAACCCTTTTTGATCACTTGCCCCTGTATAAGCTCCTTTTTTTATCCCAAATAACTGCCCCAGTAGTAGCTGTGGATTATTTGCATAATCAGCACAGTTAAAGACGATAAATGGTGCATTTTTAGGAAGCTGTTCAACTTCAATTGCATATTCGTGCATTAAAGAAGCGAACATAGATTTTCCGACTCCTGTTTCTCCTAGCAGCAAAGTATGCATACCGTTTGGAGGATAGAGAATAGAAGCTTTCGCTTTTTCGATTGCGATTTTAAGGCTTGTATTTTCAATTGCAAATGTATCTAATGAAGTTGTTTCCTTTGAATGCGTTTCCAATGAAGCGTTCGTTTCTATATAAAAACGAACAGGACGCGTATTTGTTTTTAATAAACGTTTATCTTTTACAAGTTTGTTTAAGTCGCTACTTACATTAGCGCGATCTAGTTGCAACAGGGTAGCGAGTTCTGATGCGGTTACACCTTCTGTATAATTGCCTTCTTGTATTGCGTTAAAAATGAGATCTATTCGTTTCATTTCTATTCACCTCGAAACTTCATCACTATTTAAAATTTTACACAAAAATGGGAAGGGTGGGAAGAGAAAAATAAAACAGCTTTAGCATATAGGCACTAAAGCTGTTACAATCTTGTGTCTTTCCAAAAGTTCACTTCGAGATGGGAAGACGGATTATAGGGAAGAAGTTTGTATCCTTGTGACTGTAAGTAATCAATTACTTGTGGCAGTATTTGTACGGTTACACTCGAATCATGCATTAAAATCACTTCGACTTGTTCATCGCTCTGATTACGTACTCTTTCTAATATGGCAGAAGGATTGTCATAGCTTTTCCAGTCATATGTATCGATTGTCCAATCCCACATTTTATACTGGGCGGATACAAGTGCATCACGGTAATTCTTTTTTAAGTAAGGCATACTACCGTACGGGACACGAACGAGATGTGTATTTAATTTTGTAACTTGCTGAACAATGGTTTGTGTTTGTTCCATTTCTGTAATTAAAGCAGATGGATCACCAGTATAAAGGCGTTTTACATCGTGTGACATACTGTGAAGTCCGATATAATGTCCGTCTTTAATTAATCGTTGCATTGTTTTTTTATAATGTGGCACTTTTCCACCAATAACAAAGAAAGTTGCTTTTCCGTTCTTTTCTTTTAAGATGTTTAAAATTTGCGTAGTATATTTGTTTGGTCCGTCATCAAATGTTAAGTACGCGATTTTTTGGATAGGAGAGGTAGTTTCAGTATTTGGATGATGTTCAGCAGGAATCATTGTAGTTGCTCCTGCATGAGATGACGCGTACATAGTAATTGTTAAAAATAAAATAATGTATTGAAATACTCGCTTGATCATAACATTCACCCTCAGTTTGACAATCAAGATGTAAAAAAGAAAATATAATCCTTTTCTTATTATGTATATCTTTCTCCAATAGTGGGACTCTCAAACAAACTATATTTTGGAAATATGAAATGAGGAGTGAAAAATAAAAAATAGCATCCTCTTATAAGAAAGAGGATGCTATTTGAATATTTCATAATAGTAAAGGCTATACTACAATTAGTCTTCGCGTTTTTTCACTTTTTTATAAAAGGAAATAAGTGGTTTGTAACGTTCATGTACAAGCCCAATTACTTCAGCAATAATCTCTGTAAAGAAGATTAAAACGAAAAGAAGAATAATGGATAACCATAATGTCGCACTAGAGAAAATGATTGCATTTACACTAAAGAAAATACCGAATGCGTATATAATTAGTACCGTTTTACGATGAGAGAAGCCCATTGCAAGTAAACGGTGATGTAAATGCGATTTATCTGGTGCTGAAATAGGTTTTTTATTTACGATACGGCGGATAATTGCAAATGTCGTATCAAATACAGGTACGCCTAAAATGATAACTGGAACGATAAAGCTGAATAACGTTACACTTTTGTATAATCCAAGTAACGATATAACAGAAATACAGTATCCTAAAAATAGTGCGCCTGTATCTCCCATGAAAATTTTTGCTGGATGGAAGTTGTAGAATAAAAATCCAATTGTACTTGCTAATGTAATTAATGCTAGTGGTAAAATAATAGCAGCTCCAGTGCCCCATGGGCTAGTGAAGGCCATATATGCTAGCGTTGCAAGTACGATAGATGAAATACCAGCAGATAACCCATCTAAGCCGTCAATTAAGTTGATTGCATTTGTAATACCTACAATCCAAAATACTGTAATTGGATAAGCAAGCCATCCAAGTTCAGTATCCCCGAGGATTGGAATATATAATACTTGCACTAATAATCCACTTTTTACAATCATCATGGCAACTAATAGTTGTCCACCGAATTTTACTTTCGCAGATAACTCGTACATATCATCTAAAATACCGATGATTACAATGATAATCGCACCTAGCGTTATCGATAACATTCTTTGTTCATATAAGCCGCCAACAACAAATCCTACAGCTACACCAATAAATATCGCTAATCCGCCAAGACGAGGCATGATCTTTTGGTGTACTTTACGCGCGTTTGGCTTATCTGTTGCTCCTATTTTAAAAGCTAACTTAATAACTAAAGGAGTAACGACGAGTACAGTGATGAAAGATGCCAAAATGGCATAAATCACTTGTGAGTCCATTAATACCCCACCCTTTTATAGTCTAACGTAATTTTTTTCTAATGTATTTATCTGAAAATTATGATGTTTATTTACAGGCTCATAACATATGGTATCACAAAAAGATTAGAATTCAATCTTTTTTTCTTTGTACGGCAAATGGAAGCGGATAGAATATATGACAATTGTATACAGAATGTTGAATCGTTTGAGAAGGTTAATCGTATTGGGCTTTGGAATATGACATTTTCTCTGTTTCTGCGCTAATGAATATTTTTATTTCAGTATTATAAGTGTTACACGTAGAAATGAGTAAATTCCGTGTTAAAATGTGGGAATTTATCCGCATGAACGGGCAGTAAGGCCTCCACTTCAAAATTCAGTTGGAGAAAAGAAGTTATGTGGGAACATTAATTCCTGTAAAATCTCGATTGGTTTAACCAATAATTAGTGGAGGATGGATGCCCCCACTGAATAAAGTTTCATTTTATATTCTTGCATGCAATTTTACAAAAACTTAAAAAAGAATGGAAAAAGTAATTCATATAATAAAGAAGTAAAAGAGTTTTCTCATTTTTAATGTGAGAGGGGGAAGCACAGGGGGAATTCTATGTATTCGTATATTTTCTATTGTATATTCCTGTGCGAAAAGGAAATGAAAATTACGATAATAGGTACCGGATACGTTGGATTGATTACAGGAGTAGGATTGGCAATGTTAGGCCATTCAGTCACATGTTTTGATATAAATGATGAGAAAATTGAACGGATAAAGCAAGGGGATTTGCCTATTTATGAAGCGGGTTTATATGAATTAATAAATGATGCGTGTGAGAATAATTGTTTAACTTTTACAACAAGTAGGGTAAAAGCATTTTGCGATGCGGAATTTATATTTATTGCAGTTGGAACGCCATCTTCATTAGATGGGACAGCGGATTTAACATATATTCGAAGTGCTTGTGATGATATCGGAACATATGCGACGAACGACATTATTGTCGTTACGAAAAGTACGGTTCCTGTAGGTACAAATGATGTTATAAGAGGATGGATTGAAGAGAAACTACAAAACAGATATGAATTACATATCGTATCGAATCCAGAATTTTTACGGGAGGGTTCAGGGATTTACGATTTTTTTCAGGGAGATCGTATTGTAATTGGAGCAGATAATGAGGAAGCAGCATGGAAAGTGGAGAATTTGTATAGTAAATTACGCTTAAAAACGTATGTTACAGATATAAAAAGTGCAGAGATGATTAAATATGCATCGAATGCTTTTTTAGCGACAAAAATTAGTTTTATCAATGAAATTTCAAATATATGCGAGAAGGTAGGAGCCAATGTATTAGACGTTGCGCAAGGGATGGGAATGGATAAGAGGATTGGAGCGTCTTTTTTAAATGCGGGCATTGGTTATGGGGGATCGTGTTTTCCAAAGGATACGAAAGCACTTGTGCAGATTGCAGGGAATGTGGCGCATGATTTTCGCTTGTTAAAAGCAGTCATTGAAGTGAATAATAAGCAACAGTTGTTATTGATTGAGAAAGCGAAGAAAATATTAAATATGAACAAGAAGCGGATTGCGGTGCTGGGAGCGGCGTTTAAACCGAATACGGATGATATAAGAGACGCACCGTCTCTTATTATGATACAAGAATTAATTCATATAGGTGCGGACGTAGTTCTATATGACCCGAAGGCGATTCCAAATATGAAAAACATCTTTGGAGAGACTATACAATATAGCGAATGTATAGATGAATCGATTAGAGGGGCGAGTGCGGCTTTTATCATGACAGAATGGGAGGCTATCCGAGCTTATCCGTTAGAAAAGTACGAACAACTTATGAGAGAGCCTATTTTATTCGATGGAAGAAATTGTTATACTATTGAGGATGTCAAGAAACAAGGGATAGATTATTATTCGGTTGGAAGAGAAAGTATTTGTAAGAGAGACTTTTCCATTATTCGTTAAAAAGGCATGTATTCATGTATATTCTTATATGTCATAATAGAATTTGTAACTAGTGAAAGAAAAGAGGCAATGAAATGAATGAACGTTTAAAGGTAATGACAATTTTCGGGACACGTCCAGAAGCAATTAAAATGGCACCTCTTGTGTTAGAGTTGCAAAAGCATCCAGACAAAATTGAATCGATTGTGACTGTAACAGCACAACATCGTCAAATGTTAGACCAAGTGTTAAGTATCTTTGGAATTACGCCAGATTTCGATTTGAATATTATGAAAGATCGCCAAACCTTAATTGATATTACAACGCGTGGTTTAGAAGGTTTGGATAAAGTAATGAAAGAAGCAAAGCCGGATATCGTACTTGTACATGGTGATACAACGACAACATTTATCGCAAGTTTAGCTGCTTTCTATAATCAAATTCCAGTAGGTCATGTAGAAGCAGGACTTCGTACATGGGATAAATATTCTCCATACCCAGAAGAGATGAATCGCCAACTAACAGGTGTAATGGCAGATCTTCATTTCTCACCTACATCAAAATCAGCAACGAACTTACAGAAAGAAAATAAAGATGAGTCACGCATTTTCATCACTGGAAATACAGCGATTGACGCACTAAAAACGACTGTAAAAGAAACATATAGTCATCCTGTACTAGAGAAACTTGGAAATGATCGTCTTGTACTTATGACAGCTCACCGCCGTGAAAACTTAGGAGAGCCAATGCGTAATATGTTCCGTGCAATTAAACGTCTTGTTGATAAGCATGAAGACGTACAAGTTGTGTATCCTGTTCATATGAACCCTGTTGTTCGTGAAACAGCGAATGACATTCTAGGCGATCATGGTCGTATTCATTTAATTGAGCCGCTAGATGTAATTGATTTCCACAATGTAGCAGCTCGTTCATACTTAATGTTAACTGATTCTGGTGGTGTACAAGAGGAAGCGCCGTCATTAGGTGTACCGGTTCTTGTTCTTCGTGATACAACAGAGCGCCCGGAAGGCATTGAAGCAGGTACATTGAAATTAGCAGGAACAGACGAAGAGACAATCTTTGGTCTTGCTGATGAATTGTTATCAGATAAAGAAGCTCATGATAAGATGTCAAAAGCATCTAATCCTTACGGTGATGGCCGTGCCTCAGAGCGTATTGTAGAAGCAATTTTACAACATTTTAATAAGTAAATAAAAAAGAGCCAAATCATATGCGATTTGGCTCTTTTTGTTATTGCTGATTTCTCATAATCCACTCTGCATGAGCATTCGTAGAAGGAGGTGGCTCAGTTGGTGTTTTGTTCTGATTCTGATTCGTTTCTTTCTTTGCTTTTGCGTCAGAGTTAGAATTTGAAGAAGGATTTGATTCGGTTTTTGTAGTTGGATTTTCTTGAGTGTTTGCTGTTTCGCCTAATTCTTTTTTAATTTCGTTACGTACTGTCTCTACACCGATTGGATCTGGAAGGAAGTAATAAATACCACCTATTTTTTTGTCTTCTCCTTCAAGTTTGAGCGTTTGTATTGTAGAAGGGTCAAACCCAGACAATTTATTGTAAAGAGCAAGTCCGTCTGAAATAGGAATGTCAGTTTTTATATATTTTCCAACGACTGCTGTTAAATCTTTAATTTTAAATACAGTAGAGGCTGAATTTAGTTTTTGAGCAACAGCTGCTAGTAATTGTCTTTGTCTAGCGGCCCTACCATAATCACCGTTTGGATCCTGTTTTCGCATACGTACGTATGCAAGTGCTTCTTCTCCATTTAAGTCTTGTTGACCTTGCTTAAACTCGATCTTTTTGTAGTAATCTACGTCCGAACGCTCCCAAAAATCGAATGGGACATCAACGGTAACACCGCCAACAGCATCAACAATACCTTTAAAGCCTTGGAAATCAATTTTAATATAATGGTCTACAGGAACTTTTAGAAAACCTTCGACCGTTTTGATTGCCATTTCTTCTCCGCCGTAAGCATGTGCAGCGTTAATTTTGTCCTCTTTGTTCTTACCAACAATTGGAACGCGACTATCACGAGGGATACTCATAAGTGAAATCTTTTTCGTTTTAGGATTGACTGTGGCAAACATTAATGAATCTGTCCGACCGTTTTGTCCGTCCGTTGCATAATCTTCTATACCCATAATGAGGAGTGTAAAAGGCTCTTTTGTAATTTCTACATCTTCGGTTCTCAAGTCCGATTTTTGACGAGTAAAACCACTATACATCCCCATGAGAGAAGAGTAGGAGTTTAATATATAAAGTCCTACACCACCAAATAAAAATACGAAAATAAGGAAGTAGAAAAACTTTCTTCTTCGTTTCTTTTTTATTCTGCTATTTTGGAGATGATAATAACGTTCTTCCATATATAATCTCCTTAGTTCATTTGTAGGGAAGTAATTCACTACATTAATCTTTAGAGGTGATAATATAGTTATTCTTAGATAACATCTTGTTCTAAGTACAACATATCTCCTTCTGTAATTGTACATTTCCCATTTGTTAATTCAATCATCCAATCTGTGAATGCTTGTTTTCCATCTTCTTCTACATACGTATCAAATGTGACATTTTCGAGATAATGTATATCTTTAATGGCATATTTCGAATTACGTAATTCATTTTCAATTTTGCCAAGTAATGTGTAATCAATTTCGGTCTGCATAACACGCATTAGTTTTCGCTGAACGACACCAACATGATTAATACCCTCACTTGTACATTTTCCATATGCGCGAATTAATCCACCTGCGCCAAGTTTGATGCCGCCAAAATAGCGAGTAACGACAACGACGGTATCTTTTAAACCGCGTTTTTTTAGTACCTCTAACATAGGTACGCCAGCTGTGCCGCTAGGTTCTCCATCATCATTTGCTTTTTGTATTTGATCTTGTTCGCCAATCAAATACGCAGAACAATTATGTGTGGCATTCCAATTTTGTTTTTTTATTTTTTGTATAAACTCTTGAGCTTCTTCTTCGGTTGTAGCTCGGCTAATATAACAGATAAATCTTGATTTTTGAATGACAATTTCGTGCTCACCGTAGTCTTTGATTGTTAAATATTGTAATAACACTCGTATACGCCCCTATCTATCAAAATGACTAGTACTTTACATTTTAAAAGCGAGCGTTTTTATATTCAAACATTTTTTATAAATAAGTTGAAATTTTTGATGAGTATTTCACCTTTTTGTTGTAATTTGTCGAGATGGTGAGTATAATTTCAAATCGGCATTTTCATGTATGGATGCACCATTTTTAGTTTTCGTGTAAACTTAGGGAATAAAAACTTTTTTATAAGGCAGGTACGCAAATGAAAACAGCTATTGTTACTGATAGTACAGCATATATACCGAAGCATATTCGTGATGAACTCAATATATATATGATTCCATTAAACGTTGTATTTGGAACGGAATCTTATCAAGAAGAAGCTGAAATTTCAGTAGATGATTTCTATGTAAAAGTACGTGAGCAAGAAGAACTTCCGAAAACTTCTCAGCCAGCAATCGGAAAGTTTGTTGAGTTATTTGAAGAACTATCGAAGGATTATGATGCGGTTATTAGCATTCATCTTTCAAGTGGGATTAGTGGTACATATCAAACGGCAACGACAGCCGGGCAAATGGTAGAGGGTATCGATGTATATACGTACGACTCTGAAATTAGCTGTGAAGTACAAGGATTCTATGTACGTGAAGGGGCAAAATTAGCAAGCGAAGGAAAAGATCCGAAAGAGATCGTTGCCCGTTTTGATGAAATGAAGAAAACGATGGACGCTTATTTTGTAGTAGATGATTTACATCATTTACAACGTGGAGGACGATTGAATAGTGCGCAAGCCTTCATTGGTAGTTTATTGCAAGTGAAGCCCGTTTTATATTTTAGAGATAAAATCATTATTCCATTTGAAAAGATTCGTACACGTAAAAAGGCGTTAAAACGAATTGTTGAAATTTTTGATGAGCAAGCAAGTCAAGGTGTACCTATGGAAGCTGTTATCATTCATGCACAACGTGAAGAGGAAGCGAATGAATGGAAGGCAGAATTAGAAGCAAAATATCCTCATGTCACAATCCGCACAGGTTATTTCGGTGCTGTAATTGGTACGCATTTAGGTGAAGGTGCGCTAGGTCTTGGCTGGTATACGAAGTAATAAGATATAAAAAAGCTCTCTTTTTAAGAGGGTTTTTTTACGGATATTTTACGTGTGGTTGACAAGTTAATATTTGGAAATGGTAAAATGTACGTAAAATAAATTAACGAGGAAAGTTTTATAACTTACTTTTTACAAGAAACTATATTATAATGGAAGAGAGGTGAAACATATGGAGCATAATTCTTGTTTATGTCCAAAGTTTGAGTCAGCTTTTACTTTGCTTAGTAAGAAATGGACTGGCTTAATTATTAAATCTTTGCTTGAAGAGTCAAAACGTTTTAGAGAAATCGCAGATATTATACCAAATATGAGCGATCGTATGTTGTCAGAGCGTTTAAAGGAATTGGAAAGCGAAGGCATTGTAGTTCGTAATGTTTATCCAGAAGTACCAGTTCGAATCGAGTACGGCTTAACTGAAAAAGGGAAAGCATTAGAAAGTGTTATGGATGAAGTCCAAAATTGGGCTGAGAAATGGATGAAATAACGTTTTGATTTCATTTGTATTAGTGTATGTAACAAAACGTAAGGGAAACCTTGCGTTTTTTTTTGCTTATAAAAAACGTTTAAAATTCTACACATACATACAAAAATATGCATATTTTGCGATAGAGTTACATATAATATTACATTTGTTTTACAATAGCGTAACATTAGCAAAAAAAATCCCGAATTATGGTATAAATTTTATAGGTTATATACGGAAAAAAGACAAAAGAAAGCGGTGTAAAAAATAAAATGAAAAAGCTAAAAATGGCATCTTGCGCATTAGTTGCAGGGTTAATGTTTTCAGGACTAACACCAAATGTATTTGCAGAAGATAAAATTTCTGACGTGAAATCACAAATTAATACACAAAATGACACTTTACATAAACAACAACAAGAACGTGATGAATTACAAAAACAAATGAATGACTTAAACAAAACAATTCAAGGTTTAGATAAGTCTGTTCAAGAGAATGCTTCAAAGCTTGATGAAACAACGAAAAAAGTTGCTGATACTGAGCAATTAATCGAAAATAAAAATAAAGATATTGCAGAACTACAAACGAAAATTGCAAAACGTGAAGAGTTATTAAGAAAACGTTTAGTTGCACTTCAAGAGCAACCAAACACAAATGTTGTAACAGAAGTTCTTGTAAACTCTAAAAACGTTGCAGATCTAGTTGATCGTTTAGCTTCTGTTTCTAAGATTCTTGAGTCTGACGAAGATATCATGAAAACACAACAAGAAGATCAAGCGAGCGTGAAAAAAGACGTTGAAACGGTAAAAACAAAGCAAAAAGAATTAAAAGAAGCACAAGCACAAATTGAAACTGCTAAGAAAGAACTTGACGCTGAAAAAGCGAAAAAATCAACAGCAGTAAATGATTTAAGCGGTAAAATGGATACAGTTGTAACTTCAATGACAAGTACGGAAAGTCAATTGAAAGATCTTGAAAAACAAGCACTGCAATTACAACGTATTGCTGAACAAGAAGCACAAGAAAAAGCTGCACAAGAAGCTGCTGCTCAAAAACAAGCAGAGCAAGCTGCTAAAGATGCGCAAGCTCAACCACAACCAGCACAAGCGGCACCTGCTCAGCCAGCAGCACCAGCTCAAAAAGAAGAACCTAAAAAAGAAGAGCCTAAAAAAGAAGCACCTAAGCAAGAAACGAAAAAACCAGAGCCAGCACCAGCTTCAAATGCGGGTGGCGTAATTGGTAAAGCGCAAAGCTACTTAGGTTTACCATATGTTTGGGGAAGTGCATCTCCATCAAACGGTGGTTTTGACTGTAGTGGATTCATTTCTTACATCTTCGGTGTAGGACGTCAAGACGTTGCAGGTTACTGGAATTCAGTTTCTAAAGTAAGTAGCCCACAACCTGGAGATTTAGTATTCTTCCAAGGTACTTATAAGCCAGGTCCATCTCACATCGGTATTTACGTTGGTAATGGCCAAATGATTCATGCTGGTGATAAAGGGATTGCTTACTCTAGCTTAAGCAGTAGCTACAACCAAAAACATTTCTTAGGATACGGTCGATTCTAGGATTTATAAACGAATAAAACAAGTGTATAAAGTCGATAGCTTACTATTTTATAAGTAGGTTATCGGCTTTTTTGAGTTTTTACGAGATTATGAGAAAGGTTTATAGTAGTGCTGGAGGTGGTTGCTGATGCTTGCTGGAAAACAGTTGCTATTAGAAGAACTTTCTTCAGATTTACGGAGAGAATTAAGTGGTTTGAAAAAGATGGGAGAGATCGTATGTATACAAGGCGTAACAAAAAAGGTTTCTAAATATATATGTCAGCGCTGCGGAAATATAGAGCAACGACTATTTGCATCATTTTTATGTAAAAGGTGCAGTAAAGTGTGCGCGTATTGCCGGAAGTGTATCACGATGGGGAGAGTTAGTGAATGTGCTGTACTCGTTCGTGGGATCGCTGAAAGAAAAGGTGAAAAAGGTTTAAATTCGTTACAGTGGAACGGAACTTTGTCTATTGGTCAAGAGTTGGCGGCGCAAGGTGTTATAGAAGCTATTAAGCAGAAAGACTCTTTTTTTATTTGGGCTGTGTGCGGGGCTGGAAAAACAGAAATGTTATTTTACGGTATTGCAGAGGCACTTCAAAAAGGAGAAAGAGTTTGTATAGCAACGCCAAGAACAGACGTTGTACTGGAATTAGCACCGAGATTACAAGAAGTGTTTCCTAATATAAATGTAGCTGCTTTATACGGAGGGAGTGCAGATCGTGAAAAAGATGCAGCGTTAGTCGTTGCAACGACGCATCAATTGTTACGTTATTATAGAGCGTTTCATGTCATGATTGTAGATGAGATGGATGCCTTCCCGTATCATGCAGATCAAATGTTACAGTATGCAGTGCAACAAGCGATGAAAGAGAAAGCGGCACATATTTATTTAACAGCAACTCCTGATAAAAAGTGGAAGCATAATCTCAGAAAGGGGAAGCAAAAAGGTATCATTGTCTCAGGACGATACCATCGTCATCCGTTACCAGTTCCTCAATTTTGCTGGTGCGGAAATTGGAAGAAAAGCCTCCATCATAAAAGAATTCCTCGAGTGTTACTACAATGGTTAAAAATGTACGTAAGCAAAAAGTATCCCGTTTTTTTATTTGTTCCTCATGTGAGATATATAGAAGAAATGAGTCTGTTATTGAAAACCTTGGATCATAGAATCGACGGTGTACATGCAGAAGATCCAATGAGAAAGGAAAAGGTAGCGGCTTTCAGAAAGGGAGAAATTCCGTTATTAGTTACGACGACAATTTTAGAGAGAGGAGTAACTGTGAAGAATTTACAAGTTGCGGTGTTAGGGGCAGAAGAAGAAATCTTTTCGGAAAGTGCACTCGTACAAATTGCAGGTCGAGCAGGTCGTAGTTTTGAAGAACCTTATGGCGAGATTGTTTATTTTCATTGCGGTAAGACAGAGGCGATGGTACGCGCGAAAAAGCATATTCAAAGTATGAACAAAAAGGCAAAAGAACAAGGATTAATCGATTGATGCATTGTCTACTTTGCGATGAGTATATATTGGAAACAGTTAGTTGGTACACCTTCTTTGTAAAGCCTCATAAAAAATATATATGTGATAGATGTGAGCAGAAACTTTCCTATATTATAGGAGAAATTTGTATGGAGTGTGGGCGACCTTTAGAGGGCTTGCCTTCCGAATATAAAGAAAATGATATTTGTGTGGATTGCGTAAGATGGATAAACGAGGAGAAGTATCGTCCTTTAAAAAATCGTTCTTTGCACGTGTACAATGATGAGATGAAAGAAATAATAGCACAGTTTAAGTTTCGGGGAGATGCGGAGTTAGTTCATATTTTTTATCGATCTTTTCGGGAGTTATTTCAAAAGCATTTTACGAGTGTTTCAAGTGTTATTGCTGTTCCGCTTAGTAGGGAGCGGGAATATGAACGTGGTTTTAATCAGGCAGAGTTATTAGCAGCTTGTTTACCTGTCAAAATTTCTTATCCATCATTAAGAAGAAGAGAAACAGAAAAGCAAAGTAAGAAGAAGCGTAAAGAAAGGCTTTCGGGAAGTAATCCTTTTTATTTTCAGGGAGAAGAGATGTTTCATGGACAGTATATCTTACTCGTTGATGATGTATATACGACAGGAATTACAGTTAGACAAATTGGAAGTCTTTTATACGACAGAGGAGCAAGGGAAGTTTCTAGTTTGACGCTCTGTAGAAGTTGATCTGTAACTGTCGAAAGGGATAATAAAAAGGCGATAAGTCTCCTTTGACTTCCTAAGTTGTCATTCGTTATAGTCAAAGTATGGGGCGAATGCCCTGATTTTTAGAGTGAAGGGAATGGAATGAACATGCAAGGAAGAGTGAAATGGTTCAATGCAGAAAAGGGATTTGGGTTTATTGAGCGTGAAGATGGTGATGATGTGTTTGTTCATTTTTCTGCTATTCAACAAGATGGATATAAATCATTAGAAGAAGGGCAACAAGTTGAGTTTGACATTGTAGATGGAGCACGTGGACCACAAGCAGCTAATGTTGTAAAACTGTAGGGATATTGTTTTTGGGAAGAGAAAGCTGCGTTTGTGGCAACGTTATATATATAGTAGAACCTCTTGTTTTTTACAAGGGGTTTTTGTTATGAATTAAGTTGTCAAAAAGTTGTTTCTTTTCTGTAACGAATTGTCCACAGTTATATTCGTTATTCACGATGTTAATAGGATAAAATAAAGATAGAAACGATGCATCTTTTCATTTCAACAAAAAACGATAAAAAAATCGCAATTCCACTAATTTTTTTAAAAAAGTTAGAAGGAATTTTTAAGCCAATGTCGAAATTATAGTACATAGGCTTGAAAGGAGGAATTCATCTATGAAATTCAACATTCGTGGTGAAAATATTGAAGTAACTCCAGCATTAAAGGAATATGTAGAGAAAAAACTAAGTAAGTTAGAGCGTTATTTTGATACATTCCCAGAGATTAAAGTTAATTTAAAAGTATACTCTGACAAGCAACGTGTCGAGGTAACAATTCCATTTACTGATTTATTACTTCGTGCAGAAGAAACTAATAGCGATATGTACGCTGCTATCGATTTAGTAGTTGATAAACTTGAGCGACAAATTCGTAAACATAAAACAAAGGTAAATCGTAAATTACGTGAGAAAGGTTCTGTGAAAACGAACTTTATCCTTCCGGAAGCAGTAGCTGTTCTGGATGCGGTAGAAGAGGATGAATTAGAACTTGTACGTACAAAACGATTTGATTTAAAACCGATGGACGTTGAAGAAGCAATCCTACAAATGGATATGCTAGGACATAATTTCTTCGTCTTCACAAATGCTGATACAAATGAAACTAACGTTGTATATGGCCGTAAAGATGGGAAATATGGTTTAATCGAAACTAAATAATAATTCAAAAGCGCAGCCGATATGGCTGCGCTTTTTTTGCTGAAAATAGATTTTGAAAAAAAGTTTTCTTAATTTAGAACGAGAGATTCGGCCGATTGTTGTCATAGTTATAAGACAAGTGTTACAATTATCATTAGGTATATACATTTTAGTTTTTTTAATTAGGAGAAAAATTGGCATAACATACATTTGATTTTTATGACGACTGATTGTAATAGAGAAAAAGAAAAACAATCGGGAGTTTTATTTTAATAAAAAGAGGAGCGTATTTCCTATGATCGGTATTTTAAAAAAGGTGTTTGATGTAAATCAACGCCAAATTAAACGTATGCAGAAGACAGTTGAGCAAATTGATGCATTAGAGTCATCTATTAAGCCTTTAACTGATGAACAATTAAAAGGAAAGACGCTTGAATTTAAAGAACGTCTAACAAAAGGTGAGACAGTAGATGATCTACTACCTGAAGCTTTTGCGGTTGTTCGTGAAGCTGCGACTCGTGTTCTTGGAATGCGTCCGTATGGCGTACAGTTAATGGGTGGTATTGCCTTACATGAAGGGAATATCTCTGAGATGAAAACGGGTGAAGGTAAAACGTTAACATCTACATTACCTGTATATTTAAATGCTTTAACAGGAAAAGGTGTTCACGTTGTTACAGTCAATGAATACTTAGCACAACGTGATGCGAGCGAAATGGGACAACTTCATGAGTTCCTTGGCTTAACAGTAGGAATTAACTTAAACAGTATGTCACGCGAAGAGAAACAAGAGGCTTATGCTGCTGATATTACGTATAGCACAAATAATGAGCTTGGATTCGATTACTTACGTGACAACATGGTTTTATATAGAGAACAGTGCGTTCAGCGTCCACTTCATTTTGCTATTATCGATGAAGTCGATTCTATCTTAGTCGATGAAGCGCGTACGCCGCTTATTATTTCAGGACAAGCGCAAAAATCAACAGAGCTATATATGTTTGCAAATGCATTCGTTCGTACATTAGAAAATGAAAAAGAATATTCATTTGATGTGAAGACGAAAAATGTAATGTTAACAGAAGATGGTATTACGAAAGCGGAGAAAGCTTTCCATATTGAAAACTTATTCGATTTAAAACATGTAGCACTTCTTCATCATATTAATCAGGCACTTCGTGCGCACGTTGTTATGCACCTTGATACAGATTATGTTGTACAAGAAGGCGAAATCGTAATTGTAGACCAATTTACTGGTCGTCTTATGAAAGGTCGTCGCTATAGCGAAGGTTTGCACCAAGCTATTGAAGCAAAAGAAGGCGTAGAAATTCAAAATGAAAGTATGACGCTTGCGACAATTACGTTCCAGAACTATTTCCGTATGTATGAAAAGTTATCTGGTATGACTGGTACAGCGAAAACGGAAGAAGAAGAATTCCGTAGTATTTACAATATGAATGTTATCGTAATTCCAACGAACAAAGATATTATTCGTGATGACCGTGCTGATTTAATCTTCAAATCAATGGAAGGTAAATTCAATGCTGTTGTTGAGGATATTGTAAATCGTCATAAACAAGGACAACCTGTTCTTGTCGGTACAGTTGCAATTGAAACGTCAGAGCTTATTTCAAAAATGTTAACGCGTAAAGGTGTACGTCATAACATTTTAAACGCGAAAAACCATGCGCGTGAAGCAGATATCATTGCAGAAGCTGGTATGAAAGGTGCTGTAACGATTGCGACGAATATGGCTGGTCGTGGTACGGATATTAAGCTTGGAGACGATATTAAAAACGTTGGTCTAGCAGTTATCGGTACAGAGCGTCACGAAAGCCGTCGTATTGATAATCAGTTACGTGGTCGTGCTGGTCGTCAAGGGGATCCTGGTGTAACGCAGTTCTACTTGTCTATGGAAGATGAACTAATGCGCCGCTTCGGTTCTGACAATATGAAAGCGATGATGGATCGTCTTGGTATGGATGATTCACAGCCAATCGAAAGTAAAATGGTTTCTCGTGCGGTAGAATCTGCACAAAAACGTGTAGAAGGAAATAACTATGATGCACGTAAGCAGTTATTGCAGTACGATGATGTACTTCGTCAGCAACGTGAAGTTATTTACAAACAGCGTCAAGAAGTAATGGATTCTGAGAACTTACGCAGTATTATTGAAGGTATGATGAAATCTACAGTAGAACGTGCTGTTGCGCTTCATACACAAGAGGAAATTGAAGAAGATTGGAACATTAAAGGTCTTCTTGACTACTTAAATACAAACCTTCTGCAAGAAGGCGATGTAAAAGAAGAAGAGTTACGTCGTCTTGCTCCAGAGGAAATGAGCGAGCCAATTATCGCGAAATTAATAGCGCGTTACAACGACAAAGAAAAGCTTCTGCCAGAAGAGCAAATGCGTGAGTTCGAAAAAGTTGTTGTATTCCGTGTAGTAGATACGAAATGGACAGAGCATATTGATGCGATGGATCACCTTCGTGAAGGTATTCATTTACGTGCTTACGGTCAAATTGATCCACTTCGTGAGTATCAAATGGAAGGATTCGCAATGTTCGAGTCAATGATTGCTTCTATTGAAGAGGAAATCTCTCGTTACATTATGAAAGCTGAAATTGAACAAAACTTAGAGCGTCAAGAAGTTGTCCAAGGTGAAGCTGTTCATCCGTCTAGTGATGGGGAAGAGGCAAAGAAAAAACCAGTTGTAAAAGGTGACCAAGTAGGCCGCAACGATTTATGCAAATGTGGTAGTGGCAAGAAATATAAAAACTGCTGTGGCATTGTAAGCTAATAAAAAATGCGGCTGCTGAATTCAGCTTGTTTTGCAAATTATAATAAAAAGGATTAAACTCTCTCCCTAGTAAGTGGAGAGAGTTTCCCTTGTTTTCATACGAAAGTAACAGCAATTACATAGAGGTGAAGGAAATGGAATTAGTAGAAATTAGACAAGAATTAGAAAAAATGGCTAAGAGATTAGCGGCTTTTAGGGGGTCTCTTTGACCTTCCTACTAAGGAAAAACAAATTGCAGAATTAGAAGAGACAATGATGGGTGCAGGATTTTGGGATGACCAACAAGGCGCACAAGTTGTAATTAACGAAGCTAATGCACTGAAAGAGATGGTTGGAAAGTTCCGTCAGTTAGATGAGACATTCGAAAATTTAGAAATCACGCATGAACTTTTAAAAGAAGAGTATGATGAAGATTTACATGAGGAGCTTGAATCAGAAGTGAAAGGCTTAATTCAAGAAATGAATGAGTATGAGCTTCAGTTACTACTAAGTGATCCTTATGATAAAAATAACGCTATTTTAGAATTACACCCAGGTGCAGGTGGAACAGAGTCGCAAGACTGGGGTTCTATGCTACTACGTATGTACACACGTTGGGCTGAAAAACGTGGATTTAAAGTAGAAACGGTTGACTACTTACCAGGTGATGAAGCTGGTATTAAGAGTGTTACTTTATTAATTAAAGGTCATAACGCTTACGGTTACTTGAAAGCAGAGAAAGGTGTACATCGTCTTGTGCGTATTTCACCCTTCGATTCTTCAGGCCGTCGTCATACATCGTTCGTATCTTGTGAAGTTGTACCTGAGTTCAATGATGAAGTTGAAATTGAAATACGTTCAGAGGACTTAAAAATTGATACGTACCGTGCAAGTGGCGCAGGTGGACAGCATATTAATACGACAGACTCAGCAGTTCGTATTACACATACACCTACAAACACAGTTGTAACATGTCAGTCAGAGCGTTCACAGATTAAAAACCGTGAGCACGCGATGAAAATGTTAAAAGCGAAATTATACCAAAAGAAATTAGAAGAGCAACAAGCAGAATTAGATGAAATTCGCGGTGAACAAAAAGAAATCGGATGGGGTAGCCAAATTCGTTCTTACGTATTCCACCCATATTCTCTTGTGAAAGACCACCGCACAAATACAGAGGTTGGTAACGTGCAAGCAGTTATGGATGGAGAAATTGATCCATTTATTGATGCTTACTTACGTTCTCGCATCTAATAAAGTGAAACTTTAATCAGTGGGGGGCATCCCCACTGATTATCAGCCCTCACCAATCGGGCTTTTACGGGCAGTTGATTCCGCACATAACTTCTTTGCTTTCGCTGAATTTTGAGTTGGGGATCTTACTGCCCGTTAATGCGGGGTAAGCGAAAAAAGCCAACAAAGTTGTCGGCGTATGCTGAGGATAATCGAGGATATAAAGAATTTGATTTTATTTCTATAAATGAAGTAAAGAGGAAGAGAAGTTGGAAACGACAACTTCTCTTTTTGATGGGATTATATGTAGCATATAATGTTGTATATTGTTTTGTAAAAAGAAGAGAATAGTAAAACAGAGCGGCAATAGAGTAAGACTTTAACAGAACTTTTCTGATTTTCTGTTCAAAAAGAATTCTTTGTAGAAGTTTTTACGTTGTTCACAGAATTGAAACAACTTATGAAAGCTTTATATTATCAGGGTTCTTACTGTATTTTTGAAAAATATGAAATATACCTTAGTTTTTCTATATAAAGATAATGCTTATAATGAAAATGAGTGTGTTAGGAATGAAAAGAATATCAACAATGGGGAGCGATAGAAGTGAAAAAGAAATTGTTGGCTATTGCGCTAGGAACATCAGTCGTTTTTGCTTTAGGAGCATGTGGAAATAAAGAAGAGAGTAAGCCTTCGAAACAATCTGCAAGCACGGATAGCGCAGAGCAAATTTACCAAAAAAGTTGTATAGGCTGTCATGCGAAAGATTTATCGGGAGCAACTGGACCAGATTTACGAAAAGTGGGACAGAAATATGATGCAGCAGAGATTGAAAAGATTATTGAAAAAGGTCGCGGTTCCATGTCACCAGGAATTATTCAAGGTGAGGATGCGAAAAAAGTAGCTGAGTGGTTAGCTGAACATAAATAAAAAGGGTAAACTGGACGAGTTGATTACATAATCTTATCCCAAAATGATTTTGGATAAGAATTATGACAGCTCGTTTCCTTTTTTTGGAGTGTAACATAACTGTAACAAAATTGTATCCGAACTGGAAACCGTTTGATGTTACAATGGGGTTTGTAGAATTTTGCTGAAATATATTACATAGTAGTATTGCTTATAAAAGATTGTAAGTAAACTACCTTCAACAAGAGTGGTTAAGCGAGAATAAAAGGTTATCTTTTATTTTTAGATGTACAGAAAAGTATTTCGAAAAAAAATCATTAAGTATTGGGTGATAAATAATGATAAAAATGACGAATGTTTATAAGGAGTACCCGAATGGTATGAAAGCCATTGCTGGTCTCACAGTTAACATTAAACAAGGCGAGTTTGTATACGTAGTTGGACCGAGTGGAGCCGGGAAATCTACATTTATTAAAATGATGTATCGTGAAGAGAAGCCATCTACAGGATCAATTAATGTAAATGGACTTGTTATTGAAACATTAGCAGAAAGAGATGTTCCATATTTCCGTCGTCAATTAGGCGTAATTTTCCAAGATTTTAAATTGCTACCTAAGTTAACGGTATATGAGAATGTTGCGTTTGCCTTAGAGGTAATTGAAGAAGAAAAAGAAGCTATTCGTGAGCGTGTAACAGAAGTTTTAGGTCTTGTAGGTCTTGAAGATCGTGCAGACGCACTTCCAAGTGAACTTTCAGGCGGAGAGCAGCAACGTGTTGCGATTGCGAGAGCAATTGTTAATAGACCAAAGGTTGTAATTGCCGATGAGCCAACAGGTAACTTAGATATTGAAACAGCTCTTGATATTATGAAGATTTTCACACGCATCAATGAACGCGGTACAACGATCGTTATGGCGACACATAACGCAGATATCGTAAATACAATCCGTCATCGTGTAATCGCGATTGAAGGCGGAAAAATTGTTCGAGATGAGATTGAGGGAGGATACGGATATGAAGGCTAAGACCCTTAGTCGACATTTGCGAGAAGGTGTAAAGAATCTATCACGTAACGGATGGATGACGTTTGCGTCTGTTAGTGCAGTAACAGTTACATTATTACTTGTAGGTGTCTTTTTAACAGCGATAATGAATATGAACCATTTTGCGACGAAAGTAGAGCAAGATGTAGAAATTCGTGTACACATTGATCCAGCAGCAAAAGAAGCTGATCAAAAGAAATTAGAAGATGATATGAGTAAGATTGCAAAAGTAGAATCTATTAAATATTCTTCTAAAGAAGAAGAGCTAAAACGCTTAATTAAAAGCTTAGGTGATAGCGGAAAAACGTTTGAGTTATTTGAACAAGATAACCCACTTAAAAACGTATTCGTTGTAAAAGCAAAAGAACCAACAGATACAGCGACAATCGCGAAAAAGATTGAGAAAATGCAGTTTGTAAGTAATGTTCAATATGGTAAAGGGCAAGTTGAAAAATTATTTGATACTGTAAAAACAGGACGTAATATCGGTATTGCGTTAATTGCAGGTCTTTTATTCACAGCGATGTTCTTAATCTCTAATACAATTAAAATTACAATTTATGCTCGTAGTACAGAAATCGAAATTATGAAACTGGTAGGTGCAACAAACTGGTTTATTCGTTGGCCGTTCTTATTAGAGGGATTATTCTTAGGAGTATTAGGATCAATTATTCCAATTGGCTTAATTCTAGTTACGTATAATTCACTACAAAGTGTGTTTAACGAAAAACTTGGCGGAACAATTTTCGAACTTCTACCATACAGTCCTTTCGTGTTCCAATTAGCTGGTTTATTAGTGTTAATCGGGGCTTTAATCGGTATGTGGGGAAGTGTAATGTCAATTCGTCGCTTCTTAAAAGTATAAAAAGTTGCAAACATAATTCGTACAAGCTTATCATATAGTAGAAATAGGTAAAGGCATCACACACTGTGTGATGCCTTTTGCTACACCACCTGTGTGTTTTGGAAAGGGGAATTCCGCATTGAAACGTAGAGTTGCAATTATTGGAATGGTTGTTGCATTTTTAATTGGTGCTGGCGGAATGTTTGCAGGTATGTCTTTATTTGGGGTTAACCCAGCAGAAGTAACGCAAACAATTTCGAGTGGAAACGCTAGCACCGCGCAAGGGAATTTGGCAAAAATTAATGAGGCGTATGCACTAATTGATTCACGTTATGTGGAAGACGTGAAGGATGACAAGTTAGTCGAAGGTGCAATACAAGGTATGTTGTCTACGCTGAAGGACCCTTATTCCACGTATATGGATAAAGAAACGGCTAAACAGTTTAGTGAATCACTTGATCCTGAGCTAGAGGGGATTGGGGCTGAGGTGAACAAAACGGACGGTAAGCTTATTATCGTATCTCCAATTAAAGGCTCACCGGCAGAAAAGATTGGAATTAAACCGAATGACCAAATTTTATCTGTGGATGGAAATAGTGTGAAAGATTTATCACGAGAAGAAGCAGTATTAAAGATTCGTGGTAAAAAAGGTACGACTGTCGCGATTGAAATTAAGCGTGCAGGAGTAGCTGATCCGATTGTATTTAAAATTAAGCGTGAAAAAATTCCAATCTTCACAGTGTTTAGTTCTGTGAAACAAGAGAGCGGAAAAGATATCGGTTATATGCAAATCACTTCTTTTGCTGAAAATACGGCGAAAGAATTTAAGGATCAGTTAAAAGAGTTAGAGAAGAAAAATATCAAAGGCTTAGTTATTGACGTGCGTGGTAATCCTGGTGGCTACTTAAATAGTGTAGAAGAGATACTAGGGGAAATTATGACGGATAAAAAGCCAATGCTACAAGTAGAGCAACGAAATGGTGAGAAAAAGAAATTCTCTACGGAACTGAAAGAGAGAAAGCCATATCCAATTTCAGTATTAATTGATAACGGAAGTGCTTCTGCTTCAGAGATTTTAGCGGGTGCGCTAAAAGAGGGAGAAGGATACGATTTAATTGGTGAAAAAACGTTTGGTAAAGGCACTGTGCAGCAAGCCGTTCCATTTAAAGATGGCAGCAACATTAAATTAACGATGTTTAAATGGTTAACACCGGATGGAAACTGGATTCATAAAAAAGGAATCGCGCCAACAGTAGAAGTGAAGCAACCAGATTATTATCATGCGACACCAATTCAAATTGAAAAAACACTTTCATACAATTCAAATGATGTGCAAGTAAAACACGCGCAAGAAATGCTTAAGAGCCTAGGATATGTACCGGGGCGTGAAGATGGATACTTTAGTAAAGAGACAGAATCAGCGCTGAAAGCATTCCAAAATGCGAATGAGATGGAAGCGACAGGGCAGCTGGATAAAAAGACAGCTGAGGCGATTCAAACTAAAATTATTGAAAAAATCCGTTCTGGAGAAAATGATTTACAATTACAGTCCGCATTAAAATTAATAGCGAAATAAAGTGGGATAAAAAGAAATACAGGCAGTTTGCTGCCTGTATTTTTTTGTGTTAAACAAACGGTTGTCCAGTTATGATAATATAAAAAGAAAGAATGATATAAATGGTGGTGAATGGGTTCGTGGAGGCATGGATTTTTGAAATAATGCGGGCAGTTGGACGTTTTTTCTTACACCCTGCTGTCTATGTATTTTTAATAAGTAGTATCTTCGTTGGATACTTACGTATGTTACGTGAACGAAAGGATTTTTCCTTTAAAGTTTATGATATTTGGTTTGAACTGCGAACATCTCTATTCGCAGGAGTTAAATACGGATTAATCGTATCTATTATTACGATTGGACTTGGACTTGTTGTTTCCAAAGCAAGCTTATGGGTCATCTTATTATGGACGTTTCTATTTGGATTAACTGCTATGTATCGATATTTATCAGCGGCTTATACGCTTAGTATCGCGATTGTATGCGTTCTATTATCTTCTAAGCTACCAGTTTCCTTCTTACAGCTTGGAGAGGGTGAAGAGAATACGATTGTATCTCTTGCTATTTTACTAGGCGTCATGCTCGTTGTAGAGGGCTTGTTGATTTCTAAAAATGCAGTAGGATATTCGACGCCGAAGATTAGGAAGGGTAAGCGCGGATTAAAGATTGGTTTACACGAATCAAAGCGTTTATGGATCGTTCCTATTTTTATTCTTGTACCAGGTGATGCGGTAACACAATTTATTTCATGGTGGCCTGTCGTTTCAATAGGTTCAGATACATATTCTCTATTCCTCGTTCCATTTTTAATTGGATTTATGAGAAGGATTAGAAGTTATGAGCCAACGGAAGCTTTATTATTTACAGGAAGACGTGTGTACGGATTAGCAGGACTTGTGCTTGTTTTAGGAATCGCAAGTTATTGGTGGCATGTACTTGCGATTATCGCGATGGGAGTTGCAATGCTTGGACGTTTCACGATTTCCATGCAAGAAAAAATTGCGGATGAAACAAGACCGGCGTATTTCGCTGCACGTAATGATGGACTTGTTGTATTAGATACAATCCCGAATACAATTGGGGCAGAACTGAATTTGCTGCCTGGAGAAGTGATTACGAAAGTAAATGGAGTCATTCCAAGAAGTGCTGAGGAATTTTATGATGCGCTTCAAACGAAGACGACAGGAGCATTTTGCAAGTTAGAAGTATTAGATACAAATGGAGAGCTTCGCCTTGCTCAAACGGCATTATACGCCGGAGGACATCACGAATTAGGTGTTGTGTTTGTTCAGCAGGAGCATGAATGGGATTCAGAAGCGATGTAATAGAAGAAAGGGTATCACCTTGTGGTGATACCCTTTTTGTTGTTGGGTGGGCGGGGTTAGTAGTAAATGAAATTTATATCGGCGATTATTCCAATATATCGACTTTCCGGAAAAAAACGACAACTATCGCAAACCTTATTTTGAATTTTGAAGTTTCATAGACGAATAACTTGAATAATTATTTGATAATGGTTATCATTTAGGGAGTCTTTTTAATTTTGGAAAATGGAGGGAAGATATGCTACGTAAATTTTTTTCTTACTATAAACCGTATAAAGGTTTATTTATACTCGACTTTTCTTGCGCAGTTGTCGCAGGGTTACTAGAACTTGGCTTCCCGCTTATCGTAAATCAATTTATTGATAAGTTATTGCCAGGACAAAACTGGACGCTTATTTTATGGGCTTGTTTCGGTTTACTTGCAGTGTATATTTTAAATGCAGGCTTACAATATGTCGTTACATATTGGGGGCATATGCTTGGGGTTAACATTGAAACGGATATGAGGCAGAAATTATTTGATCACATTCAAAAGCTATCATTCAGATTTTTTGACAATAATAAAACAGGTCATTTAATTTCACGTCTTACAAACGACTTAATGGAAATTGGGGAAATTGCTCACCACGGGCCAGAAGATTTATTTATCGCTGTTATGACTTTAGTCGGGGCATTCTCATTTATGATGATGATCAACTGGAAGCTAGCGTTATTAACGTTCTTCGTTATTCCATTCTTATTATGGTTAGCGCTTTACTTCAACAAAAAAATGACAGGTACGTTTAGACGTTTATTCTCAGATGTTGCTGATTTCAATGCATGTATTGAGAACAACGTTGGCGGTATCCGGGTTGTACAAGCATTCGGAAATGAAAAGTTTGAGAAAGAGCAATTTGCTGTTAACAACGCTCGTTTCCGTACAACGAAATTAATGGCGTATAAAATTATGGCGTTAAATTCGTCAATTAGTTATATGCTCATGCGTCTCGTAACGCTTTTCGTCTTAATATGTGGTACATGGTTTGTTCTACAAGGTGAATTAACATACGGTGGATTTATCGGATTCGTTTTATTAACGAATATTTTCTTCCGCCCAATTGAAAAAATCAATGCAGTAATCGAAAGCTATCCGAAAGGGATCGCTGGTTTTAAGAGATATGTAGAGCTTCTTGAAACAGAGCCAGACATTGTAGACTCTAAAGATGCGATGGAAGTTAAACATGTACATGGTGATATTCAATATAGCAACATTACATTTGGATATGAAAATAAAGAACCGATTTTAAATGATATTAGTTTGAAAATACATGCAGGTGAAACAGTTGCGTTCGTTGGACCATCAGGAGCTGGAAAAACAACTTTATGTAGTTTACTTCCACGTTTTTATGAACAATCGTCTGGTTCAATCCAAATTGATGGTATTGATACGAAAGATATGACGTTATCTTCACTTCGTAAGCAAATTGGAATTGTGCAGCAAGATGTGTTCTTATTCTCAGGAACGATTCGTGAAAATATTGCTTACGGAAATTTAAAGGCGTCAGAAGCTGAAATTTGGCAGGCAGTAAAACGTGCGCAGTTAGAAGACTTAATTTACTCACAACCAGACGGTTTAGATACTGTTATCGGTGAGCGCGGCGTGAAACTTTCAGGAGGACAGAAGCAGCGTCTAGCGATTGCTCGTATGTTCTTGAAAAACCCGCCAATTTTAATATTAGATGAAGCGACTTCTGCATTAGATACAGAGACGGAACTAGCGATTCAAAAATCACTTGCTGAACTATCTGTCGGCCGTACAACATTAGTTATCGCTCATAGACTTGCAACGATAAAAAATGCGGATCGTATCGTGGTTGTAAATAAAGATGGTATTGCAGAACAAGGTTCACATAATGAATTAATTGAACAAGGCGGAGGATACAGCAGGTTATACGAAGCACAGTTCAGTTCGTAAATATAATTTCTACTGAATTAGCACATCATATAAGTAGATGAACATCTTATATGGGAGGCTATAAAGTATGATTGTAACAACAACGTCTACAATTCAAGGGAAAGAAATTATTGAGTATATCGATATCGTGAATGGAGAAGCGATTATGGGTGCGAATATCGTTCGTGACCTTTTCGCCTCTGTTCGTGATGTTGTCGGTGGTCGTGCAGGTGCTTATGAAAGTAAATTAAAAGAAGCACGCGACATTGCAATGGAAGAGATGAAAACTTTCGCAAGACAAAAAAATGCGAATGCAATTGTTGGTATCGACGTGGATTACGAAGTAGTTCGCGAAGGGATGCTAATGGTTGCAGTGAGCGGAACTGCTGTCCGTATTTAAAGTAAAAAGCCGTGCTGATGCACGGCTTTTTACTTTTATTGATGCTACTCTATGTCGAAGTTCCAATATTTCTTGGGAAATGCGGAAGGCCTTGTCGATATATAGGGAAGACATTAGAGAGCTTCCTTACACTTCCGGATTTGAACTAATAATGTTTCATATTCTTGTTCGAGAGATGCGATGTCATCATGATGATTTTGTATGGAAATTCGGCCGATGATTTCTGTTAACTTTGTTTGTAATCGTAGTAATTCTTGTTCAGTAATGTTTACAGAATCCCCGGTTGTTCTTTTTATGTATTGCTCGTAATTACCGTGGAATACTTTTGGTTCACTCTCATCTACTTGTAGAATATGGTCTGCAACAGAGCGAATAAAGGCACGGTCATGGCTAATGAAAAGTATTGTACCCGGGTATTCTTGTAACATGCTTTCTAATTCTTCTTGCGTCGCTAAGTCCAAATAGTTTGTCGGTTCATCGAGAAGAAGCATATTATAGTTTCCTAAAAATACTTTTGCGAGCGCAACCTTCATTCGTTCGCCGCCACTTAAGACGTGCACAGGTTTATGAACATCTTCACGGCGGAATAGAAGCCGGGCGAGTATTGTGCGAACGAACGATTCTGTATAATTTGTTTCTTCTAGAACGTTTTCTAAAATGGTTTTATCTGTTTTTAAAATAGATAGTGTTTGTTCGAAGTATCCAATTTTACAACTTTTCGAAAGCTGCATGCCACGCTCATTTGCGAGAAGCATGTTGAACAAAGTGGTTTTGCCGCTTCCGTTTGCACCTAAAATAGCAAGTTTTGCACCAGGAGCAATAGTTCCATTCATATTTTTAAATAGTGTGCGGTCACCTATTTTCTTTGTTGCTTTATTGAACTGTATAACCGTTTTACTATGAATGGGTGCATGGTATTGCACGTCAAACTGAGCTTGAGAAAGATCTTTTGGTTTTTCTTTCTTTTCTAGTTTTTCGAGACGTGTTTCCAGTGCTTTTGCTACTTTGCTAACCTGTTCTTGGCCGTGAGCCCCACTTAATTTATACAGTTTAGATTCAGATGAGCTGAACCGTGTCGGAATTTTTGTCATGTTAGAAGCGCGTTGCTTTCTTTGTAAAATGGACTGCTCTAAACGATTTTTTTCTTGTACATATTGCTCATACTCTGCTTGTTTTTGTATTCGTTCACGTTCTTTTTGTTTTCGATAGTTGGAATAATTCCCTTTATACTCTTGAATCGTACTGTCTTCAATTTCAATAATTTTAGTACATATATTATCTAGAAATTCACGATCGTGCGATATTAAAACAAGTGCCCCTTTATAAGATAAAAGTGCTTTTTCTAATTGCTCTGTACCGATCATATCTAAGTGACTTGTTGGTTCATCAGCGAATAAAATGCCTGCATCTTGCTCGAGAGCATGGGCAATCTTTAGACGCATTCGTTCACCACCGCTCATTGCATCTGTAACATTTGAAATACTCCATTTTCCTTTTGCGAGAGAAGAAGTGGTTTCCGGTAGTTCCTCACTAAGCTGAGGAATGATGCTGATAGAACTATGATGAGTTACTATGCCAGTGTCAGCTTCTATTTCTTTACTTAATATTTGTAATAACGTAGATTTACCAGCACCGTTGACTCCAACAATTCCTATGCGATCCTGTGCTTGAATTTCCAGTGACGGTAACGTAAATAGTGTGCGATCACCAAAGCTTTTTTCAATATTACGTGCGAATAAAATGGTCATAAAAAAACCTCCCTAGTTTCACTAGAGAGGATAGACGTCGCCCTTGCATGTAAAAAATCGTACATAAATAAACGATTTTTTTACATGATCGTTTCGAAAGAAAGTATCGACAAATGGACAGACTAATCCTCTGCTAGTTTTCATCATTTTTTGTTCACTATTTGTGATGGATGAAATAAATAAGAGAATTAGAACTTCATTGGTCAAAGTACCTTCCTTTCATAATATTACTTTTATTGTATGCGTATACAAAATGGTTTGTCAAACTTATTTCTGTTTATGATTTTTGAATTCGTTATTATACAATTGTGCTTTTGCCAGCGCCTGAGCATCGTTTTTGATTTCATCTAATCCATTTGCGTCCCCAATAATATAATCTTCAAATGATGAACCAACAAAATCAAAGATGTATTGGAACTGGGAGATAAGCGGTAATGCTTTCAGTTTAGGATTGTCTCCGCCAACGATGACAACGTACATTTTTTTGTCTTTCATTTTTTCTTTGAAATGAAGGGATGTATCACGCAAACTTTGTGACCAGCGATCAACGAAGTTTTTCATATGTCCGCTCATTCCGTACCAATATAGCGGTGTAGCAAAGATAATCGTGTCGTGCTCTAACATACGTTCAATTAACTGCTCGTAGTCATCATGTACAGGTTGGAATCCTTCTGCGTCATGACGTTGGTCTGTAATAGGATGGATTGTATGGTCTCGCAAGTAAATTTGTTCTGTTTCAATTCCATCGATCATCGTATGTGTTAAAGCTTCTGTATTTCCGTTTTGTCTTGAACTGCCATGTATAACAAACATGTAATCATCTCTTTTCTTTTGCTTGTTTTAGGAGTGAAACGTGTTTTTGCAAATTTGTTTGAATGCTGGAAAGTAGTGAAATCTGCTTTGTTACTTCATTAAGTTTATCTTCATAAAGCGTAAGGATACTGCTGCAAGGATTTTCGTACAGATGCGGTTCAATTTCAAGGCAGCGCAGCATTTTTGCCGTTTCTTCTAAATTTAAGCCAATTTGTAAGTACATTTGAATAAGCTCCACTTTTTCGATGGCACTTTCATCAAAATCACGGTAGCCATTTGCGAGGCGTTTCGAAGGGAGTAACCCCTTCTCTTCATAATGTCTTAGTGACCTTTCGCTAACGCCAGTTTCTTTTGATAACTCTCCAATTCGCAATGTGTTTCACTCCTTTTACATGTATTGTAAACCTTCACACTAATGTGAAGGTCAACTCTGTTTTTTCGCAAAGGAATCTACATGATTTAAAAACACTTGAATAGCTTTAGACGGAATAAAATATTTGCCACGCACGATGGAGAATGGACGGATGAGTTGTTCATTTGGAACTTCAACGTGGAATAGCTCTTTTGCCAGTAACTCTTTCCGTACAGTCCAATCAGAAAGGATAGCGATGCCAAGCCCGGCACTAACTGCTTCCTTCACGCTTTGGATACTACTGAACGTAAAGAAGCGCTTCAGTTTTAAATGGTGTTGATGAATAAAGCGGTCGCTATAAGCGCGTGTACCAGAACCACTTTCTCTTAATACCCATACTTGATCTTGGAGTGTGCTTTCATTTATTTCATTTGTGCGGAGTAGTGGATGATTTGGCGGGACGACGAGCTTCATTTCATCTTGCATAAACGTTTCAACGTCAACGTCGGCGTATACGACTTGCCCTTCCACTAAGCCGATATCAATTTGATTAGAGCGAAGGCTTTGCAAAACGTCTTCTGTATTTGAGATAAAGGTATGAACTTCGACGTGTGGATTTTCATTCGCGTAGTTAGCCAGTATTTTTGGAAGTAAGTATTCGCCAATTGTAAAACTAGCACCGATGCGAAGAGTTCCTGTTACAACGTTATGTAGCTCGTTAATTTCTTGCTTAGCCTCTTCATAAAGAGAGAGCATTTGCTTTGCATGTATATATAATATGTTTCCAGCCTCCGTCACTTGAACGTGCTTCGGAGAGCGCTGAATAAGTGTAGTGCCAAATTCGTTTTCTAAGTTGCGTATATGCATACTTACGCCAGGTTGTGAAAGGTTTAATAATTCTGCTGCACGGGAGAAGTGCTTCTGTTCAACGACAGTAACAAAAATTTTTAAAATGTCTACGTTCATGTAATGGTCTCCTTTCGTTTTTCTTTCATCTTATCATAAGTATTTCTGATGATAGAGATTCAATATTGATATTAAACTTATTATAGAAACTCTCTTATAATGTAAGTAGAAAGAACATGCATGTTCCAATACGATTATTGGAGTGGTTCAAAATGGAACAAACACTTGTTATACAAAAGAAGAAGGGCTTTGGATTTTCGCAAGGAATTGGGATTACACTATTAATCGCAATTGCTGCGAAATATTTAGCAGAGCTTCCGTTTTTAAATATTATGGGACAATTAGTAATTGCTATTCTAATTGGGATGGTTTGGCGTGCGGCAATTGGAGTCCCGCAAGAAGCGATAGCTGGAACGAACTTTGCGAGTAAGAAGTTACTTCGCTTCGGGATTATCTTACTTGGAATGCGATTAAATCTTGTTGATATTGCGAAGGCAGGGCCGAAAGTATTGGTCATCGCAGCGGTTGTTATTACATTTACGATTTTCGTTGTATATGGACTAACGAAAGTATTTAAAGTAGAGAAGAAGCTAGGAATTTTAACAGCGTGCGGAACTGCAATTTGCGGCGCGGCTGCGGTCGTGGCAATTGCGCCGCAAGTGAAGGCGAAAGATGAGGAAACGGCAGTCGGCGCAGCGATTATTGCAATTTTAGGTACAATATTTACACTTATTTATACGCTATTATACCCAGTGCTTGGCTTCTCACCGTACGGTTACGGTGTATTCTCAGGTGCGACGCTGCACGAAATCGCTCATGTCATCGCAGCTGCGGCGCCGGGAGGAAGTACGGCTGTAGACATCGCAGTTATCGTGAAATTAACGCGCGTAGCAATGCTTGTGCCAGTAGCGATTTTAATTGGATTATGGTTTGGTAAGAGTGAAGGAAGCGAGGAAAAAAAATCGTGGCGCGACCTTCCAATTCCGTGGTTCATCTTCGGATTTTTAGCGATGAGTGCAGTGCATTCGCTCGGGGTTATACCAGAAGTTGTTGCTGGATACATTGTTGTCATTGCTTATATGCTTATTGCAATGGCGATGGCGGGTCTTGGTTTAAATGTAGAGTTTAAAACGTTCCGTAAGTTAGGAAGTAAAGCATTCATGGCGGGGCTGATCGGCTCGGTTTGTCTTTCTATTCTTGGATACGTTCTTGTATATGCGTTAGGATTTATGTAGTAGGGCGGAGAAGCTGTTCCCAAAGGTATTTGGGAACAGCTTTTTCTTATGATTATAGTGCTACAGATGTCGGTATTTGTCGGTAAGTCGATATATTTGGAAAATTGCCGATGTAAATTGAATTACTCTTGTACTTTATTAGAGTAGATGTTCAGTGAAATGTTTTCTAAAGTTTGTAAAGATATCTTTACTTGAAACTGGAAAATATTTATAATTAAAGTAAAGATATCTTTACTTTCGAAGGTGGATCCTATGGGTGTGAAAAATACAATAAAAGAGTTAAGAAAGCAAAATCATATAACGCAAGTTGAAATGGCAAAGGCGATGCAGGTGACGCGGCAGACGATTGTGGCGATTGAAAACCATCATTATAACCCGAGTCTAGAGTTATCCTTAAAAATCGCCAAATATTTTGGGGTGAAGGTGGAGGAAATATTTACGCTAGAGTAAGGGGAGAAAAAATGAACGATACTAAAAAGTTATTGATCGGTGCGACTTTTGGATTGTTTTTGGGAGACATTGTAGTTCATATTATGAATCCGGATATACCAATATTACCGCTCGTAGTGAGTAACGTTTTAGCAATTGTATTTTTGATAGTGTATGCGTATTACAAAAAGCGTAAGTACAGAAAAGAAGAACTTCCAGATATAGACGAGCGAGTAAATGAAAATATAAAAAAATATGTAAATGTATCATTTGTATTCGCATTTCTATTGCTTATTGTTTATATTGTTGCGAGTAAAGCAATAGGCAGAGCTGTTATACCAGTGCAAGAAATATTTATGATATGTAGTTCCTTATTTGCGGGTAGTCTCATCATAGGAGTCATGATAGGAAAACGAGCATAGCGATAGGAGGAATGAAAAATGCAAGATGAGTTTGAGAGATTTCAGTCAGATAAAGCGTTTAAATATGTAGGATTATTTTTTACGATTAGTTTAGCGATATGGAGTTTATATAATTTAATTGTTGATGGAAATGCTGGTATGCCGTTTGTTTTATTTGTACTAGGGCAGTGGGTGTATTTTCTTGTGAACTATTGGCCGAAGTGGAAATATAGAAATCAAAAAGAGGCTGATCATGTATGAGTAAGCAAAATGTTATACGGTTCATAGGAAGTTTATCCCGCTTTAATGGGCAGTAAGACCCCCATCTCAAAATTCAGTGAAAGCAAAGAATTTAGGTGGGGGATCAACTGCCCATAAAAGTCCGATTGGTTCAACTAATAATCAGTGGGGGATGAAGAAAACCCCCACTGATTAAAGTTTCACTTTATTTTTAGCAGGTCTTATTTTAAATGCGAGTTTAATGATTTTAAGTATTTCGTGGGGAACAATCTTCATATCGAATGTAGCACTAGTCATTTTGTATGGTATTTCGGAATATAGGGAACAGAAGCGTTTGAAAGAAGAGGGAGTACCGTCGATAGATGAGCGAGTTGTGAATAAGGTGAAGTCATATTTTACGATTAGTATGACAAGCTTCGTTTTTTTGTTCATTATGTATCTTTGTGTAAATAAGTATTTAGATAGGCAAGCAGTACATGTAAATGAGTTATTATATATTGCTATTTTTGGTTTATTAATAAGTATGGCATCGACGAGTGTGTTAGCAACAAGGAATAGATAAAAAAGGGGAACTGGGATGGGATTACCGGTATTATGTGTCGCTACGGCTATTTTTGCTTTGTTTTGGGGAATGCAGAACTTCTCTCGTTATCCAGTGCCAAGCATTTGTATTATGCTTGGTACTGTAGGTTTATCATATTATTTATTAGTTTCCGCTCATTATCATAAAACAGCAACGAGTGTTGTTGTTGGAGCACTTATTTTATTTTGTGGGCGCGCTGTACAAAAAGGATTATTTCCGTAAAAGCTGTTTATACAAAGAGTATAAACAGCTTTTTGTATTTTTTTACAAAAGGCTTGAAAGTGACGTAACGTCATCTTTTATAATGAAATGGAAGAGGTGATGGTAGTGATTTCAATACAACAATTGACAAAAGAAACAGGGGTAACAGTACGTACATTACGTTATTATGATCAAATAGATTTATTAAAGCCGAGCGGGAAAACAGAAGGTGGGCATCGTTTATATAGTGAAGCTGACGTAATACTGCTGCAACAAATTTTATTTTTAAAGGAAATGGGATTTTCATTAAAAGAGTCTGCGAATATGTTAGTAAAAGGTGAGCTTAACTTAAAGGATTCTCTTGAAAAACAACTTCGGTTTGTACAGGAAGAACAAAAGAAATTCAATCGAATGGAGCGTGTTTTACAAGCTGTTGTTTATTCGGTAGATGTGGAGGGGGAACTTGATTGGAAAGTTATGTTTGAACTGATTCAGCTTTCGAAACAGTCGTCTCGTATACGTGAAATATTTCAAAATGAAGTATTTTCAAAGGAAGAACAAAAATTGCTTCATAACTTGCCAAATATGAGTGAAGAAGAGCCGGATGTTTTAGAATGGGTAGATTTATTAAAGCAATTCCGAACTTTTATGAAAGCCGGAAAAGAAGCCATGAGTGATGAGGTACAAGGGGCAACGAAGAAATTAATGCAGAAGTGTTTAGAAATGGCCAATGGTGACGAAGCGTTTTTAGATAAGTTATGGGAAGTTAGAAAATCGAAGGAAGATTCACAGAAAATGAGCATGTATCCAATTGAAGAAGAACTTTTATTATATATGGATGAAGCTTTTCGTATATATGATGAGAAGGAGAGGGATAAATGAGTATACTCGCAGAATATCGTTGGTACTTTTTAATTGGGGCAGAGATTGTATTTTGGTTATCGGCTATCGGTTTCTTTTTACTCCGTTACGGATTTCGTTTGAAAAAGGCGAGCTTTATTATGGGGATTGTACTTCTCGTAAATGAAGTGTTTATTTTAACTTTAGGGGTAGTGGACTATTATCAAACAGGAAAGTTCTCTAACTTTCAAATCATTACGGTAATTATTTTATTGTATGCAGTTTTCTACGGGAAAAAGGATTTGAAGAAGCTTGATATATTTGCGCAAAAGCTAGTTGCGAAATGGCGGAATGAACCAGCGCCAATTATGGAAGAGCACGTAGAATTAACAGGTATGGCCTATGCAAAGCAGGAAATAAAAAATTGGGGATTGCACCTTGTTTTATTCGTTGTTGTGCATATTTTCTTTTTCTTCGCTTATGGGTTTATTCCATTTGAACAATGGGGCAATTGGTTAGAGTCAGGAATCGTTTTAAATAAAACTGCGAGTCGAGTGAGCCAAGTGTGGGCACTTATATTTTTAATTGATACAGCGATTTCATTTTCATATGTTCTTTTCCCGAAGAAGGAGAAAGGGAGAGAGAAGCTACTTTCGTAGAGGAAAGTAGCTTTTTTAGTATACAAATCATTGTTATAGGAGAGGATGACAATAGGAAAAAGAAGCGGTTTTATATGTCTATTTCTCTTTAGTTTAGTAGCATGCTCACAACCTAACATTACAATTGATAAGAAGAATGATGTCATTGTAAAGGAAGCAGGAATTTCCAATCTAGATAAATTTGAAAAGTTCGTTTTAAATGTGGAACAAGGGGAAGTTGATAAAATAAGAATTGTACATTATACACATGAAGGTGATCCGGTTTTTCAAACGTTAGAGTATAGTGGGACAGATATAATTCATATGTTAGATAATAGGCAAGATCGATTTGCTGGTAATCATACAGATATAGATGAAGATAGCTGTAAAAGGATTGTTAAAGAGCAGCGTGAATTACAAACGGCTTATAGGTTAATAGAATGCGTGAATGAAAATGGGCGCAATGGATATGATTTATTATATGTACCTAAAAATAGAGTTAGTAGAGGAAGGAAGTTTTGACTCCTTCCTTTTTCTATGTATATATTGTCGAAAATTTTACCGAATATCTGTTCGTTTTTTTAGGTTTTTTATGGGCGTTCGTGGTAAAATAATAATACAGATTTTTATGAGGAGGTCGGATTTTACTTGGAACATCAATTTGAAATTATCTCAGCGTATTCCCCGCAAGGTGATCAGCCGGTAGCTATAGAGAAGCTTGTAGAGGGAATTAATAGTGGAAAGAAAAAGCAAGTGTTGCTTGGAGCGACAGGAACGGGTAAGACATTTACGATTTCAAATGTCATTAAAGAAGTGCAGAAGCCAACACTTGTCATGGCTCATAATAAAACGTTAGCAGGACAGTTATATAGTGAGCTGAAAGATTTCTTTCCGAATAATGCAGTTGAATATTTTGTTAGTTATTACGATTATTATCAGCCAGAAGCGTATGTGCCGCAAACAGATACGTTCATTGAAAAAGATGCGCAGATTAATGATGAAATTGATAAATTGCGTCACTCAGCAACATCTGCACTATTTGAACGGGATGATGTAATTATTGTTGCGAGTGTTTCGTGTATATATGGTTTAGGTTCTCCAGAAGAATACCGTGAGTTAGTTGTTTCACTTCGAGTTGGTATGGAAAAGGACCGCAATCAATTGCTTCGTGAGCTTGTTGATGTGCAGTATGGACGTAATGATATTGATTTCAAGCGTGGTACATTCCGTGTGCGCGGAGATGTAGTTGAAATCTTCCCAGCATCACTTGATGAGCATTGTATTCGAATTGAATTTTTCGGCGATGAAATTGATCGTATTCGCGAAGTAAATGCGTTAACAGGTGAAGTATTAGCAGAACGTGATCATGTAGCAATCTTTCCGGCATCTCACTTCGTTACACGTGAAGAAAAGATGAAGGTCGCTATTGAAAATATCGAAAAAGAATTAGAAGAGCGTTTAAAGGAATTAAATGATAATGGCAAGTTGCTAGAAGCGCAGCGTATAGAGCAACGTACACGTTATGATTTAGAAATGATGCGCGAGATGGGCTTTTGTTCAGGGATTGAAAACTATTCCCGTCATTTAACGCTTCGTCCAGCGGGTGCAACGCCGTATACGTTATTAGACTATTTCCCAGAAGATTTCTTAATCGTTATGGATGAGTCACACGTATCCGTGCCACAAGTAAGAGCGATGTATAACGGGGACCAAGCACGTAAGCAAGTACTTGTGGATCATGGATTCCGTTTGCCATCAGCTTTAGATAATAGACCGCTTACGTTTGATGAGTTTGAAGAGAAAACGAATCAAGTTATTTACGTTTCGGCAACGCCAGGACCTTACGAGTTAGAGCAGTCACCAGAAGTAATAGAACAAATTATTCGTCCAACAGGACTTTTAGATCCACCAATTGATATACGACCAATTGAAGGACAAATTGATGATTTATTAGGAGAAATTCAAGATCGCATTGCAAAAAATGAACGTGTATTAATTACGACTTTAACGAAGAAGATGTCAGAGGATTTAACGGATTACTTAAAAGATGTAGGAATTAAAGTAAACTATCTTCACTCTGAAATTAAAACGTTAGAACGTATTGAAATTATCCGTGACCTTCGCCTTGGTAAGTTTGATGTGCTTGTTGGCATTAACTTATTACGAGAAGGATTAGATATTCCAGAAGTATCACTTGTAGCTATTTTAGATGCTGATAAGGAAGGATTCTTGCGTTCAGAGCGTTCATTAATTCAAACAATCGGTCGTGCAGCACGTAATGAAAACGGCCGCGTAATTATGTACGCAGATCGTATAACAAGATCGATGGGAATTGCGATTGAAGAAACGCAGCGCCGTCGTACGATACAAGAAGCTTACAACAAAGAGCATGGTATTACGCCGAAAACGATTCAAAAAGGCGTGCGTGATGTTATCCGTGCAACGACAGCTGCTGAAGAGCCGGAAATGTATGAAGCGGCACCAGCTAAGAAGATGACGAAAAAAGAGCGTGAAAAGACAATTGCGAAGATGGAAGCAGAGATGAAAGAAGCAGCAAAAGCGTTAGATTTCGAGCGTGCAGCTGAATTAAGAGATTTACTATTAGAATTAAAAGCGGAAGGGTGAATAGAGTGAGCATGAGCAAGGATTTTATTGTTGTAAAAGGTGCTAGAGCACATAACTTAAAAAATATTGATGTAACCATTCCGAGAAATCAGCTTGTTGTTGTGACGGGATTGTCTGGTTCAGGGAAATCATCATTAGCATTTGATACGATTTATGCAGAGGGACAACGCAGATACGTAGAATCGTTATCTGCGTATGCGCGCCAGTTTTTAGGACAAATGGATAAGCCGGATGTAGATACGATTGAAGGATTGTCACCAGCGATTTCAATAGATCAAAAAACAACGAGTCGTAATCCACGTTCAACTGTCGGAACGGTAACGGAGATTTATGATTATTTACGTCTACTATTCGCACGAATTGGTACGCCAATTTGTCCGAATCATGGTATTGAAATTACATCACAAACAGTAGAGCAGATGGTAGACCGTGTACTTGAATATCCTGAACGTACGAAATTACAAGTGTTAGCTCCTATCGTTTCTGGGCGTAAAGGTGCACATGTGAAAGTGCTTGAAGACATTAAGAAGCAAGGATATGTTCGTGTACGTGTTGATGGTGAAATGCTTGATGTATCTGAAGATATTGCGTTAGATAAAAATAAAAAGCATTCTATTGAAGTTGTAATTGATCGTATTGTTGTAAAAGAAGGAATCGCAAGCCGTCTTGCGGATTCTCTTGAAAGTGCATTAAGACTTGGCGGGGGACGAGTGTTAATTGATGTAATGGGAGAAGAGGAACTTCTATTTAGTGAACATCATGCTTGCCCACATTGTGGTTTTTCAATCGGAGAATTAGAGCCGCGTATGTTCTCATTCAACAGTCCATTCGGGGCATGTCCTTCTTGTGATGGACTTGGTTCAAAGTTAGAGGTAGATTTAGAACTTGTTATTCCGAACTGGGATTTATCATTAAATGAACATGCGATTGCGCCTTGGGAACCGACAAGCTCACAATATTACCCGCAGCTTTTACAATCTGTATGTAATCATTACGGCGTTGATATGGATATGCCTGTGAAAGATATACCGAAGGATTTATTTGATAAAGTGTTGTATGGAAGCGGTGAAGAGAAAGTTTATTTCCGTTATGTAAATGAATTTGGTCAAGTAAAGGAAAATGAGATTTTATTTGAAGGTGTTATTCCGAATATTGAACGTCGTTATCGTGAAACGAGTTCTGATTATATTCGTGAGCAAATGGAAAAGTATATGGCAGAGCAAGCTTGTCCGAAGTGTAAAGGCGGACGCTTAAAGCCAGAGAGTTTAGCTGTTTTCGTTGGTGAGAAAACGATTGCTGACGTAACGAAGTATTCTGTTCAAGAAGTACAGGAATTCTTCTCAAATGTAGAGCTAACGGAGAAGCAACAAAAAATTGCTCATTTAATTTTAAGAGAAATCCAAGAGCGTGTTGGGTTCTTAGTGAACGTCGGTTTAGATTATTTAACGTTAAGTCGTGCCGCAGGAACTTTATCAGGTGGTGAGGCACAGCGTATTCGTTTAGCGACACAAATCGGTTCTCGTCTGACTGGCGTACTTTACATTCTTGATGAGCCTTCTATCGGTTTGCACCAGCGTGATAACGATCGTCTTATTCGCACATTGCAAGAAATGCGCGATTTAGGGAATACGTTAATTGTCGTTGAGCATGATGAAGACACGATGATGGCAGCTGATTATTTACTGGATATCGGACCTGGTGCAGGTATTCACGGTGGTCAAGTTGTGTCAGCAGGTACACCAGCTGAAGTGATGCAAGACGATAATTCGCTTACAGGTAAGTATTTAAGCGGTAAAGAGTTTATTCCGGTTCCACTTGAAAGACGTAAAGGTGACGGAAGAAAAGTGGAAATTGTCGGTGCAAAAGAGAATAACTTAAAGAATGCAAAGATGTCATTCCCGCTTGGTACGTTTGTAGCGGTAACGGGTGTATCTGGTTCCGGTAAAAGTACGATGATTAACGAAGTACTATATAAATCGTTAGCGCAAAAGCTATATAAAGCGAAAGCGAAGCCAGGTACTCATAAAGAGATTAAAGGTCTTGAGCATTTAGATAAAGTAATCGATATTGATCAATCGCCAATCGGTCGTACACCACGCTCTAATCCAGCGACGTATACAGGTGTATTCGATGATATTCGTGATGTGTTTGCGCAAACGAATGAAGCGAAAGTGCGCGGATATCAAAAAGGACGTTTCAGCTTTAATGTAAAAGGTGGACGTTGTGAAGCGTGCCGTGGTGATGGAATTATTAAAATCGAAATGCACTTCTTACCAGACGTATACGTTCCGTGTGAAGTTTGTCACGGTAAACGTTATAACCGCGAAACGTTAGAAGTGAAGTATAAAGATAAGAATATTTCTGAAGTATTAGGGATGACAATTGAAGATGGAGTAGAGTTCTTCGCTAATATCCCAAAAATTAAGCGTAAACTTCAAACACTTGTAGACGTTGGGCTTGGTTATATGAAATTAGGACAGCCAGCTACGACATTATCTGGTGGTGAAGCGCAGCGCGTGAAACTAGCTTCTGAATTACACCGTCGTTCTACTGGGCGTACGTTATACATTTTAGACGAGCCAACGACTGGTTTACATGCACATGATATCGCGCGTCTTCTAGAAGTTCTGCAACGTCTTGTTGAGAGCGGTGAAACCGTACTTGTAATTGAACATAACTTAGATGTAATTAAAACAGCTGATTATATCGTTGACCTTGGACCAGAAGGCGGAGACAAGGGTGGACAAATCGTTGCTTCCGGAACGCCAGAGCAAGTAGTGAAAGAAGAGCGCTCGTATACAGGTAAGTATTTAAAAGAGATTTTAGTCCGTGATAAAGCAAGAATGAAAGAGAAAATAAAAGAAGTAGAGTTATCGCAATAAGTTTAGTAATAAAAACCGAGTGGAAATGACGCTCGGTTTTTATTGTATAGGGGGAGAAGATGGAGTTTTTAGATGTGTTGCGAAAGAAAACTATGAAGGTAAGAGAGTTTCAAAGTTGGGGTGTATATTTTCGCAAGCGCTGGGAGGATACCTTTGCAAACCATTTAAGTGATGAGGAAAAAGAAGACATTTTCCTGTATGGAGATAAGTATGCATGTGGGTATCTTTGGCACATATTTAGTTATGAGAAAAAGAAGTGTATAGAGGGTGAAGAAGCGGAGAACGCGTTTCATAATGAAGCGAAAAAGGATTGCTATATATTCTATCAACATTGTGATGATGTATTGCTAATAAAAGATACGAGCTTATTACATATGGATGATATATTGTGTGAGAGGGACGATATGTATAAAGGGGATATCTATATTATAGACAAGGCGTTCACTTGGACTTTTGTAAAAACTCATGAACATAGATGGTGTGGCCCTTATTTCGCGAGGAAATGTTAGTAGGTATACAAGCATGAGGAGTAGAATAAGTTGATATAAGTATTTGTATGATACTTGCGTTTCTTATCTATTAGCGTATGATGAAATATATATGTCAAAAGGATGTGTAAGAAAATGAGATGGATTGTATCACTTCTTGTAAATAGCGTTGTGTTAATCGCTGTATCGGGACTTTTAAAAGGGATTGCGCCAGACGCGTTTTACGTAGCGAATATACAAACTGCAATTATTGCGAGTATTATCTTGGCTGTTTTAAATGTGTTCGTAAAACCGTTTTTAATTTTAATTACGCTACCGATTACTGTTGTAACTTTCGGGTTCTTCTTAATTGTTATTAATGCGATTACGTTAAAAATAGCAGATTCATTATTAGGAGATGCATTTAATATATCAGGATTCGGTGTAGCAATTGTAGCGGCAATTTGTATTTCAATTTTTAATATGATTATTGAAAAGGCAATTGTGGAACCTTTATATGAAAAAAAGAGAAAATGACAAAAAGAAAAACATTTCATGATGTGTATGAAATGTTTTTTTCTATTTATTAGAAACCGTATTTCTTGTTTCCAGAAAAAAATGGTACAATATCCGGTAGAATGGAATTTTACATCAAATGAGACTGAACCCGCAGCGGAGTGGAGGTTTATACATATGCCGAAAGTAAGGACAAAAGATTTAATTGAACAATTTCAATTGGAGTTAATAAGTGGTGAAGAAGGAATTCATCGTCCGATTGATACAAGTGATTTATCACGACCTGGAATTGAAATGGCAGGATTTTTTACATATTATCCAGCTGATCGCGTACAGCTTCTTGGCAAAACGGAGCTTACGTTCTTTGACACGCTAACGACAGAGCAAAAACAAGAGAGAATGAAAGCGCTTTGTACTGAGGAGACGCCGTGTATTATTGTAACTCGTAATCAAGATGTACCAGATGAGTTATTGCAAGCGTCACGTGAATCGGGTATGCCTTTATTACGTTCTTCTCAAACGACAACAAGATTATCAAGTCGTTTAACAAATTATTTAGAAGGTAAGTTAGCGCCAACAACAGCTGTACATGGTGTGCTAGTAGATATTTACGGTGTTGGTGTTTTAATTACAGGTCAAAGTGGTGTCGGTAAAAGTGAGACAGCCCTTGAACTTGTGAAACGTGGTCACCGCCTTGTTGCGGATGATAGCGTAGAAATTCGCCAAGAAGATGAAGACACATTAGTAGGAAGCTCACCAGATTTAATTGAGCATTTATTAGAAATTCGTGGTCTAGGTATCATTAACGTTATGACGTTATTCGGTGCAGGGGCAGTGCGAAATTATAAGCGTATTACACTTGTTATTAATCTTGAAATTTGGGATCAAAAGAAAAATTATGATCGCTTAGGTCTTGATGAAGAGAAGATGAAGATTATTGATACAGAACTTACGAAGATTACACTTCCAGTTCGTCCTGGTCGAAACTTGGCTGTTATTATTGAAGTAGCAGCGATGAACTTCCGTTTGAAACGTATGGGAGTCAATGCAGCACAACAGTTCTCTGAACGATTAATGAGTGCGATTGAGTTAGGAAATCAGGAGTAAACTTTGGAGAGGGAGGTCATACATATGCTGTTAGGTTCTGTACCACAGCTTGACCGCGTAGCGATCCAACTTGGACCGTTTCCTGTTTATTGGTACGGGATTATTATCGGTACAGGTGTGCTATTAGGTCTTTGGCTAGCAACTCGTGAGGGAGAAAGGCTAGGTATTCCAAAAGATACATTTGTTGACCTTGTATTAATTGCAGTACCGATCGCTATTCTATTTGCGAGAATGTACTACGTTATTTTTGAATGGGAATATTACGCGCAAAACCCGAGTCAAATTATTAATATTCGTCAAGGTGGCTTGGCGATTCATGGTGGTTTAATCGGGGCTGTTATTACAGGGATTCTTTTTGCGAAACGACGCGGACTTTCATTCTGGAAGTTAGCAGATATTGCAGCGCCAAGTATTTTACTAGGACAAGCAATTGGCCGATGGGGAAACTTTATGAACCAAGAGGCACATGGTGATGAAGTAACGAGACAGTTTTTAGAGGGTCTTCATTTACCGGATTTCATTATTAATCAAATGTATATTGAAGGTGTGTACTATCACCCAACGTTTTTATATGAATCACTATGGAATTTTGCAGGTGTCATTTTATTACTTGCATTACGAAAAGTGAATTTACGACGCGGGGAATTATTCTTCACATATTTAATTTGGTATTCAGTAGGGCGCTTCTTCGTAGAAGGCTTACGTACAGATAGTTTAATGCTAGGACCACTTCGTATCGCACAAGTAATGTCAATTGGACTTGTTGTTATTTCTATTATTTTCATTATTGTGAGACGAAAAATGGGGCAAGCTGATAAAAGATATTCGGAAAATTAGAGAAAAGTAGCATCTTATTATGAGATGCTGCTTCTTTCATATTCAGGAAAGAGAAGGGACTAAGGCAATGAGAATAAATACAGTGTTATTTGATTTAGATGGAACGTTAATTAATACAAACGAACTTATTATTTCTTCTTTTTTACATACGTTACATACATATTATCCAAATCAATATAAGCGTGAAGATGTATTGCCATTCATTGGTCCATCTTTACATGATACTTTCAGCAAGATTGATGAAAACAAGGTTGAAGAGATGATTACATGTTATCGTCAATTTAACCATGAGCATCACGATGAATTAGTGGAAGAATATGAAACTGTATATGAAACAGTTCAAGAGTTGAAGAAGCAAGGCTATAAAGTTGGTATTGTTACAACGAAAGCGAGACAAACCGTTGAAATGGGATTAAAGCTGTCAAAGCTTGATGAATTTTTTGATGTTGTCGTGACAATTGATGATGTAGAGCATGTGAAACCACATCCAGAGCCACTTCAAAAAGCGCTTGAGTTATTAGAGGCGAAACCGGAAGAAGCATTGATGATTGGGGATAACCATCATGATATTGTTGGCGGACAAAATGCTGGTACGAAAACGGCTGCTGTTTCATGGACGTTGAAAGGTAGAGCGTATTTAGAGGCGTACAAGCCGGACTTTATGCTAGATAAAATGAGTGATTTGCTACCGATTTTGTCTAATATGAACCGGTCATAAAGGTCCAAGTAAGTTAGTAGGGGCGTATTTCCCTACTTTAGTAGAGGAGCGAGCTAAGTGCGACGGACAACGCGCTATCCTGTTTCGGGAGAGAATTCATTATGGAATGTGTATAAAACAGTGTCCTTTTGGAAGGTAATGAAGAACTTTATTATTATCCAAATTGCGCGTTACACGCCATTTTTATCCGTCAAGAATTGGTTGTACCGCACATTCTTACGGATGAAAGTCGGAAAGAAAACATCATTTGCGCTTATGGTAATGCCGGACATTATGTTCCCAGAAAAGATAACTGTGGGAGAGAATTCGATTGTCGGCTATAACACAACGCTTTTAGCACATGAATATTTAATTCGTGAATATCGACTTGGAGAGATCATCATAGGAAATGAAGTGATGATTGGAGCGAATACGACTATATTACCAGGTGTAAAAATTGGGGATGGCGCGATTATTTCAGCTGGCACACTTGTTCATAGAGATGTCCCAAGTGGTGCTTTCGTGGGTGGAAATCCAATGCGTGTTATTTATACGAAAGAAGAAATGGATGCTAGAGAAGGTTGATAGCAAAAATGTAACATTTCTCTTCTTTTTTAATGAATAAAAAGGAAATAATTGAGTATAATATACTGTTTTGTTTTTTACGGAATCGTTTATACTTATAGATAGAAGAATGTGTGAACGAAGAAAACAAAAAACTGGAGGATATATGGGGAAAAATCAAGGAATATATAAGGAGAACGGACAAGTTATCTCTTTTAATCAATTAGCGGACTTCTTTTATAAAAAAGGGATGAGGGCTTACAAAGGGCAAAAATTGCAAGATGCAATTAAATATTTTCGAAGAGCGGCACAAAGTGAGAAGGAGCCGTTTATTTTATGTCAATTAGCAACAGTATTATCTGAGGCTGGTGAATATCAAGAGTCGAATCAAATCTTCTTTAAGCTTGTTAGATCTAATCCAGAACTTGAACAGTGCTATTATTTTATTGCAAATAATTATGCATATATGGGGCTATTTCAGCAGGCGAAAAAGTATGCGGATCGCTATTTAGAAGTTGCAGAAGAGAAGGAATTTGTAGAAGATACATTAGAATTACTTGAGATTATGGAAGAAGAAGCGATGGGTGCGGAAGAGATTGAGGATGAAGATGATTTAATTGTTATGCAGGAAGAAGCGAATCGTTATATTCGTAACGGACAATTGGAAGAAGCAATTGCTACATTAGAAATTGTTACGAAAGATTATCCGGAATTTTGGTCGGGTCATAATAATTTAGCCATTGCACATTTTCAATCTGGTAATGTAGATAAGGCGCTGAAGTTAACGGAAATGATTTTAGAGAAAAATCCTGGTAATATACATGCGCTGTGTAACACGCTTATTTTTCTATATTCAATTGGAGAGCATAAACAAGTAGAAGCGTTAGCTGCTCAGTTAGTTTCAGTATATCCAATTTCGTTCGAGCATCGTTTGAAACTTGGAACGACACTTGCCACAATTGGTCATTTTGAGCCTGCATATAAATGGTTTAAAGTATTAAAGCGTCAAGGATACGAGGGAGACGTTAGTTTTTATTATTGGTTTGCATATTCTGCTTATATGGTGAAAGATCAGCAAGTAGCTGAAAAAATGTGGCAACATGTTGTAGAACTGCACCCTGATAAAAAGGGGAAAGAACCGTGGAATGCGCTGAATTTAGCGGATGAAGGACAAAACGTATTATTTGAAGAATTACGAAAATCATTCCAGCAAAGTGCGACGCTAGAGGAACAAATGCTAGCTTTATATTTAATGAATGAGTTGTCCACGCCAGAGAAGGTGGGATTCTTCTTTGATGTAACGCAGGCGAAGAACGGTGTTCCAATCGTATCGCAACTTGCAAAGTATTTCTTTTTACTTAATAGCCATAAGAGCATTCCATCTGATTTACAGCAATTTGAACAGTGTGCGCGAATTGCGGATGCTTTATATAATTATACGAAAAAAGATGATGAATTAATCGAAGAGTGCTTACAATTTTGGTTCTGTACGTTCATACGTTTATATACATCTGGGGCAGTTTTCACCAATGTATACGGCTGGTCAGCTGCGGTTGAATATATCGTACGCAGCGAACAAGGAAATAAGATGACACAGTCGGAGCTCGGAGATGTATATAATGTATCTGTAGCGACTGTTCGAAAGTATGTGCAGGCTGTTAAGCGTACGCACACATAATGTAAGCAAATCATTGGGAAAAAAATGATGCTAACAGTATAATGAGGGTAACTTAATTGAGTAGGAATGAATAGGAGTGAATAGTGTGTCAGAAGAAAAAATTTATGATGTCATTATTATTGGTGCAGGACCAGCTGGTATGACAGCTGCAGTATATACATCTCGTGCAAATTTAAGCACATTAATGCTTGAGCGTGGTATCCCAGGTGGCCAAATGGCAAACACAGAAGATGTAGAAAATTACCCAGGTTATGAGTCTATTTTAGGACCAGACTTATCAAATAAAATGTTCGAGCATGCGAAGAAATTTGGTGCTGAATATGCATACGGTGATGTGAAAGCAGTCATCGATGGTAAAGAATACAAAACAATTATTGCTGGTAAAAAAGAATATAAAGCACGTGCAATTATCGTTGCAAGCGGTGCAGAGTATAAAAAAATTGGTGTGCCAGGCGAAGCGGAACTTGGCGGCCGCGGTGTATCATATTGTGCAGTATGTGATGGTGCTTTCTTTAAAGGAAAAGAACTTGTAGTTATTGGTGGCGGAGATTCCGCTGTTGAAGAGGGTGTGTTCTTAACACGCTTCGCATCAAAGGTAACAATTGTTCACCGTCGTGACACGCTTCGTGCACAGAAAATTTTACAAGATCGTGCTTTCCAAAACGAGAAAGTAGATTTCATTTGGAATCACACTATTAAAGAAATTAACGATGCAAATGGTAAAGTAGGAAGCGTAACACTTGTAGACGTTAACAGTGGAGAAGAGAAAGAAGTCAAAACTGACGGCGTATTCGTATACATCGGTATGTTACCACTATCAAAACCATTTGTTGAACTAGGTATTACAAATGAAAATGGTTACCTTGAAACAAATGAGCGTATGGAAACGAAAGTTCCTGGTATTTTCGCAGCTGGTGATGTTCGCGAAAAAATGCTTCGTCAAATTGTAACTGCAACAGGTGATGGTAGTATTGCAGCACAAAGTGCGCAACATTACGTAGAAGAATTGTTAGAAGAACTAAAAACTGTATCAGAAAAATAAGGGATAACATGCCTTTTGAGAAGAAAGCTACCGATAGGAGCTTTCTTCTTTTTTTGTGAAAATGTCAAAGTATTGTCAAAAAATATTAGGATTATAAGCTTTCTTATTGATATACTGGACTTTACGGAAAAAATCACTATAAGAAATGAGGAATTTATTCAGTATGGAATGGCGTAATATATATCGTGGATTTTGTATGGGCGTTAGTGATTTAATTCCTGGTGTGAGCGGCGGTACAATCGCTGTTGTGTTAGGGATTTATGAACAATTACTTGCGGCAATTAGTGGATTTTTTAGTCGTGAATGGAAAAAACATTTAGGATTTTTAATTCCCCTTGCAGCTGGTGTGGCAGTAGCGTTTTTAACATTAAGCCACGTTATTAAATATTTACTTGCAAATCATTATGAACCGACTCAATTTTTCTTCCTCGGTTTAATTATTAGTATATTACCGATGTTAATGAGAGAAGCTGATGCAAAGTCTTCGTTTAAGGGTAAGCACATTGTTTTACTAATCGTTGCAGCAATTCTTGTTGCGATCACAGCTTTCTTTAAACCGGATAAGGCAGCAGATCCAATTACGACGTTAACAATTTTAAATGCAATTGGTTTATTTTTCGCAGGATGGATGGCTAGTATGGCTATGTTGCTTCCTGGAATTAGCGGATCATTTATTTTATTAATTATTGGTGTGTATCCGACAGCAATTAATGCTTTAACTACACTGAACTTACCTTTAATCGTAGTTATCGGTGCTGGGGTTATGGTAGGGTTTGTTGTAAGTAGTAAAGGAATTAGTTTCTTGTTAGATCGTTATAAAAGTATGACATTTGCGGCAATTATTGGACTTGTTATCGGCTCAATTGTAATTGTGTTTCCTGGTATTCCAACTGGAGGATTTTCAATTATAAGTTCAATTATTACCTTTATTTTAGGATTCGCGATTGTTACTTATTTCGGTAAGAAATAAGTACTTTAATCCCCTTGGCGATAAAAATCGTTAAGGGGATTTTTCATGCTATTCATTGAAAGTCTAGGCATTTACATTGCTTGTTATAGAAAGCTTTTTTAAAATTGTTGAGTAGCAGTGCTTAGCGAAAGGGGACTGGCTCCTTCGTTGTAGCAAACTGTTTTTGATAGTATAATGAAATGAGTATGCAGTGAGAAATTTACTGCAAGTAGCTGAGGTGAAGAAACATGCAAAGAGTGACAAACTGTGTGTTAGTTAGAGATAATGAAGTACTCTTACTCCAAAAACCTCGCCGAAATTGGTGGGTTGCACCAGGCGGGAAAATGGAGCGTGGTGAGACAGTAAGAGATTCCGTTGTTCGCGAGTATCGTGAAGAAACAGGGATTTATTTAAAGAACCCAGCGTTAAAAGGGGTCTTCACCTTTGTCATCCAAGAAGGTGATAAGGTTGTTTCTGAATGGATGATGTTCTCCTTTTTAGCGACAGATTTTGCAGGAGAAAACAAACTAGAGAGCGAAGAAGGCATCATTGGTTGGCATACATTTGACAAAATTGATGATTTAGCAATGGCACCAGGAGATTATCACATTATTGATTATTTAATTAAGGGAAATGGCATAATCTACGGTACATTTGTATATACCCCAGATTTTGAGTTGCTTTCATATCGATTAGATCCGAGTTAAACCGTCAAGGAGAGGATACGATGACAGAGAATAATGATATAAAAATGGTAATTATTACAGGAATGTCTGGAGCTGGAAAGACAGTAGCTTTACAAAGTTTTGAAGATTTAGGATATTTCTGTGTAGATAATTTACCACCGATGTTATTGCCAAAGTTTATTGAGCTTATGGCGGATTCAAAAGGGAAAATGAATAAAGTGGCACTTGGCGTTGATTTACGTGGCCGAGAGTTTTTCGAACATTTATGGGGAGCACTTGATGATTTATCAGAACGTACATGGATTATTCCTCATATTTTATTCTTAGATGCGAAAGATGGCACGCTTGTAACTCGTTATAAAGAAACGAGACGTTCGCATCCACTTGCACCAACTGGTTTGCCGTTAAAGGGAATCGAAATGGAGCGCAGCTTATTAACTGATATGAAGGCACGAGCGAATATTGTACTGGATACATCTGATTTAAAACCGAAAGAATTACGTGAAAAAATTGTTCATCTGTTTTCAACTGAAACTGAGCAAGCATTTCGTGTAAATGTTATGTCATTTGGATTTAAGTACGGTATTCCAATTGATGCAGATTTAGTATTTGATGTTCGTTTTTTACCAAATCCATACTACATTCCACATATGAAGCCATTAACAGGATTAGATGAGGAAGTTTCATCGTATGTGCTGAAATTTAATGAGACACATAAATTTTTAGAGAAATTGACGGATCTTATTACTTTCATGCTGCCTCATTATAAAAGAGAAGGCAAGAGTCAACTTGTAATTGCAATTGGATGTACAGGTGGACAGCATCGTTCTGTTACGCTTACAGAATACCTTGGGAAACATTTGAAACCAGAGTATAGCGTTCATGTATCTCATCGTGATGTGGAGAAGAGAAAGGGCCATTAAGGGATGAAAAAAGAGAGAAAACCTAAAATTGTTATCATGGGAGGCGGTACGGGACTCTCTGTTTTATTACGAGGATTAAAACAATATCCAGTTGATATTACAGCAGTTGTTACAATCGCTGATGATGGTGGCAGTTCAGGTAGATTACGTGATGAGCTAGAAATCCCACCCCCAGGTGACATTCGTAACGTACTTGTTGCGTTATCAGATGTAGAGCCGCTGGTGGAAGCTTTATTCCAGCATCGTTTCACAACGGGAGACGGGCTGAAAGGTCATGCGTTAGGAAATTTATTATTGGCGGGTATGACCTCGATTACAGGAGACTTTTTCCATGCGATTACGGAAACGAGTAAAGTATTAAACGTCAGAGGACGTGTGTTACCGGCAGCGAATCAAAGTGCGGTACTTCATGCGGAACTAGAAGATGGAGAAATTGTAACAGGTGAATCAAAGATTCCTTATTACGGAAAGAAGATTAACCGCGTCTTTCTAACTCCAGAAGATGTAGAGCCGTTACATGAAACGTTGGCTGAGATTAAACGAGCTGATTTACTTGTTTTCGGTCCAGGAAGTTTGTATACGAGTATATTACCGAATTTAGTTGTTAACAAAATTGGGGACGCTGTTCTTGCTGCAAAAGCAAAGAAGGTATATGTGTGTAATGTTATGACGCAAGCTGGTGAAACGATGGGATATACTGCGTTTGACCATGTGCAGGCGTTACATGATCATTTAGGTAAACCATTTATCGATACTGCAATTGTAAATAACCGTGATATTCCTTGTGAATTACGTCAGTTATATGAGGAAGAAATGTCGGCACCAGTTGTAGTAGATGAAGAGCGTTTTGCAGAGAGCAATATTGATGTCATTCAAGATCAATTGGCGAAGTATGATGATCGTGTTGTAAGGCACGATACATTAAAATTAGCTTCTATTTTATATTCACTGTTGTAGATGTGCGTTGCCTCGTTTGAGGTAACGCTCATCCTTTCATATAGGACAAGATTTTTGTTCCAAAGTAATCGTATAAGGAGGTGTTGACTGTGTCATTTGCATCAGAAACAAAGAAAGAGTTGACGAATCTTGAGATGAAGGAATGCTGTGAGAAAGCAGAATTATCAGCGTTACTTCGAATGAACGGATCGCTTTCTTTTTCAAATCGTCGTCTATCTATTGATATTCAAACGGAGAATGCGGCAATTGCAAGAAGGATTTATACGCTTTTGAAAAAAGGATATGACGTGACGGTAGAATTACTTGTTCGTAAAAAAATGCGATTGAAGAAAAATAATGTATATATTGTGCGGCTTGTTGAGAAGTCTCGCGAAATATTAGCTGATCTTCATATTGTTCGAGACGACTTTTCATTTATCCGAAATATATCACAAGAATTGATTGATAAGAAATGTTGTAAACGATCGTATTTACGCGGTGCATTTTTAGCAGGTGGTTCAGTAAATAACCCAGAAACATCATCTTATCATTTAGAAGTCTTTTCGTTATATAAGGAACATAATGATGCTATATGTGAACTGATGAACGGATTTGATTTAAATAGTAAGACGTTGGAAAGAAGAAAAGGGTACATTACGTATTTGAAAGAAGCAGAAAAGATTACGGAGTTTTTAAATATTATAGGCGCTCATAATGCACTTTTAAGATTTGAAGACATTCGAATCGTTCGTGATATGCGTAATTCAGTAAATCGTTTAGTGAACTGCGAAACAGCTAATTTAAATAAAACAATTGGTGCAGCGCTAAGGCAGATTGAAAATATCCGTTATATTGATGAGACAGTTGGTCTTGATATATTACCAGATAAACTGCGAGAAATTGCACAATTACGAAGGGATTATCAAGATGTAACATTGAAAGAATTAGGCGAGATGGTATCCGGGGGGAAAATTAGTAAATCGGGTATTAATCATCGTTTGCGTAAAATCGATGAGATTGCAGAGAAATTACGCGCGGGGGAAACGGTAGCGAAAAAATAAGAGGTTAAAGGGGAAATGGAGCTGTGGTTCAAAAACGAGTTAAGGTTTCATTAAAAAACGGTTTACAAGCACGTCCGGCTGCGTTGTTTGTGCAAGAGGCCAATCGCTTTCATGCGGATATCTTCATCGAGAAAGATGGAAAGACAGTGAATGCAAAGAGCATAATGGGGATTATGAGCTTAGCAATTGGAACTGGTAGCATGATAACAATTACAACAGAAGGTTCAGATGCAGAAGAAGCTTTAGAAGCATTAGCTGCATATATACAATAAGAAGCTATCGCGCATGTGCGATAGCTTTTTTTGTTTCGTTGTTTGTTATTGGGGGTGGGGGGATGTAGGGGGGCGCTTGCCGAAGATTGTCGGTAAGTCGATAAGTTGTGTCGAATCGTCGATATATTGAAAAAATCGCCGATATATTTAGGTGGATACTGAGTGGGGTATGCGTGTGCGGAGGCCTCACCATAAAAAAAGCGCCCTGTAAGAGGGCGCTTTCGCTTTAAATCTATCTAGCTCCAGCGGCTAGAATCTCCGGTCGTTTCGCCCCTTCATTCGAGGCTCCATCGCCCTACAATTCTGAACGAGCCGCTTCCGCTTTAAATATCTATTAACGATTTGTAAAGATCTTATCGATTAAACCGTATTCTAAAGCTTTTTCTGCTGTCATGAAGTTGTCGCGGTCTGTGTCGCGTTGTAGTACTTCAAGAGGTTGACCTGTGCGGTCAGCAAGAATTTGGTTTAGTTTTTCACGTAAGAATAGGATACGTTTTGCAGCGATTTCGATTTCAGTCGCTTGACCTTGTGCTCCACCAAGTGGTTGGTGAATCATTACTTCACTGTTTGGAAGTGCATAACGTTTTCCTTTTTCACCTGCTGCAAGTAAGAATGCACCCATAGATGCAGCCATACCGATACAGATTGTTGATACTTGTGGTTTAATAAACTGCATTGTATCGTAAATTGCCATACCTGCTGTGATAGAACCACCAGGGCTGTTGATGTAGATGTGAATATCTTTTTCTGGATCTTGAGATTCCAAGAATAAAAGCTGGGAAACGATTGAGTTAGCTACGTTGTCATCAATTGCACTACCAAGCATAATGATGCGGTCTTTTAATAGTCGAGAGTAAATATCGTAAGCGCGTTCTCCACGATTTGTTTGTTCAATTACTGTAGGAATTAAATTCATCTGTTATTTCCTCCTTCTAAAGCTTTCTTAGTCTTATAATACAATTATGGTCAATAAAGGTCAAACGAAACCACTTTAAATCAAAAAAATATGTAGTTGTACCATGAAATATTCGCTATGTTTTTGAAATTCCCTGCTTATGTATCTTCAACATCATAACCGAATTACATAAATTTAAACGTTATAAAAGCTGTAGAAAAAAAGAAAAGAACGCCTTTTTACTACAGCGTTCTTTTGATATTTATTCTTTTAAAAGATAGGTTACTTTATTTAAAATTTTTTCGATGTGTTTCGCGTTTTTACTATACATTTCGCTTGCTGATTTCGACTTTGTTTCTAGGGAAAATAGTTCAAGATCAGCATGGCATTTTTTTAAAGATGCTAATAATAAAGGCTTGTTTTGAGGAGAAGGCATTTGTAGTTTGTCATTATAAATGTCGATAGTAAGTTGCCCATATGAATCCACTTGACCGAGAAAGACATTTTCAATAACAACACCGAGCTTTTCTAGTTCAGAATGTAACCAAGCACGGTTATGTCCACTAGAGGATAAAGGTTCATCTAAGACATTTCCATCCATAATAACAGTTTGTGGTTCTTTTTCGTTTGGCACTTTTAAGCCGATATCTTTTGCTGTAAGTGGTTGGCGATCTTTTTTCAATAACACATTTAATTCTCCGCTCGGTTCTAGTACAGCGAATTCAACATCGGCTACGCTGAAAGCATCTTTTCCACGGAGAAGTTCCAGTAATTCGTCACTTGTATATTTTTCTTTCTTTAAGTTATCTTCGAGTATCTTTCCGTCTTTTATTAATACGGTAGATTTTCCTTCAAAAAAATCTCGAGCTGTTTTGTTTTTTAAAGAGAGGATTCCTGTTAAAAAAGGTACCACAGCGAAAATGAGTATCGCAAAAACGCCGTGGAAAAATTTTGAATCGAGCCCTGTAGATACTTGGGCAGCAATGTCACCGATTGTCATTCCGGCTATGTATTCAAAAAAGGAGAGCTGAGAGATTTGTCTTTTCCCTAACCATTTTGTAATAGCAAATAAAATAATTAATATGAATACAGAGCGAAGAATGACAAGTGTCCATTCCGGCAGGTGAGACATAGTCATTTCCTCCAGTCTACTTAAAACCCTTTATATTGAGGTTCTTCACGTTCTAATACTGAAACTCTATTCTGTAAATCAGCGATGATGCTGTCCATTTCTAACATACATTCATGAAATACACGTTTTGATTCCGCGTCCTGTGAATTTAGTGAAAGAGAACTTAAGCTTGCTTGAGCGCCCCTTACACTAGCGAGGCAGGTTTTAACGCTAGCGATAACAGTCATACGAACACCTTACCCTTTCGGTTTGAATAGCAATGCTCCAATGAATCCAAAAATAATAGCTGCAGATACGCCGGCGCTCGTTACTTTAAACATACCGGTGATGACGCCGACGATGCCATGTTTTGCAGCTTCTTCCATTGCGCCGTGAACGAGGGCGTTACCGAAACTTGTAATAGGTACAGTGGCCCCGGCTCCAGCGAAATCAATTAATGGTTCATACAGGTTGAATCCGTCCAGTATAGCGCCGACAACAACAAGTGTTGCCATTGTATGAGCGGGTGTTAATTTTCCGACATCAAACATAAGTTGTCCGATTACACATATGAGTCCACCAATGACGAAAGCCCAGAAAAAAATCATTGCGTTGCACCTCCAAATTCAATCGAAACGGCGTGAGCGATACACGGAATTGTTTCTTCTTGTTGGAATGTAAGTGGAGATAGTAAAGCGCCTGTCGCAACGACAAGTATTTTTTTGAACTCTCCTCTTTTCATTCGGTTTAATAAATGACCGTATACGACTGTTGCGGAACATCCTGGTCCACTCGCCCCAGCTATGACTGGTTGTCCGTCTCTATAAATAATGATTCCGCAATCTTGGAATTGTTCACTCGTTACTTTTGTTCCGTGTTTATGTAGTAAGTCGTAGGCAATTTCGCGACCGACATGTCCAAGGTCACCTGTTACGATTAAGTCGTAATAAGAGGCGTCAATTTGTCGTTCGCGTAAATGGGCTTCAATCGTATCGACAGCCGCTGGGGCCATCGCACCACCCATATTAAAGGGATCTGTTAATCCCATATCAATCACTCGTCCGATTGTTGCAGATGTTACTCTAGGGCCATGTCCAGTGTCGCTTAAAATAGCTGCGCCAGCTCCAGTTACTGTCCATTGTGCGGTAGGAGGTTTTTGACCGCCGTATTCAGTTGGATATCGGAATTGTTTTTCTACAGCGGCATTATGGCTGGATGCTCCAGTTAATAAATATTTTGCGCCTTTTGCATTTACAATGCTTGCCCCGAGTGCTAATCCTTCCATTGAAGTAGAACATGCGCCGAATAATCCGAGATATGGTGTTCCGAGTGTACGGCAGGCAAAGCTTGTTGGAGTGATTTGATTAATTAAATCTCCTGCAAGTACAAATTGAATATCGTCTTTACGAAGCTTGGCTTTTTCAGTAGCGCGGCTACAAGCTTCTTCAAATAAGATTTTGTGCGCCTTTTCGTAAGAATCTTGTCCGAGCCATAAATCTTCATGGAGTGTGTCGAAGTCTTCAGGTATATTTCCATTCGCTTCAAACGGTCCACCAACTACCCCGGTTGAGATAATAACTGGTTTGTTTTCGAATACCCATGTTCGGTGTCCTTGTAACATTTATAGCCCTCCCCATTGAACGAGAATCGTTTTAATAAGTGCGATGACGAAAGCTGAAAATACACCAAATAAAATAACGGAGCCGGCTAATTTAAACATATTTCCTCCAACACCGAGTACGAATCCTTCAGTCCGATGTTCAATACATGCTGCGATTACGGAATTCCCAAATCCAGTAACAGGTACAGCTGTGCCAGCTCCGGCGAATTGTCCGAGGCGATCGTATACGCCGAATCCAGTTAGCAACATGGAGATGAAAATAAGAGTTGCCACTGTTGGATTTCCTGCTGAACGCTCAGTGAAATCAAAATATGTGATGTAAAAAGTAGAAATGAGTTGTCCGATGAAGCAAATAAAACCACCGACGAAAAATGCTTTTATACAATTTTTTAAGACGGGGCGCTTCGGTTCCCGTTCTTGCTCGAATTTTTTATACTCCTGTTGCACAGGGGTTAAGTTCTTATCTTTACTAGACATTGCGATCCTTCCTTTTCTTTTAAAAAGCGTTAAGTGTTAGACTCCATTTTTTTTCCGATGAGTTTTAATTGCTTATTAATCTCATCTTTAGATACTTTTTTTTCCTTAATCTTTCTTTCAAGCTTTTCGAGTAACATAAAGATTTTTTTATCTGTACTTACACGAACATCGAAAGTAGGATGTTCATCACTTAGCTGCTTTTGAAGCTTCTTACGCAGAGGTTTTAATCCAAACCTTTCGTGGTGCTCAGGTAGTACTGCTATGTAGAGATCTAAATTTGAATTCACTGCTGTACTTTTTATAATTTCATCCATAGCGAGAGCTCTTTTCTTTGCTCCTTGTGATATAGATTGATTAAATGATTCCGTACTCGTCTTTGTTAATTTGGGACCTTTCTCTTTCTCCGTTCGTTTTGCTTCTTCTTTCACTTTTTTATCTAAGGGGCTATTATCACATCCGGTAAAAGAGCTACATAGAAGGGCAAATAACGCGGTTATGAGGCCGAGTTTTCGCATGATTATCATTCCATTTCTATTGCAATATGTAATGTGATAGAAAAAGGATGACCGCATATCATCCTTTTTCTATTTCACAGCATGACGAATCCGTTATTGCTGTGAGTATTGTGGTTCTTCTTGTTGGACTTCTTCAACGCGTGGGTTTAAAGAATCGATAATTGTTTGTGTTTGCTGCGCAGCTGTTTGGAAAAGTTGCTTTGCTTGTTGGTTATCCGTATCAAGAGCGAATCCCTCTAAGCTAGCTTGTGCACTTTTTAATCCAGAAACAGTTTGCTTTAGTTTTGTAATTACAGTCATTGAATGAAGCCCCCTTTGGAATATCAATTCAAAGGTTATAATTTGTGAGTTGGGGTGAATTTATGATTGGAAAATTTAGGGGTAAAGCATGTGGAGGTTACAATTTTGTAATGAATATGTAAGGAAAAGCGATAGTGGAAAAATTTTTTTCTTCTAGAATAAAGAAAGTAAAGCAAGTAAAGCAAGTCAAAAAGATATTTTAAGGAGAGAAAAATGAAGAAATTATTATTAGGTTTAATTGGACTTTTTATATTAGTTATTGGTGTGGCAAGTGTTTCTCATAATGAGATAACAGATAGATACAATCCGTTTGTGAAAGAGGAGTTTGTATATGTAAAGGTGAAAGAATCTGGCCGACTATCCAAAATCGGAGAGGTAGCTGGGGATTATAAACTTGCTGGTTATTACGCTTCGGGCGAAGGAAGAGACGTTAAGTTTTATGCACCTCGTGGGCTTCGAGAAGGAGCATATGTAAAGGTTAAAACGAAAGGTGAATATATTGAAACATACGAAGAAGTACAGCCGAATGAAATTCCAAAAGAGATTAAAGAGAAACTAGATAAATAAAATGTATAAGAAGTGCCTCCTAAATGTAGAAATTAGGGGGCGTTTTTATTATGTAAAAAAATAGATGAGTTGTAAAAAGACGAAGAAAAATAGTTGATTTTATGGATACCACCGAGGAATTGAACACAGAAATGGTGATAAGAATCGTTACACAGACATTTTAGGTGGAAGGGTTTAGAAAGTACAATATCGGTGATTACACAAAGATTTCTCATTATTTTATGCGAGAATTAAACATCAATAAAGTTGAGATTATTATTGCAAAACATTTGCAGATAGATATTAATAAATTGCTTAGTAGAGAGTTAGCACCAACTAAGTAGGTTAAAGAAAATAAAAGAGCCGTACGTGAAAGCGTACGACCCAAAACAATCATATCGAAACTAAATAATAGACAAGCCATATCAGTCCGAACATTTACTTTGCATTCTATCGGAAAAAATTCGAAGACTGCAAGGGGTCTTTAGTAATGTCTTTTTTTAGATATTGATACGGTAAGTCACGACGTGGAAGTCGTACCGAGTTGATAAATTAAAATTGTAAAAGGTTAGCTAGAGCCTGCGCGAATAAATCAGCATTATACAAGCGAAGTGTATCCTCTTTTGCATGTATAGGCCAGGTGGTTGCGACCATTAACAGAAAAGGGTGGAAAAATTTACGCTTCATCTTGTTGCTCTTCCTTGTCTTCTTTCTTTTCATTCATTCTCTTCTCGGTAGAACCTACTTCATCGCCCCTGCGAATATCGTTTATCGCACCCATTGATTTAAGGTATAGTTCTAATCCGCTTTGCATCTTTGCGGTTGATAAACTTAACTCTTCTGTTGTTGCACTCTCAAAACTGTCTAGACGTAATGAGAAAGCATCAGCATAGTAACTCATTGATCTTAACAGTTTCTCGTGATGTACTTTGTACTCTTTATCAGGTACTAGGTTTTGTAAGTCCTTATATAAATCAGAAAATTCGATAACTACCTCTGCGAACTCTTCTTGGTTTGAGAACAATGTTTCATCCTCTTGTACTAAATCATTCATCTTTGTTAAACATTCTCCAAAGCTGTTTGAAAAAGCCATGACTTGGTCTACATAGGTAGATTCATTTTTTTCTGCTACTTCAATTTTGTCTTCCTTCTTTGACTCACTGTTACCGCAACCTCCTGCAAATAACATCATCGGAACTGCTAAACAAATTAAACTGCGTTTCATAGTTGTATACCTTCCTTTTTCCTACCCCTATTACTTGAATATTACTATATCTTGTTTTCTTTATATTATAACCGAAATAAAGATCTTCACCTTCAATTCAATGGAGGTCTTTATGCAATACTTTCCCTGTTTACTTCCCATGCCTTCAATACTTCTGTGACTTCCCCATTGCTTAACTTATCTATTCGAGTCAAACCATTACCATAGTCTTTAAGAGAAGCGGAATTTATTAGTAGGGAAAGCATGAATGCCACACCTAAAATACTACCTAATAATGCGAGTGCAAATTCCGTATTTCTTTTTAAAACTCAACCTCCTAAAACTATGCTTATATGGAAAAAAACACTTATACTTATAATACCTGTATATAATTGAGCTTGCCAAGTGAAATTGCCCTTAAATGAATGGCTGCTATCAAACCGAGGTGTGAAGTCGTGGTTTTAGCGAGATGTCAATCCACTGATAAATAGCGAAGGGGGGATGGGGAATATGTGATAATGCTAGTGTAGAAGGCACTTTTGTACTTGCGTATTCGGTTAACGCCGAGATATAATATTACATATGTAAAGAAGCGAACACCTAAGCGATGGAGTTCGTGTCCTACGTTAAACTTTCGGTAAGAACAAATCGAAACGAGACGGAGGCTAAACGTTGATATTATTATAATCTTCATGCGCCCATAGCTCAGTCGGATAGAGCGGTGGTTTCCGGTACCACGTCTGCCGGGGGTTCGAATCCCTCTGGGCGCGTCAAAAAGTCCTAACTTACGTATTGTAGGTTAGGACTTTTTTATTTCCCTCTTGTTATATCTAGTAATAAGATTTACTATTAGTACTTGATAATAACTTTTCGGTTTATCATTTTCTTTCAATATTATTCAAATTTCGGTTGTAAGTTGTAAATCTCATTAATACATATAAATTAATAATATTTTGGAATGGGTGTCTGTGATAGGATTCTCCTTTTACCAAACTTATTGTACAATAGAAACAAGGGGGAGATTAGTTTGAAGGCAAGTCTTTTACAAGAACAAAGCTTACGTTTGGCAATGACACAAGAGTTAAGGCAAGCGATTACAATGCTCCAGTATAATGTACAAGAATTATCGGAGTTTTTGTATGAGCAATCGTTAGAGAATCCCCTTATTGAGTTAGGTGGTTTTGAGAGGGAGAAGAAAAAGAGCTCTAACAACAGTAAAAGTACCAGCAAACAAGTCGAGAATCAGATGGAAATCTACAGTGTGGATTCTACAACGATTCAGCAACATTTATTAAATCAAATACAGTATTATAAAATAGATGAAGAAGAGCGAAAAGTAGCTTCTTTCATTATTATGAACATGGATGGAAATGGGTATTTACAAGAAACGAACGAAGAGTTAGCGGATCTCCTTTCCGCGCCGATTCATGTAGTCGACCGCTCTGTAGAGCTTGTCCAATCGCTCGAGCCAGCAGGGGTAGGAGCGCGTAATATTCAGGAATGTCTAACTTTACAATTGAAGCGCTTACAAAGACGGAATGGATTAGCGGAAGAGGTTATAGAGGATCACTTCGCTTATTTCGTGAAGAAGGATTGGCGAAAGCTCGTTCAAGTGTTGAAGTGTAGTAATGAAGAATTGCAATCGGCGGTGAACTGTATTACGTCCCTGCAGCCGAAACCAGGTCTTGCGTTTTCTTCTGATAAACCACTTTACATTGTGCCTGATATGGCGGTGAAAAAAGATGGTGATCGTCTCGTTTTACAAATGAATGAGAGAAATATGCCGAGAATTGAAATTCATTCTGAGTATAGTGCGCTTCTGAATGATAGTGAAAGTGAAGTAGCATCTTACGTATCAGAAAAGTATCAGCATGTGCAGTGGATTATGCGCAGTTTAAAACAGAGAAAACAAACGCTTCTGCAAGTGATGACCATTATTATGGAGAAACAACATGATTTCTTCTGGGAAGGTCCAGAACATTTAAAGCCACTTGCTTTAAAAGAGGTAGCGGAAGAGTTAAGTGTGCATGAGTCTACAATTAGTCGTGCAACGCGAAATAAATATGTGCAAACACCACACGGTTTATTTGAGATGAAATCGTTCTTTAGTAATGCTGTTTCTACTACTGAAGATGAAGCAGTTTCTACAAAGCGTGTGAAACGGTTTATTCAAACGCTTGTTGAAGCGGAAAATAAGAAAAAGCCACTTTCAGATCAAAAGATTTCAAAATTATTAGAAGAAGAGCATGAAATCGTTATTTCTCGAAGAACAGTGGCAAAGTATAGAGAACAAATGCACATTCCAGCGTCGTCATTACGAAAAACGATTGGATAGGTGAAGAAGATGGAAGTTGTACTGTATACAAAAAAAGATTGTGGCCTGTGCGTGCAGGCGAAACAAGTTTTACAGGAAGTACAATGTGAATATTCTTTTCAAATTGAGGAAATAGATATATATGAAGATAATGACCTTTTAGAAAAATATCACCTAATGATTCCGGTTGTAGAAATAGGCGGGAAACAGGTGGAATATGGTAACATTCACAAAGGTGTCATAATAAACTATATAAAGAATGCAGTTAAGAGTTGAATAAGTTTCTATCTCCTGTTACAATAATACACGTAGCAGGGATTATTTTTTTAACCTATGTGGGACACAAAATGTCACTACGGGACGTAAAGTGACCACGAGGGAAAATGAACCAATGTAGTGAGGAGAAAAGATATGCGCTCATGGATTCAGAACACAAAAAAATTATTACCTGATCTGCTACCTGTTATGCAAACGAGAATGCAAATTCTTCAATACATTAGGCTCATGCAGCCGATTGGAAGAAGAAATTTGTCAGCAAGTCTCGGTATGACAGAACGAGTATTGCGAAGTGAAGTTCAAGTTTTGAAAGAACAAAACTTAGTTCACGTCGCTTCTTCTGGAATGACTTTGACAGAAGAAGGAACAGCTTTAGTTCTTGCTTTGGAAGACTTTATGAAAGAAATTTCCGGGTTAAAGGTTTTAGAAAAGCAACTTAAGGAAACATTAGACTTGGATGAAGTTTTCGTTGTCCCTGGTGATAGTGATGAATCGCCTTGGGTCAAACTGGAGATGGGCCGTGCTTGTGTGACTTGTATAAAAGACCGTCTGACAGCGAATAATATCGTTGCTGTGGCTGGAGGAACTACGCTAGCTGCTGCTGCGGACATGATGCAGCTTGATTGCAAAGATTTACATATGCTATTTGTCCCAGCACGTGGTGGAATTGGAGAAGGTGTCGAATTAGAAGCCAACACCATTTGTGCCAAAATGGCGCAAAATACGATGAGTAATTATCGCTTATTGTATGTTCCAGACCATGTTAGTAGCGAAGCATATGCGTCTATTGTGACAGAGCCTTCCGTGAAAGAAGTTCTTGAGTTGATTCGATCTTCCAATATCGTCATTCATGGAATAGGTGATGCGTTAACAATGGCACGTCGCAGAAATACTTCAGAAGCAGATTGGTTAAAGATTCAAGCAAGCGAAGCAGTTGGCGAAGCTTTCGGTTACTACTTTAATGAACAAGGAAATGTTGTTCATAAAGTAAGAACAGTTGGTATGCAACTTGAGGATTTACAACATGTATCTCACGTTGTTGCAGTCGCTGGAGGTTCTTCAAAGGCAAAGGCAATACAAGCTGTAATTAAACAAGGGCACACTTCAATTCTAATTACAGATGAAGGTGCAGCAAAACAGTTAACAAAGGGTATTACCCTTTAATATAATCCCCCAAGGAGGAAATTCAAATGACTAAAATTGGTATTAATGGATTTGGACGTATCGGACGTAACGTATTCCGCGCAGCTCTTAACAACTCTGAGGTAGAAGTAGTAGCAATCAACGACTTAACAGATGCTAAAACATTAGCTCACCTTTTAAAATATGACACAGTTCACGGAACTTTAAATGCAGAAGTATCTGCTAACGAAAACAGCATCGTTGTTAACGGTAAAGAAATTAAAGTTATCGCTGAGCGTGACCCAGCTCAATTACCATGGAGCGACTACGGAGTAGAAGTAGTAGTAGAATCTACTGGCCGTTTCACTAAAAAATCAGACGCTGAAAAACACTTAGGTGGATCAGTTAAGAAAGTTATCATCTCAGCTCCAGCTTCTGACGAAGATATCACTGTAGTTATGGGTGTTAACCACGAACAATACGATGCAGCTAACCACAACGTAGTATCTAACGCTTCTTGTACTACAAACTGTCTAGCTCCATTCGCTAAAGTATTAAACGAAAAATTCGGCGTAAAACGCGGAATGATGACAACAATTCACTCTTACACTAACGACCAACAAATCTTAGACTTACCACACAAAGATTTACGTCGTGCTCGTGCAGCAGCTGAAAACATGATCCCAACATCTACTGGTGCAGCTAAAGCTGTAGCATTAGTATTACCAGAACTTAAAGGTAAATTAAACGGTGGCGCTGTACGTGTTCCAACTGCTAACGTTTCTCTTGTTGACTTAGTTGTTGAACTTGACAAAGAAGTAACAGTTGAAGATGTAAACGCAGCATTCAAAGCAGCAGCTGAAGGCGAATTAAAAGGTATCCTTGGATACAGCGAAGAGCCATTAGTATCTATCGACTATAACGGATGTACTGCTTCTTCTACAATCGATGCATTATCTACAATGGTAATGGAAGGTAACATGGTTAAAGTACTTTCTTGGTACGATAACGAAACTGGTTACTCTAACCGTGTAGTAGACCTAGCAGCATACATGACTTCTAAAGGTCTTTAATTCTTAATTATATAAGTAATCAATGACAAAACGAGGGAGAGGGTTTGTTCCCTCTCTCTCTTCTTTCGTTTTAAAAGCAAATGTGTTAAGCTTTTGAGTGGGTTTTGTCAATCCTAACTAGTAGTCGGAGGGAAATCCAATGAACAAAAAATCAATTCGTGACGTAGATTTAAAAGGTAAGCGTGTATTTTGCCGCGTCGATTTCAACGTACCTATGAAAGAAGGCAAAATTACAGATGAAACTCGTATCCGTGCAGCTCTTCCTACAATTCAATATTTAGTAGAGCAAGGTGCGAAAGTTATTTTAGCAAGTCATTTAGGCCGTCCAAAAGGTCAAGCAGTAGAAGAATTACGTCTTACTCCAGTAGCAGCACGTTTAGGCGAGCTTCTTGGTAAAGATGTTAAAAAGGCAGACGAAGCATTCGGACCAGTTGCACAAGAAATGGTTGCAGCAATGAACGAAGGCGACGTATTAGTTCTTGAAAACGTACGTTTCTATGCGGGCGAAGAAAAGAACGATGCAGAACTTGCGAAAGAATTTGCAGCACTTGCTGACATCTTCGTAAACGATGCATTCGGTGCAGCTCACCGTGCTCACGCTTCTACAGCAGGTATCGCAGACTACCTACCAGCAGTATCTGGATTATTAATGGAAAAAGAGTTAGATGTATTAGGTAAAGCACTTTCTAACCCAGAACGTCCATTCACAGCTATCATCGGTGGTGCGAAAGTAAAAGATAAAATCGGTGTAATTCGTCATCTATTAGACAAAGTAGATAACTTAATCATCGGTGGCGGACTTGCTTACACATTCGTTAAAGCTTTAGGTCATGAAATTGGTCTATCTCTATGTGAAGACGACAAGATCGAACTAGCTAAAGAATTTATGCAACTTGCAAAAGAAAAAGGCGTAAACTTCTACATGCCAGTTGATGTTGTAATCACAGAGGAATTCTCTGAAACTGCAACAACTCAAATCGTTGGTATCGACTCTATCCCTTCTAACTGGGAAGGCGTGGACATCGGTCCTAAAACACGTGAAATTTATGCAGATGTAATTAAAAATTCTAAGCTTGTTGTATGGAATGGACCAATGGGTGTATTCGAAATGACTCCATTCGCAGAAGGTACAAAAGCAGTAGGACAAGCATTAGCAGATGCAGAAGATACATACTCTGTTATCGGCGGTGGTGACTCTGCAGCAGCTGTTGAAAAATTCGGTATGGCTGATAAAATGAGCCACATTTCTACTGGCGGCGGTGCGTCATTAGAATTCATGGAAGGTAAAGAGCTTCCAGGTGTAGTTTGTCTTAACGACAAATAAGTAGCAGCCAAAGAAAAAGGACGGTGCAAAGCATGCGTAAACCAATTATCGCAGGTAACTGGAAAATGAATAAAACTCTATCTGAAGCAGTTAGTTTCGTAGAGGAAGTTAAAGGTCAAATCCCAGCAGCTACAGCTGTTGATGCAGTAGTTTGCTCTCCAGCTCTATTCTTAGAGCGTCTTGTAGCAGCGACTGAAGGAACTGACTTACAAGTAGGTGCACAAAACATGCACTTCGAAAAAAATGGTGCATTCACTGGCGAAATTAGCCCAGTAGCACTTAGCGACTTAAAAGTAGGCTATGTAGTACTTGGCCACTCTGAGCGTCGTGAAATGTTTGCTGAAACAGACGAGTCAGTAAACAAAAAGACTCTTGCAGCATTTGAACATGGTTTAACACCAATCGTATGTTGTGGTGAGACTTTAGAAGAGCGCGAAAGCGGAAAAACATTTGATCTAGTAGCAGGTCAAGTGACAAAAGCACTTGCAGGTTTAACAGAAGAGCAAGTTAAAGCAACTGTTATCGCTTATGAGCCAATCTGGGCTATCGGTACAGGTAAATCTTCTTCTTCTGCAGATGCAAACGAAGTATGTGCGCACATCCGTAAAGTTGTTGCAGAAGCTGTTTCTACAGAAGCTGCAGAAGCTGTTCGTATTCAATACGGCGGTAGCGTAAAACCAGAAAACATTAAAGAGTATATGGCACAATCTGACATCGACGGCGCTTTAGTTGGCGGTGCTAGCTTAGAGCCTGCTTCGTTCTTAGGTCTTCTGGGGGCGGTAAAATGAGAAAGCCAACAGCTTTAATCATTCTTGATGGTTTCGGACTACGTGAAGAAACTCACGGGAATGCTGTAGCACAAGCTAAGAAACCTAATTTTGATGGTTACTGGAACAAATTCCCTCACACAACGCTTACAGCTTGTGGTGAGGAAGTGGGTCTTCCAGAAGGTCAAATGGGTAACTCTGAGGTTGGTCACTTAAATATCGGTGCTGGCCGCATTGTATATCAAAGCTTAACACGCGTAAACGTTGCAATTCGTGAAGGTGAGTTCGATCAGAACGAAACGTTCCAAAATGCAATTAAAAGCGTAAAAGAAAAAGGTACTGCTCTTCATTTATTCGGTTTACTTTCTGACGGTGGTGTGCACAGTCACATGAACCATATGTTTGCTCTTCTTCGCTTAGCAGCAAAAGAAGGCGTGGAGAAAGTTTATATCCATGCATTCTTAGATGGCCGCGATGTTGGACCACAAACAGCAAAAGGTTATATCGATGCAACAAATGAAGTGATTAAAGAAACAGGAGTAGGACAATTCGCGACTATCTCTGGTCGTTATTACTCTATGGACCGTGACAAGCGTTGGGATCGCGTAGAAAAATGTTACAGTGCTATGGTGAATGGTGAAGGCCCTACTTATAAATCAGCAGAAGAGTGTGTAGAAGACTCTTATGCAAATGGTATCTACGATGAATTCGTATTGCCGTCTGTAATTGTTAACGAAGATAACACGCCAGTTGCAACAATCAATGATGATGATGCAGTTATCTTCTATAACTTCCGTCCAGACCGTGCAATTCAAATTGCTCGTGTATTTACAAACGAAGACTTCCGTGAGTTCGATCGTGGTGAAAAAGTACCTCACATTCCTGAATTCGTTTGTATGACACATTTCAGTGAAACTGTAAATGGTTACGTGGCATTTAAGCCAATGAACCTTGATAACACATTAGGTGAAGTTGTTGCGCAAGCGGGATTAAAGCAACTTCGCATCGCGGAAACTGAAAAGTATCCGCACGTTACATTCTTCTTTAGCGGTGGTCGTGAGGCTGAATTCCCAGGAGAAGAGCGTATCTTAATTAACTCACCGAAGGTTGCAACGTATGACTTGAAACCTGAAATGAGCATTTACGAAGTAACGGACGCTTTAGTAAATGAAATCGAAAATGATAAACATGATGTTATCATTCTTAACTTTGCGAACTGTGATATGGTTGGCCATTCTGGGATGATGGAACCAACAATTAAAGCAGTAGAAGCAACTGACGAATGTTTAGGAAAAGTTGTAGAAGCGATTCTTGCAAAAGATGGTGTAGCACTTATTACTGCTGACCATGGTAATGCTGATCAGGAGTTAACTGCTGATGGCGAGCCAATGACAGCTCATACAACTAACCCGGTTCCTTTCATCGTTACAAAAAATGACGTAGAGCTTCGTGAAGGTGGTATTTTAGGAGATATTGCCCCAACAATGCTTACACTTTTAAATGTGGAACAACCGAAAGAAATGACAGGTAAAACAATTATTAAATAATTTGCTTATATAAAAAGGAGAGAATTTATTATGTCAACAATTATTGATGTTTATGCTCGCGAAGTCCTTGACTCTCGTGGTAACCCAACTGTAGAAGTAGAAGTTTACACAGAAAGCGGCGCTTTCGGACGCGCTATCGTACCAAGTGGTGCATCTACTGGTGAACACGAAGCAGTAGAATTACGTGACGGTGACAAATCTCGTTACCTTGGTAAAGGTGTTATGAACGCAGTAAACAACGTTAACGAAGCAATCGCTCCAGAAATCGTTGGTTTCGACGTAACTGACCAAGCTGGTATCGACCGTGCTATGATCGAATTAGATGGCACTCCAAACAAAGGTAAACTAGGCGCTAACGCTATCCTTGGTGTATCTATGGCAGTAGCTCACGCAGCGGCTGACTTCGTAGGTCTTCCATTATACCGTTACCTTGGTGGATTCAATGCAAAACAATTACCAACTCCAATGATGAACATCATCAACGGTGGTTCTCACGCTGATAACAACGTAGACTTCCAAGAGTTCATGATCTTACCAGTTGGTGCTCCAACATTCAAAGAATCAATCCGTATGGGTGCTGAAGTATTCCATGCACTTAAAGCTGTATTACATGACAAAGGTCTTAACACTGCAGTAGGTGACGAAGGTGGATTCGCTCCAAACCTTGGTTCTAACCGTGAAGCATTAGAAGTAATCATCGAAGCTATCGAAAAAGCTGGTTACAAAGCTGGCGAGAACGTATTCTTAGGAATGGACGTTGCTTCTTCTGAGTTCTACAACAAAGAAACTGGTAAATATGACCTTGCAGGCGAAGGCCGTACTGGCTTAACTTCTGCAGAAATGGTTGATTTCTACGAAGAGCTTTGCAAAGACTTCCCAATCATCTCTATCGAAGATGGTTTAGACGAAAACGACTGGGATGGTCACAAATTATTAACTGAGCGTATCGGTGATAAAGTACAATTAGTTGGTGACGACTTATTCGTAACTAACACTCAAAAACTTGCTGAAGGTATCGAAAAAGGTATCTCTAACTCAATCTTAATTAAAGTTAACCAAATCGGTACTTTAACTGAGACTTTCGAAGCTATCGAAATGGCTAAACGTGCTGGTTACACAGCAGTTGTATCTCACCGTTCTGGTGAAACTGAAGATGCTACAATCGCTGACATCGCAGTTGCAACTAACGCTGGCCAAATCAAAACTGGTTCTATGAGCCGTACTGACCGTATTGCTAAGTACAACCAATTATTACGCATCGAAGACGAACTAGGCGAAATCGCTGTTTACGATGGTATCAAATCTTTCTACAACATCAAACGATAATTGTAGAAAATAACGACAGACCGTGAGAAATCACGGTCTGTTTTTTTATGCTTAAAATTGCTCACCCGTCATAAGTGACATGAAATGTTTAAAGAAACGGCTATAATCAAAATCAATTGCGATTTGATGAATCGGCCAATCAGTAAATGGTTTAGATTCTTCTAAAGAGCGAAATTCTCCAATACTTGCTCCTTGTGCATAGGATTCTGTCATGACAACGATAGGTGATTTATGATACGTAAACATAGAGTTATCAAGTAAAGCGAGTATTGGCATTGTGTCATGAAAGGGGCTTCCTTTTAAATTTGGTAGGGCATTTTTATAATATCCGTAGTAATAATGATCGAATAACGGTTTGACAAGTGGGGCTTTTCCTTTTGCCTCAATGTATTCAGCCATTTCTGGTGTAATGACAGAATATTGAGTGACGTTTAACGGGTATATATACATGTTAGCTGTGGATTGAAGGACTATATTAGCGGCAGTAGGATCGCCATAAAAGTTTGCTTCGGAAATAGGTGTAACATTACCAGGGTGTAAAAAGGCACCGCCCATTACGTAGTAAGATTTAATTTGCTTCATTAGCTGTTTACATAGGATGAATAAAATTGCGAGGGAGGTAAGTCTTCCTAAACTTACAATGATTAATTCATCTTTATATTGCTCAATAAGAGGGATAACTTCAAAAAAATTCTCCATTTCTCCGTTAGTCACATTCTCCTTTGGAATAATTGGCCCGAGCCCTTGTTTCCCGTGTACATTCGTAAAGAAAGAAGGAGGGGCACCAGTAAGCGGTTGTTCTGAACCACCAAATACTTTAATATTTCTATTTTTTGTTTCGTGCTTAAGAAAATGAGCATTTTGTACGGCCATTTCTTTTGGAACATTGCCGTAATCAGCAACAATGCCGATGATTTCTATTTCATCGATAAAGAAAGCTAAGAGGAGGGCCATCGCATCATCAATCCCAGGATCACAAAAAATGAGAACTTTTTTTGGCATATGTTCACCACCTATCTTATTTATCCCACTTTAATGGGCAGTAAGACCCCTACTGATTAAAGTTTCACTTTATATATATGTAAGCTTAAGGATAAAAAGATTATTTTATTGAAATAACAACCTTGTAAATTCAGAAAATAAAAACTTTTTATATTAGGTCAAGGTTTTTGACTTAATTTTCACATAGAAATTCAGTCATATCAAGGTTGTAAGCGTCTAACATAGGCTGTTTTTGCTGCCAAATTGATAAATTGCAGCTTTTTACAATTTATACTATGATAAAGATATTAAGAGAAGATCGTATAAACATGAGGGATGATGAACATGAAATTTACAAAGATTCTTGTCCAAATTGCTGCTCTTTACGTTTTTTATATGGTTGGAACTTGGGTACAAGAAATGTTAAATATTCCAATTCCAGGAAGTTTGATTGGAATGTTCCTCTTACTTGTTTTACTTAGCCTAAAAGTTCTTCCAGTGAAATGGTTCGATTTAGGAGCAGAAACACTCGTTGCTATTATGCCGTTTTTATTAATTCCGCCAACGCTTGGCCTAATGAATTACGGTGCTTTTTTTATGAGTAAAGGAATTTCTCTTTTCATTACAATTGTAGCGAGTACATTTTTAATTATTATTGTCGCAGGACATACAGGACAATATCTTGCGAATAGAAAGGAAAGAGAGTCGCGATGAGCCAAATATTAATCGGAATTGGTTGGGTTCTTTTTACGGTGCTATTATACCAATTATCTAAAAAAATCTATAAATTATTTCCAACACCATTCACCATTCCAATGCTTGTAGCAACAGGATTAATGGCTTTCTTATTTATTATGCTTGATATACCATATCAACATTATATGGAAAGTGGTGGCGGCTGGATTGCAAAACTGCTCGGACCCGGTGTTGTAGCATTTGCAATTCCTCTTTATAAACAACGTCACGTTCTTCAAAAGTATGTTGTACCGATTGCTGGTGGCGTATTAGTAGGTACAACAGTTGCCATTGCGAGTGATTTTGCCATTGCAACACTTATGGGAACGGATAAAAGCTTAATTTTATCTTCTTTACCAAAATCGGTGACAATGCCAGTTGCAATGAGTGTTTCAGAGCAAGTTGGTGGTGTACCGTCATTAACAGCAGCTTTCGTTGTTATCGCAGGTATTACTGGAACGATTACCGGCCCGCTTTTATTAAAATGGAGCCGCGTTACAAACTCAGTTGGTAAAGGTATCGGATTTGGATGTGCTTCTCATATTATGGGTGTCATGAGAGCGATGAAAAATAATGAACATGAAGGTGTTATTGGATCGGTAACAATGACATTAACAGCAATTTTGACATGTTTGCTCGGGCCATTATTTGCAATGATGTTTATGTAATAGAAGAAAAGCGAGAGCGACTCTATAGCTCTCGCTTTTCTATAGAATTTATGCTACAGTTAAAATAACTGAATCTTTGTAGGAGGTACGCCAAGTGCATACGTTATTATCCGTTTTACTTATTATTGTATCGATTTTAATGATTGTTATGGTACTTATGCAGTCTAGTAATAGCTCAGGCCTTTCAGGTGCAATTTCAGGCGGTGCAGAGCAATTATTTGGTAAGCAAAAAGCACGTGGAATTGAAGCAGTATTAAACCGTATTACAATTGTTTTAGCTGTTCTATTCTTCGTATTAACAATTGCTGTTACGTACTTAAATTTATAGAATTGAAAGAAGAAGCGTTAGTAAGTTGTACTAATGGTTCTTCTTTTTTTGTTTTGCCATTTGAAAGATGTTTCTAATTAGATTATAGAAATATAAATATGGTACACTAAGATATAGAAAGAATACGACTAGATTACAGAAGAGAAAGAGGAGAAGTACATGATGAAATTAGCATCTCCGAAACCATTTACATTTGAGGGTGGAGACCGCGCTGTTTTATTACTACATGGTTTCACAGGCAACTCAGCTGATGTACGTATGTTAGGGCGTTTCTTAGAAAAGAAAGGCTACACTTGTCATGCGCCAATTTTTAAAGGGCACGGTGTACCACCAGAAGAGCTTGTTCATACAGGTCCTGAAGATTGGTGGCAAGACGTAATGGAGGCATATCAGCTTCTAAAAGATAAAGGCTTTGAGAAAATTGCTGTTGCTGGACTATCACTTGGCGGCGTATTTTCTTTAAAATTAGGTTATACAGTACCGGTTTTAGGTGTAGTACCAATGTGTGCACCAATGTATATTAAGAGTGAAGAAACGATGTACCAAGGTATATTGGCATACGCCCGCGAATATAAAAAGCGTGAGCAAAAATCACCAGAGCAAATCGAACAAGAAATGTTGGAATTCCGACAGACGCCGATGAATACATTAAAAGCATTACAACAATTAATTGCTGACGTACGTAACAATGTGGATATGATTTATGCACCGACATTTGTTGTACAAGCACGTCATGATGAAATGATTAATACAGATAGTGCTAATATTATTTATAACGGTGTAGAATCTACGTTAAAAGACATTAAATGGTATGAAGACTCTACGCATGTCATTACACTTGATAAGCAACGTGACGAGCTACATGAGGATGTATATAACTTCTTGGAGCAACTAGATTGGTAAGATCTAGTTGCCTCTTTTTTTCATAAGGGAATTTTTTATGGAAGCTGTAAAAAAATCATTGGGAGATGATTGAAGTTTCGCTTTATACATCCCCCATCTTTCGGATACACTAAATAATATAAGGGTTTAAAGGAGGTATTTCTGCTTGGAAGAAATCATACAAGAACATATTGATAAGTTGTTATTATTTATGAGAGAAGAAGCGTATAAACCGCTAACGATACAAGAGTTAGAAGAGGCATTTGGAATTGAAGGCTCTGAGGGCTTTAAAGATTTTGTAAAGGCACTTGTAACGATGGAAGAGAAGGGACTTGTTATTCGCACTCGTAGTAACCGTTACGGTCTTCCTGAAAAGATGAATTTAGTACGCGGTAAATTAATTGGACATGCACGTGGATTTGCATTCGTTGTACCAGACGAAAAGAAAACGGGAGATGATGATCTTTTCATCCCGCCTACAGAGTTAAACGGTGCACTTCATGGCGATACAGTATTAGCACGTGTTAGCGCACAATCAAGTGGATCACGCCAAGAAGGTTCAATTGTACGTATTTTAGAGCGCGGCACGAAAGAACTAGTTGGTACATATACAGAATCGAAAAACTTTGGATTTGTTATACCTGACAATAAGCGCTGGACGAGTGATATCTTTATCTTGAAAAGTGCATCAATGGGTGCTGTAGAAGGCCATAAAGTAGTTGTGAAAATTACGAGCTATCCAGAGAATCGTTTAAGTGCAGAAGGTGAAGTTATTCAAATTCTAGGTCATAAAAATGATCCAGGAGTAGATATTTTATCTGTCATTCATAAACATCATTTACCTTTAGCATTCCCTGAAGAAGTGATGGAGCATGCAAACAGTGTACCAGAAACGATTTCAGAAGAAGATTTAAAAGATCGTCGTGATCTGCGTGACCAAATGATCGTAACGATTGACGGTGCGGACGCGAAAGATTTAGATGACGCTGTTACAGTAACGAAGCTTGAGAACGGTAACTACAAGCTTGGTGTTCATATTGCGGATGTAAGTCATTACGTTCAAGAAGGTTCGCCAATTGATGTAGAAGCAGCGGAAAGAGCGACGAGTGTATATCTTGTTGACCGTGTAATTCCGATGATTCCGCATCGTCTATCTAACGGTATTTGTTCGTTAAACCCGAAAGTAGACCGTCTGACGTTATCTTGTGAAATGGAAATCAACAACTTAGGTGACGTTGTAAAGCACGAGATTTTCCAAAGTGTGATTAAAACGACAGAGCGTATGACGTATGCTGACGTAAGAAGCATTTTAGAAGATGAGGACGAGGAGTTAATCAAACGCTATGAGCCGCTCGTACCAATGTTTAAAGAGATGGGTCAATTAGCGCAAATCCTACGTGAAAAACGTATGCGCCGCGGTGCAATCGACTTTGACTTTAAAGAAGCGAAAGTATTAGTAGATGAAGAAGGAAAACCGACAGATGTTGTCATGCGTGATCGTTCTGTATCAGAGAAGTTAATTGAAGAATTTATGCTTGTTGCGAACGAAACAGTAGCAGAGCACTTCCACTGGATGAACGTACCATTCATGTACCGTGTCCATGAAGATCCGAAAGAAGATAAGCTTGAGCGTTTCTTCGAGTTTGTAACGAACTTCGGATATGCGGTAAAAGGACGTGCGAATGAAATACATCCTCGTGCGCTGCAACAAATTCTTGAAATGGTTCAAGGACAGCCGGAAGAAGTAGTTATTTCAACAGTAATGCTTCGTTCAATGAAGCAAGCGCGTTACGATGCGGATAGTTTAGGACATTTCGGTTTATCAACTGAGTTCTACACGCATTTCACATCACCAATTCGTCGTTACCCAGATACGATTGTTCATAGATTAATTCGTGAATACATCATTAACGGTAAAGTCGATCATGAAACACAAGCAAAATGGCGTGAAAACTTACCTGAGATAGCAGAGCATTCTTCTAATATGGAACGCCGTGCTGTTGAAGCGGAACGTGAAACAGACGAAATGAAAAAAGCAGAGTATATGGTTGATAAGATCGGCGAAGAGTATGACGGTATGATTAGCTCTGTAACAAACTTCGGTTTATTCGTAGAGCTTCCAAATACAATTGAAGGTCTTGTACATGTTAGCTACTTAACGGATGATTACTACCGTTATGACGAGAAACATTTCGCAATGATCGGAGAACGTACAGGTAACGTATTCCGCATCGGAGACGAAATTACAATTCGCGTTATTAACGTAAACAAAGACGAGCGTGCAATCGACTTTGAAATCGTTGGCATGAAAGGTACACCTCGTCGTAAGTTCAAAGATCGTCCAGTCGTTATCGAACAACCAAGAACAGGCAGAAAGAAACGCGGTGGACGTAGCGAGCGCAGTAATGAGCGCGGCGGCGAACGTGGTACAGGTAGAAAATTTGACCGTGGTGGCAAAGGAAAAGGTACAGGCACAGGAAAAGGAAGAGGATCCGCTTCCGCGTCAGCATCCGCTAGCCAGCCAGGGAAAAAAGATGGTAACGGCAAGAAGAAAAAAGCATTCTTCGAAAACGTACCAGGATTCAAGAAGAAAAAGAAAAAGCGTAAGTAAGAAAAAGAGGGCTTCGCTTTTATGAAAAGCGAGGCTTTTTCTTTTTTCTTGGTGGCTTGAGAGCGAGCCACTTTCGCTTTTTAATGTAATCCAGCTACAGTGGCTAGAATGTTCGGCGGCTTCGCTTCTTCCCAAGAGGCAAAGAGCGCCTCAAGGTCAGAAGCTCCATCCACCACACATTCTGAGAGAGCCACTTTCGCTTTTTATTAACATTTGTTACAATAGTAAAAATAGAGGAGGGACGTTATATGCCAAAGGGTACAGGTAAGGTTATTGCACAAAATAAAAAAGCATTTCATGATTATTTCATCGAAGAAACATACGAGGCAGGGCTTGTCCTTCAAGGAACGGAAATTAAGTCGATTCGCGCTGGACGCGTGAACTTGAAAGATGCATTTGCACGTGTACATAATGGTGAAGTATGGGTTCATAATATGCATATTAGTACATACGAGCAAGGCAATCGTTTCAACCATGATCCGCTTCGCACGAGAAAGTTACTTCTTCATAAAAAAGAAATTGAGAAGTTAACGGGTGCTTCAAAAGAAACAGGCTATGCATTAGTTCCAGTTAGAATTTATTTGAAAAATGGATTCGCGAAAATGGCACTTGGTTTAGCAAAAGGTAAAAAGCAATATGATAAGCGTAACGATTTAAAAGAGAAAGAAGCAAAACGTGAAATTGCACGCGCGTTCCGTGATCGTCAAAAGATGTAATACAGATATTTACATTTGTAAAACGACGCGCGTATGTTATAATAACTTATGTAAGATTGTTGCACATTGAAAAACAGCTCTTAGTAGCTATCACGATATTTCTTCGTATGCTCCATTTTTATCATGGGGACGTTACGGATTCGACAGGGATAGTTCGAGCTTAGGTTGCGAGTCGAGGGGATCGGCCTCGTTAAAACGTCAAAGCCTATAATTGGCAAACAAAACAATCTTTCTTTAGCTGCTTAATTGCACTAAAGGTTCCTCCCTCCATCGTCCATGTGGTAGGGTAAGGGACTCAAACTAAGTGGACTACGCCGGAGTTCGCCGTCTGAGGGCGAAGGAAGAGAACAATCAGACTAGCAACTTGGAAGCCTGTCGATAGGCCGAAGAGTTCGCGAAATGCTAATATATCGACTACACTCGTAGAAGCTTAAGTGCCGATATTTTTGGACGTGGGTTCGACTCCCACCGTCTCCACCAATACATAACTGTTTGGTGGTTTTTTATTTTGTATGATATGAACCATAACTTTGCCAGATTGGCGAGGTTATGGTTCTTTTTGTTTGTGGCAAACTTATGGTTCCGAAAATAAAATGTAACAAGAAGCGTAGAATAGCCATTTTACGCTTCTTGTTACATTTTAAGGACCACATTACAATCAAGATAGGAAAAGCAAATACCCCAAAACTAATAAATAATCTCTTTGGTTCGATGGGCATGTGGGGGATCCCTACTAGGCGAATTTTAACCTAAAAAATTCGAATTTCTGTACATTAAGTAAAGTGAATTTTTATTCGCGTGATTCTTATTATCTGAAATTAATAAAGCATGTTATACTCTCTTCTTTAAGAACGTCTCCATAATATCCTTTTTGAATCTTTCATAATCAAACTGAAAAGCTACATTATGCATTTTATAGCCTGGATTAGCAACAAAGCGAAAATCTGCAATGCTTTGACCAAATCCTTCTCCTTGATCAGGAATTATTTTAATGGGTACTCTTGAAAGGCTAACAGCCTCTTGATTTAGCAAATACCACACTGTTACAAAATCATGCATAGGACTTCCACTTATACCAGGATTAGACTTGGAGTAGAAATTATAATAATAGTCTAGCATGGGCTTGATGATGAGTCCTGCAAGATCTTGTGTATTCCGATGAAATGTATCAATTTGCTGGACCATTTCAGGTGTAACAATCGCATGTTGAGTCACATTTAAAGGAATAATTGTCAAGTTCTTCGCATGCTGCAGAATTAAATTTGCTGCATAAGGGTCTGCGTAAAAGTTAGCTTCAGCCACAGCAGTTACGTTACCTGGATAGAAAAAAGCTCCCCCCATGCAAATGCATTCTCTTACGTTTCGCATTGTTTCTAAATTCAATACAAAAGTCGTGGCTAGCGAAGAAAGTCTTCCTAAATTGATAATTGTAAGATCTTCTAAATTTGATTCTATAATTTGATAAATATCATTTAAGGGGTAAATTGGATATGGAATTTCAGGGGGAATAATAGGACCTAATCCGACTTTTCCGTGTACCTCAGGGAAATACTGAATCAATATACCTGTCAACGGCACAGAAGCACCAAGGAATACAGGTATCTCTTCTCTTCCCGCAATGTACTTCAAATAGTTAATATTTCTTATTACATTTTCTCTTGATACATTTCCATAATCGGCTACAATTCCTACAAGTTGAACGTCTTTACGAAAAAAGGTGTACAGTATAGCAAACGCATCATCAATTCCCAAATCTGTAAACAGGAGAACCTTTTTTGGCATATCTCTCCCTCCAAAATTTATAGAATCCTATGTTCACTAATGAGTAGGCTAAACTTGTGTGTATATATTTTATGTATTCTTAAAGAGTGAATTCTATTCACTTGACGTGGCTTCGCTCATCTAATTTTAATATTATGTTTAAGCGTAAAATACATAAGGTGCATTAGAAATATGAAAAGATCCATTGTTATTGAGGAGTTTACACCGGATTGGGCAATATCATTAGGGCTCATCATATCAAAAAAAGAAAATGGTACGTTTAGATACAAAATAATCGATTTCTTGTATGTTAAGGAACTGGTTATTTGTTTTTCTATTTTTTAGGGAGTTTTTCTGGTAATGGTGTATACAAATAATAAAGTTGTTTAATTTACAATAAAGACGTTTAAAACAAAGTGTTTTTAATTGTGTGATTCGTGTTAACCCATATAGATCAAGAGAGAAACTTTATTGTAAATAGATAAAATAAAAGCAAGACTAATACTTAAAATTATACGTATCTCGGCTGTACTCTCATAAATAACTGTAGAAGATAAAAATCTCGTTATGGGGATGGGGCGGTATCCCTGAAACAAAAAATGAAGAAATAGTTATTGATGATAATCAGGTAGATACTATAGCTGCACCTTAATGATTAAATAATATTTATTTAAATATTCATATCTTTTGTATTCGTCTCCATATCTATTGTAAGATTATATAGAGTTCCCCTAATAAGCTGTTATAATGGCTTTTTTTAGGAGTTTAATATTTATAAATCTTACATTATTTTTTTTGAGATAATTTTTTATCTAACTAAGTTATATTGAAGTAGAGGTGAACCATCGGTGAGGCAGGTGTTAGTAATTAAAAATGAACGGTCTTTAGCAAAGAAAATCGTAAGCGGTCTAAAGAAAGAAGGCCATTTCATTTTAAAACTTCACAATGAAAACGAAGGTTTAAATATAATATATGAACAAGATTGGGATATTATCATATTGGATTGGGATTCATTAAGTATATCCGGACCAGAAATTTGCAGACAAATACGACTTGTTAAAACGACACCGATCATTATTGTGACAGACAATATTTCTAGCAAGGATTGTATAGCAGGGCTACAAGCAGGAGCAGATGATTATATTAGAAAACCATTTGTGAAAGAAGAATTAGTAGCGAGGGTTCAAGCTATTTTAAGGAGAACTGACTATAATCAGCAAAATGAGATAAACTTTTTTCAATTTAAAGATCTCTTTGTTGATGCATCTAGCAATATTGTAAAAAAAGGTGGTAAAAATCTCTCGCTTACGAAGCGTGAGTACGATTTACTTGTATTTTTAATCAAGAATAAAAATACAATATTGAGCCGTGAAATGCTTTTGAATCAGGTTTGGGGATATAACGTAGTAGTAAATCCAAATGTAGTAGACTTATATATTGGGTATGTAAGAAAAAAGTTAAAGTGCGAGAAGAAAGACCGATATATTCAAACGATACATGGCAGAGGCTATTCAATGGTTGAATGATAAAAATAAGATGATAAAATAGTTTCTGTGAAATATTAAAAGACGGAAACTATAAAAAGAAGATTGCTATCAGATAGTGGAATATGTAATGGGCCCTTTTTTGCAGTAGAAATCATGGTATATAAGGTGCTAATCTATCAGTTAGTACGTGTGGGGGATGGATCTGGTGGAGACTGTATCTAATTTGTTTTTAATTTTGTTAACTCACACCATTCACAAGATTTTCACAGAATTAATGACTATACTTATTTACAGGATGTTCAAATGAAAATGATTATCAATAGCAATTTAGATACATGAAAGTTACTATCTAATTCAATCTATGGACGTCATCATTTTCGAACTAAATTACATAATAAGGAGTATACGTATGAAAAAAACTATGCTTTTAAAATTAGTAAGTATTCTAGCAATTTTCACTTTAATGTTAGTAGCTTGCTCAGATTCAGGTAAGGAAACTTCGAAAGCTAATAAAGGTGATAGTAGTGATAAGCCAAAAACGGTTGAAATCACTGATGCTCATGGAACTGTTAAAGTCCCTGTAAATCCAAAGAATGTAGTTGCTTTAGATAATAGAACTTTTGAAACTTTAGCTGATTGGGGAATTAAATTAGCGGCTGCTCCAAAGGATATCATGCCTGCAGATTCAGCATATAAAAAGGATGATTCAGTTAAAAATATCGGGAATCACCGCGAACCAAATCTTGAAATCATTGCAGCGGCAAACCCTGAACTTGTAATCGTTGGTCAAAGATTTGCTGATCATTACGAAGAAATCAAAAAATTAGTGCCAAAAGCAGCTGTTATTGATCTTAATTTTGATGTTTCTGAGAAATCTACTACGCCTGGAAAAAATTTAGTAGATGGACTTAAAAATTCTACAACTACTCTAGGAAAAATCTTTGATAAAGATAAAGAAGCTAAACAATTAGTAGCTGATTTTGATAAATCTATTGAAAAAGCAAAATCTGCTTATAACGGAAAAGATAAAGTTATGAGTGTTATCGTTACTGGTGGGAATATTGGTTTTGCTGCTCCACATTCTGGTCGTGTTTGGGGACCAATGTATGAAATTTTCGGTTGGACTCCAGCATTAGAAGTGTCTAATTCTACTGCAGGTCATAAAGGTGATGACGTTTCTGTTGAAGCTATCGCACAAACAAATCCTGATTGGCTTTTCGTATTAGATCGTGATGCTGCAACATCTGATGCAGCTAAGTCAACACCTGCTAAGGATGTTATTTCTAAATCACCAGCTCTTCAAAACACAACTGCTGTTTCTAAAAAACAAGTTGTTTATGCACCAGAAGATACTTACACAAATGAATCAATTCAGACTTATGTAGAGTTATTTGGAAATCTTGCAAAAACTTTAGCTAAGTAGTGTAAAGGGGTACGAAACAGTGTCAAAAAATATGATTTCTAGGGTTGAGAATATTTCTCAACCCCAGTTTTATAATCACAATAAAATATGGACAAAACCTTTTATAATAGCGGTTATAGTTGTTATAATTTTAGGGATTATATCACTGTTTACTGGAGTTTATGATATACGTGGACAAGAGGACGGAATGGAGATGTTTTTCATCACTCGTGTTCCGAGAACTGTTGCATTAATGCTTACTGGAGCTGCGATGGCGATGGCAGGACTCGTCATGCAATTAATTACCCAGAATCGTTTTGTTGAACCTACTACAACGGGTACTATTGAATGGTCAGGCTTAGGCCTGCTTTTTGTGTATTTATTATTTCCTGCCCCGACTTTAGTTCAAAGAATGACTGGTGCAATCATTTTTTCTTTTATAGGAACTATGATTTTCTTTCTATTTTTAAGAAGAGTTAAGCTTCGTTCGTCTTTAATTGTCCCGATTATTGGATTGATGCTTGGAGCAGTTATTTCTGCAGTGTCTACTTTTTTGGGACTTCTTTTTCAAATGACACAAAGTATTGAAACTTGGTTCGTAGGTTCATTTGCTAACATTCAGGTGGGAAGGTATGAATATTTATGGCTGATTGTTATCATTACTTTGCTTATTTTTATGTATGCGAATAGATTGACTTTAGCTGGACTAGGAGAAGATGTCGCAACAAGCCTTGGCGTTAATTACAATAGAATTGTTCTTTTTGGGACTGCTCTTATCTCTGTTGCAGTTGGAATTGTTGCAGCTGTTATTGGACACTTACCTTTCTTAGGATTAATTGTGCCAAACATTGTTTCCATGTTTAGAGGCGATGATCTTAGAAGTAATTTACCTTGGGTTTGTGTGATTGGAATGGGGACAATAACTGCCTGTGACATCATTTCTCGAACAATTATAAAGCCTTTTGAAGTCCCTGTTTCTTTAATACTTGCAACAGTGGGAGCGGTCGTGTTTATTACTATTCTATTGAGACAAAGAAAACCAAGGAGGCTGCGATGATCACATTAGAATATAAAAATAAAGAAAATGTCGAAATCGATTCTAGCCTTCATAATGCAAGTAGATCAGCTAGTGCTTTTCGTTCTAAAAAGGAAGCAAGACGTTATTGGATTTTACTCATAACATTGATCGCTTTAGGTCTCCTTTCTTCATATGGACTTTTAGTTTATAACAATCCAGTTCCGATAGATTCACCTTCTTTTATCCCAGTTGTTAAGAGAAGGATAGTAGCTATTGTTGCAATGATTATTGCTGCAGTTTGCCATAGCTTATCGACAGTTGCTTTCCAATCTATTACGAATAATAAGATTATTACTCCTTCACTTTTAGGTTTCGAATCACTTTATTCGGCAATTCAAACGAGTACAATATTCTTCTTTGGTGCTAGTGCATTAATAAACTTTAATGGAATTGGATCATTTTTATTTCAAGTTGTTGTGATGGTCTTCATGAGTTTGATACTTTATGGATGGTTACTTTCCGGTAAATATGGGAATTTACAACTTATGCTTTTAGTTGGAATTATTATTGGTACCGGGCTAAATTCTGTGTCAACTTTTATGAGAAAACTACTTGCGCCTTCAGAATTTGATATTTTACAAGCGAGATTATTTGGTTCTGTTAATCATGCAGACCCTGCATATTTTCCTATTGTAATTCCTATGATCATAATTGTAGCGGTATTAATTTTTGCTCATTCTAAGAAGTTGAATGTTTTGTCACTAGGAAAGGATGTTGCTACTTCTTTTGGGGTTAAATATCAACCTAGTGTAATTTATACGCTTGTGTTAGTAGCTATTTTAATGTCTATCTCAACAGCTCTAATTGGGCCACTTACGTTCTACGGCTTTTTAGTAGCAACTTTGAGTTATCAGGCGGCGTCAACTTATGATCATAGATATATTTTCCCAATGGCTTTTGCTATAGGATTTTTAATAATGACGAGTGCATACTTTTTAATGTATCATGTATTCCATGCTCAAGGGGTAGTTTCAGTTATTATTGAATTATTTGGTGGAATCATATTCTTAACTATAGTTTTAAGGAAGAGGGCTTTATGATAAAAATCGATAATGTTAAAAAGTTCTATACGGATAAGGTGAAAATAGGACCTTTGGATATTGAAATACCAAAAGCGGGCTTTACTTCTTTAATTGGACCAAATGGCGCTGGAAAGTCTACGACACTTTTGATGATTGGAAGACTCTTAGATATGGATGAAGGTCAAATTCAAGTAGCGAATATGGATGTTTCTGAATCCAAATCAAAAGACTTAGCAAAAATCCTGACTATATTGCGACAAGAAAATCATTTTGTAACGAGGCTCACTGTTAGACAATTAGTTGGATTTGGGCGCTTTCCTTATTCAAAGGGTAGATTAACTAAAGAAGATGAGGTTATCATTTCTAAATATATCGATTTCTTAGATTTAACTAGTTTAGAGAATAGATATTTAGATGAGCTTTCTGGTGGTCAAAGACAAAGGGCATATGTAGCGATGGTATTGTGCCAAGAGACTGAATATGTGCTATTGGACGAGCCTCTGAACAACCTTGATGTTGCTCGTTCTGTTCAAATGATGGAGCATTTAAGACGTGCGGCTAATGAGTTTGGAAGAACAATTTTGACTGTTATGCATGACATAAATTTTGCAGCTAAATACTCTGATAAAATTTGTGCTATGAAAGATGGACAAATTGCTGCTTTTGGAACAGTAGAAGAGGTTATGGACCCAATACTTTTGACAGATATTTTTGAAACGAAAATTGAAATTATCCAAGGTCCTTATGGGCCGATTGCTGTTTATTAATTACAAAATGAGTATGAAAAAAGCTGCTGCCTATATTTTATAGGCAGCAGCTTTTTTATACGATTGCCGATGATAGCTCTGTCCTACAGGTATCTCATTATTTCCGTTCCTGCGACGCTTCCAACAATAAACTTGTAAATTACTCATAAAATGCAAAGGAATGCTTCGATTTTTTTTCAAGTATCTACCAAACGGGAAATTTATCCCGCTTTAATGGGCAGTAAGACCCCCACCTCAAAATTCAGCGAAAGCAAAGAATTTAGGTGGGGGGTCAACTGCCCATAAAAGTCCGATTGGTTCAACTAATAATCAGTGGGGGATGAAGAAAATCCCCACTGATTAAAGTTTCACTTTATCTCTGTATAACTTTTTATGAGGATTCAGCTTGGTTCTTAGTATGTAATATTGCATATAAGAGTGTATTGATAAAAGTGTAAGGGGTCACTATAATGAGGGCATAAAGATAAATCACATTTTCGTAGCAATAAAAAAGGAGGAAATAATATGGAAATCGCAATGGCTGTTTTGAAATTTGTAGGTGGCGTAATCCCGTTAATTCAAGAACTTTTAAAAGCATTTATGTAGGTTTATTAGTTAGTAATCATTTATCAATCATTATCATATCTTACTAAAAAAAGAACGGGGTGATTTTTCTGAATATTAAGAAAAACACTAAAAGAAGAAAGTTCCTTGCATGTTTATTAGTTAGTCTATGCACTATTAATTATTCATCTATTTCCTTCGCAGAAACACAAGTAGGTAATGCAACTGATGTAATCAAAAATGCTAGTGGCATTGATACTGGTATAGCAAATCTTAAATATAATAATCAAGAGGTTTTAGCTGTAAATGGTGATAAAGTAGAAAGTTTTGTTCCGAAAGAAAGTATCAATTCAAATGGTAAATTTGTAGTAGTGGAACGCGAGAAAAAATCACTTACAACGTCACCAGTCGATATTTCAATTATTGATTCTGTAGTGAATCGCACGTATCCAGGAGCTGTACAACTTGCAAATAAAGCTTTTGCAGACAATCAACCGAGTTTATTAGTGGCTAAGAGAAAGCCTTTGAATATTAGTATAGACTTACCGGGCATGAGAAAAGAAAATACAATCACTGTCCAAAATCCGACATATGGTAATGTAGCTGGCGCAGTAGACGATTTGGTATCTACTTGGAATGAAAAGTATTCTACAACACATACGTTGCCTGCAAGAATGCAGTATACGGAATCTATGGTTTATAGTAAATCACAAATCGCAAGCGCTCTTAATGTTAACGCTAAATATCTTGATAACAGTCTAAACATTGATTTTAATGCGGTTGCAAATGGAGAGAAAAAAGTGATGGTAGCGGCGTATAAGCAAATATTTTATACGGTAAGTGCTGAACTACCTAACAATCCATCCGACCTTTTTGATAATAGTGTTACTTTTGGTGAGTTAACTCGTAAAGGTGTAAGTAATTCGGCTCCACCTGTTATGGTTTCAAATGTAGCTTATGGTAGAACTGTTTATGTAAAATTAGAAACAACATCTAAGAGTAAAGATGTACAAGCTGCTTTTAAAGCTTTACTTAAGAATAACAGCGTCGAAACGAGTGGACAGTATAAAGATATTTTTGAAGAAAGTACCTTTACTGCTGTAGTATTAGGCGGAGATGCGAAAGAGCATAACAAGGTTGTTACTAAAGATTTCAATGAAATCCGAAATATCATTAAAGATAATGCTGAATTAAGTCTTAAAAATCCAGCATATCCAATTTCATATACAAGCACTTTCTTAAAAGATAATGCAACTGCTGCTGTTCATAACAATACAGATTATATTGAGACGACAACTACAGAATATTCAAGTGCTAAAATGACACTGGATCATTACGGTGCTTACGTTGCTCAATTTGATGTATCTTGGGATGAATTTACATTTGATCAAAATGGGAAAGAGGTACTAACACATAAAACATGGGATGGTAGCGGCAGAGACAAAACAGCTCATTACTCTACAGTTATCCCTCTTCCACCAAATTCAAAAAATATAAAAATCGTAGCTAGAGAATGTACTGGTCTTGCATGGGAATGGTGGAGAACAATTATTAATGAACAAAATGTTCCATTAACAAATGAAATAAAAGTTTCAATTGGAGGAACAACATTATACCCAACTGCTAGTATTAGTCATTAGGTATAAAAAAGCGCCCTGTAAGCAGGGCGCTTTTTTACTTAATCACAAATTTTACTCTTTCCAAAACTGTTCTAATAAAATAACAATCATAGTACCTACGAGTAGTCCGTTACTTAAAACATATTGTAAGGAAGAAGGAACTCCGCTAAATACACCTTCTGGAAGAAACATTATACCCAAACTGATTAATAATGAAATTCCTAATATAGTTAATCGGCGTTGATTTAATTCTTCACGTAAAATGGATTGAAGTGAAATGCCTATTACTTGGACAAATGTTGCTAAAAGTGCAGCATTAGCAATAGGTCCTGGTAGCAAGGATATAAAGTTTACAATTGAAGGAATAAAAGAAATTCCTGCTAATATAAGACTTGCTATAAGGAAAGACTTCACTTTTCTTTGTCCTGTTAGTTGAATAAATCCTGCTGATGCAGGTAATGGCACAATTCCAATGGTAGAGAACAATGATGAGATAATATGTGATATACCTCCGACCCATACACCACGGTTCAGTGTTTGTTTTTCATTTTCTTTCGATAAAGGAGCTACTTGTTTTACAGCCGAAATAGCAGCAATTGTATTTGCAACTAAAAGAAATGTAAATAAAGTTGCAGTTAGAGTCATTCCAATATCGAATTTAGGTGTGCCCCAAGCAAATATCTCTGGTAACTTAACTAGCGTTGTGTGCGAAGGTATATGAGATGATTTTCCTAATACTGCATACAAAAGCCAACCGCATGAAATTCCAAGTAATACAGCGTAACTTTTCATCCATCCTTTCCCTTTAATTGATAAGAAAGTAATAAGGGCAAAAACAAAGAGCGCAATAGTAGCTGTTGTATAGTCAGGGTGAGTTGCATATCCTTGTAATCCCATCATGCCTTTTAGTAACACACCACTAAGCTGAAGTGCTAAGATTAAAAGAAAAGTTCCTGTAACTAAAGGGTTAAATAAACATAAGATTCGATGAACAAGCCCTGTTATACCAAGAACGAAGAGTAATATACCTGCAATAATTAATCCGCCTTCTAAAAGTTGCAACACGCCTTTTGCACTTTGTCCTTGATACATAGCGACTTGTCCCAATATGACAAATATACTTACCCATGAACCGGCTGGTCCATCCGCAATAGGATAGCGATGCCCAAACCATGCTTGTATAAATGAACTTACTCCTACAACTAAAAAAGTTCGCTGCATTAATGTTGAGATATCTTCTATTGGTAAATGGAATATACCACCAATAATTATAGGTAGTGCAATTGCATTTGCTAATAAAAACACAAACCACTGTAGAATACTAAAGCTCGTATCAAAGTATTTTTTATTCATATTAGTCTCCTTTGCCCAAAAAGAATTTCATAGTTAAAATCCATCCTTTCTACACAGTTAGAAAGGATGGATTTTGTAAATCTATAAAATTATTTTAATTATATAGATGGATTTTTTGATTATTTACCATGTACGGAATGGTAAGAATTTACCGTTAAGTGTAATGACGATACGAGGATCGCCACCTTGTGGATCTTCTTGTGTATCCACACCTAGGTTGAAGTTAATTGCACTCATTACACCTTCGCCGGCTTTTTCTAAGATTAATTCTCTAAGAGTTGGTGCGTATTGTAACATCATTTCGTATAATCGATATAAGATTGGATCAGTAGGAGGCATTTGCATTACTTGCCCTCTAAGTGGAACTACTGTTAATGCTCGAACTACTTCTTCATCTAATTCTAATAGTTTACCGATTTTTTCTGCTTCCGGACGTGTCATTGTAGCTTGTCCTAATAATGCTGTTACAACCCAAGTCTCAGAATTTTCACTTACTTTTGAGATTTCTTCCCATGTTAAACCTCTTGCGATTTTTGCTTCCATAATTTTTTGCGTAGCTTCTTGTCTATTCATATTTAATAACTTCCCTTCATTTAAGTAATGATTAATGTTTCATACCATTTAATTTTTTATATCCATCGACTACTAAATCTAATTTACCTGTGTGAGGATCGATAACTAAACCATGTACAGGAACATCTTTTGGAATAAGTGGATGATTTCTTACTAAATCAACATTAGCTTGAGTCGAATCGCAGATATCATCGAATCCAAATAGCCATTTTTCAAGGTCAACACCAGCATATTCAATTGCTGATAAAATTTCTGGTGAAGCTACCCCGCGCTCTAATATTTTTTGAAGTGTTCCTTTTGGATTCGTTTGGCTCGCACCACATCTATGGTGTCCAATAAGGAAGATTTCATCTGCATTTAAATCGTATACTGACGCTACAACACTTTGCATAACACTATCGAAAGGAGAAGCAATTTTACCACCTGCATTTCTGATAACTTTTGCATCACCGTCGTGTATATCTAAAGCTTTTGGGAGTAGCTCAATTAAACGAGCATCCATGCAAGAAACAACAACCATACGTTTTTTAGGCATTTTTGTCGCTTCACGAGGAGCGTATTCCTTATTTTCTACAAATTGTTCATTGAACGATAGAATTTCTTGTAATAACATATTTGTAACCTCCTTTAAATCTAGATTTATTTTTTTGATGTGTCCTCTATGTTATAAGTGAATATACCTGATAAATAATGTGATGTAAGAGGATAAACTAAGTATAGTGAATTGTATCGATAAGCAGAATAAGTTGGCGAAACACTTTCGGGCTTTCTACTTTCACGGTGAAAGGATTGGTTTATATCATTGATCAAACAGATTTTGAGATACTGAAATTATTAGGAGAAAACTCGAGAATACAATGGAAAGAACTTGGTCAGAAAATACATATGACAGGGCAGGCTGTAGGAAATCGAATTCGGAGATTAGAGGATCTAGGAATTATTGAACAATATACTATTGCAATAAACCGAATCAAGTTAGGACAAGTAGTGACTGCATTTGTTACTTTGTTCGTAACAACAGCTAATCACCAAGAGTTTATGAATTTCTTTCAAGGAGAAGAAGGGATTTCTGAGGTACACCGTGTAAGTGGTGAGGGGTGTTATTTATTAAAAACACATTTTGCGTCCAATGAAGACTTAGATAACTTTCTAGGACGACTATTAAAATACGGGAATTATCGTGTTAACTTATCAATAGGAAAGTTGAAATAAGGTTTCTTTTCCTTGGAGGGGATGGTAACATTATTTGCTAAACCTTATTTGTATAGAGATAATGAAGTCGTTTAATGTTTATCTTAAATAGTCAGAGCCTTACTACAATGTATGTGTAGTAAGGCTTTTTTAGAGAGTTATAAATAATTTTACCTTAAAAAAATCCTGTAGCTCAGTACAGGAGATGAATCACTAAGTAACAAAAAATCTTGGTATTTTCATACGCTCATTTAATTCTGCTTTTGTTAAGCCTTCTTCTTTTTGTTTTTTAGCTAATTCATTAATTCGATTTAAAACTTCAAGCATTGTTTTCCTACCTTTCTTTTTTTGCAAGTAGTCGATCATAGTTTAATCACCATTCCAAGAAGTTACTTCATCAACAGTTAATCGAACTGTTGGGAATCCTGGTTCTTTTGCTTTGCCTAGTGCGATCATTAAGACGTCAGTTAAGTTTTCTGGAACGTTAAATGCTTTGCGGAATTCTTCAACATTATAGCCAAGCATTGGAACTGTATCATATCCTCTCGCTTTTGCAGCAAGCATCAATTGCATAGCTAATAAACCACCATCAAGCATTTGCCATTCTCTTTTTCCTTGGTCACTGACAGGTGCATAAAACTCACGAATGCTGTTGTTAAGTCTATTTTTAACTTCTTCTGTCATGAATCCAGCAGCTACTGCACGCTCATTCACCTTATTGATATGTTCGAATTCATGGGCGTTATTTTCGCTTAAAATTACGAGCATAGCAGATGCTTCTAATACTTGTGGTTGATTTAAAGCGATTGGATGAAGCTTTTCTTTTAAGTCCTGATCTGTAATTACCATGAAACGCCATGGGTTTAAGTTAGAACTACTTGGTGCTAACATTGCTTCTTCTAAAAGTTCTTTAATTTCTTCATTAGAGATTGTAACTGAAGGATCATAGGAACGAACGGAACGACGCTCACGAATTACATCATAAAAATTTGCAGTACGATTTTCTTTTTTCATTTTTAAATACCTCCACTAAGTTGATGTCCTGTTATAAGTTGCTTACATGCATCATTATGGTATAGTACAGGTACTATGAAAAGTACGCACTTTTCCGTGATATAGACACCATCTCGTGACATAGGCACGAGAAAGTGCCTATCAAAATACAGAAGGAGTTCAGTATGAAAAAAGAGTATAACAATAGAATTGAAGTCGTTTTGGATGTAATCGGAGGTAAGTGGAAATCCCATATTTTATATCATTTAACAAGCGGACCGACAAGAACGGGTGAATTAAAACGATTGGTAACCGGTATTACACAAAAAATGCTTACGGAGCAATTGAAAGAGCTTGAAAAGGATGGGCTCGTATCTAGAAAGGTATACAATCAAGTACCGCCGAAAGTGGAATATTCCCTTACAGAACAGGGGCAATCATTAAAACAAGGTTTAAAAGTCCTTTGTGATTGGGGAAGCGATTATATTAAGCATAAATATCCGAATGGTGAAGTGATAGTGAAAGAGGACGATCATATTTGATTTAACACTTCTGTAAGTATAATTTTGCTATAATAAATAAGTACTTATACGAAGGGGAGCTAAAAGAGAAAATGAAGTTTAATATCGATCATTACATAGCTAGCATTTTGCAGTGGATATTGAATATAGCGTTAATTATATTATCCATTGTATTATCTATCTTTTTAATTAACGAGACTATCACATTTATTCAATATATATTTTCAACAAAGGAATATACATCGTATAAATTGGTTGAAAGTATCATCGTCTATTTTTTATACTTCGAGTTCATTGCGTTAATTATTAAGTATTTTAAATCGAATTATCATTTCCCGTTACGTTATTTTATTTATATCGGAATTACGGCGTTAATTCGTTTAATTATTGTATCTCATGAGGAACCGATGGAGACGTTGTTATACGCAGGAGCAATTCTTGTTTTAGTTATTGCTTTATACATATCAAATATGAGAGATTTGAGAAAAGAGTAGTAGTGCAGACATAAGTTTGCACTACTTTTTTTGTGTCTTGACCTTCAAGTTGCTTGAAAGTTTACAATGAAATTAGGGCGTTTGAAATTGAAAAAAATTGAGAAATTAAGTGAAGAGGTTTCTTTTACTTGGAGGTTATAGGAATGAATCAGGAATTGAAGTTACGTCCATTAGAGCGAGAAGATTTAAAATTCGTACACGAACTTAATAATAATGCTCATATTATGTCGTATTGGTTTGAAGAGCCGTATGAGGCATTTGTAGAGCTGCAGGATTTATATGATAAACATATACATGATCAAAGTGAACGCCGATTTATCGTGGAGAAAGATAATGAGATGGTTGGGTTGGTCGAGTTAGTGGAAATTGATTATATTCATCGTAGAACAGAATTCCAAATTATTATTGATCCAAATTATCAAGGATATGGTTATGCAGCAGAGGCGACGCGTTTAGCAATGGATTACGCTTTTTCTGTATTAAATATGCATAAGATTTATTTAGTGGTGGATAAGGAAAATGAAAAAGCGGTACATGTTTATAAAAAGGTTGGATTTATGGTGGAAGGTGAACTGTTAGACGAGTTTTTCGTTGATGGTAACTATCATAATGCGATAAGAATGTGTATGTTTCAGAAGGAATATTTTAGAACGAAATAATGAATTGAAAAGGCTATAGACAGTGATTGTCTATAGCCTTTTTGTATGTCAAACAACAATAATTTATCGTAAAACAATAAATTATTGTTGACTGATAATGCGTTGGAACTTATTATGATGGTAGTAAGAATAGTAAAAAGGAATGCAGATAAATGAATTGTGAAATCAAAGGAGAATATATTATGAAAAAATATTTATTAGCAATTGTATTGATATCATTAGGGGCTACTTGTTTAATCATACATGGGACGACAAGTAAAATGGATGGAAGTGGTTTGCTTATAGAACCTTACTTCTTCCTAGTACCAGTAAGCTATCTATTGTTCTTTAGTGGTATTGCCGTGTCAGTATTTGGATTTATTACTTCAAAGTTGAAAAAACAGTAATAGATCAATCAAAGTAGTTAAATTTTCAATCTTATAGTGTTAGCCAGGTAATATTCTAGAGCATAAAAAGGAGAGATTATGATGAAGAAAAAATACTTATTAGCTTCTAGTCCAATATTTTTAGGAGTGTTATGCATAATTATGTTTAATATAATTGGTTCTGAGGTAAAACCAGACGGAACTTTAGTGGAGCCATTTTACTTGATTCCGTTAGCATATTTATTTACTTTCACTGGAATTTTTGCGTTTTTGTGTGTGGCTATTTTCTCAGTGATGCGAAAAAAGGCAGCGTAATAAAACACTTGCCATGAAATAGAAACATACGATAGGGAAGAAAAATACTAAGTGAGCTGAATCATGATGAATCATTATTTTTATAGTGGTAGACAAGTGGGAGCAGCTATTACACTGGCAGGAGCACAGGGGACAATTCATGCTGTGAATCAAGCGATTCAAATGCAGCAAACATATTTTGCACAAATGATGCAAGGGCAGTATATGTCGTACTCACAACCACCGATGCAAGTTGTACATTATGATGTGCATCCAGCAGGTTTATTTTCCATCCCGTATGGCGGGACATACTTCTTATGAAAGAAAGCGACTGATAAGAGTCGCTTTCTTTCTTTATATGCCGCCTAGTTTCATGCCAAGGAATGCAAAAAGGATACCAATCGTATAAGTGGCACTTAAATATAGAAATAGTATGCCGAAGTTTTTGCCGTTGAAAAGCTGAACAGATTCTAATTTAAACGTTGAAAATGTTGTGAAGGCACCCATGAATCCAGTCCCTAATAATAATTGCCAACTTGTAGTGACGCCGTTGCCAATTATATATCCAAGTAAAAATGCTCCTGTTATATTGATGAGAAATGTAGCAATTGGAAATGTAGTTTTATTTCTTTTTTTAAACCAATTGCTAATTGCAAATCGTGTAATAGCACCGAAGAAACCTCCAGTTGCCACTAATAAAGCTTCCATCATAAGTGATCACCTTCCGTAAGCTGTTTCTGAATTAAGAAATCACCTAGTGTATAGCCAAGAGCAGACATAAGGAGCCCACCAAGTATACTGCATGATACATATAAGAAAGCCGTATTCCATTCAGAATGATTGATTAATTGCACAGTTTCTACACTGAATGTCGAAAACGTCGTAAAGGAACCGATGAATCCAGTTCCAATGCCTGTAATAAGCTCTGAAGGTAAGATATTTCGCCGAGCAATATACGTAGTTAGCCATGCTAATAAGAAGCAGCCGATTAAGTTAATGAGCAACGTGGCTAATGGAAATGAATGATGCCATGAAGTATGAATAGTAAGACCTAAATAATAGCGAGAGAGGGCTCCTAATATACCGGCTATGCCAACGATAATATAAATCAATTTCTTCACCTCTTTAAAATAGCTTGCTCAAAAAAATAGACTCCTACCAGTAGTTATACTGGTAGGAGTCATTAGCTAAGCAGCAGTTATGGCGAACTCCATCGCCTATGATTATTACATATAGTGTACTAAAAATTGCATTGAATTTCCAGAGTGAAGAAGTGGAGTCGTTTTGTATGTATGTGATGGTTTAAGATAGGGTATTATGCTTATAAACTAAATATAGTGATATAAGGTTTTCGATGTGATAAAATATTTCTTATGTCTGTCATTCAGTTTTATTTAACTGAAAATAAAGGTAATTTAGTTATGTGTTTTAGAAAAGGGGCGTTTATTTGAAGAAATTATTAAAAATAGTACTTATATGTATTTTGATAGGAGCTTGCATTTTAGGTGGTTTTTTAGCGTATATGACACTTACAAAAGAAAAGCCAGCTGATGTTATAAGTTTAAAGGTGGAAAATAATAAGGAGCGTGTATTAGCGCCTGACAATGAGTTTAAAATTACAACATTTAATATTGGATATGCTGGATTAGATAAGGATCAAGATTTCTTTATGGATGGCGGAAAGGGATCTGGTTCAAGTAGTAAAGAGCAAACGGAAACGAATTTAAAGAATATGCTTTCGTTTTTAAAAAATGAGAATAGTGATTTTGCGTTATTACAAGAAGTTGATATAAAATCATTGCGATCTTTTGATGTAAATGGACATGAGTTTTTGAAAAAGGGACTACCTAATTATGCTTCGTCATTTGGAAAGAACTATGATACAAAATGGGTCCCTGTCCCAATTACAAGTCCAATGGGATATGCGGAGGCTGGATTAAGTACGTTTTCTAAATATAAAGTTCAAACAGCGGAGAGGTTCCAGCTTCCTGGAATGGAGCCTTGGCCAAAGCGTTTGTTTGATTTAGATCGAGCGATTGTTGAGCATAAAATTCCTGTTAGTAATGGGAAGTTTGTTAGACTCGTAAACTTACATTTGTCTGCTTATGATGAAGGCGGGAAAATTAGAAAGCAGCAAGTAGAGTATTTAAAGGAATATATGAACAAGCATTATAAAAATGGTGATTACGTAATAATGGGCGGAGATTGGAATCAATTACTTTCTGATGTTCAGTTAAGTGATCCGAAGTTTGTGAAAGAGCGTCCAGAATGGTTAGTAGAGTTGCCGAAGGACTTTACTGATGGTGGCTTTAAGTGGGCTGTAGATCCGTCTGTTATGACGGTGAGAGATGATGTGAAGAAGTATGTGGAAGGTGAAAACTTTGTCACGATTATTGATGGCTTTATCGTTTCACCGAATGTGGAGATTGTAAATGTACAAGGGAAAAATTTAAAGTTTGAGAATAGTGATCATAACCCAGTGAGTGCGGTCTTTAAGTTGAAGTAATTAAGTGTAGAAGGTGGGACTTTATATATGGAGTGGTTAAAGAAAACTTGTTTTTCTAACCTGGAGAAAGAATCACAGAAAAATCATTTATTGCTGTTTATCACGATTTGTAGTTTCTTCCTCGGAATAATCGCGATTGGGTATTACGGATATATTTTTACAGAGAGAGCAATCGCGTTTTGGGTTTGTGGTATTTCTGTCGTTGTATTTGGAACACTGCTTACTTTTATAGAAAGCATGGAAGCGATGTATAAATATATCATGACATTTATGTTGCTTATGATGTCTTTCATTATGGTACAAGCTTTTAATGAAAGCCCGGCTGTATTTCAAATGATCTACTTTACACTAGCCGTTTCACTTATTTATTTAAGTGAGCGTCTCGTTATCATTCTCGGCGGAGTGGCGGTTGTTATTACATTTATTCTTTGTAGTTATTGGCCGGAGCAATTTTTTGCTTATACAGCGGCATCTGAAGCTGCAAACTTCGCAAGCTTGTTAGCGATTGTAACGATCGCTATGTGGGGCGTAACGAAGATTGGATCTAATCTGCTGGCTCGTTTAAGTGATGAGAAGCAAGAGGTGATGAGGAAAGCTCAGGAGCTAGAAGAGACGCAAAGACTTATTGAGGAAACGGTTGTAAAGTTAGATAGTAATTTCAATCATTTAAGACAAAATATGAATACGTCGATGGAGTCGATGAGTGAAATTAATTTCGCTTTTGAAGAAGTGGCAGTTGGTACCCAATCACAATCAGAGATGATGCATCGTTCGGTAGAAGTATTGAATGATATGGAAGGAAATATTGAACAAATCATTTCTCAAGTAAGAAATGCGTCACTTCGTATGGATGAAAGTTTAGAAATTTCAAAGGGCAGTGTACATACTTTACGAAATTTTGAAGCGAATATGAGAAGTTTAAATGATGTTGTTTCACAATCAGGAATTATATTTAGAGATTTAATGATGCAGTCGAAGCAAATTAATGAAATTGTAGATGTAATAACGAATATTTCAAGTCAGACGAGTTTGCTAGCTTTAAATGCAAATATTGAAGCGGCAAGAGCAGGAGAGCATGGAAAAGGATTTGCTATTGTAGCGAATGAAGTATTAAAGCTTGCTGAAGAATCAAATCGTTCTGCGGGGAGAATTCAAGGTATTTTGAAGGATTTTAGTAATCAAGCAAGTAAAGTGGAAGTACAGGTAGAGAAATCAGAAAGAGTACAAGAAGAATGTAACGAAATGCTAGCAAGTGTTTTAACGAATGTAACAGATTTAGGGAAGTTTATTGATGTAATTAATGATGTAATGAGAGAAATTGTTGATCATCAAGAAAGTTTCCAAGTTAAAACGACGAATATCGTAAAGGATGTTACACATGCTTCCAATGTAATTCAGCAAACTTCTGCTGCTACGGAAGAAGTGTTAGCAAGTGTGGAAGAAGAAAAACATCGAAATGATACATCAGTGAAGACGTTACACACGGTTAGCGAGCAAGTGAAGTTGCTAGAAGATATTCTAGAAAAGTAATATTTTTTGAAAAGGGCACACCATATGTGCTCTTTTTTCATTTAAATGAATTCTTGATAGTAATTTAATTGCTTTTCTGCTCGTTTTCTGCCAAGCTTAAGGAGATAAAATTCAGCTAATAGCGGAATTAAAATACTTCAAAGAAAGAATTAAATAGGTGACGCATATGATTGAAGTTAAGACTTCTGAACTTAGTGATGGAGAATTTAATAGAGGTGTATTTGCAACTCGTGATATTAAAAAGGGTGAGTTGATTCACTCAGCACCAGTTATCTCTTATCCGAATGAGCAGCATGAACACATTGAGAAAACGTTACTTGCTGACTACGCATTTGAGTATGGGGTAAATCATACGGCATTCCTGTTAGGATACGGCATGTTATTTAATCATGCATATAATCCGAATGCAACGTATGAAATTGTCTTCGAGAATCATACGTTTAACTTCTTCGCTTATAAGGATATAAAAGCGGGAGAAGAAATTTTAATCAACTATAACGGTGAAGTTGATGATGACGAACTATTATGGTTTGATAAGGAAAAAGAAGAGAACGAAAAGTAATTTATAATAAGTGATGAAAAAGATGCTTTTACATAGGTAAAAGCATCTTTTTTTATTGATGAAAATAAAGTAAAGATTACAAAAAAATACCACTATATTTTCGTATGGTATAGTAAGATACTGAAGGATAGTGTGTTGAAAAAGTAATATATTTTACAAATTGTTGTCTTTCTGATGACATGTCAAGTTTAGTAGCCCATTTGGGTTGCTTTATTATGCAATATATATTTTAATATGAGTGGCACCTCTTATAAATTAAGAGGTTTATAGGTGTCTCGAATTGATTTTGGGTACACTGTATCCACCACTTTAGGTTCGTTCATGTATGTGGGGATATTATGGGCCCGTATAACGGGATAAAAAGAATATAGAAATAGAGGAATCGTAAAATGAATATGCAAGAGGTTTATAAATATTTAAGTACGGTATTGCCTGAAGGTCATGTGAAACAAGATGAAATGTTAAAGAATCATACGCATATTAAAGTTGGCGGAAAAGCAGATGTGTTCGTTGCGCCGACGAATTATGATGAAATTCAAGAAGTTATTAAATATGCTAACGAATATAATATTCCAGTTACCTTTTTAGGAAATGGATCGAATGTCATTATTAAAGATGGTGGAATTCGCGGGATTACAGTAAGTTTAATTCACATTACAGGTGTGACTGTAACGGGAACGACGATTGTAGCACAGTGTGGTGCAGCAATTATTGATGTATCACGTATTGCATTAGATCATAATTTAACGGGTCTTGAGTTTGCTTGTGGTATTCCAGGTTCAGTTGGCGGAGCATTATATATGAATGCTGGTGCTTACGGCGGTGAAGTATCGTTTGTGTTAACAGAAGCTGTTGTGATGACAGGTGATGGAGAGCTACGTACTTTGACGAAAGAAGCATTTGAATTTGGATACCGTAAGAGTGTATTTGCAAACAACCATTACATTATTCTTGAAGCGAGATTTGAGCTTGAGGAAGGTGTGCGTGAAGAAATTAAAGAGAAAATGGATGATTTAACGTTTAAACGTGAGTCAAAACAGCCTCTAGAATATCCTTCATGTGGTAGCGTATTTAAGCGCCCACCCAATAACTTTGCTGGTAAGTTGATTCAAGAATCAGGACTACAAGGTAAGCGAATTGGCGGAGTGGAAGTTTCTTTAAAACACGCTGGATTTATGGTGAATGTTGATAACGGAACAGCACAAGATTATATCGATTTAATTCACTTCGTACAAAAGACAGTTGAAGAGAAATTTGGAGTGAAGTTAGAGCGAGAAGTAAGAATTATTGGAGAAGATAAAGAATAAAAAATACGTATGAAAATGCGAATTATTTTAAAATAACATTTAGGTATTATTGACAATTTGTTTTCAATTCAATATAATGGCTAATAATTTAACAAATAACATACGCTGAAAGAGCCTAGTAGCAGTTTGTCACTGTTAATGAGAGAGCTAGGGGTTGCTGGAACCTAGCACAAACAAACTTGCGAATTACACTCTGGAGTATCTTAGGTAATGCTAAGCGGATTGGCAAACGATATTATTGCTAAGAGTGGTATGAGTAGCTATGCTATTTATACAAACTGGGTGGTAACACGGTGAATAATCGTCCCTATGTCATAGACATAGGGACTTTTTGTTTTCAAAAAAATAGAGGGGATGACAAAAGATGAATATTATTGATGAATTAGAATGGCGCGGCGCTATTAATCAACAGACGGACGAAGAAGGTTTACGTAAGCTAGTAGAAGAGAAAAAGATTTCACTATACTGCGGAGTTGATCCGACTGGTGATAGTATGCATATCGGACATTTAATTCCGTTTATGATGATGAAGAGATTCCAGTTAGCTGGCCATCATCCAGTTATTTTAATTGGCGGGGCAACAGGAACAATTGGTGATCCGAGCGGACGTCAATCAGAACGTCAACTTCAAACGCTAGAAGTCGTTCAGCGTAATGTGGATGCGCTAACAGCACAAATGAAAAAGCTATTTGATTTTGGCGGAAATAGCGAAGTGAAGATGGTAAATAACTACGACTGGACACATGAAATAAATATTATTGAGTTTTTACGTGATTACGGTAAGAACTTTAGCGTTAATAGCATGTTAGCAAAGGATATTGTAGCAAGTCGTTTAGATACAGGGATTTCTTTCACAGAATTTACGTACCAAATTTTGCAAGCGATGGACTTCCATCATTTATACACGAAAGAAGATGTTCAACTGCAAATTGGTGGTAGTGACCAATGGGGAAATATTACAAGTGGTTTAGATTTAATTCGTAAGTTAGAAGGGCACGAAGCGAAAGTATTCGGACTAACAATTCCGTTATTATTGAAATCTGATGGTACGAAGTTTGGTAAATCTGCAGGTGGTGCGGTTTGGCTTGATCCTGAAAAAACAACACCATTTGAATTTTACCAGTTCTGGGTGAATACAGATGACCGTGATGTAGTGAAATACTTGAAATACTTTACGTTCTTAACGAAAGAGCGCATTGATGAATTGGCAGCGAAGGTAGAAACAGAGCCTCATAAACGTGAAGCACAAAAAGTATTAGCGGAAGAAATGACGAAATTCGTTCATAGCGAAGAGGCATTTTCACAAGCCGTGAAAATTACAGCAGCATTATTTAGCGGAGATATTAAATCGTTAACAGCTGATGAAATTGAACAAGGCTTTAAAGAGATGCCAACATTCCAGTCTTCAAAAGAGACGAAAAACATCGTAGAATGGCTAGTTGATTTAGGAATTGAACCATCTAGACGACAAGCGCGTGAAGATATTAATAATGGAGCTATTTCGATGAATGGCGAAAAGGTAACAGATGTGGGGACAGATGTTACTGTAGAAAATTCATTTGATGGACGATTTATCATTATTCGTAAAGGGAAGAAGAACTACAGCCTAGTTAAATTAGGATAATGAATGAGGTTGAAAATTATATCATCGATTTACCGACAAAAGATGACAATAAAAGCTGTTCCAAAACGGGGCAGCTTTTATTGTCAAAAGTCAGTATATTTTGATAATTATAGAGGATTAACTTATTCTTCTGCCGAATAAGTAAGTTAGAGAAAATTACGGATAAAAATAGCCCGAATCATGCAGGGCATGATTCGGGCTTATATTCAGATTAGTAAGCTAAGCTGAATAGACCTTTAATGTGTGATAAGTAACGAACGTTACTTGCTTCTTTCATTAATGATGCTGGTAAGCCTTTAAGTGGAGTATTGCTTGCTCCGATTGTAGCAACAGCATCTTTACGTCCTAGACTAGCAAGTGTTCCAGAGTTTATAGGTGCGAACTCTTCGAATGCTTTGCCTTCTAGTGCTGCGTATAAGTTGTATCCAATTAACTCACCCATTTGCCAAGCGATTTGTGCAGTTGGTGGGTATGGACGTCCGTCTGGAGCGAAGACAACAGCGCTGTCTCCAGCAACGAATACGTCTTTGTGAGAAGTAGATTGTAGGTATGCATCAACTGTTGCACGACCACGGTTTACTTCAAGACCTGATTCACCGATTAATGGGTTACCTTGTACGCCACCTGTCCAAACGAATGTGTTAGCAACAAGTTTTTGACCGTCTTTTAAGTCGATTTCATTGCCAGCAACGTTTGTTACAGGAAGACCAGTTAAGAATGTAACACCGCGTGCTTCTAGGCTAGTAGTTGCACGTTCGATTAAGTGGTCTGGTAATACTGGAAGGATTTTTGGACCTGCTTCAACAAGAAGAAGTTTAACTTCTTTTGGGTTTACGCCGTGGCTTTTTGCAAGTTTAGGCATAATGTCAGCAAGCTCACCAACTAGCTCAACGCCAGTTAATCCGCCACCACCGATTACGATTGTAGCATCAGCTTCGTTTTTCGTTTTCGCGTATTCACGAATACGGTCTTCAACGTGTTTGTAGATTTTGTTTGCATCAGCAGCAGATTTTAATACCATGCTGTTTTCTTCTAGTCCTGGAATACCGAAGTAAGCAGTTTTACTTCCTAAAGCAACTACAAGTGCATCGTAAGATAAAGTAGTGCCACCAGCTAGTTTAATTTCTTTGCTATCAACTGAGAATGACTCAACTGTTGCAATTTTAAGATCGATGTCTTTACCTTTGAAAAGCTTTGTAAGTGGCATTGCAATTGCTTGCTCAGCAACGTTACCAGCTGCAAGGCGGTGTAGTTCAGTGATGATTTGGTGCGTTGGGTATTGGTTAATCACTGTAACTTGTGCTTCTGATTTGCTGTAATATTTACGTACGTTTAAAGCGGCAAGAAGACCGCCATAACCAGCGCCTAAGATGACAATTTGTTTTGACATAGTATGATATCCCCCGTCTTTACTAATTGTTGTTATAAGTTAAATTATTTATTGTTACGTTCTGCACTAATTTGAAGGTATGCGTTCACAAAGCGGAACATTTTTTGTGCTTGTGGGTCTTTTAATAATTTTAATAGACCGAACAGGCCGATAACTTCGTTGCTTTCGTCAGCACGATCTTTCGCTTCGATAGCAGTAGCAGCCATGCCTTTCACTGTATCTTTTACAGGCTCTACAAGCTCTGTGATTGCACTAACAGTGTCGCTTTTTAATACTTCATCAGTAGCAACAGTTTGAGCGAAGTCATAAGACTTAGTTAAAATGTTAACAAGCTCAGTTAATTTTGGAAGCTGTTCTACTAGTGTAGTTAATGATTCTTGTACCTCAGGTTTTAACAACTGATCAAGTACATCAAGTTGTCCTTGGCTAGCAGAAATTTGTACAGTTTCTTGTTCTGGCTTTGTTTGAGTCATAGTTTCTGGCATCTCCAATTCTCCTTTACGATAGCAATACTCTTATTTTTGATAGGTAAGATAGTAAACGCTTGCGAAACTTTATACAAAGTTTCACAAAGCACAATAAAATGCCTTTAAATTTATGACAGCAAGTAAGCTGAAATCATAAATCCAAAACCATAATGTCCTACCTATTATTTATGAACTGTCCGATACTTGGCTTGTCCGCATAATGGAAAGTTCCTTTATCGGAAAGTGTATATAATATATATCCTATATTATATACTATATACACCTATGTTAACATAAAAATGATTCCTAATTATTTGATATTAAGTGTATAACGTAGTACTGACAAGGTGTGAAAGCGCATAAATTATTTTGTTAAGCTAAGAAATGTACGTATATATAAATAAAAAAAGGAAAAAATGGACAAATTTATGTTCATTTTTTCCTTTTTTTATTGTTCACCTTCTGTAATTAGCATCGATGTGTTACCTTCTTTTTCAAGATGGCATTCGCCCCAGGAACAAAGAGAATCAAGAATGGATTCTAAAGACCAACCGTAGTCTGTAAGGGAATACTCTACTTTCGGTGGTACTTGATTGTATACCTTTCTTTGAATAACTCCATCTTCTTCTAACTCGCGTAATTGCTGTGTTAACATCTTTTGTGTAATACCAGGCATAAGACGTTTTAATTCACTCGTTCTCTTTGTACCTTTCGTTAAGTGACAAAGGATAACAACCTTCCATTTTCCGCCGATAACTTCTAAAGTCGCTTCTACAGGAATATTGTATTTCTTCATATAAAGCCCTCCTTTTGTAAGTAAAGTAAGCCAAATCATACAAATGTTACTTTTTAGTACCTATAGCACTTTAAAGTACGTACTTTTTATCATGTTAAATATGTTTCATAATAGCACATGTAAGAGGCAAATGAGTAGTACATTACTGAAAAGTGACTATGTTACTTTTTGGTGCCTATAGTACTTTAAAGTGCGTTCTTCAAAAAAAGAATGAAACCATTCATAATAGCATTTGTAGAGATTAAATATATTTTTTTAGAAGATAAAAGGGCCTTTTTATCACACTATTATGATTGGATTTCTTGTAATAAGGAGGAATTCAATTGAGTTCATATACAGTACCATCTTCGGAAGTTCAGACGAATCGAAGAAGTATGTTTGCTTTATTAGCACTAGCAATTAGTGCGTTTGGGATTGGTACGACCGAGTTTATTAGTGTCGGTTTACTACCATCTATTTCGAAAGATTTAAATGTTTCAGTTACAACAGCCGGTTTAACGGTTTCCTTATATGCGTTAGGAGCAGCAGTAGGAGCTCCTGTTTTAACAGCGTTAACGGCAAGTATGTCGAGAAAGACATTATTAATGTGGATTATGGTTATTTTCATTATTGGTAATGGTATCGCGGCGGTAGCGACAAGCTTCACTGTACTAATTATCGCAAGGATTGTAGCTGCGTTTGCACATGGTGTGTTTATGTCGATAGGATCTACAATTGCGGCTGCGATTGTACCAGAGAATAAACGTGCTAGTGCTATTGCGATTATGTTTACTGGATTAACAGTTGCAACTATTACAGGTGTGCCAATTGGAACGTTTATCGGTCAAGAGTTTGGCTGGAGAGCGTCATTTATGGCGATCGTTGTAATTGGAATTATTGCTTTTATCGCGAATAGCATACTCGTCCCATCCAATTTAAAAAATGGTGTACCTGTATCGTTTCGTGATCAATTCAAACTAATTAAAAATGGAAGACTGTTACTTGTTTTCATTATTACTGCACTTGGATACGGCGGTACATTCGTAACATTTACGTATTTATCACCGCTATTACAAGAAGTAACAGGATTTGAAGCAAGTACCGTTACGATCATTTTATTAGTGTATGGAATCGCCATTGCGATAGGGAATATGGTCGGCGGAAAATTATCGAATCATAATCCGATTCGAGCGCTATTTTACATGTTCTTGATTCAAGCGATTATATTATTTGTTTTAACATTTACAGCGCCATTTAAAGCAGCTGGATTCATCACAATTATTTTCATGGGACTATTCGCATTTATGAATGTTCCGGGGCTACAAGTATATGTAGTTATATTGGCAGAGCGCTTTGTTCCAAGTGCGGTTGATGTTGCTTCAGCAATTAACATTGCCGCATTTAACGCAGGGATTGCTTTAGGTTCTTATATAGGTGGCCTTGTTACGAATTCATTAGGATTAATCCATACTGCTTGGGTAGGTGGCCTTATGGTAGTAGGTGCTGTAATTCTAACAGCATGGAGTATGACATTAGAAAAAAGAGATCAAGTAAAATAAAAGGAGAGAAAATAAAATGAAAAACTTACAAAGTAAAGCAGTATTAAATAATGGTGTAGAAATGCCTTGGTTCGGTTTAGGTGTATTTAAAGTAGAAGAAGGACCAGAACTTGTAGAAGCTGTAAAATCAGCGATTAAAGCTGGATACCGCAGTATCGATACAGCTGCAATTTACGGAAATGAAAAAGCTGTAGGTGAAGGAATTCGTGCAGGTATCGAAGCAACTGGTATTTCAAGAGAAGATTTATTCATCACTTCAAAAGTATGGAACGCAGATCAAGGATATGAAGAAACAATTGCTGCATACGAAGAGAGCTTAAAGAAATTAGAACTAGATTATTTAGATCTATTTCTTGTTCACTGGCCTGTAGAAGGAAAATATAAAGATACATGGAGAGCGCTAGAAACACTTTATAAAGAAGAGCGTGTACGTGCAATTGGTGTAAGTAACTTCCAAATCCATCACTTACAAGATGTAATGAAAGATGCAGAAATTAAACCAATGATTAACCAAGTAGAATACCACCCTCGTTTAACACAAAAAGAACTACAAGCTTTCTGTAAAGAACAAGGTATTCAAATGGAAGCATGGTCACCACTAATGCAAGGTCAATTATTAGATAACGATACATTACAAGTAATTGCTGAGAAACACGGTAAAACGACAGCGCAAGTTATTTTACGTTGGGATCTTCAAAATGGAGTAATTACAATTCCAAAATCAACGAAAGAACACCGTATTATTGCAAATGCTGATGTATTTAACTTTGAATTAACGAAAGAAGATATGGAAAAAATCGATGCGTTAAATCAAAATCACCGCGTTGGTCCAGATCCTGATAACTTCGATTTCTAAGATTAAAGTAGGAAAGAAAAAAGAGTGCCTTTATGCACTCTTTTTTTGTGCATAAAAATATTTTCTAATTAAATACTACTTAGTATTAAGTTTGTTATTAAGGGGCTGTAAACATGAATATAAAGCAATCGTTCAAACTTTTAGCTATGTTTTTAAGTGTTTTATTTCTGTTATTCCCGCTTCAAAAAGCATTTGCAGAAGTTATGGATCATACAAAGTATGAAATGGATTGGAGTTATAGTAAGTCCAAAAAGAAGCCAATCCGAACAGAACTTATTAAAACGGCAGATGGCAAAATTGCCTTTTGTTTAAATGTAGATTTGAAATCTCCAAGTGGTCAAGACTTACCGGAAATGGGGAAAGTGGATATTAACGTGTACCGCGTACTATTGAATGGATATCCACAAAAGAGTCCACAAGAATTAGGTGTTTCTGATTGGAGAGAAGCACATTATGCAACGCAGCTTGCAGTATGGAATGCGTTAAAACAAATCGATATTAATGATTTAGATTTCCGAAATAAAAATGTAGAAAAGGTAACGAAAGACATTGTTGCAAAAGCAAATGCTAGTGAAGAATTACAAGAAATTACGATGAGCGTTGTGCCATCAGAAGAACAACAAGCAGTATTGAAAAATGATTTCTTTGAAACAGGTTTATATACAGTAGAAACAAATGCGAAAAGCGGAACGTATAAAGTGCAAGCAACAGGTGCACCAGCGGGCGCGAAGTTTGTAAATGAAAAGGGCGAAGCAAAAACGGAATTTAATGTGGGAGAAAAGTTCCGCATCTTAATTCCGAAACAAACACCAGCTGGTGGATTTAGCTTTAAAGTAATAGGGAAATTAACGAAGCTACAAGGTATCGCACATAAGGGCACACCAACAATTCAAAATGCAGTCGTATTACTTGAACGAAGTGAGGAAAAAACAAGTCCGGAGTTATCGGTAAGTTGGAAAAAAACACATAGTCATGACCACGATAATAAACCATATACTCCAAATGAACCACATAAACCGAATCAAAAGAGATAATGAAAAAGCATTGGCCGTGTGCCAATGCTTTTTCTGTGAACGATAAAATTATATTAAAAAAATTAAATGTGGGATAAAAGTACTGTTTATACAGTTTAAACTTTATTTAGAAATAATATAAATATATTGAAATTCAAACGTTACAATTAATAGATTATATTCACAAAATTGTAACATTATTCTGATTGGAAAGGCTATCAAACAGTGTGGAAAGCGTGTAAAATTCAGTTGGAAAAACTACCTATAGATGGTCATATATGAAGAAAATGTAAATTTCTATTATTATTCATAACTTTAGATGTATAGATGACAATACTGAAAATATATCTTTTACTATTCTCTTTTTTATGTAGAGAGAACTCATCACAAGTAGAGGGAAGTGAGGAGGATACGTTACATAAAAAATTTTATAATGTAAGAAAGCGAATACATGGAGAGGAATGCGGTAGTAATTGATACAGGTGTGCGAGGTGTTAGTCTATTTATTACATGTTTTTATAAAAATAATAGGATGTCTTATTAAATGAATATATATAGGATAGTTTCTCTAAATAAAGGAACAGGGGACACAGATTATGTCGAAGAAAAAGAAGAGTAGGGTATTAGTAGCTGGAATATGCATATCAACATTATTATCGCCAGTAGCTTTCGAAGCATCAAAAGGATATGCAGCACCTTTGGAAGAAAATAAAGGTGGGCAATTAGAAGAGGTTAAAGAGAATAAATTTGAGCAGAGAATATTTCAGTTGCCGGGGAAAGGTAGCGTAGAAGAAGAAAATAATCGTTTAAGAGTTACTTGGAAACTTTCCGCTAATGAACCGACTGGGATTTATGCAGAGCCAAATGAAGAGATTACAATTGACATAAAAGGAACGCAGTCTATTCAAGCTTTTATTGGAACGAGATCTTATGATGAAAAGGATCCAGAAGAGTTTGATTTGAAACCAGGGAAAAATGTTATTTCATCTCCAAGAGGCGGTATTTTATATTTTTACAATATGAATAATGGGGGAGAAGTAACAGCTTCAGTTACGAATGGTGGTAGTCACTTCCCTTTATTTATTTTAGGTAAGCATACGAAAAAAGATTGGGATGAAATGTTAAAAAAATATAAGGATCCTTATGCGGTGGAATTAAAAGGTGAGAGAAGTTTAATTACTGCTAGTCCGAGCTCTATACAAAAGTTTATGAAAAACACAGACCCGATAGAATTAATGAAATTGCATGATAAGATTATTCGAATAGAAAATGCAGTAGCAGGATTATCTGAGGACGGTGTTGGGGTTGCGAAATCTCCAATTCATTATGCTCAGTTTGTTGAGAAAAGGAAGCCTGCTGAAGATGACTTTATGTTTGCGAAAAATTATCATACAGGATATATCCCGACGGCAATGAATAGAGTTTTAGATATAGAAGTGCTTGAAAAGGATGGTTGGGGACCGTGGCATGAAGTTGGACATTTACATCAGCAAGAACCTTGGAAGTGGTCTAAAGTAAGGGAAGTTACAGTAAATATTTACTCATTAGCTGTTCAAAAGGCGTTAGGGAATCAATTAGAAATGGATGAGCACTATAAAAACTCATTTGAGTATTTAGAGAAACCTAAAGCAGAAAGATTCATTGATGACATTAATCCGCTTACAATGTTTTGGCAATTAAATGTAGTTTATGGAGAACATTTTTATCCTAGGTTACATCAAGCTTATCGTTTGTTACCTCAGAGTGAAATGCCTGCGTCTGATGAAGAGAAAAAGCAGCTATTTATTTATATGACATCAAAAGTGGCAGGGCAAAATTTAATTCCTTTCTTTGAGGAATGGGGATTAACGCCAAATGATGATATTAGAGAAAAAATAGAAAAATTAAATTTACCTAAATTAGAAAAGGAAATTTGGAAAGCTACAGATAGTAATGATATTCGCGAGAAGCAAGTTGAACCGTATAAAGTTCCGTATGGTGAACCTGCTAATGAGGTACAAAACCTTGTAGTTGGTACGAATTTTGATGAAGAACAAGCGGTTAAACTTGTTCGAAATTTAGGTGAGAATGTAAAAGTAACAGGAAAGATTGTATGGCCTAAATTAGAGAATGGGAAACAGGAAGTGTTAGTAGAAATTGAGGATGAGAAAGGAAATAAAAATTCAATTCCTGTCCAAGTTAACGGAGTTTATGATGACAGTATAGTTTTTCAAGGACTTTCAGATGATGTAATGTCGACAGTGACACTTCACCACGATGAGAAGAAATTAAATGTAAACTTTACTAATAATGAAATACATTACCGTTTTGAAAAAGAAGAATATATGGGCTTAACGCTATACGATCGAAATGGGATTGAAAAGAAACGTGTATCAGCAGAAGGACAAGAAACGGGAAAAAGATTTGCGATGGAACTAAATGAATTGGATTTTGAATATGGTGATGTAGTAAAAGTATTCCATGCAGAACCAGGCCGTTTGAAGTGGTACAAAAATAATGCACTTGTAGATCAAGGGAAAGCTCAAAATAAAAAAGAGAAATTATTCCAAATTACTCAGCAAGGCTTCGAATTAAAAGATAGTTTACAAGAAGTGACAGCAGTACCGCAAAAGGTAGTAGTCGGAATGGATGTAGACAAACTAGATCCGAAAGAATTCGTACAAGTAAAAGATGGAGAAGTGGTTGGTTTTTCAGAAAAACCCAATACATCAAAAATTGGAGAACAAAAAGTAAAAGTAGAGACGAAGGATGCTTTTGGGAATAAGCAAGTGACGGAAGTATCGCTAGAAGTAATTTATGGAAATAGCATTGCATATGTAGGGTATAACAATGAAATTGCTTCAGTTATAACATTAAAGCATGATGAGAAGAAATTACATGCAACTGATATGAATAAACAAATTCATAAATACTTTGATAAAGAACAATATATGGGAATCACTTTATACGATCAAAATGGAACGGAGAAAAAGCGTGTAACAGCAGAAGGACAAGAAACTTCAAAGAACTTTGCAGAGCAAGTGAATGGAGTGCAGTTTGAGTATGGAGATGTTGTGAAAGTATTCCACGCAGAACCGGATCGTTTGAAATGGTATCAAAATAATACCCTTACTGGTCAAGGTGAGAAAAAAGGGGCAAAAGAATTATTCTTCAAAGTGACAGAAAAAGGCTTTGAGAGAATGGACATGTTGCAAGAAATAACAGCGAAACCGCAACAAGTAGTGGTAGGAACAGATATTGAGAAGTTAGATGCAAAGAACTTTGTTGAGGTGAAAGATGGAGAAGTAGTTGGATTTGTAGAAAAACCAAATACAACAAAAATCGGTGAGCAAAAAGTAAAAGTAGAAACGAAAGATCGTTTTGGGAATAAGAAAGTAACGGAAGTATCGTTAGAAGTAATTTACGGTGATAGCATTATGTTCTTTGGGACGAGCTATGGCGGAACGAACATTAAATCAGTTGTAACGTTGAATCATGACGAGAAAAAATTTAGCGCGACAGATTCAGAAGGTAAAATGCATACGTCATTTGCAGATGAGAAATATATGGAAATGACTGTATATGATAAAGATGGGAAAGAGAAGAAAGCAGTATCTGTAAAAGCGTCTGAAAATACAAAAGCATTTGCAGAGCAATTCAATGGAATGACTTTTGAATATGGTGATGTAGTAAAAGTATATCAAAAAGAGTTTGATAGATTTAAAGTGTATAAAAAGAATGAATTTGTGAATACAGAGTATGGCGTTCATGAGGTAGTCTTTAAAGTTACGGAGCACGGTTTCGAAAGAATGGCGAATCAACAAGAAATAACAGCGAAACCGCAACAAGTAGTAGTAGGAACAGATATTGAGAAGTTAGATGCAAAGGACTTTGTTGACGTGAAAGATGGAGAAGTAGTTGGATTTGTAGAAAAACCAAATACAACAAAAATCGGTGAACAACAAGTGAAAGTAGAAACGAAAGATATGTTTGGAAATAAGCAAGTGACAGAAGTTCCTCTAACAGTAACATATGGAGATAGCCTACTTGTATATGGATTGAGCTATAGAGATGGTGATTTGAAATCAATTGTAACTTTGCATCATGATACGAAAAAACTGAGTGCGACAGATACAAAGAACCTAATTCATGATTACTTTAAAGATGAAAAGTATTTTGAATTCACATTGTACGATAAAGAAGGAACAGTGAAGAAAAATATAGCGGTAAAAGGTTTAGAGAATACGCAAGAATTTGCTAAGGAAGTAAATGGACTTGCATTTGAGTATGGAGATGTAGTGAAAGTATATCATGCGGAATCTTCTCGTTTACATTGGTATCAAAAAGATGTATATGTGGGCGAAGGAAAAAGTAAAGAGATAAAGGAATTAGTCTTCAAAATCACTAAAAATGGATTTGAAAGATTAGACGGCGAGCAAACAGTAAAAGCAAATCCGCAAAAAGTAGTAATTGGAACAAATAGCGAAACGCTAGACGCGAAGAAATTTGTTGAAGTAAAGGGCGGAGAAGTAGTAGGTTTTGTAGAGACTCCGGATACGACAACAATTGGTAAGCGAACAGTGAAGGTAGAAACGAAAGATGTTTTTGGAAATAAAAAAGTAACAGAAGTAGCATTGGAAGTAACGTATGGAGATAGTCTTGTATACAAAGGGCTTAGTGACGTAATTCGTTCTATAGTAACGTTCAATCATGAAGAGCAGAAATTACATGTAACGTATACAAATGAACAAATTCATAGCTACTTTAAAAATGAATTATATATGGGAATTACACTATATGATCAAAATGGCAATGAGAAAAAGCATATAACAGCAGAAGGACAAGAAACTTCAAAGAATTTTGCAGAGCAAGTAAATGGCACTTCATTCCAGTATGGGGATGTAGTGAAAGTATATCATGCTGAATCAGATCGCTTGAATTGGTATAAAAAGAGTGAGTTAGTCGGAAAAGGAGATGCGAAAAAGTTTAAAGAAATTTCCTTTAAGATTACTCCAGATGGTTTAGAGAAAGTTCAATAATAAAAAAGCTCGTAAACATTATGTTTACGAGCTTTTTCTATTATTCAGCTTCAGAAACGACTGTGAAGCGTTCGTTTACGTGTTTTGGATTTTCGATTTCATCAAGTGCAGCGACTGCAAAGTCTTCGTAACTTACGTAGCTATCACCTTTTGTGTTAACAAGAAGGTTGTCTTTGCCAGCTGTATAAGAACCTGTGCGTTTTCCTAATGCGAATAATGCAGAAGGACTGATGAATGTCCAAGTGATATCGTTTGTTTGTTGCAAGATTTCTAAATTTTTTCCTTGGTTTTGAGCTGTTGCAAGGTATTCATTTGGGAAACCTGGTGTATCGAATACACGTGTTGTTTTTTCTTCGTCTACAAATAAGCTTCCAGCTCCGCCAACTACAAGTAATTTTGTGTTTGGTGCACCTTTCATCGCTTCAATTAGTACGTTTCCTGCATCTACGTGAAGGTGCTCTTCGCCTGCTGGAGCGCCGAAAGCATTTACAACTACGTCAAATGCTTGTAGGTCATTAGATGTAAGAGAGAATACATCTTTCTCTAAAACTTTTACGTTTTCTTCTGTAATTTTTGCAGCGTTTCTTACGATTGCAGTTACTTCATGTCCGCGATCTAATGCTTCTTTTAAAATACGACTTCCTGCTTTACCAGTTGCTCCGATGATTCCAATTTTCATAATAAATCCCTCCAAAGTGTTTTGTTAAAGTGTATATCTGAAAGTGAATGAATGTATTGTAATTAGGTTTGTTACAACCTGTTGTAATCATTATAGTTACAGGTTGGTACTTTTGTCAATGGTGTTGTTTTTAGATTTATTTTTTGTTTTAGTATGTACAGTTAGAGGAAGGAGAGTCTTAAAGATATTGTTACTTTGTGCATGGCTAATATTTGGAAATTGTAAATTGTCGAAAAATGTTGATTTTTAAATGTTTTTTAAATATAATTCGTTTTATGGAGAAAAGGAGGGGTTAATTGTATGAATATTTTGGAACAATTTGTTTCATCAACGAATACAATTCTTTGGTCATATATTCTTATTGCAATGTTAATTGGTTTAGGTCTTTATTTTTCTATTAAATTAAAATTCGTACAAATTACTCATTTAGGGGAAATGGTTAGACTAATGAGTGATGGATTAACTGGAAAGACGCGTAAAAAAGGTAGTGTATCTTCTTTCCAAGCATTTTGTATGAGTTCAGCAGCTCGTATTGGAATCGGGAACTTAGCTGGGGTAGCGTTAGCTATTTCTATGGGAGGACCTGGAGCGGTATTTTGGATGTGGGTAATTGCGATTATTGGGGCGTCTTCAAGTTTTGTAGAAAGTACGCTTGCGCAAATTTATAAAATAAAAGATGGCAGTGGCTTCCGTGGTGGTCCTGCTTATTATATGGAAAAAGGTTTAAATAAACGTTGGATGGGAATTTGGTTCTCTATCCTTATTACAATTAGTTACGGATTAATTTTTAACTCAGTACAAGCAAATACAGTTACATTAGCATTTAAAAACGCTTTTGGTATTGAGCGTTACGTTGTTGGGATTGTATTAGCAGTATTAGTCGCGGTTATTATTTTTGGTGGTGTAAAAAGTATCGCACGTATGTCGGAAATGATTGTTCCGCCGATGGCGCTTATTTATATTGCGGTAGCTATTTTTGTTGTCATTAAAAACTTCTATTTAATACCAGATGTTTTTACGGAAATCTTTAAAGGTGCATTCGGTTTAGATTCAGCTGTAGGTGGCGGTATCGGTGCTGCGATGAAATATGGTATTCAGCGCGGATTATTTGCGAACGAAGCAGGTATGGGTAGTGCGCCGAACGCGGCAGCAACAGCTGACGTAACGCATCCAGCGAAACAAGGTTTTATTCAAACGATTGGTGTTTTAGTGGATACATTCTTAGTATGTACATCAACAGCATTTATCGTACTATGTTCTGGTGCGTATAAAGCAACGAATTTAGAAGGTATAGAATTAACGCAAAATGCATTAAGTTCACAAATTGGCCCATGGGCGAGCAGTTTCTTAGCGATTATTATTTTCTTATTTGCATTTAGTTCACTTTTAGGAAACTACTATTATGGTGAAACGAATATTGAATTCATTAAACAAAGTAAAACTTGGTTAACGATTTACCGTATTGCGGTAGTGGGAATGGTATTATTCGGTTCTGTTGCGACGCTTAAAGTCGTATGGAATATGGCAGATTTATTTATGGGTCTAATGGTAATTACAAACTTAATTGCAATTACACTTCTTGGACGATTTGCATATGCTGCTTTGGCAGACTACGTAAGGCAAAAGAAACAAGGAAAAGATCCAGTCTTCAGTGCAGATTCTATTCCTGGTTTAATGAATACAGAGTGTTGGGATAAGTCAGTAGTAACAGATAAAGAAAAAGCGGTGTAATGAAAAGGCGAGCGTCGAGATAAATTCGATGCTCGTCTTTTTTTATTGTAGTAAATGATGAAAAGGGTGAGAGGGAATTATTAATATAACTTTGTTTGTTCATTATTCTCGTTATTTGTAGAGAGTGCACTGTCTTAAAAGTAGGACTGGTCGAATGGGATGATTGATTGAGTGTTGGATACATGCACGTACTGGTTATATTTTCACGTGGGAAAACATATATGTTAAGAGAATTAACGTATTCATGTTACAAAACCTAACATAAAGTTCTTGATTACTAAAAGTTTTTAGAATATAATTTTCTTATTGTTAGGAAGAGGGGGCAATGCGATTATGGATTTTTTAGCTAAGGTAATTGGGGATATAAATAATGTCCTTTGGTCATATATCATTATTGCGATGTTAATTGGGTTAGGACTTTACTTTTCGTTTCGTGTGAAATTTGTCCAAGTTCGTTACTTCGGTGAAATGATTCGATTGCTTGGGGATGGGGCAAGTTCGAAAACGCGGAAGGCACAAAAAGAGAAGAGTGGTGTATCATCATTCCAGGCTTTTTGTATGAGTACAGCTTCTCGTGTAGGTACTGGTAACTTGGCTGGTGTAGCTATCGCAATTTCAGCAGGTGGACCAGGAGCAGTATTTTGGATGTGGTTAATCGCGGTAATTGGGGGTGCTTCTGCGTTTGTAGAGAGCACATTAGCGCAAATTTATAAAGTGAAAGATGGGAATGCGTTCCGTGGTGGCCCAGCTTATTATATGGAAAAAGGATTAAATAAGCGCTGGCTTGGAGCTATTTTCTCTGTTTTAATAACAGTAAGTTTCGGATTAATTTTTAACGCTGTACAGTCTAATACTGTAGCTGCTGCTTTTGATGGGGCATTCAAAACAGATAGTAGATTAGTAGGTCTTGTAATGGCTGGTTTACTTGCAGTTATTATCTTTGGCGGAGTAAAACGTATTGCACGTGCGGTTGAAATGATTGTTCCAGTAATGGCAATTATATATGTAGCAGTGGCATTATTCGTTGTTGTAACAAACATTACGGCAATTCCATATGTATTTAAAGAAATTTTCTTACATGCTTTCGGAATTAAAGAAGTAGTAGGCGGAGGATTAGGAGCTGCGATTTTACTAGGGGTAAAACGCGGATTATTCTCAAATGAAGCAGGTATGGGTAGTGCGCCGAACGCAGCTGCGACTGCAAACGTAACGCACCCAGTTAAACAAGGTTTCATTCAAACTTTAGGGGTATTTACAGATACATTATTAATTTGTAGTTGTACAGCATTTATCATCCTTTTATCAGATGTGCATAATGCAGCGGATTTAAATGGTATTCAATTAACGCAGCAAGCATTAAGCCAACATATCGGACCGTGGGCGTCTATATTTGTAGCAGTTGCAATCTTCTTGTTTGCATTTAGTTCATTAGTAGGTAACTACTACTATGGTGAAACAAATATTGAGTTCTTAAATGGAAGTAAAGTGTTACTAAATGCTTATCGAATTGCTGTACTTGGTATGGTTATGTTAGGATCTGTAGCAACAATTCAAATCGTTTGGGATTTAGCAGATTTATTCATGGGTATTATGGCTATTATTAACTTAGTTGCGATCGTATTCCTTTCTAAGTATGCTTTCGCGGCATTAACAGATTACATTAAGCAAAAGAAACAAGGAAAAGATCCAGTCTTCTATGCGGAGTCTATTTCAGGTTTGAATAATACAGAGTGCTGGGATAAGCCAGCAGTAGCTGATAAAGAAAAAGCAGTATAATGAGGTGAGCATCAAGTAAAACTTGATGCTCATTTTTTTGTTTTATCCAGATATTTGTGGGGAGTAAAAGACGAACATTCATGAGTGTTTTATAATAAAATGTAATTTTTTTAAGAAAAGTGCGGATATGAGTTGTGATTTGTGTTAGAATGGGAAATGCCTTTGAAACAAGAGGTTTTATGATCTTTCCTATCCGATTGAAGGTTTTGGAGGAGAAATGGAAAGTTCGGATTATTTCTTATTTTGAGTGGTCAGACGTTCAACGTTAATGAAGAGTTAAATGGAGGATTTTATTAATGAAGTTTGTTATGTTTCTTGTAGGATTGCTCGTTGTATTCGTACTCGGTTTTCTTATAAGTGCCGATCGAAAGAAGATTAAGTATAAACCAATCGCAATCATGCTTGTTATTCAGCTAGTGTTAAGCTATTTCTTATTAAATACGCAAGTTGGTTATATTTTAGTAAAAGGAATTTCAGATGGATTTGGCGCGCTTCTTGGATATGCAGAAGCTGGAATCGTTTTCGTATTTGGCGGTCTTGTTAATAAAGGAGAGGTTTCATTCTTCCTAACAGCGTTATTACCGATCGTATTCTTTGCCGTTTTAATCGGAATTCTGCAACACTTTAAGATTTTGCCGATATTTATTCGTGCAATTGGTACGTTGTTAAGTAAAGTAAATGGTCTAGGAAAACTAGAATCATATAACGCAGTAGCAGCTGCTATTGTTGGGCAAGCAGAAGTATTTATTACAGTAAAAGATCAATTAAGTAAAATCCCAAAACATCGTTTATATACATTATGTGCATCTTCCATGTCGACAGTATCCATGTCAATCGTCGGTTCTTATATGAAAATGATTGAACCAAAATATGTAGTAACAGCACTTGTATTAAATTTATTTAGTGGTTTCATTATTATTCATATTATTAACCCGTACGATATTACAGAAGAAGAAGATACACTGAAATTAGAAAATAAGAAAAAACAGTCATTCTTTGAAATGCTAAGTGAATATATTATGCTTGGTTTCACAATCGCGATCACAGTAGCGGCAATGTTACTTGGTTTCGTAGCATTAATTACAGCAATCAATAGCTTGTTTGATTCCATGTTCGGTATTACATTCCAAGCTATTTTAGGATATATTTTCTCACCATTAGCATTCGTAATGGGTATCCCGCAAGCAGAGATGGTAACAGCGGGTCAAATTATGGCAACAAAATTAGTATCAAACGAGTTTGTTGCGATGCTGGATCTTGGAAAAGTAGCTGGTGACTTATCAGCTCGTACAGTTGGTATTCTTTCTGTATTCCTTGTATCATTTGCGAACTTCTCATCAATCGGAATTATCGCAGGTGCAACGAAAGGTATCGATGAAAACCAATCAAATGTTGTATCATCATTCGGTCTACGCCTTGTGTACGGTGCGACATTAGTAAGTATTCTATCAGCGATTATCGTTGGTGTTATGTTATAAAAAAAGGTGGCCCTAGCTCATAGTTAGGGCTATTTTTTTATGGTAAATTTTCATGAAAAAACCAATTAATTAGGAATATATTAACATATAAAAATCTTTTAAAATTTATATTGCATTTCGTCTAGATAACGCTTACAATTTGATTTGTAGGTGGTATCAATTTCAGACTTTCAAGTATGGTAGGAGAGAAGAAGCTACCTTTTATAAATTGCAATTTATGTAAACGCTTACTGATTTTAGATGACAGTTGAATAGTATTTAGGGGTTTTAAATTTTTTTAACATCAATGGTCAGACGTCATTCGTTATACGTTATACGACCGATAACTCGTGGGAGAAGTGGAGGATTCACATATGAAGATTGTAATGTTTCTAGTCGGTTTACTTGTAGTATTTGTACTAGGGTTCCTTATCAGTTCAGATCGTAAGAAAATTAAATATAAACCAATTGCACTTATGCTAGTCATTCAATTGGTACTTGCGTATTTCTTACTAAATACAAAGGTCGGATTTGTATTAGTAAAAGGGATTGCAGATGGGTTTGGCGCTATTTTAAAATTTGCGGAAGCAGGGGTTAATTTCGTATTTGGTGGTCTAGCAAATGATGGACAAGCACCATTCTTCTTAACAGTATTATTACCAATTATTTTCTTAGCAGTACTAATTGGGATCTTACAACACATTAAAGTATTACCGATTATCATTCGTGCAGTCGGTTTCCTATTAAGTAAAATTAACGGCTTAGGAAAACTAGAATCATATAATGCAGTAGCAGCTGCAATCGTTGGTCAAGGTGAAGTATTCATTACAGTAAAAGATCAACTAAGCAAATTACCGAAAAATCGTTTATACACACTTTGTGCATCTTCAATGTCAACAGTATCGATGTCAATCGTCGGTTCTTATATGAAAATGATTGATCCAAAATATGTAGTAACAGCACTTGTATTAAACTTATTTAGCGGATTCATTATCGTTCATATTATTAATCCATATGATGTGAAAGAAGAAGACGATATTTTAGAATTACAAGAAGATAAAAAACAAACATTCTTTGAAATGTTAGGCGAATATATTATGCTTGGTTTCTCTATCGCTGTAACAGTAGCGGCGATGTTAATCGGTTTCGTAGCATTAATTACAGCAATTAACGGTGTATTCGATTCAATTTTCGGAATCACATTCCAAAGCATTTTAGGATATGTCTTCTCACCATTAGCATTCGTAATGGGTATTCCAACATCAGAGATGCTAGCAGCAGGACAAATTATGGCAACGAAATTAGTAACGAACGAATTCGTCGCGATGCTTGACCTTGGAAAAGTAGCTGGCGATTTATCAACTCGTACAGTAGGTATTTTATCTATCTTCCTTGTATCATTTGCGAACTTCTCATCAATCGGAATTATCGCAGGTGCAACGAAGAGTATCGATGGCAAACAAGCAAACGTTGTATCTTCATTCGGATTAAAACTTGTATACGGTGCAACGTTAGTAAGTATATTATCAGCGATTATCGTTGGGGTTATGCTTTAATAAAACGGTATAGAAGTCGTTTATCTCTCGCCTAGAGGGATGAACGACTTTTTTATTTTGGTATGATAAGTAAGGGGGGATTAAGTTGAAAGAACGGGATAGTTTCAGGGAGTTTGATGAGATTATGGAGAGCATTGATCAATTAACTGGTGAAGATGCTAGAACCTTTTTGAAATTCATACATGGATATTTAAGCATAGTAGAAGAAGGCGATGGGACGTTTACTCATAGTGATTTTGTTGAAAAGGTTTCAGGGATTTATAAGAAGGATTTGGCGAAGGTTATTGGGCTGAGAGAAGAAATAAAAAAATCACCTTAATACATTCATTAAGGTGATTGAAATACTACTCGGCTGGAGGCGTAAATGTACGTTTCTCTAATTCAGCATCTAGCATAAATAATGCGTTTGAATCGCTTGTAATACGTTTTAATTTTTGGATGATGCTATCGAATGAAGCTTCTTCTTCTACTTGCTCATCAACGAACCATTTTAAGAATGTAATCGTTGCGTGTTCACGCTCATCCCAAGCGATATCAGATAAGTTGTAAATACGCTTCGTTACTTCACGCTCATGCTCAAGTGCTACTTCAAAAGCATTCAGTACAGATTCATATTCGTTATTTGGATTATCAAATCCAGTAACAATAGCGCGCTCACCGCGGTCGTTAATGTAGTTGTAAAGCTTCATTGCGTGGAAACGTTCTTCTTCAGCTTGTACAAGGAAAAAGTTAGCGAATCCATCATAGCTCTCAGCTGTACAGTAAGCAGCCATTGCCATATAAGCGTGGGCAGAGTAAAATTCAAAGTTCATTTGATCGTTTAATGCGTCGTGCAATTTTTTAGATAACATAAAATCCCCCTTAGTATTGTGACAAGAATATTATACCATAATTGATAATATTCTCATTTGGATGTCTCGAACCTTTTCGAAAGCTTTGTGACGTGAGCCTCCATAATGTCTTGTAAATCTAAATCATATTTTTGTGAAAGAATAATAAGATTAGATAGTACATCACCAAGTTCTTCTTTTAGTTCCTGTTTTAGCTCTTCTTCTGTTTTCACTTCTTCATCAGGGCGATCACGGCCAATTTCAATGGCGCGAACAACACGTGAAACTTCCCCAACTTCTTCAGTTAAGAAATTTAAGCGAATAAAGGCATTATATTGCGACCAGCTTCGTTTTTCATAAAATTCCTCTACCCATCTTTGAAATGCGACGATATCCATTTCTTCCTCATCCCTTCAATATGTTGTACAATGTTCATTGTATCATAACAATATATAGTTTCGGGGTGTAGGAATGAGAAAGATTTGTGTGTTTGCAGGTTCCAACTTAGGGGAGAGACCAGAATTTAAAGAGCAGGCAATAGCGTTAGGAAAAATGTTTGTTGAAAACGACTATGAGCTCGTATACGGCGGTTCATGCGTTGGATTAATGGGAGAAGTAGCAAATGAAGTTCTTCGTTTAGGTGGGCGTGTAACAGGTGTTATGCCGCGCGGTCTATTCCGAGGAGAAATTGTACATACAGGGTTAACAGAATTAATTGAAGTAGAAACGATGCACGAACGTAAAGCGAAAATGGCAGAGCTTGCGGATGCTTTTATTGCATTACCAGGCGGATACGGAACGTTTGAAGAGTTATTTGAAGTTGTATGTTGGTCACAAATTGGTATACATAATAAGCCGGTTGGTTTATTAAACATTAAAGATTTTTACGGACCAATCCTGCAAATGGTTGAACGCGCAGCAGAAGAAGGGTTTATGAACCCATCGAATAAAGAGTTGATCGTTTCAGCTGAGACGGCAGATAAATTAATTCATGAGATCCAAAATTACGAGCGTCCTGTTTTAGGAACGAAGTGGAAACAGTTATCATAATAAAAAATTATAGAGATTTTTGGAAACACATGTCATTTTATCTTGAAAAGGCATGTGTTTTTAATTTGGTTAAATATGTTAATATTGAGATGTAATGTTTTTGGAAAAGGAGAAATAGATGGAGGAGTTTGTGTACTTACGTCCTGTTTTTAAAAGTATATTAGCAGCATCTATTCTTGCTATGCTAATTGTTTCAACACAGAAGAAAGAGCTAATTAATGAGTTTTCGCTTTGGTTTATTTCGATATTATGTATCGGCGTTTCTGCGATAACGTTGTTTATGTCTGGGTTTATCGTTGATGAGTATAATTTAAGTGGAGATGCAGTGTCGTTTGATATGTTTATTGGGATTGTTTTGATTAGTGGTTTGAACTTCATTATTTACTATAGACGGCAATAAAAGAAGGCATTCCGTATTACTTTGGAATGCCTTTATCACTTTTATTATTTTGTTTCTTATACAGGTACCAGCCACCCCAGCCGCCACCAATTGCTACAACAACGAGGAAAGCGTAGTCTTTTACCCCGATACGTATATTGAAAATGTTAGCTATAAGTAAGACAATCCCAACTGTTATTAACGCAAAAAATGCTCTAATTAAGTAGTCTTTCAACTGAACCACTCCCGCCATTTAAGTAGTAAATGATGAATATGGAAAAGCTTTTTTGGATCTATTTTACTAAAGTATGTTACCTATATTTTAACATAAAAGGGATTGTAATATATTGATAAAAGTAGAGGAGAGAGGTGCTTATATTGTCGTGATTTGTCGGTAGGTCGATATTCTGTGTCGAATCGTCGATATATTTGAAAAATCGTTGATATAATTTCATGTACCAGCATGTGCGACCACCCCATAGAAAAAAGCGACTCTGAACGAGCCGCTTCCGCTTTTAATTGATATCCAGCTCCAGCGGCTAGAATCTCCGGTCATTTCGCTCTCTCGCTCGAAGCAAAAAGCGCTTCAAGGTCGAGAGCTCCAATGCCCTGCGATTCTGAGCAAGCCGCTTCCGCTTTTAATTGATATCCAGCTCCAGCGGCTAGAACAGTCGGTTGTTTCACTCCTTCATTCGAGGCAAAAAGCGCCTCGTAATCAGGAGTTCCAACACCCTCCTGTTCTGAACGAGCCGCTTCCGCTTTAAAATCTATTATTGATTCAAGAACGCACGTAGCATCCAAGCGTGTTTTTCTAGTTCTGTGTAGATGCCTAGTAGTAGGTCAGATGTCATTTCGTCGTCAGAGTTTTGAGCGATTTCCATGCCTTTTTTCAGTTCGACTAGCATCATTTCGTAGTCTTTCATGATTGCTTCAACCATTCCTTCTGCAGTTTCTCCGTAAGCTGCTTCTTGAATAGTAGATATTTCTAGGTATTCTCTCATAGTCGCTACTGGTTTACCACCGATTGCTAAAATACGTTCTGCAATTTCGTCGATGTGAGTAGCTGATTCTGTGTAAAGTTCTTCGAATTTCTCATGTAATGTGAAGAATTGAGGTCCTTTTACGTACCAATGGAAGTTGTGTAATTTTGTGAATAAAACGCTCCAGTCTGCTACTTGCTTGTTTAATACTTCGATTACTTGTTTGTTCATTATGATCAATCTCCTTTTGAGTTGTTATGTGATATCAATTACTAATTTATAATTATTATAATCTAGTAATTCGTATAAATCAACCCTTTTGCTGTAATTAATTTGAACAAATTATGAACTGTTATAAATAAAAAATCCCTATTACGGTGAAGTAATAGGGATTTTGTTTGATATATAGCTCTTGTTCTAAACGAGCCGCTTCCGCTTTTAATGATATCCAGCTCCAGCGGCTAGAATCTCCGGTCATTTCGCTCTCTCGCTCGAAGCAAAAAGCGCTTCAAGGTCGAGAGCTCCAATGTCCTGCGCTTCTAAACGAGCCGCTTCCGCTTTTAATAATTATACAGCTTTTTTATTCTCTTCTACATCCTGTCCATCCCAGCACTCTGTATTCTGTAAGCCAGGGATAGAACTTGCAACGAAAACAGGATCTTTTCCTTGTTTCTTTTGCTTAATATAGTCTACTAATGCTGCGTAGGCGAATTTGCTTAGGAATGAGATGGCAATTAAGTTTGTGAATACCATTAGTCCCATAAATAAATCAGCTAAGCTCCAAACTGTTTTAAGGGCAGCGATCGATCCGAAGAATACCATTCCGACAACTGCAACGCGATAAATCATTAACCAAGTTTTGCTTTCTTTAATGAATGCGATATTTGTTTCACCATAATAGTAGTTTCCTAGTAAAGAACTGAATGCGAATAGGAAAATAATAATCGCTAAGAAAGTGCTTGCCCACGGTCCAATTTGTGAACTTAATGCTTGTTGTGTTAATTCAATACCTTCTAAATTTGATCCTTTGTAAAGTCCAGAACATAATACGATAAATGCTGTTGATGTACATACTAAGAATGTGTCTACGAACACTCCTAATGCTTGAACAAGTCCTTGTTTTACAGGGTGAGATACATCTGATGTTGCTGCTGCGTTAGGAGAGCTACCCATACCTGCTTCTGTCGCGAATAGACCGCGCTGAATTCCGAACTTGATTGCTGCACCGATACCACCAGCGATAGCTTGGTCTAAACCGAATGCACTGTTAAATATTTCTGAAAAAATGCTTGGTAACATAGTGAAGTTGTTAATAACGACGAAAATTGCCACACCAATATAAATAATTGCCATTGGAGGAACAATCATTTCTGTAATACGTGAAATGCTCTTAATACCACCAAAAATAATAACTGCCACTAATAAAGCTAATAGAGCTCCTACGATTGTTCGCTCTAGTCCAAAAGCATTTTCAAACGCTATTGTTACTGTATTTGCTTGTACAGAATTGAAAATTAAACCGTACGCAACTGTGATAAGTAACGAAAACCAAACACCCATCCAGCGTTTGTTTAATCCTTTTTCCATGTAATATGCTGGCCCACCACGGAACCTGCTTCCATCTTTTACTTTATAAATTTGCGCGAGCGTACATTCTACGAAACTAGTAGCTGCTCCAAGGATAGCGATAAACCACATCCAAAATATTGCACCGGGTCCACCCATTGAAATCGCTAATGCTACACCAGCTAAATTTCCGATACCAATACGTGCTGCTGCACTTAAGCAAAATGCTTGGAATGGAGAGATGCTATCTTTATTTTTTTCTTTTCGATTAAACCCTTTGCTAATTAAACCGACCATCTCACCGAAATGAGTAAGTTGGACAAATTTTAATTTGAAAGAGAAATAAAGACCGAAGCCGATTAGCATTGCAATAAGAATATATGACCATAAAATATTATTCGTTACCTCAAGGAATCTGCTAAAGATATCAACCATATAATACACTTCCTTTTTTCGTAATAAGAAAATTATATGCAAAAAATATACGAGAATCAATTTTTCTAAAAAATTATGTTACTTAAACGTATTGTGTGTTATGATTATGTTACATCATAATATTTTTAGAATTATTTACATTTTAAAAAACTAAATGTAAAGCAAGAAAGAGGGGATAATTTGAAAGAAGAAACTTTATTGAAAGTAAGCCTTAAGAGTTTGAAAATGAGAAGTAATATATTTTTTATCATTACATCTGTAAGTATCTTTTTAGGAGCCACTTATTATTACAATAAAAGATTTCCAAGTCATAAGTATCCTGAATGGTTAGAATTTCTAAAGTTAATTGGATGAATAAAAGACAGAAAAACAGAAAATTCAAATAAAAAATGTTGTGGAGGAGCTAAATATGAATATTAGAGAAAGTGAACTTCCGGGTATTGGTTATAAGTTTCAAATCGTTACGAAAGGTAACGAAAAGATGGTGATTGTCATTCATGATGACGGGCGTAGAGAAATGTATCATTTTGATTCAGACCATGAAGAAAGTATCTCAAGTATTTCATTACGTGACTCAGAGGCAAGACAAATTGCAGCAATATTAGGCGGAATGGTATATAAGCCTAGAGCATTAGAAAATGTTGAGATGGTCTTTGAAGGTTTAGCGATTGAGTGGTTCAAAGTGGAGAATGCAGCTCCAGCAATCGGGAAAACAATTGGTGATCTGGAAATAAGAAAAACATATAGCGTAACGATCATTGCAGTTATGAAAAAGAATATGAAAAAGCTATTTAATCCAGGGCCAGAAACAGCAATTGAAGAAGGCGATATGCTTGTAGTTTCTGGTGAGAGAGAAGAAATTAAAAAAATTATTAATGAGTTACTTTCGAATAGGGGGACTGACTAGATGGATACTTTAATTTTTGAAGTTGGTACAGCGTTAGTATTAGTTGCAATTGCGGCAGTAATTGCTGGAAAGTTTAAATTCTCAGTAATTCCGTTTCTAATTGTTCTTGGAATGTTAGTGGGACCACATGCGCCGACAATAGGTGTTATCGATTTCAAGTTTATTGAAAGTGCAAGTGTCATTTCCTTCCTCGGACGGATTGGGGTCCTGTTCCTTCTGTTCTATCTAGGATTAGAATTTTCGATGAAAAAACTAATTAAATCTGGACGTTCTATTGCGATTGGCGGAACGATTTATATTTTAATTAACTTTTCACTTGGGTTATTATACGGATTTATAATGGGATTCCCTTTACTAGAAATCTTAATTATTGCGGGTATTATTACGATTTCTTCTAGTGCTATCGTTGCTAAAGTGTTAGTGGATTTAAGAAGAACTGGTAATAATGAAACCGAATTAATTTTAGGGATTATTATGTTCGAAGATATATTCCTTGCTGTATATTTATCAGTTGTATCTGGTTTAGTTCTAGGAGATCATGCTTCCTTCTTAGGTGCTCTTACTTCAATTGGAATTGCTTTAGGATACATGCTTCTATTCTTTATTGTAGCTAGAAAGGCGACGCCGTTATTAAATAAATTGCTCAATATTAGTTCGGATGAAATTTTCATTATTGTAGTATTTGCTTCGTTATTCTTTATTGCAGGTTTCTCGGAAACAATTCACGTTGCCGAAGCAATTGGAGCACTTCTTTTAGGATTAGTTTTCTCTGAGACAGAGCATAGTGACAGAATTGAACATCTTGTTGTTCCATTTAGAGACTTTTTCGGAGCTATTTTCTTCTTCAGTTTCGGATTAAGTATTGATCCGTTTTCATTGGGCGGAGCGATATGGTTAACGTTAGGTGCTGTCCTTCTTACAATCATCGGAAACTTTGTTGCAGGGATGATTGCAGGGCGACAAGCTGGATTATCTCATAAAGCGTCAACAAATATTGGATTAACAATCGTTTCAAGAGGAGAGTTCTCCATCATTATGGCCAATATCGGTATCGCGGGTGGTTTAATGTCAGTCTTGAAACCATTCTCAGCACTATACGTGCTTATACTATCGATCTTAGGTCCACTTTTGACGAAAGAGTCAAAGAATGTATATAAATTTTTAAATAAAATCTTTAAGTGGGATACGAAGGCTAACTAAATTAAAAAAATAAAAGTACAAGATATTTCCTGCTTGTACTTTTATTTTTTGCAATGAAAACAGTAAAGAGAGGTACATGATGTTAGGAGAGTTGATTCATTCCGTTTTAGTTTTTTTAGAAGGACTTGGTTATTGGGGAATTATGCTTGGATTAATGCTAGAGGTTATTCCGAGTGAAATCGTATTATCTTATGCTGGGTATTTAGTATCAACAGGAAGCATTACATTTTGGGGCGCTGTCGCGTTCGGTACAATTGGTGGTGTAATCGCACAACTATTCATTTATTGGATTGGTCGATACGGAGGAAGACCTGTTCTTGAGCGATATGGAAAATATATTTTAATTCAGAAGAAACATATTGATTATGCTGAAGCGTGGTTTAATCGTTACGGAACTGGTGTTATTTTTACAGCGCGTTTTATTCCTGTTGTGCGTCATGCTATTTCGATACCAGCGGGTATTGCAAAAATGTCACATGCTAAGTTTATTACGCTAACTACATTAGCTGTTATTCCATGGTCAATTGTATTTGTATATTTAGGTTTTAAATTAGGAACAGAGTGGGAAAGTATTAATAAAGTAGCTGGGCCATATGTGAAATACTTTGCACTTGCTGCTATTGTTTGTGCGATTGGTTACTTTGTATTAAAAAAAGTGATGAAAAAAAAGTAATTACGTAAAAGGAATCTATTCTGACATAGATTCTTTTTTTATTGTCATTTTTTCGAAAGGGGAAGAGTATGTTTAATATTTTACAGATTGTGGCATACATATAGGAAAAGGAGTTTGGAAAGGGGATTATAGAAAAATGGAACTCCAGTTTCAAAATGTATATCAACAGGTGGAGAATTGGTATGTGTTGGATTCGGAGCTTCCTTGGGATGTCAAAAGGCTTAGAGACGATGTGTTTTCACTTATTGAAGTATGTAAAACGCCAGTTATTTTTTGTGATACGTGTGATGCGAATCATGTCCTTCTATCATTAGGAGAAGAAGAAGAGGAATTTTTATTCCCAGTAGGTGGTTTTTATCATAAAGAAAAACAATTAATTTTTGTTTGTATGTGGGAAGAGTACGAGCAAGTGCTCAAAACACTACTGCATGAATTTCGCCATGCGATGCAACATAAGAGAGACGTATTGTATGTTGGAAGTGAATTGTACGAAGATAGATGGATTGAGAAAGATGCGAGGAATTTCGCAGAGAGGAAGTTAGATGAATATAAAAACAGAAAATTAATGTAAAGCATAGTGGAGAAATGGCACTGTGCTTTCTTTGGCGGTTACTAAAAGTAAGCGATTGACTTTTATAAAGTTTAGTTCTAAACTAATGGTATGAAACGAGCGAGGTGATAGAATGAAAACAGAAGATAGACTCGGATTACTATTATGGTTTCGTTTATCACGTTTTTATAATAAAAGTATTCGTGAGACGAATCAGCATTTGAAAGAATGGAATGTGTCTGCCGCCCAGTTTGATGTACTAGCACAAGTTGGAGGGCATAATCGTCTAACGCAGCAAGAGCTTGGAAATAAACTATTTGTTACGAAGGGAAATATCACGCAGCTTTTAAATAAAATGGAGCAACTAGAGTGGATTCGTCGTGAGCAAGAAGGTACTACAAAATATATTTCGCTAACAGAAAAGGGAAAAGATTTATACGAAGAAATCGTCCCGCCTCAAGAAACGTTCCAAGCGGAGCAGTTTCAAAATTTAAATGTAGAAGAACAACATCAATTATTACAATTACTAAAAAAATTACAGTGAGAAAAATTTTTATAATAAATCTTGAATTCGAGATAATATGAGGTGAAGGATATGTTTAGAAAAGTTGATCATAAAAATATGGGAAGAGCAAATCACGGTTGGCTAAATACACATTTTCATTTTTCATTTGCAAATTACTATAACCCAAATAACATGAACTTCGGAGCATTGCGTGTAATTAATGATGACTTAGTAGCGGCACAAACTGGTTTTGATATGCATCCGCACCGCGATATGGAAATCATTTCGTACGTTGTAGATGGTGCTTTAACACATGAGGATAGCATGGGGAACCGTGGAACAATTGAGCGAGGACATGTTCAATATATGAGTGCTGGCACAGGTGTATTTCATAGTGAGCATAATTTAGGAAATGAAACACTACGTTTATTACAAATTTGGATTTTACCAGATCGTGCGGATCATAAACCAAACTATGGTGAGTTTAAATTTGATTGGAGCAAGCGTGAAAATGAATGGTTCCATATGGTATCTCCAGTAGAAGGAGAGGCACCAATTCAAATTCACCAAGATGCAAATTTATATTCTTTATCGTTAGATGCCGGAAAAGAAATTCATTTTCCTGTGCGAGAAGGCCGTCAATTGTATCTTGTTCAAATTGAAGGAAGTAGTGTAATAAATGGGGAAACGCTTGTTATGCGTGATGCAGCAGAGGCGATAGAAGAAGATATTCATATTGAAGCGAAAGAGCAATCACACTATTTAGCAATTGAGTTGAAAAGATAATAGAGCGTTTATGGAAAAGAGGACATCCGATCGGATGTCCTCTTTTTTGAGTTGAATTGTCAGAAAAAACTTTCTCAAATTTTTGGTAAAGGTATCGACTTGAAAAACAAGAATTGTATAAAAGTGTCAAAAATCTTTATGGGAATGGGGAATGTTATAGTGAAAAAGCAAGTCATTTCATCAGCATTAGCGTTAACTGTTATAGCCGGGGGATTTGGAACATTTGGAGCAACGACAACGAAAGCGGAAGAACAAAAAATTCAATATCATCAAGAGTTTAAAACACCTGCATACATAGGTGAGGAATGGAAAGCACCAGAAGGACTAGATAAAAAAGAAACGGTCTTTCAATATTTAGAGAGTAAGAAAGATATGTTTAAATTAGCAGGGAATATTGATAAACACTTCAATGTCGTTGGGGAAGAAAAAGACGCTGAATCTGGCACAACACACGTGAAGTTAGTTGAGAAGCATAATAACATTCCTGTGTATGGTTCAGATCAAACTGTTACACTTGATAAAGAAAATAATGTAAAAGCATTCTTCGGACAAGTTATTCCGAATTTAGATGATAAAAATATTCCTGCGTTTGCAAATATTAGTGCAGAGCAAGCAGAAACGATTGCAAAGGCAGATATTGAAAAAGAAGTTGGTAAAGTAAAGAATTATGACGGTGTGAAAAAAGATTTATTTGTGTATGAAAAAGATGGAAACTACTATCTTGCATACTTAGTTAAGGCATCGATTTCAAAACCAGCTCCAGGATATTGGCATTATTTTGTTGATGCGACAAATGGAAATGTGATTGAGAAATATAATGCTGTAGACAATATTACAGGATTTGGTTACGGAGTATTAGGTGGTAGACAATCATTTGAAATTGCTCAAGATACGAAAACAGGAGAATTTAACTTATTTGACGGTAAACGAGGACAAGGTATCCATACATTTGATGCGGAGAATATGGACGAAAACTGGTTTAATTTATTCTCGCAAATTCTTGGATATACAGGAGAAGAAGTGAAGAGTAAATCTAAGTTCTTCGAAGATAAAGCGGCAGTTGATGCGCATGTAAATGCAGGGAAAGTATATGATTACTACAAAAAGACATTTAATCGTAACTCTTTCGATGATAAAGGCGCGAAGCTTATTTCTACTGTTCACGTTGGAGAAAGCTGGAATAACGCAGCTTGGAACGGTGTGCAAATGATGTATGGTGATGGCGATGGTAAAACATTCATTCCATTATCTGCTGGGCTAGATGTTATCGGTCACGAATTAACGCATGCTGTAACTGAACATACAGCAAACCTTGTTTATAAAAATGAGTCAGGTGCGTTAAATGAATCGTTATCTGATATTATGGGTGTCATGGTTGAGAAGAAGAGCTGGGATTTAGGTGCTGACATTTATACACCTGGAAAACCTGGTGATGCACTTCGTTCTCTGAAAGATCCAGCATCTATTCCAAATCCATTAAAACCAGGTGAAGGTTACCCAGATCATTACAATAAACGCTACACTGGAACAGCTGATAATGGCGGCGTTCATATTAACAGTAGTATTAACAATAAAGCTGCATATTTAGTATCTGACGGTGGAGAGCATTACGGCGTGAAAGTAACTGGAGTAGGCCGTGAAGCGACAGAAAAAATTTACTACCGTGCTCTTACGAAATATTTAACTGCAAACTCTGACTTTAAGATGATGCGTCAAGCTGCTCTGCAGTCAGCTGAAGATTTATATGGTAAAAACTCTAAAGCTGTACAAGCTGTTACGAAAGCTTATGATGCAGTAGGCGTAAAATAATAAGAGAAAAAGACCTGACTAGTATGTCAGGTCTTTTTTTATTTAGTCGCGAATACCTAATGCAATTTTCGCCATACGTGACATGCGTTCTTTAGACCAGGGCGGATTCCAAACGACATTTACTTCTATTTCATTGACTTCAGGTACGTTCGTTGATAATACTTTTTTAACGTCTGATACAATTTGCCCGGCCATCGGACAACCGATAGAAGTCATCGTCATTGTAATGACAGCATTATTATTTTCATCTGCTGTAACGTCATAAACTAATCCAAGATTGATAATATCAACACCTAGTTCAGGGTCAATAACAGCTTCTAAGTTTGCATATAACTTTTCTTCAAATGCTTGTTGTGACATGTGTAGCACCCCCTGCATAATTAATGATATCGATTCTCATTATAACGGAAATGTGCATAATGTGCAGGAAATGAGCTCAAAAAAAGATCCCTTTTGGAAGAGGGATCTTTTTGGAATGTCTATTCAGTTTTAAAGTGGGATACGAGTTGATCTAATTCTTCAACTGTTTGTTTCATTTGTCTAGCGGTTTGTGTCATCTCATTCATCGTAATGACTTTTTGCTCAGCAGATTGTGCTGTTGCCGCTGTTTCACTAGATACTTCAGTCGAAATAGAAGCGATGTTATTCAGTGAAGCGTTCATTTCTTCAGCGCTTGCAGCCATTTCCTCAGCGGTTGCTGAGATGTCTTGCATTTGAGTAGATACTTTATTTACTTGTTCTACAATCGTTGTGAAAGAATTGCCAGCTTCACGAATGACATGAATGCCTTCAAATGCTTCAGAACGACCTTGTGACATCATCGAACTCGCAGTTTCAGTGTCTTGTTGAATTTGATGTAGTAATTGGTTAATATCTGTTGCCGCTGTTTTAGATTGTTCAGCAAGTTTTCGAACTTCGTCAGCTACGACGGCGAAACCTTTTCCTTGTTCGCCAGCGCGAGCTGCTTCGATAGATGCATTTAAAGCAAGTAAGTTTGTTTGTTCCGCGATATTAGAAATAGATTGTACAGCTGTATCAATATATTTCGTGTGTGTGATTAGACGTTCGACCACTTCTGACGTAGCATTTACCGCGTCGTGTATCGTTGTCATTTGTGAAACAGATTTTTGAATAACAGTACTTCCGTCGTTAGCCTGTTCAGATGTAGATACAGCAAGTTCAGTTACAGATGAAGCAGATTCAGCAATACGCTGAACGCTTACTGCCATATCGTCCATTGCAGTTGAGCTTTCTTCCATACTAGAGGCTTGTGATTGAATATTTGAATTTAGGCTAGACATCGAGTTTTGAACTTTTATTGTTGCTTCGCGTGATATATTCGTCTTTTCTAGCATATTTTCAGAAGCGTTTTGTACTTCCACAGATGTTTTTTGAACACGATTGATAATATGTTGTAGGTTTTCTAACATTGTATTAAATGATGTTGCGATCGTACCAATTTCATCATTACTATTTACTTGTAGGCGGGCTGTTAAGTCACCTTCTTGAGATGATAATTCTTTTAGCTTACTATCAATTTGTTGAATTGGTTTAACAAGTTTACCAGAGAACCACCATGCAACAGTGATAGCTACGATAATACAAATAACAAGTGATAAGAAGACAACATATTCAATTTGTAGCGAAGATTGATCAATTTTTTTGATAGATTGATCACGTAACTTGGCTTGTTCGTTACTGTAATTTGTGAAGTCACCAATTACTTTATAAACAGTACCATTTTCTGCATAAGCTACTTTTAAAGCCTCTTCCCACTTTTGGTCTTTTGCAAGAGTGAAAACTTTTTCTTCAATAAATTTTCTCCAAGTAGATCCGGATTCCATTGTATTTTTCATGGACTGAGAAACATTTGGATTAGAAAGAAGTTTATCTTTTGAATCCTCCAGACGTTTACTCATCTCATTAAATTTGTCTAATTCAACTTGATCATGTTGTAATAAATAACCTCTTAAAGCAGAGAGCTGTACTTGATAAGCGTCCCCACGCTCTTTCAATTCTGTTGCCAGAGGGGAAATTTCTTTTTGTAATGCTTCAGCTTTATGAGATTGATCAATAGCAAAAAATAAAATAAAAGCTAAGGCGATGCCAAATAAAGCGCAAATCGTTCCCATCATGAACATTAGTTTTTTTCGAATGCTAATAAAATTCATATGATAAAAATCCTCCTTGTGAAATCAAAGTATTAGAATTAATAAATGTAAAAAATTGAAAGAAAGCTTTACTCCGATTGGAATAAAGCTTTCTTCTTTCCTTTAGGAATTATAGCAGACGGAATGAGAGATAGAAAGAGATATTTTAAATTGAAAAAAGAGAGACTGTAGATTTCTCTTTTTAATAACTTGGAGCTTCTGGAAGTATAAATGAAAGTTTCGCTTTAAACGTTTGTTTTGAAATGAGAAACGAGAACTTCAAGTTCTTGTACGGTCGTTTTCATTTCAGACGCTCTTTTAGCAACGACACTCATTTTGTTTACTTGGTCACCAGCTGAGGTTGCCGTTTGTGATGTTTCGGCGGCAACTTCATTTGAAATAGAAGCAATGTTATTTAAAGCTGCATTCATTTCTTCAGAACTTGCGGCCATTTCTTCAGCAGTTGCAGACATTTCTTGCATTTGCGTAGAGACTTTGTTAATGTGGTTAACAATTTCCGAGAATGAAGATCCGGCGGTACGAATGACTGTAATTCCTTCAGAAGCTTCTGACTGACCTTGTGTCATCAGTTCATTTGCTATTTTTGTGTCAGCTTGAATTTGATGAAGTAAATGGTTAATGTCAGTTGCTGCTAGCTGAGATTGTTCAGCAAGTTTTCGTACTTCATCGGCAACAACAGCGAATCCTTTTCCATGTTCACCAGCACGTGCTGCTTCAATTGAAGCATTTAAAGCGAGTAAATTCGTTTGTTCCGCGATATTAGAAATGGATTGAAGTGCAGTATCAATATGATTCGTATGTGTAATGAGTCGTTCTACTACTTGTGATGTAGCGTTAACAGCTTCGTTAATGGTATGCATTTGTGTAATAGATTTCTCAATGACTTTATTCCCACTATCTGCTTTTTCAGCAGTTGTAACAGCTAGGCTAGTAACAGAAGAGGCAGATTCAGCAATACGCTGAACACTCGTTGTCATATCATCCATTGCAGTTGAACTTTCTTCGATACTGGAAACTTGTGAACGAATATTATGCTCAAGAGCATTCATAGTTTCTTCGGTTTTTGCGGTATTTTCCATAGACGTAGTTGTTTCGATAAACACATTTTCAGACGCTTCTTTGACACTTGTAGATGTTTGTTGCACTTGTTTTATAATGCGCTGTAAATTAGCGAGCATTTGATTAAAGGAATTGGCGATATCACCAATTTCATCTTTACTCGTTACGTGCAATCTAGCAGTTAAATCGCCATCTTGAGAAGCTAATTCTTTTAATTTCTCATCAATTTGTCGTATCGGTTTAACAAGTTTACCAGAGAACCACCATGCTAATAAAATAGATGTTAATGTGCATGTAATGAGTGAGAAGAAAATAATATATTGAATAAGAGATGAGGAAGACTCTACGTCAGCAATTAATGCGTCACGTTTATCATTTTCTTCATTTGTATATTTAGTAAAGCGACTTAAAAGGTCGTTTACATAGTCGGTTTGAGCTAAAGAAATTTTGGATGCTTCGTCCCATTTTCCTTCGCGAGCGAGAGGGAGGACTTCATTATCTATAACGCTTCGCCATTTTCCACCCATTAAAATCGCTTCTTTCATTCCTTCTGGGAGTTTTTTATCACTTGTTACTTTTTCTCTAGTATCAGCTAGTTTTTTTCCTTCTCGGTTGAATTTATCCAGTCCTTTTTGATCATGTGATAGTAAATATTCTTGTAAACCAGCAACTTGTGCTTGGAACCAATCACCACGCTCTTTTAAAATCGTTGCTCTTTTTGATACATCATTTTTTAATGTTTCGACTTCATTGGCTTGATGCATGGCGAATGAAAGAATAACAATAAGAGCAATGCTAAATAAGGAACAAATACTTAAGAGTGTGAAGAGTAGTTTTTTTCGAATACTAACATATTTCATCGTTACCCCTACCTTTTAAAAACTATTTATTGTGATTTATAAATATTAAGAACGACATTAATAAAAACATTATTATGAAGTTATTAATCTGTTCAATGAAAATTATAGCAGATAATGGAAGAAGACAGATTCATATGAGTAAATGTTCTTAAAATGTATACATTTGTATATCAAAAAATTCATAAATAAAAATGAGAAATGCTATTGTAATTTGAAATAACATCATGTATACTTCTAATTAGTTGATAACGATTATCACTATCAACTGCGAACATTACTCTTCGTTATGTTGGTCATACCCCTTTTTGACGACGTAAGTCAGAGACGAAATGTTGAAATATCTTGTGTCCTATTCTACAGAATTATGGTAATCTCCAACCTCAACTTATATGCGTGAGCATGCAAAAAGGATCCTATCCGTGAAGGGATCCTTTTTTGCATGCTGTCGCAATTAATGTATATAAGCCAGGCACACGTTCTTCAATTCCTTCCGGTGCAGTAGAAGGAAAGACCCATCTTTGATGAGGCCCGTGTTCTTCAACTAGTTTTTCAATTTTAAAGTGTTCTTCGGCAAGTGTCGAAATAATTTCTCCTAGCGTCCAGCGACGGATGGTTGTTTTAGGTAACGATTCTTTCTGCGCTTCTGTAAGAAGGATGCTATAAGCAACATCATCTTCAATCAATTCTTCATCGAAATAATTTCCATTGGCCCGAAATGATGGGTGGTCTACTCCTAATAATTTCGTGTAAACAGGATGATAGTCACGAAGGATAAGCATGCCACCTCCTTTAAGCAAGGTAGCAATTTTTTGAAAGAGCGGTTTTAAATCTAAAAAGTAATGGAGTACACCAAGTTCCAGCAATACGATATCAAATGATTCGGAGAGCTGCACATTTAGTACATCAGAAACGACATACTGGATAGAGACACCTGCTGCTTCAGCAAGTTCATTTGCATATTTTGCATTACTTGCTGAAATATCAACAACTGTTACGTCAGCTCCTAAAAGAGCGAGAGCAACGGCTTTATTTCCTTTTGACCCGAGTAAATTAATAATACGTTTTCCTTTTGGAGATTGTATGTAGGGTAAATAGTGATCTACCTCGCGCATGGGATCTGCTATAAGCTTTTTCGCATAATCAGCTGGCGCCCCGTGGCGATTCGTCCAAGCTTCATAAGCAGCTGCATTCCAGCTTTTTTCATTACGTATGCTTAGTTGATTTTGATTCAATCGTATCACTCCTTTTGTGAACGTATAGTTATTCTATGGGAGGATAGGATTTCCTTTTTTTTGAATAAAAGTTTGATTTTTCTGCAATTAAGTCGTAAAATACGTGTTATATATATAAGCGTTGAAAAGGAAAAGTAGGATGAAATCATTCTGTCCAGAGAGCTTCGGTAGCTGAGAAGAAGCAAGAATATTCATTTGAACAATGGCCTTTGAGCTTCGTCCTGAACTTATCAAATGATAATAGTAGGCGGCGACGAGAGTTGGTACTCGTTATCAAAACCACAGTATAAGAGCATATAGCTCCGTACTTGTTAAGGCTAATTATGTGAGTAATTGGCGAAATAAGGTGGTACCGCGACTGTTTATACAGCCCCGCCCTTATCTTTTTTAAGATAAGGGCGGGGCTTTTTTATATTTAAAAGGAGGAATGTAAGATGAGTATTTTTATTGGAGGCGCTTGGCCGTATGCAAATGGTTCGTTACATCTTGGACATATTGCGAGTTTGTTACCTGGAGATATATTAGCGCGTTATTACCGGGCAAAAGGTGAGAATGTGTTGTATGTTTCGGGAAGTGATTGTAATGGAACACCGATTGCAATTAGGGCAAAACAAGAAGGTGTGACGGCGAAGGAAATTGCTGATAAGTATCATGAAGAGTTCCAGCAATGTTTTCGTAGCCTTGGTTTTACTTATGATTGCTATACACGTACAGATAGTGAGCACCATCATGAAACGGTTCAAAATGTCTTTTTACGCTTATTAGAAGAAGGTTATATTTATAAAAAAACAGTGGAACAAGCGTATTGTGAAACGTGTACACAGTTTTTACCTGATCGTTATGTAGAAGGCGTTTGTCCACATTGCCATGAAGCAGCAAGAGGAGATCAATGCGATGCGTGTTCAGCTATTTTAGATCCACTCGATTTGTTAGAAAAGACATGCAAGTTATGTGGTAGTACACCATCCGTGCAGGAAACAGAGCATTTCTATTTCGCATTGCATACATTTCAGGAACAAATCAAAACGGCTGTAGAAACTGCAAAACAAACAGGAGCATGGCGCGACAATGCGATTCAATTAACAGAGAGATATGTTAAGGAAGGATTATTAGATAGGGCCGTATCACGTGATTTACCAATTGGGGTACCCGTTCCAATAGAAGGGTATGAAGATAAGAAAATTTACGTATGGATTGAAGCAGTGACAGGATATTATTCGGCAAGTAAACATTGGGCTGAAGAAACAGGAAAAGATGATCAACAGTTTTGGGATAAAGAAGCGAAAACATATTATGTACATGGAAAGGATAATATTCCGTTTCATTCCATCATTTGGCCAGCGGTATTGCTTGGAATAGGAGAAGGAGCTACTCCTCGTCATATCGTTTCGAATGAATATTTAACAGTTGAAAAAAGAAAGTTATCTACAAGTAAAAACTGGGCAGTATGGGTGCCTGACATATTAGAACGATACAATCCCGATGCTATTCGTTACTTTTTAACAGTCAATGCACCAGAAAATCGTGATACTGATTTTTCATGGCGTGAATTCATTTACAGTCATAATAGTGAATTGCTAGGTGCATATGGGAACTTTGTGAACCGGACATTAAAGTTTATTGAAAAGTATTATGGTGGTATTGTACCGAAGGGAAGTATTGATGTAGAACTGAAAGATAAAGTAGAAGGATTATATAAAAATATTGGAGAGGCCATTGAGCAAACTACATTTAAGGTGGCGCTAGAAACAATATTTGAGGCAGTACGTTTTGCAAATAAATACTTTGATGAGAGGCAGCCTTGGAAACAACGAGAAGATGATCCGATTTCATGCGAAGAAACGATTTATAACTGTGTGTATCTTATCGCTAATTTTGCAAATCTCCTTGAACCATTTTTACCATTTTCAAGTGAAAGAGTTAGAAACACATTATCGATTGTGAAACGAAATTGGGAGCCTCAAAACACGTTGCCGAATAGAATTGATAGTGTGCAGCCACTATTTGAACGAATTGATGTAAAACAAATTGAGCATGAGGTAGAAAAGTTATATGGAGCGGTAAAGTAGGGGAACTTGGAGGATTATATAAGTAAGTAGTTAAATATTATCGAGTGTGATGTTTTTATATTGCTATTTAATTCTAGTTAAAGGAGCAGAAATGATACCCAAACTAAATGTAAATTAGTTGAGTATCATTTCTGTTCAGGAATATAAGATAAAGAAAAGCCTTTTTGAAAATGTTGAACTTGTTGATAACCAAGGCACATTTAATCGCTTTGTTATTAGTTCTTTCTGAAAAGTAGTTAGTTTTAAATAGTTAAATCTTTTGTTTAAAAGGTCTGTGGGTTTACCAGAAGTCAAGTCATAATTAATGATACTTAGTAATGTACCAGTTTTATAAGGAGATAGATTGCAAGAATAAATCGATGACTTTATTATATTAATAATTTTAAGAATACAGGTTTCTTCAGTTACAAATCTATAGTGATAACCTAATCCAAATTTGAATTGCTTACCTCTTTTATCATAAGAGGTAACGCCATGTATTGTGTTTTTTAGTTTGTAATAAAGAGTCCAAAATTCTTTGTTCGAGCGTGACCCCTTTTTGAAGTTGAAAAAATAAGATTTTATTTTTTTTTCGACTTTAACAATTTTTTCTTGTGCGATTCCGATGATTAATTTAGAATCATTACTTTTAAATTGATAGCCTAAATAATCAAATTTTAGCTCGGATGACAGATTACCTTTCTTGTATGAGGAAAATTCTGTCTTCTTTAAATTGCGTTTTAAACTGTATTTAGTAAATATATTATCAATTTTTGAAAGCATTTCTGTCTGTATTTTTGTTTGTTCTTGTTTATTTTTTGTAAAATCATAATTAATTATGATTATGTCATCAACATATCTGAAATAAACAATTGGTTGGAATGTTTTTTTTATTTCTGCATCAAAATCCTCAAGGTATAGTTCCGCTAGATGACTAGAAAATTGTAAACCTAGAGGAACGCCCTCAACTTTGTTGGAAAATACAGCCTCTTTTAGAATATGTATAGTTGAGTGTGAAAGAATATTGGAATTGTTCAATTTTTGATAAAGCTTATGCTTATTTATTGATGGAAAGAAGTTTTTTATATCAGTTCGTAGAATCATAAGATCTATTTTTGGAATGCTATTATTTATATAATCACCTTGTGTGATGTGACTAATTAGAGATTTAATAATAACATCACGATTGCTAGTAGAGATATTATATTTTCTTATTAACTCATTTTTTATTTGATTATAAGCTTCACTTTGTTCTTCATCAGGAATAAAAAAAGTACGGTTGTTTACTTTTAATTTTTGAGAGCTTTTAATTTTTTTTATGTTTTTCACCCTCCTTATTATTACACCAATACTTTGCCCCGTTGGCTATAATATGTATAGTCAATGGGGCAAAAGGGCTAATCATCACAAGGATGGCCTTTGAAAACCTAATAGTAATCATCGTGTGTGTATTCTTTAACCTATATGCGAAATATCGTATGGTGTAAAGAATGGTATTAGTCGTAAGACTAATAAGTATTGGTGATGTGAATCTTTTGGGACAAATCTTGAAGATATGTATCTAGATATTCACAATGGTATAATATAATACATAAATGGAAAAAGCAACAATAAGGAGGAAATATGAGGGAGAATTTATTTCTTAGAACAGACGTATTACCTGAAGAATTACCAATTTTATTTAGTAATAAGAATGTCTATCGTAATTTTTCTAAACAAAAAATTATAGATATGCTTACTATAGAAAGAGAAAATAATAAAAAAGGCGAAGAGTTAATATCGTATATTACGGTTCCATATCAATTTTATATTCCTAAAAATGATAGAAGTTATAGAAGGATGTCGTTATTACATCCAATAGCACAATTGCAAACATTTGCGTATATTTTAAGATACGACCAATTAATTGTGTCTTTCTGTAAAAAATCTGAGTTCAGTGTCAGATCACCAATAATCCGTAATCAACCCGTATATAATTATACGAAAAGCCAGCAAGCTACATGGAAACGAATGGATGAAGAATTTAGCTTTTCAAAAGATACTGTTGTAACAACTGAAGAGGATGTAATTTACTTTACTTCGTTTTTTTCATATAAACAGTATAAAAGAATTCAACAACTTTATGATTCGAAGAAGTTTAATCGTGAAAAATATAAATATCAATACTTTATGAAATTTGACGTCCAAAATTTTTTCCCAAGTATTTATACACATGCGCTATCATGGGCGATTTTTGGGGAGAAACCATTGGCGAAAAAATTAAGAACTGTAAGTAGTGCTTTTGGAAACGCAACAGATGTAATTTGTCAAAGAATAAATTTTAATGAGACAAACGGTATTGTTGTAGGACCGGAATTTTCAAGGGTCATGGCTGAATTATTGATGACACGCATTGATATAAAAGTTCAAGAAGCACTGTTAGAACAGAAGCTGGTATTAAAAAAGGATTATATTTTATATAGGTATATGGATGACTTTTTTGTATTTACACATAATAAAGAAGATGCCTATGTTATTGAAAGAATAGTAGAGTCTGAATTAGATAAATACAATTTAAAGATGAACTTAGCGAAAACTCAGCTGCAAGAAAGACCATTTGAAATCGTAGAGCCGTCAATTATAGAATTGAAGAATGTATTTAGTTTATTTGAATTCAACTATAATCGCCATATGGAAAGGGAAACAAAAAATGGAAAGTTTGATAGACGACTTGATAGCATTTGGATAGATTTATTTAATAATGTTGAGTTGATAATATGTAAATACCCGGCTTCTAGACATAGGGTTGTAAATTATTTTTTAAAAAAGGTACGTTCACTCATTATTAATTTAATAACAATAAATAAATTTAACTTGGCTAATATCTTAGAAATTGTGTCTAATATTTATTCATTATCCATTGATACTAAAAGTACTAATGCAGTAATTGCAGTCTATTTAAAGGTTATTCAAGAGTTAAAAAAGAATATGCTGGAATTTTCCACAGAGAAAATTGAAGAAAAGTTTAATTTTATAAATGAAAAGGTATTTCAAAATCTGTATATGTCTTTAAAAAATAATTTTAATAAGATTAATCAAATGTATGACGTTATTATTTTTATTAAAACTTTAGAAAAAAATCTTTCAAGTACATTTCTTTGTAAGATTATAGAGCAATATAAAGATTCATATTTTGTTATGTGTACAATAGGTTACTATATTTTAAACGTAGGTAGTTATGGAGTGATAAAGGGGTATCTTACAGTGCAAAAAAAACTAAGAGATGCCATATTTGACAAGATAGAAAATTACAGCACAAAAGGAAGTGATAATTTATTACTTGAGGCTGAATATTTTTATTTTATTAATGATTTTTCCTATTATCCGGGATTTTTGAGAAAAGATTGTAAAAAGTTAAGAAAAATTATTGATTCCGAGCTTAAAAAATTTAAATTTAATTCTTATAATCCATCAGTAAATACTGTAGAAAATCGAGCTAGAGGTATACATAAACAAATATTTAATCAAATAATGAGTAATTCTTATTATGAATGGGGGAAAACAACGGAAACATTTATTAGGGATATTGCAAAAAAAATCACTAACGTCCCTAAGAGAGATACATTATCTGATTATTAATTTGTTAGGGTTGCAGAGTTTATGAGGTGTTTAGGAATAATGTTTTGAAAAATACTAATTTTATATTTTGTACTATTTAAAGAAGAGCACATTAGGTGCTCTTCTTTAAATAGTATCTGTTATAGTATGATTCCGTTTTTGTTTAGTATCAAGCAGCTGAGGAGTAAAAATTCCAAGTAGTATAAAGAGTATCCCAATCCACTGCATGAAGGTTACGACTTCATGTACAAGTGTAATAGAAGCGATAATGGCTGTTGGTAATTCAGCTGCTCCTAGTATTGTACTAAGTCCTGTTCCAACTTTCGGTACGCCAATTGAAAAACAAATGACAGGTACGACAACGCCAAACAATCCGAGGAAGAAAGCGTATTTCCAAAGACCTGCTTGCAGGGCACCGTCCGTTAAAAAGGTTGGCGGGAAGAATAGGCATACGATAAGAGTAGCGCTTGTTGTCATAAGAAAACTTTTCGTATAAGGCGGAACTTCTGTAGCAACGCGCCCGCTTGCAAACACATAGAATGAAAAAGAGACAGCGGCTAATAAACCAAAGATAATACCTTTCGTGGAAAAGCTTTGTCCGAGTCCTTCAAAGACGCCGCCTGCAAACAATGTACCAGTAAATAAAATAATGATAGATATAATTTTCTCACGGCTTGGAAATGTTCGATTTGCAATTGCTTCAATGACTACACCAATCCATGTGAACTGGAAAAGTAGGACAACAGCGATAGATGCTGGTAGTTCTTCTACAGAGATAGCGTAGAAGATACCAGTCATACTCATTGTTGTACCAACTGTTAGTAAGGAAAAGAATTGCTTTTTTGTTACTTTGTGACGTGAAGTGAAAAGAACGAGCAGAAGAAGCCCAATCCATCCGAAGACATATTGTCCTCCTAATAGTTGATGTGCTGAAAATCCATCAATAAATCCGAGTTTGAAAATAGTTGAAAGTACGCCGTAGCTACAAGCGCCAAATAAAACGAGTAATGAATACTTAAATTTTTCCATGAAAATCCTCCTTTTGAATAATAAAAAAACGCCCGCTATCCAAATAAGGATAACGGGCGAACGAAACAGAGTAAGATACTCTACAAAATTCCGCCACTCATACGAAGTATGAATTTGGGTTATGAAATTGTAGTAAGTTTTTACATTGCCTTTGGGAATACAATAGAACATTTTACACCTTGAGGTGTGTTTTGTATTCCATAAGGAAATTGATGTTTATCTAATATTTGTTTTACAATATATAATCCAAGACCACTACCTTGTACTAAGCCATGTTTGTCAGGGTTAGCGCGATAGAATGGTTCAAATAAATGGGCAAGTTTATCTTCATCTATTTGTGAACCTGTATTTAATACTTCTAATGCGTAACCGTTTGGCTTTTCATAAAGCTTTATATAGACATGCTGATGGTCAATTGTATAATGAATAGCATTTGAAATAATGTTAAAAATGGCGGTTTGAATAAATTTAGGATCAGCTAAAACCTGTACATCTTGTTTAATGTTAGATTGAACATTTAACTGCTTTACAGATACGAAATAATCTACTTTCTTCATAACATCCTCAATAATATTAGTTAATGAGATAACTTTTAAATCAGGTTTAAATTGAGGGTTTTGTATTTTGGATAATTCCGACATTTTTTCCGTTAATATGTTAATGTCTTGCATCATTTCATAGGAACGTTTTAAATATTTATCTTTATCTTTATAAGCTCCAATTCCGTGAATCATGCCATCTAGTTGTCCCATAACGGCTGCGATTGGTGTTTTTAATTCATGGGAAACCATAGACATAAATTCTTTACGAGATTGTTCTAATTGTTGTTCCTTTTTGAGTTCATTTCTTAAATCTTGATTGCTTGCATGTAAATTCTTCACTATATTTGGGACCTGTGAAGCAGCTACTTGCAAATTAAAATCTGTTTGATCCGTATTTTTGTTAAGTAGCTTTTTATCTGAGAAATCAAGATTTATAATATCTTTTAAAGCATCACTCATATATTGAAAAGGTTTAGCAATTAGTTTGGCATAAATTAAAGATCCGAGTAGAGATAATGCAAGCATTGTCGCGCCAATATGTGGAGCTAATTGCTGCAGTGCATCTGTTAATTTTGGATTATCTTGTGCATCATTTGTTTTACTTGCTGCACTTTGTTTATGTAAGGCATCATTAGTAGCGACTTGCTTTTCCGTTTCTATAGGTGGAGCAGAAGTACTATTTTTTTTCGCAATATTTTGAGTATGTTCTTTTGCTTTTGCAGTTTGGCTAGGCTGCAAAAGATGATTGATAGCTGTAGAGAGTGATTTATAATCTATAATAGAAGATTGGAAATTAAAAATGTCTCCCTGTGATACAGCTTTATTTTGATTCGTTTTACTTTGGTCGTTTTGTTTGTCTGAATCCGCTTGTTCTGTAGTCAGCGCTCCATTTTCTTTCGCAAAACGTTCTTTATCGTAGTTTGAAGCTAGGAAGTAAATAATTTGATAAAGACAAAGTGATAAAAGAATACAAAATAATAAGGTTTTGATGAAAATATTTTTGGTGATGTTGTCTTTGCTACGATTCGATTTTGTAGCCAATGCCTTTCACCGTTTTAATATAAGGAATCCCTAATTTTTTTCTTAAGTTTTTAATATGTGTATCTATAACTCTTACATCACCATAATGTTCATAGCCCCATACCTTATTCAGCAAATCACTTCTTGATAATACTTTTCCACGATTTTGCAGTAAAGTATAAATAATTTCAAATTCTTTTGTTGTCAATTCAATTTGATTACCATGAACATAAGCGGCATATGCTGTAGAATTTAACATCAATTCATGGAATTGTAGTATAGTTGCAGCTTCTGCTTCCTTCGTAGCTACCCTTCTTAATACAGCTTCTACACGTTTAATAAATACGGTGTAATGGAACGGTTTCGTAATATAGTCATCAATACCTAATTCAAATCCTTTAATTTCACTTTCTTCATTATGTAAGCCTGTTAACATAATAATCGGTACATCAGATTGTCCTCGCATAATTTTACAAATACTATAGCCATCTATATCTGGTAACATCACATCAAGGAGGACAAGGTCGTATGAATTTTTTTGGAAAAGAAGTATACCTTCTGTTCCAGCACCAACGACATCAACGGTAAAGTTTTGTGCCATTAGAAATTCACGAATTAGTTCTTGTATATCTGGGTTGTCTTCAATCACCAGTATATGCGTCATAGTAACACCTCCTAAGGAACGCTTTTCACTGCAATATTCGAATTCATCATTTTTTCGATGACTCAGATTGTTTATACATATAATAAGCCCCCGCCATAAAATAATCATGAAAGTAGCAAGGGGAGTTGTTTAGTGAAACTGAATATTTAAGAATTACAGTAATTCTATTATAGTATGTATTGTAAAATTTATAAAATATTATAACTGTATAATTTTAATATCCATGTTTATCAATGTTTAGATGTTACTTAATACAATCTATCCCTATTATATATGTAAATACAGTTGTTTTGCTACTGTAAATGAAGAAATAAAATAAGCCAAGACATAAAATTCTTGGCTACACGTAAATCGTGTTCTTAGGTTATTTTACAGTGACAGTAGCCTGCTGGGGAATACGCTCAAATAACCAGTGTATATCATTGTTATACATACGAATACAACCTAGTGTTGTCCATTTGCCGATTGCCTGATTATTGTTCGTACCATGAATCGCATAAGTTGTTCCATAAGTTCCAGCCATATTTAATCCTAGCCAACGGTCACCAAGGGGATTACGTGGGTCGCCGCCTTTAATTTTTCCTGTATAGTAAGGACGGTTTTTAATTTTATTAACGATTTGAAAAGTACCTTTAGGTGTAGGTGTACTTGCTTTTCCAGTAGCGACAGTAAAACTCTTTATAAATTGTCCGTTTTGATAATAATCCATTTTATTTAGCTGCGTGTTTACAATCAGTTGATCATTCGTTGTAGCTGCCTCAGCATTTGTGAATGGAATAGTTAAAAATCCTAATGATAATAGTGCGCTTAATAATAGCTTTTTCATTATATTCTCCTTTTTACTATTGAAATAGTCTTACACACACTGAATTTGCAATCCTCGTAATACTTTATTTACATTTTCATCTAATGTTTCAAAGAAGGTAGTAATCTTTGGATTTTGTTTGTTGTTTTTATCAATAAGTAATCTTTCATTTAGTAAAAGTTCACCATGTAGTCCAAAACTTTGAACTTGAATATTTAGTTCATCTTCAGTTTCAGAAATAATTGGTAAAAAATAGTGGAAAGCTTTCGTTGGAATGATGTAACTTTTGCCAATCATGCTTTCTTGATTTGAATTAATCCATTTTTTCGTAACGATCTTAATGTTCTTTTTTGAAACGATAAAAGACAGTGTTGTAGATTTTGTTAAACTTACGTCAAATTCACTTGTTTCACACATGTGTAAATTAAAAACGGTTTCATTTTGATGAGATTCAACATTTGTATTAATAAAATCGTGCATTTTATAAGCTTCCATTTCTTATTCACCCTTTTTTCAATTTCGAAAAACGACTTATATTTATTCAATTTAATGCTTAGTCATATATTGGTTAAATTTTTCAACAAATTCCGATATAATCTTACAATACGTATATGAAGCTAATATGAAGTTCGTATGAGTTTGTGGTGGTTTTTTATTGAGAACAAAATGTGGTGATTTTTAGGTGTTAAAAACTGGATAAAAAATGTATATTAATTCCTTTGATTCGTACGATATATAGCTGTTAGTTCATTTTAAAATGATAATGGATAGCATCAAATAAAGAACAGAAAACCTTAGTGTAAGCCTTACAAAAATGTAATAAAAATGTAAGCTATTGTGATAGTTATTTCGACAATTTTTTTATACAATAATAGTAAGAAGTTGTACGTGATTGAAAGGAGAGATGACATGGAATGGGTTCATGAATTATTTCAGCAGTACGGGTACTATGTTGTACTTGTTGGTTTGCTGTTAGAATATATTGCACTTCCGTTTCCGGGAGAGCCAACGTTAGCATATGCGGGATTTTTAGCACAGAAGGGCGATTTAAGTTTACCGATTTTAATTATCCTATCTTTTATTGGGACAAGTGTAGGAATGACAATTCAATACTTTATAGGAAATAAATTAGGTATGCCCTTTATTCAAAAGTATGGGAAATACGTATTTTTAACACAAAGAAAAATCGACTTAACAAGAATGTGGTTTGATAAGTATGGATACTTCCTTATTTTTATCGGTTTCTTTATTCCTGGTGTCCGTCATTTTACAGGATATTTTGCAGGAATTATTAACTTACCATTCCGTCGCTTTGCCATTACAATTTACTCAGGTGCTCTATTTTGGGTATCGTTCTTCTTAATCGGTGGTTACTGGTTAGGTGGCAACTTACATGATATTTTTGGAGCGTTAGAAGGTCACATCGGTAAAATCATTTTTGGAGTGATTGTGATTGTAGCAATTACGTTAGGAGTTCGTTTCCGCAAACAGCTAAAACGAGTATTTTTACAAAACGCAAGTTAATATGAAATCCATTCTATGTCAAAATTTGGGAAAGCAGTGCAGACGCACTGCCTTTTTTATTTGATTTTCCAATCTATTTTCAACTTTCCTTTTAACTGGTTTCCACTAACTATAATGTAATACGTTCCGGTCTTAATTGCTGCGAAATGGTACGTGTTAGGGCCAGCTGGAGCTAAATAATTTTCTTCCTCTTGAAATTCACTAGCCATTTTTATGTCCCCTATGTAGCCATTCGAATTATCAGTTCGTGATTCAATAGTGAATTCTAATATGTCACCTCGTTTTAATTCAATTGGGACTTTATGTTCACCACTAAAATGTTGAAAAGATGCTTCGAAAGAGTTATCGGTTTTTGTTTCGACCCATTGTTCTTTTGATGTTCCAACCCTTTCTATATCTACTAAGTTAATTGTGATAAATATAATAAGCATAATGCTTGGTACGAAATACGGTATCCACTTAAATTTTGTTGCTATGACTGTATATAAATAGAAAGAAAGAGAACATACTGCTCCGATTGATCCGAGGAACAAGAACTGTATTAGATCAGCTTCTTTAAATATTAAAAAGGGAAGAAAAAATAAATAGCCGCAAAAAATATAAAGTAATAATGTCTTCAGTCTTGTATGTGTTTTTAATTTCAATTTATCGATGCAAATAGAACAAAAAATTGCATATGCCGCAAGAATAGGAGCGAAGGGAACATATAGTAGTTCTCGTAATCCAGCTAAGAAACTATATAATGTTTGTTGACTAGTTGTTAAGAGAAGCGTGCTAATAAGTAATAATAACAAAAAAGCTGCTGTAAGCTTGGTAAGTATGTAAGAAAAGGTAGATGTTTTCTTCATATCGACTCTCCTTTGTTTAATATTTCACATTCATTATATAAGTTATTTTCATCATAATACATCTTTATTTTTGTCAATTATTATAGTCGTAATGACAATTATAATTGACAAAAATAAGGATATTATTTACAATTTTAATTAAATAAATGAAAAAGAGGGAAGACATGAAGCTTCAAAATCGAGTGAGGGAATTGCGAGCAAAGCATCGTTTATCACAAGGGGATTTAGGGAAAGCGATTGGATCATCACGGCAAACGATTAGTTTAATTGAGCGCGGGGACTATGCACCATCTATCGTATTGTCGTTAAAAATCGCACAAATTTTCAATGTACCGGTGGAGGAAATATTCACGTTAGTGGAGGGGGAAGAGTACGATGAAGAGTAAATTAGGGGAACAATTTTTTAGTTTTTGTAAACTCATATTAAGTATGGTAGCTGGCTTTTTTGCATCTTATATAGCTTTAGATTTACTTGCGGATGAACCGAGAAAATTATCACCCAATATATTAATAGGTGTATGTACTATTTTTGGAATCGTAATGATGTACTACACTTGGAAGAATACGCGTATGTTAGCAGAGGCACGCGATGAAGAAGAGAGCGTACAAGGCAGGAAATTAGGGGTTATAAGTATATATTTACGTGTAGGTGATATAGTTACGCAGGCATGGTTTGTATATGCAGTTATTACATGTAGACGTGCACTGTTACAGGATACAAATGTGTCATTTGCAGTGTGGAATTTAGTAGCTTCTATTATCTGTTTAACGATTGTAGTAGTTATCGGGCTCATAACAAAAAATCGTTATAATAAGCTATATCCTGAACAAGGTGTAACATATATAGAATCTATGGAGATGTGGAAGAAAAACGCAGATGAAGGATTAAAACATATTGTGCATGAAGCTGGATATAAAGCGTATGAATTTACGAATAAAGTATTGGCATATGTATGGTGGGCTGCCGTTATATATACAGCGGTTAGCGATATTGATTTTGTATTAATTGGCTTAATCTCATTTGTTTGGATATTGCATCTCGGAAAGTTCATGTACGAAATGCATAGAAAAATGATTTATTAAGGGGAGAAAAAGGTGGATATTTTAAGAAGGCCAGCTGGTTCTATGACGGCGGCGTTAGTTTTGTCCATTTTATACGGAGTAATCCGAACCGAGAAATTAGAAGTAATGTTGGATATATGGGCATTAGTTGGAATTTTTTTATTGGTGCTAGCTATTCATGAGCTAGGACATGTAGTGTTTGGTTTAATAGGAGGTTTGAATTTTAAATTTATGACAGTAGGGCCGATTACTTTTCAAAAAGAGAAGGGGAAAGTACGCATTCGAGAAAATAAATTGTGGATGTACTTTGGAGGCGTGGCGATGTTAGTGCCTCCTTCTATAGAGACACCGAATCTTTCGAAAAAATGGGCATGGCTCACTTTAGGTGGACCGATTACAAGTTTACTATTTGGTGTTACTTCAGGTTACATATACATGGTGAGTTATTATCAATATCTTTTATATTTCGCCGTGTTACACTTTGCAATTTTTGCAGCTACAATCGTACCGATAAAAGGAACGTTTTTGAGTGACGGTATGCAATTCCTCATTTTAATTAAAGGTGATGAAAAGGCGAAGCAGCATTTATATAACATTCAAGTATCAAGTGAGTTATTTAGTTATAAGAGGCCGAAAGATTGGGACGAGAGATTAGTAGAACTTAGTGAGGAAAAATCAAAAGAGGATAAAAGTATAAGAGATATAATGAGTGGACTTATGCTCGTTTTTTATGCTCGAGCTGACCAAAAGGGGATGGAAAGGGCGATATCGTATATAGAACCAATTATTCAACAACCTGTAACGAAGGAAAATAAATTTTTCGTTGGCAGTTTTCATAGTTGGTACCTTTTGTATAAAGCTCTTTATCAGATGGATAGCCTTTCTCTACAAGAAGCGAAGGAATATGGGAAGGCCGTTACAAAAATAGACTTACATGGGTATTATCGCACACAAGGAATTGTGAAATATGTAGAGAATGATCTAGAAGCTTCCCGTATGTATATGAAGAAAGCTGATAAAGAATTAAAGAATGCTGAAAAGAATGAACTGGGATATTTACAATTAGAGAGAGAATGGTTTGAGCGGTTAAAAGAGAGGGTATCTTACGATGGGTGAGGTATCCTCTTTTTTCTATGTCACCTTATGCCGTTCCATAAAAGGTCTGAGGCGAGTAAAATAAGAGAAGAAGAGCAAAGCTTGGAGGAATTCTAGATGGAAATTTTAACGATTATTTTAATCGTCTTGCTCATTTATACTGTTTTTAAAGTAGCGTATGTAGCATTAAAAATACTCGCGATCTTATTAGTTATCTTTTTAATCGTAGAGTTCGGCAGTAAATTGCTTGGGGGATAGGGTATGTTGTAGGTTTAGGGTATCGGTAAATCGATAACCTGTATTGGAACGTTGATATAAGTGGAGAAATGATCGATATATTTGGAAAATCGTTGATATATTATAGTGAATACTAAGTGGGTATATGGAAAAGAAGTTGCCGTGAGGGTAGCTTCTTTTTATTGTGGTGACGGAGTATGCAAAACAACATAAAAAAGCTGGAAGAATATCTTCCAGCTTACGAGTTACTTTCAATTTGGCGACCGTTTTCTTCTTCATTGTCTTGTAATAGGTTGAATACGTCTGCTAGGCAGAATGCAATGAACCAAGTCCATAGACCGTGGAAGAAAGCTGAGCTTAATTGAAGTGGTAATGTATAGTTAGTCATTGAGTAGGAAATACATCCGCCAACGATTCCGATCATTGTTAATAACATTGTTTTTTGCGCATTTTCTTCTGGGTTGAAGAGGAAGAAAATGTATCCACCTAAAATTGAAGCGCTTACAAGTGTTTCGATTCCATTAAAAATGATATTCTCTCCAAGCTGAGTGTTTGTCCAGAAACAGATCGTTCCGCCGATAATAGCAAACAGGACAGCTATTGTATATCTGATATATTGATTCATATGTTCATCTCCTTATGTAATAAGATGATTTGGAAGTCAAAAAGGTAGGTATAGTATATTGAAGTGAATTTTAGTTGTACGTATCTTTTTTTATAAAAAGATCATGGAAGAATAACTAAGATGATCGGTTTTTTAAACCGTTACGTGTATGGTGTTTGAAATATACCCGACTGCTCGTTTCTTTTTGCTTGTAAAATAAGAGAAACTTCCAAGTCTATATACTCTTTTTTTGTGAGTCTGCTTTCATTATAACACATTTAGGGGCACAATAATAGAATTATCTGATTTTGTAATAAGTGTAAAAAATAAAAATGCAGGGAAATACCATTAACGGTGCAGTTTAGTGGAAGAAGGATTTTAATTTATTATGATGAAATATGTAATCAAGGTGAGATCTAAGAAGGAGGATTAAATACTATAAAAAATGTTTTGTAGCATGAATGTAAGGGAGGAGAGCTAACTTGGAGATCACAACAGAAAGATTAATAATTAGACCTTTTAAGAGTACTGATTTACAGGATGTATTTGCTATTTATAATAATGATGATACATGTAAGTTCCTATTACATAATAAGTGGACTCATGAAGACATGCAGAAAAGATTTAATAAGAAGCTAGCAAACAATGTACTTACTAAAGAATCAATATTAAGTTTGGCAGTTATATATAAGACTAAAGTAGTTGGTGACTTATCTGTATGGTATACAAATATGAAAGACACTGTTGAGATTGGTTATAGTTTTTCAAATGAAGTAGCTGGGAGAGGTTTGGCAACAGAAGCAGTAAGTAGTTTGGTATTTAAATTATTTAATGAATGTAATGTACATCGTATACAAGCTAATCTTGATGCACGTAATACAGCTTCACAAAAATTGTGTGAACGAATAGGCATGAGAAAGGAAGCCCATTTCATAAAAGATTTTTGGAATAAAGATGAATGGACAGATAGTTTTGTATATGGAATGCTATCCTCCGATTTGTAGTAATAAACTTCGTAATTTTATTATGCTAAAGGGTGCGTTAGTTAAATAACAAAGGGCATAACATATTATATATGACTAATATGTTATGCCCTTTCATGTATTAACCTTTTTTATATGCGTTTGAAACGGCCGACAATTTCAACTGTTTCAGTAATGTTCATGAATGCTTTGTTATCCACTTGACGGATAATACGTTTCATTTCGCCTAACTCATAGCGAGTTACGACGGTGTAAATCATTTTTTTCTTATGGTTTGTATAGCCGCCGACAGCATCTACCATTGTCACTCCGCGTATGCCGTGATGTAATAGTGCGCTTTTTATTTCCTCGCCTTTTTCTGTAACTGTCATTATCGTTAATTTAATATGTTTCGTATGCACGGCATCAATTACTTTACTGACTACAAACCGGCTAATTAACGTATAAAGTGTAATATCCCACCCGAAAATAAATCCTGCTGCAACAAGTAAGATTAAGTTGAATCCAAAGATGATTGCTCCAATCGAAATATCTCGATGTTTTGCTACAATCAATCCAACGACATCAAAGCCACCTGTTGAAGAAGCAAATCGGAATATGATTCCGGAAGCTGCTCCGCAGATTACACCGCCGAATACAGAAGATAGTAAAATATCGTCTGAAACTTGGTGTACAGGGATAATGTTCATCGCTAACGATGATACAGCTACAAAGTACGCTGTTAAAAAGGTTGTCTTCTTGCCTAAGTAAAAGTGACTTAAAATAAGAAGAGGAATGTTTAGTAAAAAGATAAGTGCACCGATATTGTAGTGCATTAAATAACCGATAATCATCCCTACACCAGCAAATCCACCGCTAATCATGTTATGCGGGATAAAGAACATATTCATAGAAATTGCATACAAAATAGAGGCTACGAAAATAACAACCAACTGTATGATAAATTCTAAGTGAAATGTTTTAGCTGCTGGGAAGGATAAAAAGGCGGTGTCGGGAACGTAATCGGCGTCTCCTAGTTGACCCATAGTATGTTTCATCTCCATATTCATTTTTGATTACAAGAAGAGAATAAAGGTTTTTTCAAAAACTGGCAATAGTTTTATTATAATGCAAAAATTTTATAAATTTCTAATAAATCAAGCCTATTCATTGATGTGTGTGAATATACTAAAGAAAGCGAATACAACGTTTCTTAATTATTATTTTCTTGAGAAAATATGCAAAATACTTTTTTTGACGATAAAAGGAAATAGAGAATGTTTGCCTAATGTGCTAAAATGACCTTATTAAGGATGTGAAGCGATGGAATTTTTATTGCAGGATGCAATTCTATATATATCGTTTGTAACGACAGCGCTTTGTTTATTAGAAGTTTTCTTCCTTGCTAATGTTTCTCGCTTTGTGCGTCAGCAAGCATCAAACGGTAGACAAAGAGCTTTTGCGTTAGCTGATACATGTGAAGATAGTGCGGGAAATGTACCGCTATTTTCAATTTTTTATAAGTATGGAATGATTCGTTCTGTACGCAGACAAGAATCAAGTGAAGAGAATGACGAGGTCGGTCCGTATACACCAATGTTTCGCTAAATAATTACGAAACATTGGAGGAATGAACATGTTAAAATCATACCGAGCTGCGCTCATTAGTTTATCAGTATTACTTGTTTTTGTTTTATCTGGCTGCAGTAATGCAGGCACAATCGATTCACATAGTACGGGAATTTGGAACCATTATTTCGTATATCCAATCTCGTATATGATTCAATTTGTTGCTCATCATATACCGGGAGCTAGCTTTGGGATTGCTATCATTATTATGACGCTCGTTATTCGTTCAGCAATGATTCCATTAGCTGTTTCACAATATCGTAGCCAAGCAAAAATGAAAAAAATGCAACCTGAATTGCAGAAGCTAAAGAAAAAATACGGTGATGTAAGTAAAGATCTTGAAAAACAAAAGCAGTATCAAAAAGAAATGTCAGAACTAATGAAATCAGGCGGTTGGAATCCACTAGCTGGTTGCTGGCCAATCTTTATACAAATGCCGATTTTTTCTGCTTTGTATTATGCGATTAGCCGAACAGAAGAGATTCGCACATCTTCATTTTTATGGGTGAACTTAGGACATGCAGATCCTTATCATATATTACCGATTATCGCAGCGTTAACGACATTTATTCAGATGAAAGTTTTCCAATCTAACGTTACACCTGGAGAACAAGTACAGATGATGAAGGTGCAGCAAATTATGATGCCGGCAATGATTCTATTTATGGGATTTGCGGCGCCATCAGGACTTGTGTTGTACTGGATAACAGGTAACTTATTTACAATGACACAAACAATTGTATTAAGAAGGATAATGGAACGTGAAGAATTACAATTACAAAAAGCTTAGAACAACGCCGCTCGGGATGAGCGGTGTTTTTTTGTTAAGTCGTTAAGGAAATGTTAAGAAACCGACATTACTATAGGCATTGTATACGAAAGTGTACATGCTTTAGAAATATGAAGGAGGAAATTTCCTATGAAGAAGAAAACAGTTGGGTATTTAGCAATTGCAGGTGCTTTATCATTCGGAATCATTGGAGGAGCTGGCATACCAGCATTTGCGGCAACGAATACTCCAGCAGCTGAGCAATCTACAAAAACGGCGAAAAAAGATTTAGATGACGCTACAAAACAAAAAGTAAAAACGATTATGGACGATACAAAGAAACAGTTAGAGGAACTAGGTGTAAAACTTCCAGAGAAAGAAAAACGTAAAGACATGTTTGCTAACTTAGATGAAGCAACAAAAGAAAAAGCGAAACCGATTTTAGAGCAAGAGAAATCTGGGAAATTAACACGTGAACAAGCAAAAGAAGAATTAACGAAGTTAGGCGTGAAAATGCCAGAGAAGGGTAAGCATGGAGACATGTTTGCTAATTTAGATGAAGCAACAAAAGAAAAAGCAAAATCAATTTTAGAGCAAGAGAAATCCGGGAAATTAACACGTGAACAAGCAAAAGAAGAATTAACGAAGTTAGGCGTGAAAATGCCAGAGAAGGGTAAGCATGGAGACATGTTTGCTAATTTAGATGAAGCAACAAAAGAAAAAGCAAAATCAATTTTAGAGCAAGAGAAATCCGGGAAATTAACACGTGAACAAGCGCAAGAGGAATTAACAAAGTTAGGCGTGAAAATGCCAGAGAAGGGTAAGCATAAAGACATACTCGCTAACTTAGATGAAGCAACAAAGGAAAAAGTAAAGTCTATTTTTGAACAAGAAAAGTCCGGAAAATTAACACATAAGCAAGCAAAAGAAGAATTAACTAAACTAGGTGTGAAACTTCCAGAGAAAGAGAAACATGAAGACATCTTTGCGGGATTAGATGAGGCAACAAAAACAAAAGCAAAATCGATTTTAGACAATGAAAAGAAACAATTAGAGGCGTTGAATGTGGATCTTCCACATCACAAATTTTTTATGAAAAAAGATGAGAAATAATTGAGTGAAGTCGTACCTTTCGTGTGGGCAACCGAAAGGTACGTGAGAGGACCGATTTCTGTTAGCAGAAATCGGTCCCTTTTAATGATTCAATAAAATTTTTTTCATTGTTAGTATGTATCCAAAGACGCAGTAGAAGATTGCAAAACCGATAAATACTTCTGTATATTGGTATGTACCTAATACGTAGAAGGAAGCAGCTGGTATAACAGCTACGGCTAAAATGCTATAACCAGGATACTTGTGCCTGTACATGATAGCGAATAGAGCCGAAAGAAATGTAGCGATAATACAAAAAACAGCAATCATTATTTGTGCACCTCCTATATGGAGTATACTATTTTTAGGGAATTAGAGAAGTGTCGTAACTTCTGTTATAATATAAGAAGAGAAACATTTCGTATGTTATATAAAAAAATATATTGATTTTTTCTAACAATTCAATATAATGAACAATAACTACAAAATTCGACATCAAGAAGTGATGATGAGGACACGATCGATTTTTTACGATTCTCAGAGAGGGAAGCCTTTGGCTGTGAGCTTCCTAATACGAAAAAATGGATTACCACCTCTGAACTGCAGCAGTGAACGGATACCTAGTAATTGCTTGCCGGCAAAAACCGTTATTTAGACTTGAGAAATTGGTGAAGTGTGTCACTTTGCTAATTGAAACAAGGGTGGAACCACGAATACAACACTCGTCCCTTTTTTAGGGAGGAGTGTTTTTTTATTTCATTTTTGCATCACACTAGGATTGGAAGGAGGATACGCAGCATGCATCATGATGAGAAGAACAAAATTGGCTTAACAGTAGCACTTTCTATTGTGGTAGGAACGATTATTGGATCTGGTGTGTTTATGAAACCAGGGAGCGTATTAGATTACTCGGGGAGTTCTAATATGGCCATTCTTGCTTGGGTAATTGGTGGTCTGTTGACGCTAGCAAGTGGTTTAACAGTAGCTGAAATTGGAGCGCAAATCCCGAAAAATGGTGGGTTGTATACGTATTTAGAGGAGATTTACGGAAGTTTTTGGGGATATTTATCAGGCTGGATGCAAACGATTGTTTATGGACCAGCTATTATTGGAACATTAGGGTTGTACTTTAGTTCTTTAATGATTAATTTTTTCTATTTAGATAAAGTATGGAATTTACCAATTGCAATTGGTACAGTTGTGTTCCTTGGCGTTATAAATAGTATGGGGACAAAATATGGAGGTATCGTCCAAACGATTACGACAATTGGGAAGATGATTCCAATCGTATTAATTGTTGTGTTAGGTTTTTGGAAAGGGAATAGCGATATCTTTAACGTAGTTGTGCCGATATCAGAAAATCAAAGTATCGGTATGGCAATTTTAGCAACGTTATTTGCTTATGACGGCTGGATTCTACTTGCTTCGATTGGCGGAGAAATGAAGAATCCAACAAAGTTATTACCGAAAGCGATGACAGTTGGGATTTTAATTGTAACGGCTGCTTACGTACTAATTAACTTGGCATTATTAAATGTATTACCAGCAGCAAAAATTGTAGACCTTGGAGAAAATGCAACAGCGACAGCTGCGGGCATGCTACTTGGAGAATATGGCGGGAAAATTATTAGTATCGGTATTATCATTTCTATTTTCGGTTGTTTAAATGGAAAAATTTTAACGTTCCCACGTATCCCGATGTCGATGGCAGAACGTGGACAACTTCCATTTGCTAAGTTTATTGCAAAGGAAAGCCCAAGATTTAAAACACCAGCAAATGCGATTACTGTTGAAATCATTTTAGGAATTATTTTAATGATTATTAGTGATCCGAATAAGCTATCTGAGATTTCCGTATTCATTATTTATATTTTCTATGTAATGACGTTTATTGGTGTCTTCATTTTAAGAAAACGTAATAAGAATAAAGAGCGTGCATACAGTGTACCGTTATTCCCAATCGTACCAATTGTCGCGATTTTAGGTTCGTTCTTTGTAATTGGTAGTGCAATTATCAATGATCCGGTAAGTTGTTTCTTATCAATTGGAATTGTCTTTACTGGACTTCCGGTGTATTGGTATTTAAATAAGAAGAATAAAACTAGTGTTTAATAATTAGAAGGCAGGCGTATCATACGCCTGTTTTTTTATTGTAAAAAAATTGTACTTGTGTTCAATTTCTATTTTAGTTACTATAGTCGTAGTAACCAAAACAGAAAGCGTGGGGAAAGACTTGAATTTTCGTGTGTATATTTTAGCTATCGCGGCTTTCGTAGTCGGAACGGTTGAGCTAATTATAGGAGGAACGCTCGATTTAGTTGCCAATGATTTAGGAGTATTTATTAGTGCAGCTGGTCAGCTCATAACAATATTTTCAGTAGTATTTGCTTTATCAGGTCCGGTTTTATTAGCGGTAACTGGAAAGTTTGAAAGAAAAAGATTATACATTGGGGCATTATCAATTTTCTTAATCGGAAATATTATTTCGGCATTTAGTTTGAATTACGGGATGTTAATGTTCTCGAGGGTTGTTTGTGCGGCGAGTGGTTCATTAATTATTGCGTTATCTGTAACACTTGCTTCTAGCGTTGTAGAACCACATTTTCGCGCGCGTGCAATTGGAATCATTTTCATGGGGATTAGTGGATCACTTGTACTTGGGGTACCACTTGGTCTTGTACTTGGAAATGCATATGGATGGCGTGCACCATTTGTATTAATTTCGGTATTAACAGTTATGGCAATCGCTTGTATTTCATTATTCTTAACGAAAGTACCACCGACATCAGTATTATCAATAAGAGAGCAAATTGCTACATTAAAAGATAAGAAAATCGTAAGTGCACAGTTAACGTCATTCTTATTTTTAACGGGTCATTTAACATTATATGCATATTTAACACCATTTTTAAAAGATGTGATGCATGTGGAAGCAAATTGGATTAGTGTATTTTACTTCATTTTCGGAATCGCAGCGGTACTTGGGGGTGGCCTTGGGGGCTTGCTTGCTGATAAATGGGGATCGAAGAAAAGTATTATCTCCATTATTATCGTATTTGCGTGTGCGATCTTCATATTGCCGATGATGACATTCTCATTCCCACTCTTCATTATTATGATGGGGATTTGGAGTATGCTGAGCTGGGCTATTTCGCCAGCACAACAAAATTATTTAATTGAAATTGCACCAGAATCGGCTGGTATTCAGCAAAGTCTAAATAACTCTGCGCTTCACTTAGGAATTGCACTCGGTTCAACAGTAGGCGGAGTTGTTATTGAAAAATCATCTGTTATATATAACGCTTGGGTAGGAGGCGGCTTTATTATATTAGCGCTGCTTTGTGCAATTTTCTCTATTACGAGAGGACGTTCTACTCAGTTTGCGAAGGAAGAATCTATCGTTTGATAGGTTCTTTTTTCATTTGTAACAAATTGCAGGTTTTAGTAGATGTATGGAGAAGGTTGTATGTAGCGAGGTGATGGAAAATGGCATATGATTTAGTCGGAGTTATATTGGGCCTTATACCAATATTTGTGGTCGCGTTTATTTTTAGATGGGTCCGCTTCATCTATCAAAATTCAGAGAAACAAGTGGAGCAAAATGAGAAAATTATTGAGCTGTTGACGGAGATAAAAGAAAAAGATAAGTAACATGTATTCGTTTGAAATTTGTTTCTGGTAAGTAAAAAAGGCACTTATAAAGTGTCTTTTTATTATTTTTAAAAATTTAAAATATGTAACATTTATTTGTCAATAGCAGAATGAGAACAAATAATTTTAATGTTGCTTATTACTTTGAAACTTTCTCAACAATTCGACAAGATAATACAAAAAAACCACCTATTCTCTTTTTTTCACTATAAGTACAATGAAACAGTAAGATTGCTTCATGTAGAAATTTATATATGGTGGTGGAGAGAATGAAACGAAAGATGGTAGGGAAATGGTTTAGTTTTTTAAGTGCTCTTATTATTTTATTAGGAATTGCAATGCCACAAGTGAAGGCAGAAGTAATGAACAGAGAAACATATAAAATGGATTGGAGTTATAGTAATTCGAAACATCGTGAAATAAAAACAGAAATAATTAAAGCGGCTTCGGGTAGTATTGCGTATTGTTTAACGCCTGATTTACGTTCTCCGAATGGGGATGATTTGCCTGAAATGGGGAAAACATCTGATGCCGTATATCGTGTTTTATTAAATGGGTATCCTCAAAAAAGCCCATCTGAATTAGGGGTAGCGACAGTAGAAGAAGCGCATTATGCTACACAATTAGCAGTATGGATTGCAGCAAATGAATTAACGGAAGAAGATTTAGTTGCAAAAAATGAACGAGTACATAATCTTATGAAGCGTTTAGTAGAGGCTTCCAAAAAAGAAACAGGATCACAAGATGTATTTTTTAAAGTTATTCCTGTAGATCCACAAACTGCTACACAAAAAGGTGATTATTTAGAAACGGGATTTTATGCAGTGCAAACAAATGCGGTTTCTGGCTCTTATACAATTCTTCCTGAAAATGCTCCTAAAGGGTTTCGAATTGTAAATGAAGATGGAGAAGAGAAAAGTACATTATCAATTGATGAAAAATTCAAAATATTAATCCCGAAAGACACGAGTAGTGGTAATTTTAAAATGAAAGTGAAGTCTACTTTAACAAATTTACAAGCAATAGCTTTTAAAGGATCAGAAAAAGTTCAAAATACAACGGTATTGTTACAAAGAAATAGTGAGAAAATCAGTACAGATTTAGTTGTAAATTGGGAATCAGTAGGCTCTTTAAAGATTATAAAATTAGGAGAAAAAAAGGAATTATTAAAAGGCGCGGTGTTTGAAGTTTCTAATGAAAACTTTAAACAAAATGTTAAGACTAATGATAAGGGGATTGCGGAGTTAGGCAATCTTCCAATCGGTATATATAGTGTCAAAGAAATTCAAGCGCCAGCTGGATATGTGTTAGACGGAAGTGTTAAAAAAATTGAAGTGAAAACTGGTGAAACTGCTGTATTAGAGTTGAAAAATGAAAATGTAAAGGGTGAATTAGAAATAACGAAAGTAGATATAGCGGATGGAAATACGAAGTTACCGAACGCAGAATTTACAATCTACAATGAACAAGGAAAAGAAGTAGTAAAAGGAAAAACGGATGAAAAAGGTGCAGCGAAATTTAAACTACCATACGGAAAATACACGTATAAAGAAACAATAGCGCCGAATGGCTATGTAATAAATGAAGAGACATTTGCATTTGAAATAAAAGAGAATGGAGAAATTATTAAGCATATCGTTCAAGATAAGAAGTTAGAAGGTGAGTTAGAAATAACGAAAGTAGATGTAGCGGATGGGAATGTGAAACTGCCGAACGTAGAATTTACAATCTACAACGAACAGGGGAAAGAAGTAGTAAAAGGGAAAACAGATGAAAAAGGTGTAGCGAAATTTAAACTACCATACGGAAAGTACACGTATAAAGAAACAATAGTGCCGAATGGCTATGTAATAAATGAAGAGACGTTCTCATTTGAAATAAAAGAGAATGGAGAAATTATTAAACATATCGTTCAAGATAAGAAAGTAGAAGGTGAGTTAGAAATAACGAAAGTAGATGTAGCGGATGGGAATGTGAAACTGCCGAACGTAGAATTTACAATCTACAACGAACAGGGGAAAGAAGTAGTAAAAGGGAAAACAGATGAAAAAGGTGTAGCGAAATTTAAACTACCATACGGAAAGTACACGTATAAAGAAACAATAGCACCAAATGGATATGTAATAAATGAAGAGACATTCGCATTTGAAATCAAAGAGGATGGAGAAATTATTAAACATATTGTGAAAAATAAGAAAGAAGAAAAGGCATCACTTCCTTCTAAGCCAAATAAGCCAACACCGAGTGGAGAAGTGAAAACCTTCGCTGATGTGAAGCCAATGCAACAACCTAATAATCATAATGAAGTGCGTTTACCAGCTACTGGCGGCGTTGGCAATGAATTTACGGTTTTATTCGTTTTAGGAATTGGTTTTATTATTACAGGTGGTTATGTGTTAAGGATGAAAAATAGAAAAGAAATGTAGAAAAAACGCCTTGTAATAGAGGCGTTTTTTAGTATCTCAACTTCCTCAACAAACTCTTAATTTCCTCATCTTGCATGAAGAGATCAAGATGCTTCTCTGTAATTTTTGCAAGTGCAACGTCGTGATAGAAAAATTCTGTAAAGAACTTTACGAAAGGTTGCGACATTGTTTTCATTGCTTGCCATGACTCTTGCTCTACACCAGCAAATAAAATTTCGCGGTCGTCAACGATGAGTAGCAAGTAGCGTTCTAATGCGTTAGGTTCTTCAGTTGGGATTAGAAAATGCATGTTTTCTAAGTCTGTTTCTACTTGTCCAACTATAAGGGACTCGAGTTTGACGCCTTGTTTTGCTTTTTCTTCTAATGAAGGAAGGTATTCTAAAAGAGTATCATTCCAAGCTGAAATGCGAATCGATTCTTTTGCACTTTCGATAAGTTCTTTACTTTGAACTCGAATAGAAGATTGCATTTTTAAGCTCCATACACGGTCATCTGTAAATGATTTTTTCGATATATTCGTTTCCAATTCTTTAATATTTGATTGGAATTCTGTCGTTAATTTTTCAATTGCTAGCTTGAGTGGTAATGCTGTATACAGCTTTTTCTTTTCTGAAACAGAATCCATTACCATCCCTTTATCAATCAGGCGTGCTAGCACTTCATATATTTTTGCTTTTGGAACACCAGAGTGCTTCACAATCGTTGTAGCATCTAGTGGTTCGTTGCTTGATACGACAACTTCATAAGCTTGGCTTTCATATTGTGAGAAACCGAATTTTTGTAACATAGTTCCCTCCGAACAAATGAGATTATATACCTTAAGGATAATGAACTATTTGTTTTTGCACAAGTGGTTGTAGGTTTTCTACTCAGATTGAGGTGAGAATTAGTTTCAATTTTTTAATTTTATCCATTATACTTAATATAGTGATTAATATAATTACAATACAACGAGAAGGGGATGCCTGGGGGAAGATGTTAAGAAGTTTACGTTTAAAAATTGCGGTAGTATTTTCGGTGCTTATTTCTATGATGTTCGTAATATTAGGTACAGCTATGTATCAATTACAGAAAGAGAAGGAAGTGCGCTCCTTAGACCAGTATTCTCAAAATACGATGGATCTTGTGACAGAGCAACTTACGACATTTGTTCAAAGAACGGATGAAGATATGGGATATTATGCGAACAGTGAGATGGTTCGTAATATACTTCAAGACGGAGTTACTCCAGAAGAAGAAGCATTTTTGACGAAAGAGTTTTCGGAGTACAAAAAGAATCATCCTGGCATTTTAGACTTATATATTGGTACGAAAGATAAAAAAACATTAAGTGCCAATCTTGCTGAAGGTGGACAAGTGCCAGAAGGATATGATCCAACGACAAGACCATGGTATAAAGACTCAGAAGCTGATGTGAAAAAGGTTCACTGGGGACAACCTATGTATGAAATTGCAACAGGTAAGTTAAGCGTGGGAGTTTCTAAAGCAATTACAGCTCAAGATGGATCTGTATTAGGTGTTGTTGCGATGGATGTATCACTTGGAACAATTCAGAAGTTACTTCATAATATTCAATACAATAATGGCGGAGAAATGTTTATTATAAATGATAAAAGTATGGCTCTTGTTTACCCAGAGAAAATAGGGAAAGATGCTTCGAAAGAGCCACTTGTGAAGAGTTTAAATAAAGAGGTAACAAAATATGCTGTCACTACATTAAAGGGTGAAGATGTAGTTGTTTATAGCCAGTCATTTGATTTGATGAAATGGAAAATAGGAATTTTTTATCCGAAAGAAACGATTGATGGGCTATTAAATAGTACGAGAAATACAGTCCTTATAATGGCATGTATTAGCTTATTAGTTGGAATCATAGCTTCATACTTGTTCTCAAGAAGGTTAGCAAGACCGTTGCAACTATTAACGAATCACGTTCAAAAAGTAGCAGAAGGTGATTTAACGTTGCAAATGAAAGTGACAAGTAAGGATGAAGTTGGAGAGCTGACGAATCACTTTAATCATATGGTTGAGCAAATGAATGAAATGGTAAGCAAAATTAAAAATAGTGTATCAACAGTGCAGCAATCAACGAATAATCTACATTATTTAACGAATGAAACTGTAGCCGCTAGTAGAGAAGTATCAGGTGCAATGGATGATGTGAGCGGAGGAGCGTCTACTCTTGCTAATAGTGTAGATGAAGTTTCAGAGCAGCTCGAGAATATGGCGCAGTCAGTGGAACAAATGAATCACTCGGTTGGTGAAATAAAAGGAGTGGCCGGTAAAGCTGAAGAGGCATCTAAGCAAGGATTACATACGATGCGTAATTTAGTTCGTACAAGGGGCCAGTCATCTTCGATTGTTGTTCATACAGAGGAAGCCTCCGGAAAGTTAGAGCAAAGAGTTGGATCGATTCAAAATGTTGTAGAGCTTATAAAAGGTATTTCGGATCAAACGAATTTACTTGCTTTAAATGCTTCAATCGAGGCGGCGCGTGCAGGTGAGCAAGGTAAAGGATTTGCTGTTGTTGCTGAAGAAGTTCGGAAATTAGCGGAACAATCAAAAGATGCAACAGTAGAAATTGCGACGATGATTGGTGATGTACAAGTAGAGGTAAGACGAGTTGTAGAAGTTGTAAGTAAGTTGAAAGACATTGCGGATATACAAAATAAAGTTACGACAGAGGCAGAAACGGAATTCCGTACAATTATGTCAGTTGTAAATACGATTAGTACTTCAGTGGAACAAATTGTAGAAGAGGTATATAACATCGGTCACGAGCAAGGAGAAATTACAGCGGTAATGCATACAATTGCTGGTACGAGTCAAGAAAGTGCAGCTGTTTCGGAAGAGGTAAATGCTGCAACTGAATCTCAAGTGAATCATCTAGAAAAGGTAGCTCATACGATGGAAAGTTTGACGGAGCACATGAGAGACTTAGAAAGATTAGTTGAGCAATTTAAAATAGAGGAATAACAAATTAGTAAAATGATGAGTATTTCGGTAAAATAGACAATGGATATATAAGAAGCAAGTAATAGGAGGAAGACTACTATGGCAATTGTTGACGTATCGATTATTCCAGTAGGAACGGGTAATCCAAGTGTTAGTGAATATGTAGCAGAAGTACAAAAGGTGTTAGAGAAAAATGCAGATCGCGTGAAATATCAATTAACACCAATGAATACAATTATTGAAGGAGATCTTCCTGTCATTCTAGAAGTTATTCAACAAATGCATGAAGTTCCATATACGAAAGGTGCACAGCGCGTTGCGACAACAATTCGTATCGATGATCGTCGTGACAAAGTAAGCACAATGGAGAAGAAATTAAATTCTGTTCGATCAAAATTATAAGAAAAAGCAGCGATCTTCGCTGCTTTTTTCATATAGGAGGTAGATAAAATGAGTGAAAAGTTTAACGAACAATTTGATGGGTTGTTAGAGAAATACACGGAGCTATTACTTGGAGAGAGCAATGATGAGAGAAAAGAACAGGTGCAGAAGTGGGCGCTGTATTCTTACATAGCAAAGACGATGCCAGCTTTAGTGAAGCATTGGAATGAGACTTACCCTGATGCGAAAGAAGAGATGGTACAGTTAATTACAGATATTAAAAGGCTGAATGAAGAGAAGAGAAATGAGCAATAAAAAAATTTGAGGTAAATATAATCTCAAGTTTTCTGTATTAATATCCTTATATAATTTACATGGAATATAAAGGGTTTAATAAGCATGTCGAATATTTTCGACATGCTTATTTTGTGCCTAGTAAATTCGTTTTTTCTAAATGTCGAAAAATATTTCCTACATATTTATAAGCGGAAATATAGGGTTTTAAATGTTTTTATAGTATTTTATAAATTATCTAAATAATTATTTGTATCCAATAATTTTAAACAATGATATAATTTTGAAGAGGGGTAAAAAACAGATAAATCACAGTCATAGGGGTGAATTACATGGAACAATTAATGCGAAATTCGTTTCTTTTCTTGTCAAAAAATAAAGCGCTAACAAAACTGGCTAAAAAGTACGGTTTACGCTTTGGTGCAGGTCGCTTTGTCGCAGGGGAAACGATTGAATTAGCGACAGCTGCAATTAAAGCATTAAATAAGCAAGGTCTTTGTGTAACGATCGATTATTTAGGTGAATTCGTTGATAACGAAGCGGAAGCAAATGAAATGGCTAGCGAATCGATTGAAGCGATTCGTGCAATTGGAAGAGAAGGTCTTAATTCACAGCTTTCTTTAAAAATGACTTCTATGGGATTAGATATCTCTGATGAAATCGTAATGAACAATATGCGCCGTATTTTAGAAGCTGGAAAAGAAAATGGTGTGTTTATTACAATTGATATGGAAGACTATACACGCTGCGGAAAGACGATTGAGATCTTTAAACAGCTAAAATCTGAATACGATAATATTGGTACAGTTATTCAAGCTTATTTATATCGTACAGAAAAAGATATGGAAGAATTAAATGCTTATAGTCCGAATTTACGTCTTGTAAAAGGAGCTTATAAAGAACCTGAAGAGGTAGCGTTCCCGGATAAGAAAGATGTAGATGATAACTATAAAAAAATTATTAAAATGCACTTATTAAATGGAAATTATACTGCAATTGCTTCACATGACGAAGCGATTATTGAATATACGAAAAAACTTGCCGAAGAACACAATATTCCAAGAGACCAATTTGAATTCCAGATGTTATATGGTATTCGTAATGAGCGTCAACTTGAGCTAGTAAAAGAAGGTTACAAGATGCGTGTTTATGTGCCTTATGGAAACGACTGGTATGGCTACTTCATGCGTCGTCTAGCAGAGCGTCCAGCAAACGTTGCGTTCGTATTAAAAGGTATGGTTAAAAAATAACCAAGGAGAAAATACTCCTTGGTTATTTTAATTGCTGAAATGCGTAATGTGCCATTTTTTTCGTATCAGGATATAGTTGCGTGCGAGTAGAAGATAATACAACATTAATGACGCGTTTACCGTCTTTTTCATCCACTGTTACGACCGTATATTTTCCGAGTGCTGATAGACCGCTTTTACTTCCAATTGCATATGGATCGTCATATAGTTCTTCTCGTCCATAGTTTGCGATGTTTGGAGAGCGTTCTGAAGTATGTAGAGTTGTACGTGTTGAATTCATATATTCTAAAACAACTGGGTACTTTAATGCTTCTTTCGTAATCATAGCAATGTCATATGGTGATACTTTATTTCCGAGTGCATCAGCGCCACTTGCATTTTTGAAAGTCGCATGCTTTGTACCAAGTTCCTTCGCTCTAGCATTCATCATTTTTACAAATTCATTTTTTGATCCTGCGATATGTTCTGCGATGGATTCGGCTATTGGATCTGCACTAATGATAAGCATCAGTTTTAATGCCTCATCACGCTTTAACTTTTCCCCAGCACGAAGTTTAATTTTCTTACTTTGACTTTCTGTTTTAATTGCGTTCTCTGTAATTGTAATTTCTTCATCTTCTTTTACATTCTCTAGTAAAAGAAGGGTTGTCATCATTTTGGCTATACTAGCCGGATAAGAGCGTTCGTCTTCTCGTTTTCCATACAAAATTTCACCTGTGTCCGCATCGATTGTAATGGCGTATTGTCCAGTGATGCTAGGTTGATCGGCTCTTACAGCTTGTTGTCTTTGTGCGTAAGAGAAGAAAATCATCCCTGTAAATAGTGTAGCAATCATTACAATCATAACTATTGTTCGTTTCATCATCGTTCCCTCTTTTGTTTTCCATATGTACAAATAAATTGGGCAGAAAAAGCAGCCATTACCCATTATGCCACGTTTTCTGCCCAAAAATATACCGTTATTTTTCGCCCATATTATGCTTCTTGTATTGTTGGTTATTACCTTGACGGCCCTTTTCCACACCGTGATTATGCGGACCTGCATTTCCAGTTACACTTGCTGCGCTAATTCCAGCTTTTGAAGGGTTCTTCTTAAGTTTTGCCATATATATTCCTCCAGTTTCGTCAGATTATAAAAAGGAAAAGTGTATTTGAGTGAAGAAAATACATACATATAGCATGGGCAAATAAAAGAAAAGTATTTATTTCAGAAAATTTTATCAATAAATATATTGCGAAAATTCAAACTGTATCATATATTTATTAGTAGAGGCTCACTCATTGATTGCGACTTATGTCGAAAAATTGAATGAGCATTCATTCAAGAATAGGGGGAGAATTGGATGTTCCAAATTAAAAAGGCTGCTGTTCTAGGTTCAGGCGTAATGGGTTCGGGGATTGCGGCACACTTAGCTAATATTGGTATTCCGACATTATTGCTTGATATTGTACCACCTGCGCTAACAAAAGAAGAGGAAGCGAAGGGACTTACATTAGAACATAAAAGTGTGAGAAATCGTTTTAGTAATACGGCTGTACAAAAACTATTAAAGCAAAAACCAGCTCCTCTGACAGTGAAAGGAAATCTAGCACTGATTGAAGCAGGTAACTTAGAAGATGATCTTGAGCGTCTAGCTGATGTTGATTGGATTATTGAAGTAGTAGTTGAAAACTTAGATATTAAAAAGAAACTATTTGAAAAAGTAGATGCTGTTCGTAAACCGGGTTCTATTGTAAGCTCGAATACGTCAGGCATTTCAGTAGAAAAAATGGCAGAAGGTCGTTCAGACGACTTCCAGAAACACTTCTTAGGTACACACTTTTTTAACCCACCACGATATTTAAAACTTCTAGAGGTAATACCGACGAAAGAAACAGATCCACAAGTATTAAGCTTCATGAAACTATTTGGCGAAGACGTTCTTGGAAAAGGCGTTGTTATCGCAAAAGACACACCAAACTTTATTGGAAACCGCATCGGTACGTACGGTTTATTAGTAACTCTTCAAGAGATGATAAAACGCGGCTATAGCATTGGGGAAGTTGATTCTGTAACAGGCCCACTTATTGGTCGTCCGAAGAGCGCAACGTTCCGTACATTAGATGTTGTTGGTCTAGATACATTCGTACACGTTGCAAATAACGTATATGAAAACGTACAAGAAGAAGAGCGTGATGTATTTAAAGTACCAGCTTTCATGCATGACATGCTTGATAAAAAATGGCTTGGAAGCAAGACAGGTCAAGGCTTCTTCTTAAAACAAGGAAAAGAAATTTTAGAATTAAATCCTGAAACGATGGAATATGAAGCACGCAAAAAATTAAAAGCTGCATCTATCGAGTTAAGTAAACAAGAAAAAGGTTTATCGAATAAATTGAAAGCGCTTGTATACGCGAAAGACCGCGCTGGAGAGTTGTTATGGAACATCATTACACCGACTCTTTTATACTCTGCAAAACTTCATAAAGAAATTGCTGACGATATTGTTGCAATTGACCAAGCGATGAAGTGGGGCTTCGGCTGGGAGCAAGGACCATTTGAAGTTTGGGATGCAATCGGCGTTGAAAAGTCCGTTCAAAAGATGGAAGAAAACGGCGTAGTTGTTCCGACTTGGGTGAAAGAAATGGTAGAGAAAGGTTTCACTACTTTCTACAAACATGATAACGGAGATAGCTACTATTACGATAATGGCGAGTATAAGCTAATCGAACGTAATAAAAAGGCAATTTCTCTTAAACAATTAAAAGCGAAAAATGGTGTATTAAAGAAAAATAGCGGAGCGAGCTTAATTGATTTAGGTGACGGCATCCTTTGCTTAGAATTCCATTCGAAGAGCAATGCAATTGGTATGGATATTACGCAAATGATTAACTACGCTGTTGATGAAGTAGAAAAGAATTATAAAGGTCTTGTTATCGGTAACCAATCGAAGAACTTCTGCGTTGGTGCGAACTTAGCAATGATCTTAATGGAAGCACAAGATGACAACTACTTTGAAATTGAGTGGGTTGTGAAAAACTTCCAAGATGCAATGACGAAAATTAAATACTCTTCTAAGCCAGTTGTAGCAGCTCCATACGGTATGACGCTTGGCGGAGGTACAGAAGTTTGCTTACCAGCAGCGAGCATTCAAGCTTCTAGTGAAACGTATATGGGCTTAGTAGAAGTTGGTGTTGGCCTAATCCCTGGCGGAGGCGGTAATAAAGAGCTATACATTAAACACTTAAATAAAATGCCAAACGGTGTAGAGTTTGATCTGCAAAAAGTTGCGAATAAAGTATTCGAATCTGTAGCGATGGCGAAAGTTTCTACATCAGCACAAGAAGCTGTATCGAACAACTTCTTAGGCGATAAAGACGGTATTAGTGTGAATGGTGATCACTTACTATATGATGCGAAACAAAAAGCACTTTCTTTATATGAAGCGGGTTATAAAGCACCGATTCGCAAAAAGATACCAGTTGTTGGTGAAACAGGCTATGCAACGCTTGTACTTGGTGCAGAAGCAATGCATTTATCAGGTTACATTTCTGAACATGATCTTCACATTGCGAAGAAACTTGCATATGTCATTGCGGGCGGAAAAGTACCGTACGGAACAGAAGTTGATGAGCAGTATTTATTAGATGTAGAACGTGAAGCATTTATTAGCTTAGTAAGTGAGATGAAATCACAAGCAAGAATGCAGCACATGCTTGTAAAAGGAAAGCCATTACGTAACTAATAACGAGGGGAGATATCGTTCATGAGAGAAGCTGTCATTGTTGCGGGAGCAAGAACACCAATTGGAAAAGCAAAGAGGGGTTCATTAAAAACAGTTCGTCCTGACGATCTAGGGGCGTTAGTAGTAAAAGAAACGTTAAAGCGTGCGAATTATGAAGGACCAATCGATGATTTAATTTTCGGTTGTGCGATGCCAGAAGCAGAGCAAGGTTTAAATATGGCTCGTAATATCGGCGGATTAGCAGGACTTTCTTACGATGTTCCAGCTATTACGATTAACCGTTACTGTTCTTCAGGTTTACAAAGTATCGCTTACGGAGCAGAGCGTATTATGCTTGGTCACTCGGAAGCTGTATTATCAGGCGGAGCGGAATCAATGAGTTTAGTTCCAATGATGGGACACGTTGTTCGTCCGAATAGTCGCCTTGTAGAAGCAGCGCCAGAATATTATATGGGTATGGGACATACAGCAGAGCAAGTTGCTGTGAAATATGGAATTTCACGCGAAGAGCAAGATGCATTTGCAGTAAGAAGTCATCAACGTGCTGCGAAAGCATTAGCTGCAGGGAATTTTGCTGATGAAACAGTATCTGTAGATGTAACGTTACGTACTGTTGGATCAAACAATAAACTGCAAGAAGAAACAATCATTTTCGCACAAGACGAAGGTGTAAGAGCAGAAACGACGCTAGACATTTTAGGTAAATTACGTCCAGCATTTAACGTTCGCGGTTCTGTAACAGCTGGTAACTCTTCACAAATGAGTGACGGTGCAGCATCTGTACTATTAATGGATCGTGAAAAAGCAGTGAGTGATGGCATGAAGCCACTAGCGAAATTCCGTTCATTTGCAGTAGCTGGCGTACCACCAGAAGTAATGGGAATCGGCCCAATCGCAGCAATTCCAAAGGCGTTAAAATTAGCTGGCTTAGAGCTATCTGATATTGGCTTGTTCGAACTAAACGAAGCATTCGCTTCTCAATCGATCCAAGTTATTCGTGAACTTGGTTTAGATGAAGAAAAAGTAAACGTAAACGGTGGTGCAATCGCACTTGGACATCCACTTGGCTGTACAGGAGCAAAACTAACACTATCTCTTATTCACGAAATGAAACGCCGCAACCAACAATTCGGTATCGTAACAATGTGTATCGGCGGCGGAATGGGAGCAGCAGGAGTGTTTGAATTACTATAAAAAGTGGAAGTGGCTCGCTCAGAATGTGAGGGGGATGGAGCTTCAGACGAAGAGGCACTCTTTGCCTCACAGGAAGAAGTGAAGCCACCGGAACTAGATTATAAAGAATGGAAGCAACAAAGGTTTATAAAAAATAAACGGGAGAGCTAGCTTCTTTCAAAATGAAAGAAGCGGCTCATGAAAATATGAAGGAGGAAATTTTCATGGAAAAAACAGTAGGAAGTGCGGTTAAAGGCGGTAGCTTTTTAGTTGATGAGATTACGATTGATCAAGTGTTTACGCCAGAAGATTTTTCATCTGAGCATAAAATGATTGCGAAAACGACAGAGGACTTTATCGTAAATGAAGTTCTTCCAGAGCTTGAATATTTAGAGCAACATGAGTTTGATCGTTCTGTTCGTCTTTTAAAAGAAGCCGGGGAACTTGGTTTATTAGGCGCTGACGTACCAGAAGAGTACGGCGGAATTGGCCTTGATAAAGTAAGCTCGGCGTTAATCGCAGAGAAATTCTCTCGCGCTGGTGGTTTTGCAATTACTCACGGTGCTCACGTAGGTATCGGATCTTTACCAATCGTATTATTCGGTAACGAAGAGCAAAAGAAAAAGTATTTACCATTACTTGCAACTGGTGAAAAATTAGCTGCATACGCATTAACTGAGCCAGGTTCAGGATCTGATGCATTAGGTGCAAAAACAACTGCACGTTTAAATGCAGAAGGTACACATTACGTATTAAATGGTGAAAAGCAATGGATTACAAACTCCGCATTCGCTGACGTATTTATCGTATATGCAAAAATTGATGGAGAGCACTTCTCAGCATTTATCGTAGAGAAAGAATATGCTGGCGTATCTACAAGCCCAGAAGAGAAGAAAATGGGTATTAAATGTTCTTCAACTCGTACGTTAATTTTAGAAGATGCATTAGTACCGAAAGAAAACTTACTTGGTGAAATCGGTAAAGGTCATATTATCGCGTTCAACATTTTAAATATCGGCCGTTATAAATTAGGTGTTGGTACAGTTGGATCTGCGAAACGTGCAGTAGAAATTTCAGCACAATATGCAAACCAACGTCAACAGTTCAAACAACCAATCGCTCGCTTCCCATTAATTCAAGAGAAACTTGCGAATATGGCAGCAAAAACATATGCAGCTGAAAGCTCTGTATACCGTACAGTAGGTTTATTTGAAAGCCGCATGAGCACATTATCTGAAGAAGAAGTAAAGGACGGTAAAGCAGTAGCAGCTTCTATCGCTGAATATGCAATCGAGTGCTCTTTAAATAAAGTATTCGGTTCTGAAGTATTAGATTATACAGTAGATGAAGGTGTTCAAATTCACGGTGGTTACGGATTTATGGCAGAGTACGAGATTGAAAGAATGTACCGCGATTCTCGTATTAACCGTATTTTCGAAGGAACGAACGAAATTAACCGCCTAATCGTACCAGGTACGTTCTTACGTAAAGCGATGAAAGGTGAATTACCACTTCTTCAAAAAGCACAAAAATTACAAGAAGAGTTAATGATGATGATGCCAGAAGAAGTAGGCGATGAGCCATTAGCACTTCAAAAATATTTAGTAACTAACGCGAAGAAAATCGGCTTAATGGTAGCTGGATTAGCTGCTCAAAAATACGGTAAAGCATTAGATAAAGAGCAAGAAATTCTTGTGAATATCGCTGACATCGTAAGCAACCTATACGCAATGGAGTCAGCTGTTCTTCGTACAGAAAAAGCGATTAAAACAACTGGTCTTGAAAAGAATAAACAAAAAGTGTTATACACTGAAGTATTCTGCCAAGAAGCATTCAACGAAATCGAAGCAGATGCGAAAGAAACACTTATCGCAGTTGAAAACGGCGACATGCTACGCATGATGTTATCATCATTACGTAAATTAACTCGCCACACACCACTTAACGTAATTCCGAAAAAACGTGAAATCGCTGCGAAAATTTTAGAAGATGAGCGTTACACAGTTTAATAGCTGTAAAGAAAAGTAGTCGTATAAACGGCTACTTTTCTTTTTTTTTGTAAAAATGAAATTTTTAGTGGCACAAAACTAATACCATTAGTACAATAAAACTAATGGTATTAGTTTTCGTGAAAAGGGAGATGGAAATATGAGAATGATACATGAAAAAACGGTATATCAATTGTCATTTTTGCCAAGAGTGTTTCCAGTGAATTGTTACTTTGTGGAGGAAGAAGATGGTTTAACTTTAATTGATGCGGCTTTGCCATATAGCGCAAAAGGTATTTTACAGGCGGCTGAGAACATAGGGAAACCCATTACTAAGATTGTATTAACACATGCGCATGATGATCACATCGGTGCATTAGACGCATTAAAGGAAGTACTTCCTAATGTTCCAGTCTATATTTCTAAGCGGGACGCAAAGCTGTTAGAAGGAGATACGACGTTACAAAAGGATGAACCAAGTATACCGATAAAAGGTGGTGTACCTAAAAAAGTAAAAACGGTACCTGATGTGTTATTGGAAGATGGCGACCGAGTTGGATCGCTTCTTGCGATTATGACACCGGGACATACGCCAGGCTCCATGTCGTTTCTTGATGTACGGAATAAAGCTCTTATTGTCGGGGATGCATTCCAAACAAGAGGCGGTATGGCTGTTTCGGGACAAATGAAATTTTGGTTTCCGTTTCCTGCGATGGCAACGTGGAGCAAAGAAATATCATTACAAAGTGCAGAGAAGTTAAGCGAATATGAGCCTTCCTTGCTTGCGGCAGGACATGGGAAAATGATAAAGAATCCAGGCACTGTCATAAAACGTGCTATTAAGGAAGCTAAGCAAAATATAGAAAGTAGAAAAGAGGGGTAATTGATGTCACCGAGAATCGGACTTACATTACAGAAAATTGTAGAAACAGCAGCAGAAATTGCGGATGCAAATGGAATACAAGAAGTAACGTTAGCTTCATTAGCGCAAACATTAGGGGTACGTTCACCCTCGCTATACAATCATGTAAAAGGTTTACAAGATGTACGGAAAAATCTTGGTATTTACGGAATCGAACAGCTGTATAACAGACTGGAAGAAGCTGCTGAGGGTAAACGTATGGACGAAGCAATTCATGCTTTAGGAAAAGCATATGTAGCATTCGTACGCAAACATCCTGGACTGTATGAAGCAACTTTTTTACGAGATGAAGAAGTAAGAAAAGCTGGTGACGGAATTGTAAAGCTTTGTCTTCAGGCTTTACAGCAGTACGGATTAGAAGGAGAGAATGCACTTCATGCGACACGTGGATTCAGAAGTATTTGTCATGGATTTGCTTCAATTGAACAGCAAGGTGGATTTGGTCTGCCATTAGATTTAGATACAAGTTTACATGTATTATTGGAAACGTTTATTAAAGGATTACGTGAATAAGAAGCGAGACAAACAAAAACCTTAGAAGCGATTCTAAGGTTTTTTAGTGCATATGATTTCAAAAGAACGGTAGGCCTTTTCTCGTTAAAGGATATCATCTTGCAGGTTTGAAAAAGGTGTATATGGCTAAGAAAAAGCAAACGAAACTGAATGCGATAGGATCTTGATAGGGACTAGGCTCAGAACCCTTCTGGATTTCTGTAAGGAAGTCATGTGTTTTCATGTTCATTGCTCCTTTAACTAATCAGTTTTATATGATACGAGGGCTATGGTGGATAGAAGGTCTTTTTTGAAATTTTATACAATAATTATTGTATAGCAATTTGATTCCTAAAACTATAGAATGCAAAGCTTTCATAATATGTAAAATTGCATATTATTCTTTTTGTAAAATTTGTTATATTATCTTTATATTTAAATTAAAGGATTTTAATGATATAAATGAGAATAACTGGAGGGATACTGTGAGTAAAACAGTGTTAGAAGCGTATAGTGTGGAAAGAGAAATAGAGAATATAACATATAAAAACCTATTTGTAATGATAGCAATGATTATAGGGATTTCACTCCTAGGAGGATTATTCCTTGGTTTAGCCTTTGGGATTTATGGAGAAGAAGCATTAAGTACTAAATTAGAAGGATATTATTTGCTCTTATTCGATGCATCTGTTGTTGCTATCGTTTTATTAGCTTATAAACCGGTTCTTCATTTTATTAAATCTATTTGGGATTTATCCGTTTTGAAGAGTGGGAAGACATATTTATATCTATTAATTGGTTTTATTATCATTGCAGTATCACAATATTTAATGTTACATGTGTTTAGTTTTGAAAGTGCAGCAGAACAAAAGGAACAATTAGGAAGTTTAAGCCTTCAAAATAGCATACAAAGTATTATATATGTGTTAAGTGTTGCTATAATTACACCGGTTAAAGAAGAAATTCTATTTCGAGGTATTTTATATCGATTTCTAGAAAGGAAATATAATTTTTTAGTTGGTATTATTATTTCTTCCTTTATTTTTGGGATTCTTCATGGAGGTCTTCTAATTACAGCAACGATTATGGGGATTGTATTGGCTATGTTATACAAAAAGACGCAATCTATTATACCTAGTATTATTTTACACATTGTATGGAACTCACTTGTGAGTATAAGTATGATTGTATCTCTATAAAATTGAATACATAACCAGTATAAAAGATGAATGGCTTAGCTATTCATCTTTTATTTTGTATGCACGTGAAAAAGTTAATTCATGCATACAATCAAAAAATAGCTAAATACTAACAGTGAACGAACAAAGAAAGGTAGGAGTATTCTATGCAAAACTTAACAGAGCTTGAAGTAGAAAACTTACGTCATTTAATCGGTGGACACGCAACAATTATTAACAAGTTGGAACAGTATGCACAGACGTGTACAGATCCAGAGTTGAAACAAATGCTACAAAAGGATGCACAAGATGCACGAAATACGAAACAGCAATTAATGACTTTCCTAGGATAGGAGGAAGCGACAGATGAATGAAAAAGATATGGTAAATGATTATTTAGCAGGGTTAAATGCAAGTTTAACAAGTTATGCAAATTATATTTCTCAGTCTGATAACGAACAGTTACATCAAACGTTAATTCAAATTCGTAATCAAGATGAGATGCGTCAACGTAATATGTATGAGTACGCAAAGCAAAAAAGTTATTATAAACCAGCTGCACCTGCGAATCCAATGATTGTCCAGCAATTAAAAAGCCAATTAAGTGCGGAATAATGGGATGACAAAAAACGGGCGAATGAAGTCGCTCGTTTTTTGTTTTGTCCCGTTATTTACTGGGCGGTAAAACCCCACTGATTAAAGTTTTACTTTATATATGTCAATAAATATATAATAAATATTTTTCTAGTTGTAACAAATATGACGAAAATGGAATATAACAATTCACAAAAAGGACAAAAGTTTGTTCAATATTTCACAAAGTATCCATGGTTTATATCGTGGGAATCTCTATAATTAGGAGTGTAAAGAACAAAAGAAATAGATTATATGATCAATTAGGAGAGATTGCTATGAAACGAAATACAAGAAAAATTGCAATTATCGGTACTGGATTAGTTGGATCAAGTTGTGCATATTCCATTGTGAATCAAGGCATTTGTGAAGAGCTATTATTAATTGATATAAATCATGAACGTGCAGTTGGGGAAGCAATGGATTTATCACACTGCATTAACTTTACAAATACAAGAACAAAAGTATATGCAGGAAGCTATGAAGACTGCAAAGATATGGATATCGTTATTATTACAGCGGGACCGGCACCAAAGCCTGGACAAAGTCGCTTAGATACTTTAGGAGCGAGTGCGAAGATTATGGAAAGTATTGTTGGCGGCGTAATGGAAAGTGGATTTGACGGTATTTTCTTACTTGCATCGAACCCAGTTGATATTATTACGTATCAAGTGTGGAAATTATCTGGATTACCTAGAAATCGTGTGATCGGTACTGGTACATCACTAGATTCTTCTCGCTTAAGAACAATTCTGTCTGAAATGTTACATGTAGACCCTCGTAGTATTCATGGGTATTCATTAGGAGAACATGGTGATTCTCAAATGGTTGCTTGGTCTCACGTAACTGTTGGTGGAAAGCCGATTCTACAAATTTTAGAGGAACAAAAAGAACGATTTGGTGAAATAGATTTAGATGAAATTGTTGAGAAGACTGCAAAAGCTGGATGGGAAATTTATAAGCGTAAAGGAACTACTTATTACGGAATCGGAAATTCTCTAGCATATATTGCGAGTTCGATCTTTAACGATGATCACCGTGTCATTGCTGTATCAGCCATTTTAGATGGTGAGTACGGTGAGTATGATATTTGTACAGGAGTGCCAGCTATTATTACTAGAGATGGTATGAAAGAAGTTGTAGAACTAAATTTAACAGAGGATGAAGAATCTCGATTCGCAAAATCAAACGATATTTTACGTGATTATATGAAAACAATTGGTTACTAACTTATAGGAGAAGGTGAAACAAATGAAGGAATATATAATGTCTCGTGTATTTAAAGCATCAGCTGGAATCGCACAAGGTATTTTCGTATCCCTTGGAATTGGTTTACTAATCGAAAATATAGGAAGAATTGTTGATATTCCGTTACTTATTACAATCGGAGTTGTTGCAAAATCACTTATGGCACCAGCCATTGGTGCCGGAATTGCTTTTATGCTCGGTGCAAACGGTCTTGTAATCTTCTCGGCTATGGTAGCTGGAGCGATTGGTGCTGGATCCATTTCAATTACTGAAGCAGGTCTAATTATTAAAACAGGTGAGCCAATCGGTGCATTATTAACAGCGACTTTAGCTGTATACATTGGTAAACGTTTAAGTGGAAAAACTGCATTAGATATGATGCTTGTTCCATTTGCGGCCATATTAGGTTCTGGTTTAGTTGGTATTTGGTTATCTCATAATATTACTCCTGTTTTAAATACAGTTGGAGCATTTATTAAAGATAGCTCAGCTGGTAGCCCGTTTATTGCTTCTATCGTGATTGCAGTCGTTTGGGGACTATTACTTATCTCTCCAGCTTCGTCAGCTGCGTTAGCGATCGCACTTAGCTTAGACGGTGTTGCAGGTGGTGCTGCTCTTGCAGGCTGCGTTGCTCAGTTTATCGGATTCTCTGTTATCTCAGCGAAAGAAAATAATTTAGGTGGCATATTAGCTCAGGCTCTTTGTACTCCGAAAGTACAGTTGCCAAATATCACTAAAAATCCAATGATTCTCGTCCCAACTGTCGTCGCCAGTGCTATAGTTGGTCCTGTATCCGCATTAATTTTCCAACTGGAAGCAGGAAAAGAAATTGCAGGTCTTGGATTAAGCTCTCTTATCGCACCAATTAATTTAATTTCCAGCCAAGGATGGGGAGTTGTCCCAGCGATGGTCATCACTTATATCATCATTCCAGTAGCTGTTTCTTATATACTTTACATTGCTCTTAAAAAAGCAGGTCGTATTCACTCTGGTGATATGACTGTACCGCAATCTTAAATTGAAAATCTCCCTTTATATAGAGAAAAGCAGACTGTAGAAGCCACAGTCTGCTTTTTTGTTATGTTACATTTTATGATTTTGTTTTACTGGAACACGTACAGTTTCTTTTGCTAATAATAACTGAACGCCGAAGTAAAGTATGCTTGCAAGCGTCATGCCAGAAATGGCGTCTACAAATGCATGTTGCTTCGTAAATAGCGTTGATAAAATAATAAGCGTACCGAAGAACATAAGGATATAATACTCAAAAGCATGTTGTTCTCTACGTCTAAAGGCAGCTAACATAATGATAAAGGTAGTAAGAACGTGAATGCTAGGGAAACAGTTTACCGGTTGATCGATACTATAAATATAGCGGACTAGTTCGGAAAATACGTCTGATCCAACGACTGTTGGACGTGGTACAGTTGTCTGCCAAAAATAATAAATAGAGAAACAAGCAAGTTTTCCAAGAATGATACTACTTAAAGTGACATAATATTGTTTTCGATCCGCAAAGCAGTAATAAATAAGTGCGCCGTATAAGTAAGGAAACCAAAGTAAATAAGGAATAATAAATGCTTTCACAAATGGAATCCAATCATCTACTACAGTTGTGACATCTACTGCGTGAACAGCCGATTTATTTAATACATCGTAAAGGGGACTTACGAGTACGAGTAGAAGTATATAACTTAACGGAAGAAAAGATGAAAGTTTAAATTTCTTCATGATAATCTCCTATGTTTAGTAATGTAAGTAAATTCAATTGATTATAATATAGAAACGTAATTCGAGCTATCGATTTTACTTACATTTTCTTGAATGAACCTTACGTTTTTGTCACTTGACTGAAAAGAAGGGGAGGGTGCTAAATGAAGCGTTTATCGTATTTCTTATTTTTTATATTGATATGCCTAGTGAGTGCTGGGTGTGCAAAGGATAAAGAAGGAGAGAAATTAGAATATAACGGAAGAGCACTCGTAATTGGAGTTGTTGGAGAGAAACCGAAAGATACGTTTAGGAATATAAAGTTTGAGGAAACGAAGTTAGAGGAACTGGAAAAGAAATCTAAGGAAGTGGATGGTTTTCTAATAATGAAAGATCACTTTCAAGAGGCCTCAGCAGATCAGTATAAAGATGTATTTTCATCGCTAAAGAAACCAGTGTTTTTTATCGGTTTACAAGATAAATCATATTCAACGTTTATTACAAAAGGGATAGAGTATAACAGTGCACGAAAAGATGTAAATGCTATGTATACACAAGGCTTTGCAAATATCGGAAGTGGTGAAGGACAACAATGGGCAGTCGGTTTATCGAATGGTGGAAATACGGAAGAAAGTATTCATAATATGTATATCGTCGTATTCCAAACAATTGCCGATTACTTGAATAGATGAAGAAGGAGCCTGTAAACGAGGCTTCTCCTTTATTTCGCATGCAGGAATCGGTTATATAATGGTCCAAATGATTCCATTGTTATGAGGTTACTGGTAGAGCGTTTTGATTAACAGCAATTCCTCAATATTCATACAATATGCAAATATACATATTGTATTTATTTGGATATTTTGTATGTTAAAATTAAATATAGGGATTTTTGTATGTAAGGAACTGAACTCAGAAATATCCAATGAACTTTGAGAGGTGTTATATGTTTAAAAACAAGAAATTAATTCGTTTCGGTCTAACATTACTTGTATGTTTATTTGTAATTGATTTTACAATCGGTTATTTTCAAGCATATCTTGAATCAGCGGCAGGTATTAAATGGGTAATATCAGAAACTTGGAGAACTATTTTGTTAGATGCCCCTGAAAGTATACTGGTTATTTTAGGCGCAATTGCTTTATATGATTTCACAAAAGAAACATCTCCAAAAGACGCATCCATTTAAATGCGTCTTTTTTCTTTGCAGTAATTTCTTCAACATCATGGAATACTCTCATTATTACGGCTAAAATTGTTAATTCCTTTTATCTGTACGCCTTTGTCATGTAAAGTGTTTCCAGATTTTGTGACTATAGGATGAAATGGTGAAATAAACGTTTGTTTAAGATGTATGTTCGGTAGGAAGAAATCGATGCGGCTCAAGGGTTAACAAAGAAAAAAGGGGAATTAATCAAACGTTTGTTTAAGATGTATGTTCGGTAAGAAGAAATCGATGCAGCTCAAGGGTTAGCAAAGAAAAAAGGGGAGTTAATCAAACGTTTGTTTAAGATATATGTTCGGCGAGTGATAAGAGAAGAATCTAAAAAAATTTATATATTTATTTTTTCTTAACAAATGGCGGAAAAATAAGAAAAATTTGCAGGATTATTAAAAATTATCACGAAATAAGTAAAAGTTTAGCGAATAATCGTTTGAAATAATAAAACGTTTTCTATATGATAAAGGTAAAGGTTAGTAAAAAAGTAGGTGAATTTATGACAGTAACATTTTATTCATATCCAAAGTGTGGCACATGTCAAAAAGCAAAGAAATGGTTTGAGGCAAACGATGTAGCATATGAGATGATTCATATTGTTGAAAATCCACCATCAAAAGAAGATTTACGTAATTTACATGAAAAAAGTGAATTACCATTAAAAAAATTCTTTAATACAAGTGGAATGCGTTACCGCGAACTTGGTCTGAAAGATAAGTTAAAGGATGCAAGTGAAGACGAAATGTACGAGCTTTTAGCATCTGATGGCATGTTGATTAAACGTCCAATCGTAACAAATGGAACGAATGTAACACTTGGTTTTAACGAAGAGCAGTTTGAAAGTGTGTGGAAAAAGTACCAATAAGGTATTTTTACATAATTAATACATTCACTGGAGGTACAGTCATGAGCATTCCAAATAATTTACGTTACTCTGAAGAACACGAATGGGTAAAAACTGAAGGTAATGAAGTTGTTATCGGTATTACTCACTTTGCACAAGGTGAGCTAGGCGATATCGTATTCGTTGAACTTCCTGAAGTAGGTGCAACAATCGAAGCTGACGAGCCATTCGGAAGCGTAGAATCTGTTAAAACAGTTTCTGAGTTATACGCACCTGTAAGTGGTAAAGTTGTAGCAGTAAACGAAGAATTAAGTGACCAACCAGAACTTGTTAACGAATCTCCATACGAGGGTGCATGGATGGTTAAAGTTGAACTTTCTGATGCAAGCCAAGTTGAGAAGTTATTAACTGCAGAAAAATATGCAGAAATGACAAACCAAGACTAATTATAGTCGACTAAAGGACAGCCTTTGTGCTGTCCTTTTTTATTTTGTGTAAAATAATGAATATAGAATCATATACTAATTATTGTGTAGGAGAACGTTTTTTGAAAAAACTTTTTCGTCTAAGCTTGTATTGTCCAGCTCCAGCGGCTAGAACAGTCGGTCATTTCACTCCTTCACTTGAGGCAAAGAGCGCCTCTAGTTCAGGAGTTCCAATGCCCTCTTGTTCTGAACGAGCCGCTTGCGCTTTTCTTTTGCAAAAATAAACAGGAAACAACATGAAAATAACGAATATACTATATACTAAGTTAAAGGTTGTATAGTATATGGTGATCGGGTGATGACATATGATTTATGTAGAAAAAGTCATTATTGTAGAAGGTACATCAGATAGAAGAAAGATTGAATCTATTATTCGGGAACCGGTGGAAATTGTTTGTACAAATGGTACAATTGGTTTGTCGAAAATGGATGAGCTCGTTGATCAGTTTTTTGATAAGGAAGTGTATGTGCTAGTGGATGCTGATGATGCTGGAGAAAAGTTAAGGAAACAATTTCGAAAAGAATTTCCGCAAGCAGAGCATATTTATATTGATCGCTCGTACCGAGAAGTGGCAACTGCGCCATCTTCGCACTTAGCAAATGTATTATGGGGAGCTGACATTGACGTTTATACAGAATATTTACGGTAAGGAATGATAGAAGTGATTGACTGGACAGGAGCCGAAGCAACAGCCTTAATAGAGAACGAAGAAAAAACAGTGTTATATGTATATACTCCAATGTGTGGAACATGCCAATTAGCAAAAAAGATGTTAACAGTCGTTGAGATGACAATTGAAGACCTCAAAATTGGAATGTTAGATTTAAATTATGCTCCGCATTTAGCGAAAGAGTATGGAATTGAAAGTGTACCGTGTCTACTTGTTTTTGAAAATGGGACACTCATGAAGAAGATATATGCATTTCATTCGGTTGAATATTTATATACGGAATTAAAGTAGGCGGCAAAGTTTTTGCCGCCTCGACATATTTCTCGGGAAATATGTCGAGATGCAGTGTGGTTACAGTATTTGTCGAGCGAAAGTAACAGGATTGCTCTTTAGTGAGAGGGAATGATATGTGTAATAGAAAGTGATATGAAGGATGTGATTTAGGGTGAAATTATATTCTTTGCTGCAATCATTTGTAAATTACGCTAATGGTCAATATCATTTAGAGCCGCTTTTAAGACAAGGAGAAAAAACTGTTAATTTCCGTTTTGGAGATGAAAGTTGTTCGCTACAAATTTCAAGGAATTATATAGAGCTGCTACATGAGGAAAGAGGAACGGAGCAAATCGTTTGTGTAGATGAAGAAGATGTAAAACAATTGGTGAACGGAAATGTAAGGTTGCAAATGTTAATGAACGATGGACGTGTACAATATTCAGGAACGTATCGAACGATGCTATTAGTTGAATCGATGTTTCATATATGTAAACCGATGTCAGTAGGCGCTTAAAATTCTGAAGGTTCATTTTTTGCGAAAATTTCTGTTGACATGGTGTGTGGATATTGATACAATTCAATTCATAAAATATAGACAATTTCATAAATTACAAATCAGACGAAAATGTAATCTGATTTCTCTTATCAAGAGAGGTGGAGGGACTGTGCCCTGTGAAGCCCGGCAACCGTCAACTTATGTTGAAATGGTGCCAATTCCTGCAAAGCAAATGCTTTGAGAGATGAGAGAGAGGGATAATGTTGTTATATACGCATATAAACCTTTCTGCTTCTCTAAAGCGGAAAGGTTTTTTTATTGTTTGAATGTGGAGGACATTCAAATAATAAAAGTAGTGATAACGGTGGACTACACGCATTAAACATAAAAAATTGCGGAGTCGATCCAAACAAAAAAGGGGTGAACATCATGATCTTATTAGAAAATGTAAAGAAAATATATAAAGCAAAAAGCGGTGATGTCACTGCTGTAGATAATGCCAATTTAAAAATAGACAAAGGTGAAATATTTGGTGTTATTGGATATAGTGGCGCTGGGAAAAGTTCGTTAATCAGATTATTCAATCAGCTAGAGAAACCAACTTCAGGCCAAATTACAATTGCAAATCGTGTGATTTCAGCTATTACAGGAAGTGAACTTCGTAAGGCAAGGCAAGAAATCGGAATGATTTTTCAACATTTCAACTTACTTTGGTCACGAACTGTACGTGAAAATATTGAGTTTCCACTTGAAATTGCAGGTGTTGATAGGGCGGCGAGAAGAAAACGCGTTGATGAGTTAATTCATCTCGTTGGTTTAGAAGGAAGAGGAGACGCGTATCCATCTCAGCTGAGCGGAGGACAAAAGCAACGAGTTGGTATTGCAAGAGCATTAGCTAACAACCCACAAGTGCTTTTATGTGATGAGGCAACATCAGCTCTTGATCCAGAAACGACAGATCAAATTTTAGATTTATTATTAGATATTAATAAGCGTCTCGGTTTAACAATTGTACTCATTACACACGAGATGCACGTGATTCGAAAGATTTGTAATCGAGTGGCGGTAATGGAAAAAGGAAAGATTGTAGAGACGGGTTCAGTACTTGATGTATTCCGTAATCCGCAGAAAGACATTACGAAACGATTCGTACAGCAGTTAACGGATTCTGAAGATACAAATGAAACGATTGAAAGTTTAATTGAAAAGTATCCAGATGGTAAAGTCGTTCGTTTGCAGTTTATCGGTGAGGCTGTAGAAAGACCAGTACTTCAAAGATTAATGCAGCGCAGTGATATAGAAGTTAGCATTTTGCAAGGAAATATCGCTCAAACAAATAACGGCTCTTATGGTACTTTAGTTGTTCATTTAAATGGTGAGGAAACAGCGATTCAGCAAGCAATAGAGGGAATACATCAAGATCAAGTAGAGCTGGAGGTGATTGCACATGGATAAGTTACTCACAAATGTGGATTGGAATCAAATGTTAGAAGCAACTGGTGAAACGTTATATATGACGGCAATCGCAGCTCTTGCCACATTTGTTTTAGGGCTCATTTTAGGATTGTTACTCTTTATGACAGCGAAAGATAATTTATGGGAAAACAAAGCGGTTAACACGGCGATTGGAGCGTTCGTAAATATTTTCCGTTCGATACCGTTCATTATTTTAATCATTTTATTAATCCCATTCACAAAGATTTTGCTTGGAACAATTCTTGGAGCGAGTGCAGCACTGCCAGCTTTAATTATTGGAGCGGCACCATTCTACGCGAGAATGGTTGAAATTGCACTTCGTGAAATTGATAAAGGCGTAATTGAAGCTTCAAAAGCAATGGGAGCAAAAACAAGCACAATTATTTTGAAAGTGTTAATTCCAGAATCGTTACCAGCATTAGTATCTGGTATTACGGTTACGACAATTGCTTTAGTAGGCTATACAGCAATGGCGGGAGTTGTAGGGGCTGGTGGCCTTGGAACACTTGCATATTTAGAAGGATTCCAGCGAGGAAATAACGATGTAACAATCGTTGCGACAATTTGTGTATTACTAGTTGTATTTTTCATTCAGTGGATTGGTGATCGTGTAACGACTCGAATAGATAAACGATAATAAAAAACGGGAGGATGTTTCAAATGAAAAAATTATTACTTACAGCACTTATTTCAACTTCAATTTTTGGTTTAGCTGCTTGTGGCGGGAAAGATAAAGATGAAAAGAAACTAGTTGTGGGGGCTTCTAACGTGCCGCATGCGGTTATTTTAGAAAAGGCTAAACCTTTATTAGAGAAAAAAGGAATTGAGTTAGAAATCAAAAAATTTCAAGACTACGTATTACCAAATAAATCGTTAGCGGATAAGGATTTAGATGCAAACTACTTCCAGCACATTCCGTATTTAGAAAAAGAAATGAAAGATAAAAAATATGATTTTGAAATAGCAGGGAAAATTCATTTAGAGCCAATTGGTGTATACTCTCAAAAATATAAGAGTTTAAAAGAACTTCCGGACGGAGCGACAATTATTATGAGTAATTCCGTTACTGACCATGGACGTGGTTTAGCAATTTTACAAAAAGAAGGCATTTTAAAAATTAAAGACGGAGTAGATCCAGTTAGTGCAACTCCAAAAGATATTGCAGATAATCCGAAACACTTAAAATTCAAAACGGATATTGAGCCTGGTTTGTTGCCACAAGTGTATAACAATAAAGAAGGCGACGCTGTTTTAATTAACTCGAACTATGCAATTGATGCGAAATTAAACCCAGAAAAAGATGCAATTGCAATTGAAGGCGATGATTCTCCATACGCAAACGTACTAGTGGTTCGTAAAGGTGATAAAGATAAAAAAGCGATTAAAGAGCTTGTAGAAGTATTACATTCTAAAGAAATTGAAGACTTTATTACTAAAGAATATAAAGGTGCAGTTGTTCCTGTAAAAGAATAATTGCTGAAAAAGGGCTGGTGTATGCCGGTCCTTTTTTACTACATAACTATAGGGAGAAGGGGACGTCATATGAAAAAGATTCTATTGTCAGTTGTCACAGCATTATCTGTATTTACATTAGCTGCTTGCGGAGGGAAAGAAGAGAATAAGCTTGTTGTGGGAGCTTCTAACGTGCCGCATGCTGTTATTTTAGAAAAGGCACAGCCGATACTAGAGAAAAAGGGTATTAAATTAGAGATTAAAAAGTTCCAGGATTATGTTCTGCCGAATAAAGCGTTAGCGGATAAGGAAATTGATGCGAACTACTTCCAGCACATTCCTTACTTAGATAAAGAAATTCAAGAAAAGGGATATAAAATTGTAAACGCAGGAAAAATCCATTTAGAGCCAATGGGCATTTATTCTAAGAAATATAAAAGTTTAAAAGAACTTCCAGATGGCGGAACAGTTATTATGAGTAATAACGTAGCGGAGCGTGGCCGTATGCTCGCATTATTACAAAAAGGCGGCGTTATTAAATTAAAAGATGGCGTAGATGTTGTTAAGGCAACAGTGAAAGATGTTGTAGAAAATCCGAAAAACTTAAAGTTTAAAACAGATGTAGAGCCTGGATTGTCACCAAAGCTGTATGAAAATAATGAAGGCGATGCTTTATTCATTAATTCAAACTATGCAATTGATGCGAAGTTAAATCCAACAAAGGATGCAATTGCGATTGAAGGATCAGACTCCCCGTACGCAAATATTATTGCAGTTCGTAAAGGTGACGAGAAGAAAAAAGAAATTAAAGAATTAGTAGAAGTACTGCATTCAAAAGAAATTCAAGATTTTATTAATAAAGAATATAAAGGTGCTGTACTTCCGGTAAGCGAATAAATATGAGGAAAGGACTGGAAAATTACCAGTCCTTTTTTCTTTATATAAATAAGAAGAAAGGTGTATCATATAAGGATGCAAGGGAAATACTTATATACATTTGTGAAAAAATTGTTACTTTTTTTCGTCGTTTGCGATATCATTTTATTTGATATAAGATTAGAATGAGAATAAAATGAGAATATGAACGTTTTAGGAATTTTTAAAATGTATATATAGGATTAATGGAGGTATTGAGATGGCTGGTTCTACATTAACGGTTAAAGACTTACACGTATCAATTGATGGCAAAGAAATTTTAAAAGGTGTAAACCTTGAAGTAAAAGGTGGAGAAATCCACGCAATTATGGGACCTAACGGAACAGGTAAATCAACTTTATCTTCTGCGATTATGGGTCACCCAAAGTATGAAGTAACAGAAGGTAGCATCATCATCGACGGTGAAGATGTATTAGAAATGGAAGTAGACGAGCGCGCACAAGCAGGTCTATTCCTAGCAATGCAATATCCAAGTGAAATTAGCGGAGTAACAAACGCTGACTTCTTACGTTCTGCAATTAATGCACGTCGTGAAGAGGGCGATGAAATTTCTCTTATGAAATTTATCCGTACATTAGATAAAAACATGGAATTCCTAGAAATGGATCCAGAAATGGCACAACGTTACTTAAACGAAGGTTTCTCTGGTGGAGAGAAAAAACGTAACGAAATTCTTCAATTAATGATGATTGAGCCAAAAATCGCAATCTTAGATGAAATCGACTCAGGTCTTGATATCGATGCATTAAAAGTTGTATCTAAAGGTATTAACCAAATGCGCGGCGAAGAGTTCGGTTGCCTAATGATTACGCATTACCAACGTTTATTAAACTACATCACTCCAGACTTCGTTCACGTTATGATGAACGGTCGTATCGTTAAATCTGGTGGCCCTGAGCTTGCACAACGTCTAGAAGCTGAAGGTTATGACTGGATTAAAAAAGAATTAGGTATTGAAGACGAAACAACAGAGCAAGAAGCGTAAGAGAGGAGCATAAACATGACAATCGGTACATTACCTTTCGATCAAGAAACAATCCGTCAACGCGCAAGCGAAGTAAACGAAGCTGCTTGGTTGACTGAGTTCCGCTTACAAGCTCTTGCACAAGCAACTGAACTTCCAATGCCAACGCCTGATAAAACGAAAATTGAGAAATGGGACTTTATCGGAAAAGGCGACGCTGCTAAGCAAGAGCCTGTAAGTTCTTTAACAGAGCTTCCAGAAGCAGTGAAAAACTTAATCGATGAAAATAACAGCGTATTAGTACAACGTACTGGTACAACTGCGTTCGTTTCTTTAGCAGACGAAGCAAAAGAAAAAGGTGTTATTTTTACAGACATCGTAACAGCTGCAACAGAGCATGCTGAACTATTACAAAAGTATTTAATGAAAGACGGCGTGAAGGTAGACGAGCATCGTTTAACTGCACTTCATGCTGCATTAATCAACGGCGGTGCATTCGTATATGTTCCGAAAAACGTTGTTCTTGAAACTCCACTTCAAGCTGTATTCTTAGTAGACGGCGAAGAAGCTAACGTATATAACCACGTATTATTCGTAGCTGATGCGAACAGTACTGCAACTTATGTAGAAAACTACGTTGCAAATGAAAATGCTAAAGGTATTGCAAATATCGTAGCAGAAGTAATCGTGGAACAAGGCGCACAAGTGAAATTCGGTGCGGTTGATCTATTAGCAAAAGACGTAACAACTTACGTTAACCGCCGCGGTGTTGTAGGACGCGACGGCCGCATTGATTGGGCTCTAGGCCTTATGAATGACGGAAACACAATTTCAGAGAACGTTACAAACTTAATGGGCGACGGTTCATATGCTGATACGAAAACAGTAACAATTGGCCGTGGTAACCAAACGCAAAACTTTACAACTAAAGTTGTTCACTTCGGTAAACACTCTGAAGGTTGGATTTTAAAACACGGTGTACAAAAAGATAGTGCAACATCTATCTTTAACGGAATTGGTAAGATTGAACATGGTGCATCTAAATCAAATGCACAACAATCTTCTCGCGTTCTTATGTTAGATGAGAAAGCTCGTGGGGATGCAAACCCAATTCTTTTAATCGACGAAGATGATGTAATGGCAGGTCACGCAGCTTCAGTAGGCCGCGTAGATCCGTACCAATTATACTACTTGATGAGCCGTGGTATTCCAAAACGCGAAGCAGAACGTTTAGTCATCCATGGATTCTTAGCACCTGTAGTAAATGAGCTTCCAATTGAAGGAGTAAAAGCACAGCTTGTTGAGGTAATTGAAAGGAAAGTTCGCTAATGAATATTCATGAAATACGCAAACAGTTTCCAATTCTTGATCAAAAAGTGAACGGCAAACAACTTGTATATTTCGATAGTGCAGCAACTTCTCAAAAACCAATTCAAGTCATTGAAACGTTAGAACGTTACTATAAAGAATATAATTCTAACGTGCATCGCGGTGTTCATACGCTCGGTACGAAAGCTACCGACGCGTATGAAGGTGCACGCGAGAAAGTTCGCAAGTTTATTAATGCGAAATCAATGGAAGAGATTATTTTCACGCGCGGAACGACAACTGCATTAAATACAGTAGCGGCTAGTTATGGTCTTGAAAATGTAAAAGAAGGCGATGAAATCGTTATTTCTTACATGGAACACCATAGTAACATCATTCCGTGGCAACAAGTTGCGAAGAAAACTGGTGCAACTTTAAAATACCTTCCGCTTCAACCAGACGGTACAATTTCTTTAGAAGATGTTCGTCAAACAGTTACACCGAATACAAAAATCGTTTCTATTATGCAAGTTTCAAACGTGCTTGGAACGATTAACCCTGTAAAAGAAATCGGAGCAATCGCACACGAAAATGGCGCAATTATGGTCGTTGACGGTGCACAAAGTACACCTCATATGAAAGTGGATGTACAAGATTTGAACTGTGATTTCTACGCATTATCTGCTCATAAGATGTGCGGACCTACAGGTATCGGCGTATTATATGGTAAAAAAGAATTGCTGAACAATATGGAGCCAATTGAATTTGGCGGTGAAATGATTGATTTCGTAGATTTACAAGAATCTACTTGGAAAGAGCTTCCGTGGAAGTTTGAAGCAGGTACGCCGATTATCGGTAATGCCATCGGACTTGGAGCGGCAATTGATTTCCTAGAAGAAATCGGTCTTGATAATATTGAAAAGCATGAACATGAATTAGCGCAATATGCTTTAGAAAGACTATCAGAAGTAGATGGCGTTACAATTTATGGTCCAAAGCATCGCGCTGGTCTTGTTACATTTAATATTGAAGACGTACATCCTCACGATGTAGCGACAGTATTAGATGTAGAAGGCATTGCGGTTCGCGCAGGACACCACTGTGCACAACCGCTTATGAAGTGGCTGAAAGCTTCTTCTACAGCACGTGCGAGCTTCTATTTATATAATACAAAAGAAGAAATTGATACATTTGTTGAATCGCTAATCAAGACAAAGGAGTATTTCACAAATGTCATTTAATAATTTAGATACGTTATATCGTCAAGTTATTATGGATCATTATAAGAATCCTCGTAACCATGGCGTGTTAGAAGATAGTGTTACAGTTAACTTGAACAATCCAACTTGCGGCGATCGTATTCAACTTACGATGAAAGTAGCAGAAGGTATTGTGCAAGAAGCGAAGTTTGAAGGAGAAGGATGTTCCATCTCAATGTCTTCAGCTTCAATGATGACACAAGCAGTAAAAGGTAAGAAAATTGAAGAGGCACTTCAGCTTTCTAAAATTTTCTCTGACATGATGCTAGGAAAAGAGTACGATGACAGCATTGATTTAGGAGATATTGAAGCATTACAAGGCGTATGCAAGTTCCCTGCACGTATTAAATGTGCAACATTAGCGTGGAAAGCGTTAGAAAAGGGCTTAAACGAAGATAAGTAATGTTAAAGGTTCCTAAAAACGAGGTTATCTAAGGAGGGACACACCAACATGGCGAAGCAACTGCCAGATATCGGCGATTATAAATATGGTTTTAAAGACAAAGACGTTTCGATTTTCCGTGCTGGACGCGGTTTAACAAAAGAGATCGTTGAAGAGATTTCACGTATGAAAGAAGAACCACAGTGGATGTTAGACTTCCGTTTAAAATCACTGGATAAGTTCTATGAAATGCCAATGCCACAATGGGGCGGCGACTTAAACGACTTAGATTTCGATGAAATTACGTACTACGTAAAACCATCTGAGAAATCTGAGAAGTCTTGGGATGAAGTACCTGATGAAATTAAAGCAACATTTGATAAATTAGGTATTCCAGAAGCTGAGCAAAAATATTTAGCTGGTGTATCTGCACAGTACGAATCTGAAGTTGTATACCACAACATGAAAGAAGACCTAGAAGCTCTAGGAATCGTCTTCAAAGATACAGATAGCGCATTAAAAGAGAACGAAGATATTTTCCGTGAGCATTTCGGAAAAGTAATCCCACCAACAGACAACAAATTCTCTGCATTAAACTCTGCAGTTTGGTCTGGTGGATCATTCATCTACGTTCCAAAAGGTATTAAGGTAGATACACCACTTCAAGCGTATTTCCGTATTAACTCTGAAAATATGGGACAATTCGAGCGTACGCTTATCATCGTAGACGAAGGCGCACACGTACATTATGTAGAAGGTTGTACAGCACCTGTTTACACGACTAACTCACTTCACAGTGCGGTAGTAGAAATCATCATTAAGAAAGATGCGTATTGCCGTTATACAACAATCCAAAACTGGGCGAACAACGTATACAACCTAGTTACAAAACGTGCGGTTTGTGAAGAAAACGCAACGATGGAATGGATTGACGGTAACATCGGATCTAAATTAACGATGAAGTACCCAGCAGTTATCTTAAAAGGCGAAGGCGCTCGTGGTTTAACATTATCTATCGCGATTGCTGGTAAAGGCCAACACCAAGATGCTGGTGCGAAAATGATTCACTTAGCACCAAACACGTCTTCAACAATCGTTTCTAAATCGATTGCGAAGCATGGTGGTAAAGTAACTTACCGTGGTATCGTACACTTCGGACCAAAAGCGAAAAACTCTCGCTCTAACATCGAGTGTGACACGTTAATCATGGATAACCAATCTACATCTGATACAATTCCTTATAACGAAATCAAAAACGATTACGTTTCACTTGAGCACGAAGCGAAAGTATCGAAAGTATCAGAAGAACAATTATTCTACCTAATGAGCCGCGGTATTTCTGAGCAAGAAGCTACAGAAATGATCGTAATGGGCTTCATCGAGCCATTCACTCGCGAACTTCCAATGGAATACGCAGTTGAAATGAACCGCCTAATCAAGTTTGAGATGGAAGGTTCTATTGGGTAATATTTAAAGTGGAAGCGGCTCGTTCAGAATGTGAGGGGGATGGAGCTTCTGACGTAGAGGCGCTTTTTGCCTCATAGGAAGAAGTGAAGCCACCGAACATTCTAGCCGCTGGAACTGGATAATAGATAAAAGTGGAAGCGCCCTGCTATGCAGGGCGCTTTTTTATGTTGTGCTGGGGGCGATTCAGTTCAGGCTGGGATATCCAGGCGGATGTTCAGTTAAATATATCAATGATTTTTCAAATATATCGATCATAACTCGGAATATATCGACGATTCGACAAGGAATATCGACTTATCAACAAATTACGACAGGAAGAACAGACCGTATACCTCAAACCTAAATCGTATCCACTTTATCCACAGACTTAACACGGTCCAAAATATACTTCATCCCAACAAAAGAACCATATCCAATTAAAGCACCTAACATATTCAATATGATGTCATCAATATCGAAAACACCAGTAAAAGTAAGGAGTTGTAACGATTCAATTAATAAAATAAACTTAATGAAAATTTTTGATGCCATTTTTACATTGTTTATTTGTTTAAATAATAAAGGTAGAAGGAATCCGAATGGGATAAATATGAGGACGTTTCCTAATGTATTCATAAGTACGATGTCTAGATTATAAGAATCAAATTCAGTTAAATAGCGGATTGTACTTCTGAAAGGAACCAAGTTTATTAACCCACCGTGTATAGAATGCCAGTCACCTGTTTCAAAGAAGTACTTCAGATTACCAAAGTAAAAAGCTGGCCTTCCGAGCAATAGTTTAAATAATAAAACAAAAGAATATGGTAAAAACAATCCCCAACCAATCCACTGTACATATTTTTGCGTAGAAGATTGCATCGCTTTTTCAATTTCAGTTCCTAAAGTAGAGGCTTCTCCAAAATTTTGAATGGCTAATGTAGTCGCTTCTTCTTCAGATTTTCCTTGATCGAGAAATTCTTGTTTTAAGCTTGTAAGATGATCGTAAATTTCGAAGTAAAGTTCGTCTCTATCAGGTTGCGATAGGTTTGTTTTTTGAACGATACTCTGTATGTATTTTTCAATCGTCATTAATTTAAAGCCCCTTTCTGACAAGTTTTAATAAGAGCTGTAACTGAATTCCACGCTGTTAGTTTTTCTTCTAAAATTTTCTTTCCGCTCGTAGTAATGCAATAAAACTTTCGTTTCATACCAGTTTCAGATTCACCCCAGTAGGAATTGATTAAATCCTTTTGTTCCATACGTTTGAGTGCTGGATAGAGTGTACCTTGGCTCATCGTGTATAAATCATTGCTGTTTTCTTTTAGTTTTTGAATAATTTCATATCCGTACGTATCGTGCTGTTTAATGATGGAGAGAAGTAAAATATCAATACTTCCTTTTAATATCTCTTTATCCATTTTATGGTTCACCACCTTATGATGAAAGTGTAACACGACATATGTCGTGTTACAAGGTATATGTACAGAATAATCTTCCATATAGGAGCTGGCAAACACTCTTCGCCAAGCCGCCCAGTAAACTTCCTGACAAATATTGCCCCTCTAACTAATCCACAGATTTGAAAAAATAAAGTTCCTCACATTAAAAGGGCAATCTTTTGCTTTTTCTCTCAATGCGAGTACAATGTAAAATAGCAAGAAAAGACGAAAAGTATTTACAGGATTATTGCGTACGCGTAGCGTAAATGGCAGTAAAGAACTGAGAGGAGGTTTTTTCTCTGAATATAAATAAAGAAACAATCATCCACCTTTATCATACAAACGATATACATAGTCATTTTGAAAATTGGCCGCAAATTTCTCGGTTTGTACAAGGAGAGAAAAAGCGGAGACAGGAAGCGGGAGAGACCGTTTTGACGGTTGATATCGGCGATCATGTGGATCGTTTTCATAGTATTTCGGAAGCGACGAATGGACTTGGCAATACGAAGCTTTTAAATGAGGCGTTATATGATTATGTAACGATCGGAAATAATGAAGGAATTACGTTAGCGAAGGAGCATTTGAATCATTTATATGATGATGCTGGATTTGAGGTGCTCGTCGCGAATTTATTTGAAAAAGAAGGGGTACGTCCGGAGTGGGCAAAGCCTTATAAATTACATACAACGACAGATGGGATTACGATTGCTTTTATCGGGTTAACGGTAGCGTATCCAGAGTTTTATCATATGCTCGATTGGCATATTGAAGATCCACTTATCCATTTAGAGTCTATTTTAGAAGAAGCGCGAGATGAGGCTCATATTACAGTGGTCCTTTCTCATCTTGGAAAAAGCATGGATGAGTATATGGCGGAGCATTATGATATAGATGTTATTTTAGGGGCACATACGCACCATTTATTTGAGCGTGGCGTTCTTATGAATAATACGTTACTTTGTTGTTGTGAAAAGTGGGGACGTTACGTTGGGCACGTCCAGCTTACTGTGGATAAAGAGACGAAGAAGCTGTTGAAAAAGGACGGTAGAGCGATTAAGACAGAACGTTTAGGTGCTTATAGCAAACCGTTATCCACAATTGAAGTGCTGCAGGAAGAAAGTAAACAGATTATGGCCGAGCCTGTCGTTCATTTAAAGGAAGCATTACCGGTCGATTGGTTTCAGGAGACGTCATTTTCGCACATGTTAGCAAGTGCGCTGAAAACGTGGTGTGGTGCAGAAATCGGCATGGTGAACGCTGGTGTGCTATTAGAGGGATTAAATGAAGGTGTTGTGACGCGCGGAGATATTCACAGAATTTGTCCACACCCCATTAATCCATGTTTATTAAAAGTGCCAGGGAAAATGTTACGAGAAGTTATTTTGAAAGCGCGTCGTCCGAATATGGAGAACCTTGAGGTAAAGGGATTTGGATTTCGCGGGAAAGTGATGGGGAAAATGATTTACGCTGGTGTAGAAGTTATTCCAGATACGATTCCTGGGAATAAAATTTTACTCGAAGATGTATTGATTAACGGGCAATCGCTGGAATTAGATCGTATATATACGGTAGGAACGATTGATATGTTTACATTCGGATATTTATACCCAGAGCTATCCACACTTTCTGACAAACAATATTATATGCCAGAGTTACTCAGAGATGTGTTAACAGACGTGTTGATAACTCATACATCTTCCGTCAAACTATAGGCTAGTTACTTGTAACACTCATTTTTCTCTTGTCATACAGATAAGAAAGAGAGGAGTGTGAACTATGGTTAATGTGGAGCCAATTATAATCGATAATTATACGTTTATTGCGGTTAGCGTCAAACTTCCAAAGACAAATTTGCTAGCTGTAATGAGCGATAAAGGATATATTATGTGCGGTGCATTAGATGTAGGTCTTTTAAATGAGAAGTTAGGGGATCGAGGAATTATTGCTGGCCGTGCGGTTGGTGTAAGAACGATTGAACAGCTTCTTGAAGCACCGCTAGAATCAGTAACGATTGAAGCCGAAGCTTTAGGTATTACGGCTGGCACAATCGGAAAAGAAGCATTATTAAAAATGAGATAAGCATATATCGTCCCTCCTTCTTGCATAGAAATGATATAAGAAGGAGGTTTTTTTATGAGTATATTTCGTTCGAAAAATTCGCGGTTTCGAAGGGGGCCTATTTCCTTTCGGTACATACTGCTTATGTCGTTTATTCTTTTTGTTATATTACTCGTGCAAGGATTATGGATTGTGAATAGTAGCATTCAGCCGACGTTACTTAAATATGGAGAAGTAGAGACGCATAAAATGGCGACAGCGATTATGACGAAGGCGGTAAAAGATAGAATTAATGAAGGATTCGATGTCGATTCATTAATGAAAGTGCAAAATGATAAAAACGGGAAAGTATCCACAATTAATTTAAATACGAAGCAAGTAAATGAAATCGTAACGTCAACGACCACATACATAGAAAAATATTTACAGCAAGTAGAACAAGGTGATTTGAAGGGGCTAGGTATTTCTGAAAAAAATGGAGCAACGATGGCAGTTCCTTTTGGTCGTGTAACGGATAATGCGCTTCTTGGAAATATAGGACCCGATATTCCAATTGATTTCACGACGATTGGTCATGTGAATACGGATATTAAACAAAAAATTGAACCGCACGGGATCAATACGACAGCGATTCAAATTATTATGGAGATGGAAGTCACGTTGCAAGTGATTATTCCATTTCATACGAAAGAAATAAAAGTAAAACAAGATGTTCCGATTGCAACGCGCATTGTTCAAGGGGAAGTGCCTACGTATTACGGAAGCGGGAGTGTTGTTGTACCTGATAAAAAGAAAACGGATAGTTAGCTGTAAATAAAAAATAACCGTAGCATATTGCTACGGTTATCGTTTTGTATTTGCGCGTTCTTTTCGCTCCCAAAGACTTAAATGCATGTATGGATCGAAAGCCCATTCTGTATAGCCATTGTCTTTATACATGCCGAAATGTAAGTGAGGAGGGAATTTTCCTGCTGTGCCGGGAGGGCCATAACCGGTGCTACCGACAAATCCGATTACTTTTCCTGGTTCGACAATTTGTCCAAGTTGTATTTCTTTTGAGAATCCGCCTAAATGAGCGTAATAATGGTAATTATTATGAAGATCACGAATACCGATGCGCCATCCGCCAAGGCGGTTCCAGCCCTTTGTTTCAATAATGCCATAGCAAGTGGACCTTACTGGTACGCCATAGCCTGCAAAAATATCGGTTCCTTCATGAACTCTTCTTCCCCCAAAACTTCTTCCAGCGCCAAAGGTACTACGGTAGCTATGGTCGCTACGAATTGGAAGTGGGAAAGCATTTCCTTCTAAATTAATACGTCCATAATGTTTATAAATTTGGGCGTATTCGGTAATTAATTCAACTGTTTTCGCACGTCTATAATATTCCCAAAGCATAATGTGAACACGGTCTTCGGACGTTCCTTGTTTTTTTAAAATCGTTGCTGCTGTATGCAAAAGATCACGGTCGTTATTTGCATTTGCAAATCCATCTTTGTCACCATCTAAACCTAACCCGCCAAATAAAGAAATTGTATGGGGGAGAGTGTCGTTACCATTAACGGGTCCAGCCCATATTTCTGGTTTGAAATAAAGGGAAATGATGGCATCTGGTTTTTTCGGAATATCTTTTCTTACGCTCCGTATATTTCTTTCATATTGATCCATTGCAGCTAAGTAATACCACGGAATGCCTGAAGATTGCTCGGTTTCTTTATATAGTGCCATGCGCTTTTCGTATATGCTTTGCTGATTATCTTCACCGTAAGCGATGTTTTGGTGGAGAAGAAAGCAAATTGAAAGCAAAAGAGAAATTTTTCGAAGCATGAAATAGACTCCTTTCACAACATCACTCTTTTTAGTGTGGGATATACGGAGTATTTCATTATAGGGAACGATTGGAAAAAATCTTAGAATCTTCATTTGAGCAAATCGCTTTCATACGTTAGAATAGATATGTTACATTGAAAGAAGCGAACACGGTAAACTATTTCATATTGTGCGGAGTTGATAACCATGACAAAACAAACAGAATATAAGCGCAAGCCCGAATGGTTGAAAATTAAGTTAAACACGAATGAAAACTATACAGGCTTAAAGAAAATGATGCGTTCTAAGAATCTTCATACAGTTTGTGAAGAAGCAAAATGTCCGAATATTCATGAATGCTGGGCTGTAAGAAAAACAGCAACATTTATGATTTTAGGTGCGGTTTGTACACGTGCTTGTCGTTTTTGTGCGGTTAAAACAGGCTTACCAACTGAGCTTGATTTACAAGAGCCAGAACGCGTAGCAGATTCTGTAGTACAAATGGGCTTAAAGCACGTTGTTATAACAGCGGTTGCACGTGATGATTTAAAAGACGGGGGAGCAGCTGTTTTTGCTGAAACAGTACGCGCTGTACGTCGTAAAAATCCATTTACGTCAATCGAAGTATTACCATCTGATATGGGTGGAGTAGAAGAAAACTTAAAAATGTTAATGGATGCAAAACCAGATATTTTAAACCATAACATTGAAACAGTACGTCGATTATCTAACCGAGTTCGCGCTAGAGCAAAATATGACCGTTCATTAGAGTTTTTACGTCGAGCGAAAGAAATGCAGCCTGATATTCCAACTAAATCGAGCATTATGGTGGGCTTAGGTGAAACGAGAGAAGATTTAATTGAAGCAATGGATGACTTACGTGCAAACAATGTGGATATTTTAACTCTTGGACAATACCTACAACCATCTAAGAAGCATTTACCAGTTCTTAAATATTACCCACCAGCAGAATTTGCAGAGCTTAAAGAAATTGCACTTAGCAAAGGCTTTAGCCACTGTGAAGCTGGTCCACTTGTGCGTTCTTCTTACCATGCGGACGAGCAGGTTCGTTCTGCAAAAGAAAAAACAGCAGAAGCAAAATAATGAAAAAAGAGAGCCGATCATTGGCTCTCTTTTTGTTTATACTCTAAAACAGTATTCGGACATGTTAATAAAATTTTCTTTAATTCCTCTGTGGATAATTCAATTGTAAATTCAGGTACACCAGGTGTGATTAAAATTTTGTCGTAAGCATAAATTGCACGATCCACAATAATCGTTACATGTTGTGAATAACCGAAAGGAGCGACACATCCTGGCGTACAGCCAGTTTCTTCTCTTAGCTCATCGGGAGAACAGAGAGATAAGCTTTCTCCTGTTATTTCTTTTATCTCTCCTCGGTTGAGTCTTGTGCCCTCTAACGTAAAAAATACGTAATAATCTCCAGACTTTGATTTTAAAAATAAGCTTTTACTTGGAGTGCCGTGTAAGCCAAGCCTTTCACGTACGATACGATCTGTTTCATAATCGAGTACTGGTTCGTGTTCAAACTTTTCGTAAGAAGCATTTGTTTTATGTAGTAAAGCAAGTACATCTTCGTACATATGGAGTGATACCCCTTTCTATTGTTAGTACAGTTTCTTCTCGTGGCGTCAACTGAATGTGTTGGAAAGAGATATTACTCGGACGGTGCTTCCCATAATCGTTTTAGAATACATTGTTCATCGATTGTAATTTCGTAAATATCAGGATTCGTTAGAGCTCTCCATTCATTAAAACCAATCGTATGATCAAAGTGCTTTAAAATGAGCGTCAGTAAGTTTCCATGTGTAACGAGTAGTGTTGTAGTATGATCTAATTTTAAAACGTCTTGGATAAGCGATATAGCACGGTCCGTTGCTTGTTTTGTCGACTCTCCGCCTGAAAAGGCAATATCTATATTTGTAAAAGTAGATTCTAGTTTTTGCATCCAATCGTCCATTGGAACGTCGCTTAATATGCGTTCAGCTAATCGTTCATCTTCTTGGATAGACAAGTTAGCTTGGAGCGCATAGGGCCGAATAGAATCGATAGCTCGCACAAATGGGCTTGAAATAATATGATCTAGTTGTGGTTGGTTTTCTAAGAGGAATTTCGCAAGGGTGTTGGCTTGGTTTTTTCCTGCAATCGTTAATTCGGCATCACGTTCTTGGTCAGTTGCTGAACAATGTCGTATTACAATCAATTTCTTCATAATTCATCCCCATCTTTCAAGTTGACGCTATATACTTCGACAAATGTGGAAAAAATTCCTTTTTACTGGAAACGGCATATTGATTTTAAAATGTGGAAAAGTAATGTGGATAATGAACATTTGAGGTGCACTTATGAAAAAAATGATATGTATTGTATTTAGTCTTTGTTTTTTTATACACTTGTCCACAACATATGCAGAATCGAATACAAAATTAAATTATCCAAGCAACCAAAATAAATCGTTTGTGAGTGAAGATGTATTTTATGAACAGTTAGATCAGAAAATCTATAAAGAATATAACGATGCAGCATATAGCGTTCGAAAAAAAATCTTATTTAAAGAAGTGCCTGATGAAGAATTTTCTTTCCTACAAAAAACAGCTGTGGGTTGTCGGGGTAGTGTGGTGTTTCAAGATTCTTTTATTCACCCTGATCGCCAAGTTTATTTTTTCGCTTCCTTTTCTCAAAATGAAGTAGAAGAGTTTCATAAGTACATCGTCATAGATGCAGAAACAAAGAGGGAGCTGCAAGCGGGGAAAAGTTATCATCACTATGATAATCCATATAAAAAATAACCCACCAACTGGTGGGTTATTTTTATTCCGGCACACTCATTAATTTCTCTTTCATTTTTCGAATAAGAATGACAGCGCCAATTGTGAAGAGAAGGGTGATTCCTTCTGCAACAAAGATGTTGATTGTTTTCGTTTGGTAAAGTGCCGCGAAGAAGTCTACAAGTGCGTGGAATAGTATAGCGTACACAAGGAAGATATACTTCTTCTGTTTTACTGCATATAAAACAAGCATTGTAAAGGCGATTTGTAGCACGAGTGCCATAATTCTTTCTAAGCTACCAAGGAAGTATAAGTAGGCAGGTTGTTGGATTAACATGTCCTGTAGGCGGCTTAGTTCAGGCATTTTTTCGACCATCTGAGCGAAGCTACCGTTGTTAATTGAATTCGCAAATATAAGTGCTTGGAATGCAGAGAATCCGCCAACTAAAATAGATTCTATCCCGCCGTGACCAATTCCGTAAGCGAAGCCATCTTTATATTCTTGATATTTTTTTAGTAGGAAGAAGAAGGCAACGAAGCGTCCTAATTCTTCAAAAATACCAGCAGTTAGTCCGCCATAAAGTGCGAAGACAAATGGGTTTTCTAAAATTGGAGCGATTGCTGGATTACCGCGCATAAATAGGTGGAACGGTGTTTCGAGAATTTGGGTAAACCCGATAAAGATAAGGACACCAACGCCAACTATTTTCCAATTAATATTATATTTCTTACGGAAATAAACGAGTACAATAATTGGGACCAGAATCGATACAATGAGTTGAAAGATGATGCTGGCAATTACAGTATTTGAAACCATACTTTCACCGCTTTCTAATATATGTACATATCTATTATGCATGAAATATAGTGGAGATGAAACTTTTAACAAAAAATGAAATTAATTATTGACTCTAACGTTGCGTCATACTTTATCGTATGTATTAAGGGGGAGATACACATGACAATGAAGGTAAAAGAAGTAGCTAATTTAGTTGGAATTAGTGTGCGCACACTGCATCATTACGATGAAATTGGGTTGTTAACCCCAGACGAGACGACAGAGTCTGGATATCGTTTGTATTCCAATGAAAATTTAGAGACATTGCAGCAAATTTTATTTTTTAAAGAACTAGGCTTCCCTTTGAAGAAAATTAAAGAAATTATCATGAGTCCATCATTTGACCGAGAAGAAGCACTACAGCTTCATAAGAAGATGCTTCTTGAAAAGCGTGCTAGGTTAGATAATGTGATTGCGACGATTGATAAAACAATTCAGCATACAAAAGGAGAGATTGAAATGACGAATAAAGAGAAATTTGAAGGCTTCGATTTCAGCCATAATCCGTACGAAGAAGAAGCTCGTGAAAGATGGGGAGACGCAGCTGTAGATAAAGCGAATGAATATGCGAAAGGTATGTCAAAAGACAATCAAGAAGAGTTCAATTCGATTTACAGAAATTTAGCGGCGCTTAGACACGGCACACCAGATTCTAAAGAGGCACAGGAAGCAATAGGGGTATGGTACGATTACTTGCAAAACTTCGGTGAATATTCATTAGATGCTTTTAAAGGACTCGGTCAAATGTACGTCGCTGATGAGCGCTTCACGAAAAATATTGATAAGTTTGGAGAAGGGTTAGCGCATTTTATGTGTGACGCGATGGAGGTTTATGCGGATCGTAAGAAATAGTCAAAAATAAAGAAGGTGGAGGTTTTCTCCATCTTCTTTATTTTTTAATCATATCATTCAAAGTTTGATCCCCCGTATTGTTCAAATGAGGATTTTTGCTCATTTCCCGTTTTAGCATGTCGAGGCTCTGTGTATATTCTGTATCATTTAAAGCGCCAGATTGAAGTCCTTGAATTTGAGAAATCAACTTTTGGTCTGTTGATACATATGCTTTATAATAGCGAGGGACGATGGACAAAGCAGCTTTATATACTTGATCTGCTACGAGTTTTGGATCCGTTGTGTTTGCACGGTATACAACAAATACTTCATCATCGGTAACGAGCGTAGCGGCGTTTGTAACGTCAGGAAGTTTGACTGTCATGCTTGTAATCATTTCAGCGACTTTCTCACGGTTAATGGCTCCTACTTGTTTATTAGATACTTCATGCTTTTGTTTAGATGAATAACCGACTCTCGTTAATCGTGTATTTGTATTTTCCGTATGATACATGTCGTTTTTATTGGAAACAAGAACACGACTTCCTTCTTCACGTTCCATTTCGGCTTTATTCGTTGATTGACAGCCTGCAAATAAGGAAAGAGTGAGGAGAGAGAGTATAATTTGTTTTTTCACGATGTATCACCTCCTTCTCCATAGCATGCACTAATTTTCAATTTTTTGTATTTGAAATTGTTGGTTGGTATGCTTTGTGATACGATAAAAAGAAGAATGCTTAGAGAGGAAGTTAATGATGGAGCAAAAGCAAGAGCAAGAGATGCATGCTACGGTGAGCATTAATAATGTTCAGTACGAAGTAATTAAAAACTTTCGTGATGGTTTTAGTGAAGAAGCATTTAAAGAGCGTTATGCAGAAATTTTAAATAAATATGATTACATCGTTGGGGACTGGGGTTATGAGCAACTTAGATTGCGCGGTTTCTTTGATGATAGTAATCAACGTTCGACATATGATACGAAAATTAGTACTTTATCAGAGTATTTATACGAGTACTGTAACTTCGGTTGTGCACACTTCGTATTACGAAAAGTGAAGAAATAAAAAAATCCTCTTACGATTGTAAGAGGATTTTTTACTTGCTCATAAACAAATTGAAATAGAATCGCCTTCAGAAAGTATTGCGTTTGGTTTCATTTGTTGTCCGTTCAATTGAATATCCCCATTTTTAATTTTATCCACAATACGTGTACGGCTCCAGTCGGAAATATATGTGGATAAAGCTTTATCCATTCGGTGTGAACCGAAAACGATATCTAATACGATCGTGATTTCGGCTATACCGTTTTCTTTATGTTGCGTAATGGAAATGGTAGTAGTTGTTTCTGTTTGATCTTGCTGCGTCATATCGACTGTTTCAACGTGATCAGTAAATGCTTTATAAATACGAAGTTTTTGATTCCACGTATGATCTTTCGGACATTTGTAAATGGCAAAGCGGTATATATTTTTTCCATTGGCGTTATGCCTACGAATATTCGTGTCAGTAAATAGGGTAGTGCGTCTGCAATTTTTACAATACTTTTCGATTGTGTTTTGCTCATTTTCATATAAACTCCAAGAAAGTTGTACTTTCTGCATTTTCCTTCACCTCTTATAGTAGTGGTAAAGGAACGTAATACAGCTATTTGGATGTTTTGTAGTATGAAGACATGAGAAATAGACAAAAATAAAAGGAGATTCCCCAGAGAGGAACCTCCGTAAACATCATACTACAGATGCGTTACGCTCCTTTGTAATGGGAATGGGCAGACTACTCCCTTGAAAAAGCACGGTGCTTTTTTGAGAGTAATGCTATCCGATTGCTTATCCATCACAAAGTAAATGTTGGCATACGTAGATAACGTCCTTTCTATCCAAATAGATTTATTCTTAATTATAACATAGAGGTTTGAAAATTCAAAATACTTAAAGCGAAAAAACACCAGCTAAAATAGCTGGTGCATACGATAAATTATATAAGTTCAAATAAAAATGAGCGTAGTTCTTCTGCAATTTCTTCAGTCATAGAAAATGCATGCTCTAAGTAGCCTGGTTCGTTTAAATCGTCAGGACCGATGATTGCAAATTTATTGCGCTGCATATCAAGGACAATGGTTTTACCGTAATGACGATCAGAGTATAAAAGCGCTAAATCATGACGCTCATTTTCTCCCATAAAGCTAACGAAACGAGTTCTTGTAGCGACTGTATCGTCGTACAGAAAGAAACGTTCTTCCATACACATGGCTCCTTTATTAAATATCTAAGTTTAAGTGTGGTTTATGATCTAAATGGTGATGCGTTTTAATGAATCGTACCGTTCTTGTTTTGTAACGCATAACGATAGAATATGTTTCAGCTAAATCTCCGCCAAGGAATTTCACGCCGTCTAATAACTCACCAGCAGATACACCAGTTGCTGAGAAGATTGCATCATCCCCAGATACTAAGTCATCTAACATAAGAAGTTGACGAGGATCTTCTAATCCCATTTCACGACAACGAGCTTCTTCTTCTTCGTTCATTGGAACTAAGCGAGCTTGCATTTCACCTTCAAGGCATTTTAATGCTGCTGCAGAAATAACACCTTCTGGAGCTCCGCCAGTACCTACGAATAAGTCAATACCTGTCCCAGGTAGTGCTGTTGCGATTGACGCACCAACATCACCATCACCAAATAATTTTACGCGTGCACCTTTTGCACGAACACGGTCAATAATATCTTGATGACGTTCACGTTCTTGAACGATAACTGTTAGATCGCGAATCTTTTTATTGTTAGCTTCTGCTACAATTTCAATTGTTTTTTCAATTGGATCATCTAAGCTAATTTTACCAGCTGCTTTTGGACCAACCGCGATTTTTTCCATGTACATATCAGGAGCGTGAAGAAGGTTTCCTTTATCTGCGATTGCGATAACTGCCATTGCATTTGCAAGACCTTTTGCAACGATGTTTGTACCTTCTAATGGGTCAACGGCGATGTCTACTTCTGGACCGTTACCTGTTCCTAGTTCTTCACCAATATACAACATCGGTGCTTCATCAAGTTCTCCTTCACCGATTACAACTGTACCTGCCATGTTTACTGAATCAAACATATCACGCATTGCTGTAGTTGCTGCATCGTCTGCTTCGTTTTTCTTTCCGCGGCCCATCCACTGTGCGGATGCTAATGCTGCTGCTTCTGTTACACGGACAATTTCTAGTGCGAGTTCACGTTCCAAGATTCCATTCCTCCAATTTCAAAAATCATACAAATATAACTATAACAAATAACGGAGAAAAGGTGAATTCGAAAAATTGTCGATTTTTTCAGAAGAAAGCGTTACAATTAAAATGTAAATGCTTTAATTTCCAGGTAGGTGACATTCATGTATTTTGTAGACAGAAAGAAAATAGAACAAATGCTAGTATGTTTAGAACGAGCAACAAGTACATTTCAAGAGAAAAAGATATATGAAACCGAGTTTGAATTTTACGCATTAGAACGTATAACTCATCTAATTATTGATAGTGTATTAGATGTAGGGAATGCGATGATTGATGGATTTATTATGCGCGATCCAGGAAGTTATGAAGATATTATCGATATTTTGATGGACGAGCGAGTGATAAGTGCAGAAGAAGGACAAGGAATGAAAGAAGTGATTCTTCTTCGAAAAATGCTTACGCAAGATTATATTCAAATGAATCATGATGAATTATATAAGACGATTCAAAAACATATTGCCGTGGTAGAGAAATACCCAGCAAATATTCGCAGTTATTTAGAGAAGGAATTAGGACCTGTATCTGCATTTGTACCAGAATAATTATGCTTATAAGATCCCCAAGGTACCTTTTTGGGGATCTTATATTGTATGTGAGAAAGAAAAGGGAGAAGGGTTAAGCATGGGGGAAGCACGTACGACGAAAGATGAAATTGTCCAATTGTTGAAAGTAAAGGGAGAGCACACAGTAGCAGAACTAGCTGACGTTTTAGAGATTACCGAAATGGCGATCCGAAGACATTTAAGTAATCTTGAGAAAGATGGTTTAATCTATTCCAAGATGGTAAGACAACATGTCGGAAGACCAACTTATTTGTATGGATTAAGCGAAAAGGGAGAAGATACATTCCCGAAGGAGTATAAGCAATTTGCGATTGATATGCTAGAAGATTTAGCTCGAATGGGTGATGAAAAAGTACTTCGTTACGTTTTAAAAGAGAGAACGAAGCGAATGGAAGAACAGTTGCAAAAGCGAGTGAGTAATCAAAAGAATTTAGCATATAAAGTGCAAGAGATAGCAGCTATGCAAGAGAAAAATGGTTATATGGTTCAAATAAAGAGAGATGGAGAAAACTCTTTCGTAATTGAAAAACAAAACTGTCCGTTAAAGGAAATTGCAGAGAGATTCCCGCAAGTATGTGAAGATGAAAAAGAGATGTATAATCGTTTATTTGCAGGAGCAGATGTAAAGACGTTAGCAAACATGTGTGAGGGCGATTGTAGTTGTTCTTACCAAGTAAAAGAGAAAAAATGAACGTTATGGGGCGCTTTAAGGTAAAGCGTTTTTTTCTTTGGAAAAAGCGGGTAATATAAGAGTGGTATGATAGGTGAGAACGTTAGCATAGAAGGAGAGACATAATCGATGTATAAAGGTTACTTAATTGACTTAGACGGTACGATGTATCGCGGAGAAGAACAAATTGAAGAAGCGAGCGACTTCGTAAAAGCATTAGGAGAGCGCGGCATTCCTTATTTATTCGTTACGAATAACTCAACGCGTAAACCAGAACAGGTGGCAGAAAAACTTGTTCGTTTCGATATTCCAGCGAAAGCAGAGCAAGTATTCACAACGAGTATGGCGACTGCGAACTTTATTTATGAACGTAAACAAGACGCAACTGTTTATATGATTGGTGAAGAGGGCTTACATGATGCACTTGTGGAAAAAGGATTTGAACTTGTGGATGAAAATCCTGACTTCGTTGTTGTTGGTTTAGATCGTGACATCACATATGAAAAATTAGCAAAAGCTTGTCTTGCTGTACGTAACGGCGCAACATTTATTTCTACAAATGGAGACATTGCCATTCCGACTGAGCGCGGATTATTACCAGGTAACGGTTCATTAACATCAGTTGTAGCAGTATCAACAGGTGTGGATCCAATCTTTATCGGAAAACCAGAATCAATCATTATGGAACAAGCGTTAAAAGTGCTTGGTATGGGAAAAGATGAAGCATTAATGGTTGGGGATAACTACGATACAGACATTTTAGCGGGAGTAAATGCTGGTATGCATACCCTTCTTGTCCACACTGGAGTCACAACTGTGGAGAAGTTAACAGAATATGAAGTACAACCAACGCAAGTTGTGCATAACTTGACGGAGTGGATTGAGAAGATGTAATGAAATGCAGGTAACCGAAAGAGGTTACCTGTTTTTTATGCATAATTGCATATGTGCTATTGTTATATAAAATGTAAAATTTATATGTAATGATATTAAAAGGAGGGAATCAGAGTGTACTGGATGTCATGTATTATGTTTGTTTTTACATTATGTGTTTTGTTTTTTGTTCTATGGAAGATATATAAAATAAATGAAATGAAAAAAAGTGCAGGAAAACTTATTGCAACATATCCACGAGTGAAGAGACGGTGGATTGCGTTACTTGGACCAGCATATTTCTTTGGACAATGTATGTATATATATGCTCAGTACGTAAATGGCGATATTGATACAGCTGAACAGTTTCTTATTCAGTCGGGTAGTTATATTGTAGCAAGTTGTTTTATGACTTTAATAGCTATCCATCTTATTAAAGGTGTACAAATATATGAAAAAGGTGTAGTAGACGGATTAAACTTTTATTCATACGAAGAATTAAAAGGCTATAAAACATCAACATGGGAAAATCCAAAAGAAAATATATTTTTATATCGCGGGCGAGAAAAAATGAATGACAATGTAAATTTACTTATTAGACAGGAAGATATGAATGAATTAGAAAGCATTCTTCAAAGATATATTCCGAAACTAATGATGAAATAAAAAACTCCGGTTTTAACAACCGGAGTTTTTTTATTAAAATGCACGATTCACAACATCTTTAACTTCTTCAAGATATTGTTTACGCACATTATCATCCACAGAAGGAACACTTGTATAGAATGAATGTTCAATTGTTTCAATGCCCGTAAATTCAAAAATACCAACATCTGCTGTTTTCTTCATTGCTTCAAACATACCGCCTGCTGTGTATGCCTCTTTCGTATTTCCCATTGTAGATAATAATAAGCCTTTTTTACTGCTTAATAACTTCTCAATACCATTTTCACCGTAAGCATAAGCGAAGCCGTGGCTAAATACGCGATCAACGTATCCTTTTAAAATAGCAGGAAGTCCCGCCCACCAAACTGGATAAATGAATGTAATGCTATCAGCCCAAGAGATATGTGCTTGCTCTTCTTTAATATCTTCTGGTGTGTTTCCTTGAGAAAATGAGATGAAATCGGAAGCGCCTAATACTGGATTGAAGTTTAATTCGTATAGATCGCGAACGCGTACTTCATGACCTTTCTCTTCTAATTCACTTTTTACCGTTTCTAAAATCGCATGGTTGAAGCTTTCTGTATTTGGGTGTGCATAAACGATTACATGTTTCATTATTCTTCCTCCTATTTGTGGATATGTGAATAGTTTTTTTATTTATGTAACCATTGTGGTTACTTCTGTTATGGAAGTCAAATGATACATATGTATGTATAAAAAGACAGCTAAACTCGTCTTTCTATACCCCGCTCATACAAAGAACAAAGAAAACAAATAAAATGATAACAATACCAATGCCGAAGTTAAATACGAGAGTACTATCCATACTATAGAACCTCCTTATTTGAAAGTAAAAAGCACTCTAGCCAAGAGTGCTTTTTTATTTTGAATCTGCTTCAAAACTTTGAGGAAAGGATTCATGCATGTAAAGAGTTACATTATTTTATGTGTTTATATTTTGAAATGAGTAAGTCCTCGTGAGATATAAAAAAAAGACACTCTTTTGAGTGTCTTTCATGATGACAAAATGTGCCAATTGCTTGAGTTTGATAAGGCGCTAATATCCGTTTTAACGCCTTTTCTTTGATCAAGAAGTGTAGCAACAGCGATTCAAATGAAATTGTACCATTTGTTTCATTGGTGTGCGTATGCAATTCTGCATATTTTGATTGGAGGGAAATGAGGTGTGAAAAATGAATGAGTATATATAGAATATTTGATAAGGGGAGAGAAGGATGGATATACATAAGTTAACGGTAGAAGAAGCAAATGAGATAAATACGTGGACGTATGAGGAACCTTATGATTTGTATAGTTTTTCAGGAGAGGAAGAAGTAATAGAAGAATTATTAGATGGGACGTATTATGGTTGTTGTGACGATAAGGGAGAGTTTATCGGCTACTTTTGTTTTGGAGAAAATGCACAAGTACCAGGGGGAAGAGATGCTCATTTATATGGTGGAGAAGATGTGATTGATATCGGACTTGGCATGAAGCCGGCGTTAACAGGGAAAGGGCTTGGAAATCTGTTTTTTCAAGCTGGGATAGCTTTTGCTGTTAAAGGATGTAAGCCGAAAATGTTTCGACTTAGTGTAGCGACATTTAATACAAGAGCGATTAAGCTATATAAAAACATAGGTTTTCAGCAAGGTCCTATTTTTTTGAGCCGCGGAAGAGAATTTATGATTATGGAATATGAAAGACCGTCAGTATGAAACTGACGGTCTTTCATGTTTTACTCCGAATGATCAGCTCGGTGCGCTAAACGGCTTGAAGCAGCGGCAGCGATTCCGCCAACGATATCATCAAGGAATGTGTGCACCTTTCCAGTTGATTTATCATTTAAGTATTCTAAAATACCAGGTTTTAATTTATCGATATATCCAAAGTTCGTGAAACCGATAGAGCCGTACACATTAACGATAGAAAGTGCGATCACTTCATCAATTCCGTATAAGCCTTCATCACGTTTTACGATATCTTGTAACGGCTCACTTAACATTCCTTTTTCAGCAAGAACATCGAGTTCGATACCAGTAATCAGTGCGTTTTGTACTTCACGTTTTGATAATACACGCTCAACGTTATAACGGCATTCTGACATCTCTAAATTTGGATGATATTTTTTTTGAAGAAAATGAACAAGCTCAGCAATATCGTCAATTGTTACACCGCGCTCTTGTAATAGTTGTAATGCTCTTTCTTGTAGTTGATTTGATTCTTTCATGTTTATCACCTTTTTTTCTTTTTAGTATTTGTATACGTTTCGTTGCTTTATCATGTGCATAGGAATGAAAGGCGAGCACAAGCTCATATATATAAAGAAAAACCATAGGTGGCGACTGCGATGATTCATCATATTTATGAGCATTATCACATGCATGTTAAAGAATTAATCCCCCTTGGCCCCTATAAAAGCTTTTGGATTCGCAACAAAATTTATGTACTTGTTCCAATTGGAGAAATGGAGGAAGAAGTACTTGTAGAGATGAAAAAGCTCAGTGACTATATGAACCAGCAAGGGGATATAACTGTAGCGACTTTCGTTCCGACTATACACGGCTACTATGTAAGCGAGATAGAAGAACAAAATTACTGCTTATTAAAAGGTATGCGTGCGTTAGAACGACATGCTACATCATTAGGAAGTGAGCTTTCTATATTCCATAAACGAGGTGCATTCTTTCCAGAAGAAATCGAGCAATTAAGTCGCATTGGTGAATGGAAAGCGTTATGGGAAAAAAGGCTCGATCAATTAGAAAAGTTTTGGCAATCACAAGTGATGAACCACCCTACAGACGTATTCGATCAATTGTTTATTGAATCCTTCCCGTATTACTTAGGAGTTGCAGAAAATGCAATCCAGTATGTTGTCGATACAGAGATGGATGATACGCCGCAAGTGACTGATGCGGCAACAATTTGCCAAGAACGATTTACACCCTTATTATGGCATCAAACGAAGCGCCTCAAACTTCCTTTCGACTGGGTGTATGATCACCCAACTCGAGATATGGCAGAATTAATTCGCTATATGATGATAGAAAAAAAGAAAGACTGGGAGCAAACAATCGTTCAATTTGTTACAGACTATGAACGAAATTATTCGCTATCCTCATTTGGTTGGCGCTTATTATTTGCAAGGCTCCTGTTCCCACTTCACTACTTTGAAACAGTCGAACGATATTACCAAACTGGAAATGAAGAACAAAAAAGCATATATAGAGATCGCTTAGAAGCCATTTTACACGATGTGAACCGCTCTGAGCAATTTATGAAGCACTTTTATGGCTCACTTCGTTTACCAGTTGATAAGTTAGGGATTAAAAAATTAGATTGGCTATCTTAAAATAAAAAAGAGACCGGATGGGGTCTCTTTTTTTTTATACTACAATTGTATGTAATACATTATGCCCCTACCTGTTGATCTGCACATATATTTAAAATGAATTGATGCTGTTCGATTTTTTCATTTACTTTACTCAATAATTCTTGCTGGATTTCTTTAAATAAAAATTGGTAGCTCGCATTCCATGTTGGTATAACAGATGACAGGTCTAATAAATATTCTTTTTTCTTTTCTAGTTCTTGAATTGTTAAAAAAGTGTTCCCCATTCTTGGCATGTGTCGTCCCCCTATGTTTTTTCTGTATATGTGTGAACGATTCTATAGTATTAATTATCTCATTTTTTGAGAAGGATTTCCAATTTTGTTTTATGATGTTAAAGGGGAAGTGTTATTTGAATAAAAAAAGAGACCCATTTGGGTCTCTTTTTAGGAAGCGATTCTGAACGAGCCGCTTCCGCTTTTAGATTAATATCTAGCTCCAGCGGCTAAAATGTTCGGTGGCTTCGCTTCTTCCGCCGAGGCAAAAAGCGCCTCTATGTCAGAAGCTCCATCCTCCTCACATTTTGAACGAGCCGCTTCCGCTTTTAGATTAATATCCAGCTCCAGCGGCTAGAACAGTCGGCCATTTCGCGCCTTCCTGCGAGGCAAAAAGCGCCTCTTCGTCAGGAGCTCCAATGACCTCCTGTTCTGAATGAGCCGCTTCCGCTTTTAGATTAAAATACTTGTTCTACTTCAATAACGCCTGGTACTTCTTCTAGTAATGCGCGTTCGATACCAGCTTTTAGTGTGATTGTAGAACTTGGGCAGCTTCCGCATGCACCCATAAGGCGTAATTTTACGATACCTTCTTCAATGTCTACTAATTCAACGTCTCCGCCATCGCGAAGTAAGAATGGACGTAATTTATCTAATACTTCTAATACTTGTTCTTCCATATGTGGGTTTTCCATTTTTATCGACTCCTTTCATCAGTTTTATTATAATCAAGATAGAGGGGAAAATCTATTTTTTCTCTTCTTGTTTTATTGTCGAAATATTTTATTGTGTTTTTTCAGTATAGGGGTAGGGAATAAGTTTGTAAAATGATGTGCTTATGTAATAAGACATCTTAATATGCTGTTGAAACAAGAGGCGGGGGAGAAGAAATGGTTAATGTTCAAGTGTATGGGACGAAAGTAATTTGTGCGAGCTGCGTTGGAATGCCATCTTCAACAGAAACGTTTGAGTGGCTACAAGCGGCGATTGGTCGTAAATATGAAGGACAAGAAAATAAATTTAATTTCGAGTATATTGATTTTCAAGAAAAACAAGAAGATGAGGATAAAAAAGCATTCGCAGAGCGCGTAGTGGAGGAAGATCTATTTTATCCGGTCGTTCTTGTAAATGGAGAAATTGTTGGAGAAGGAAATCCTCGTTTGAAGGATGTTTACGAAGAAATCGAGAAATATTTATAAAGCAGGAAGCCTTTGCGAATTCGCAAAGGCTCTTTTTTATTGGAGGGATAGATGTGGAAAATAGAGTGAAGCATGCTTTACCAACAGAAGTACAACAGTTAATGGAGCGGTACACCGTAGAATTAAAAGAAATCTTTTTGGATGAAAAAATAGTCGGGGTATATATTTACGGCTCCATCGCACTCGGTGCATTTCATGCAGAAACGAGCGATGTTGATTTTGTTACAGTAATAAGTGATTCTGTGAATGAAGCTGAAAAACAGCAACTTGTAGAACTTCATAAGAAACTTAGTGGTAGTACGTTAGGTAAAAGAATGGATGGTATGTATATTCCGCTTGCTGATTTAGGGAAATACAATGATGAAATGAATGAGTACGTGTATTGTGCAGATGGTAAAGCGGATGTAGGTCATTGGGATATTAATGCGGTCACATGGTGGACATTGAAAAATCAAGGTATTACAGTTACCGGGAAAGAAGCGGAAGATCTTCCGTTTCAAATAAGGTGGGACGATGTAGTCAATACAATGAAATACAACGTAGAACAATACTGGAGTGAAAAAGCGAAGCAGCCATATTTATTTTTTGTAGAAGAGTGGGTAGAATCAGCAGTCGTTACGATGGGACGTATTTTATATACACTGGATCATAAAACAATCGTTTCAAAAGATAGAGGATTGCAATACTTGTTAGAACGTTCAGGGGAAGAATGGGAGCTTTTATTAAAAGAAGTAGCAAGAATACGGCAGAATCCAAAAGAAAAGCGAATGCTCTCAAGGTGGAGAAGGGCAGATATGACGAGGAAGTACTTACTGCATTTAATTGAAACATGTAGAGAGAAATGGTAGGAAAAAATATAATGGTGACTGGGAGAAGAAGACAAATCCTTAATTCGAAAACGGATACGGTAAAGATACGAAAGTATGAAGAGCAATTTAAAAAGTTACAAGAGGAATATAAAGCACTAGTAGAAGGTACAATGTAATTTTACATTGCACCTTCTACTAGCTTTTTCATATACATATCAACTTCACGAAACGATACTTGCTCTTTTTTCTCGGTATTAAGATACACAGCCCAATGCAAATATTGCTGTAAGTAGCGGTTAGATTGATCGTACTGTTTCAAGTTGTAGAAAGAGAAACAAGCGAGAAGCAGAAACGCTTTTTCCTGTAATATTGGAACGACAGCTAGTACCGGCGTAATAGCGTGTATATTTGTTTTTGCTAAATTCTCATAAGACGCCCACACTTGAAACCAGTCGAAAATAGTAGAAAGGTAATTCGGAATGTCGATAGTTTCATGTGAAACATTATGTAATAACTGGCTCTGGTTATACAGAGAAGAAAAACGTGAAAATAAAATTTGCTGTTTATTTCGATGAAGAGTATTTCGAGTGGCAAGAGGTATATGAAAATAATAAGAAGTTAAGTGAAGAAGAGTTAGAAGAGTATCAAATTTACGTTGAAGAAAATATGTGGTTTTTCCAGAGGGAAAGCGTTTATTTAGAAAAGAAGAATCTTGTGAAGGTTCTTCTTTTTTTATTGGAAACACCATACGAATTGAAATTTTGTAAAATACAATAAAAAATGAGAATTTGAGGTAGGCTTGTCAATAACGTAAGACTGTGGCACTATAAAGAAATGCTATACAAATTTTATTTATCGAGATGTAAACATCAATTTTGATTTTTACGTATAAATAATGAACGGAGGAAATGAATTTATGGCTACTTTACCAAATTGTCCAAAATGTAATTCAGAATATACGTATGAGGATGGCGTTCTTTTCGTATGTCCTGAGTGTGCTCATGAGTGGGGCCAAGAAGCAGAAGCTGAAAATAATGATGGTGCAAAAGTTGTAAAAGATGCGAACGGAAACGTTCTTCAAGACGGCGATGCTGTTACTGTTATTAAAGATTTAAAAGTAAAAGGAACTTCTTCAGTTGTGAAGATCGGTACGAAAGTAAAGAGTATCCGTCTAGTTGATGGCGATCACGATATTGATTGTAAAATCGACGGTTTCGGAGCTATGAAGTTAAAATCACAATTCGTTAAGAAGGCGTAAGTAATAAAAAAGAGGAGGTGATTAGCCTCCTCTTTTTTATTGTCATTTTTTGTCGGTAAGTCGACATTCCTTGTCGAATCGTCGATATAATTTCACTTACTATGAACAGTGCATCATTTATCGCGCACCATGGTCAACCTCTTTCAACTGACACCGTTTATTAAAGAATGTTTTATATCCAAGCTGTAAGAAGATAATAACAGCAAAGGCAGTGCTTCCTGAAATACCAAGTATGATAGCAATTTGATATTGAATCGCTGTAAATGGTGATACACCAGATAAGATTTGTCCTGTCATCATGCCTGGTAAGCTTATAATCCCCATTCCGACCATAGAATTAATCGTTGGTAAAATAGCAGAGTCAAAAGCGTCACGGATGAGCGGAGCGGCGGCTTCTTTCGGTGTTGCGCCGAGCATAAGGGCACCTTCAATTTGACCTCTTTGCGATTTCATATTGTTTAAGAACGTATTGGCACCGAGAGAAACACCTGTCATTGCATTCCCAACTAACATTCCTGTAATCGGAACGATGTATTGCGGTGCATACCAAGGATCGTGACCGATAATAACAAAGATAAATAGTAGAAGTGGTCCAATTGATCCGGCAACCATGGAAAGGGCGGCTACTCGTTTTAAGTCTTTTGACATTGGGATGTTAACTCGTTTATAAATATTAAAAATGGCAAAGGTAGTAATAGAAGTAATAAGAGCAATTGTATAAAATGGATTACTATTTTCAAATACGTATGTAAGGACATAAGCAACAAGTACGAGCTGAATCGTCATACGGAATGTTGCGAGTGCAATTTGTTTCTCGCGCGGTATTCCTTTTAATTTTACAAGTCCAATTAATATGAGAATAAAAATATATGCAGCGGCAAGTTGCCAAATTTGGAGTTCAATAACGCCCTTCAATTGAGAGCACTTCCTTTCTAGTTGCACCGTTTGTTTTACTAATTTCAATAATAACGTCCGCAATTTCTTCTGGAAGTTGTTGTGAGTGTGTAATGAAGATAACTGTTTTTTTCTTTTCTTTTGCTAGTATAGTAAATTGTTTCATAACGCGGCGTTCTGTATCGCTATCTAGCGCCGAGGTTGGTTCATCTAATAAATAGACAGGTGGATCCATAAGTACGATACGTGCAAAAGCAAGTCGTTGTTTTTCCCCGCCTGATAATGAATCGGCGTTGTCTTCTAACCCTTTTTCTAAGCTAACAGTCGTTAATGCGCTTCGCAGGGCATCATCATTTGGAAATGGTTTTTCAGAAAGACGAAGTCCCATTAATAGATTGTCTTTAATCGTTTCATCAAAAATAGGAGGCGTTTGCCCAAGCATGACTACGTCACGTCGTAATTGAATAGGGGGATAATCAGAAATTAGTTTTCCGTTATATTCAATTGTACCGGATGTTGGAGATTGCAAATCATTTAACATGCGGAGTAATGTACTTTTTCCGCTCCCACTCTCACCGATAATACATGTGATTTTTTCTTTTTGAATCTGTAAATAAGGAATGTGTAGTATATCTTTATATGTAACGTCTTTTAATATAAACATAAATGGCTCCTTTCTGATTCTAGTTCTATCGTATCAAAAAAGAGAGGATAACGGTTATAAAGAGCAACGTTTTTTCTTTGTCTTAAGTTCTATTAATAAGTTAAGTAAACGATCTAATTCTTGGCTGAAAGAAATCACTTTATCATGAGTGAATCCGTACTTTTCAACGAGATAGATCAATTCTTTCTTCTTCGCTTCTATTCGATCGTTTAGTTTCGTTACGTTCATAAGTGAAATGGAATGCCTCCTGTAAAAGTATTTACAACACAAAAAATAAGACCGAATGACTTCGGTCTTAAAGGAAATAAAACAACTTATAAATAGCATACACTGTTTATCGATAGTTTTTAATATGAAAATGAAAAATAAATCATTATCCATATTGAGAAAGATGTGTCTGATAATTATATTTTAACGAATAAAAGAGGCTGCCTGCTTAGTAGACAGCCTGTAAAGTATTAACCTTTATGATACTTGTACATCCAAAGAAGACCGGACTTTAATAATCTCGGTACACGTCCCATTAATGGTTGGTTTGCTAGTAAACCGAAGCCGTGCTTCTTCCCAAGAGAACCGAGAACACCTTTTAATTTAATAACAGGTAGTTCGTCAGGAAGTGGCTCATTATTCCAACGTTTTAATAATATTTGGACAATTTGTTCTCCTTGACCTTCAGCAAGTTGGGCAGATGGTGCGTGTGGAAGTGCTGCGCAATCTCCTACAACATACACGTGCTCGTTATTCGGAATATTGTGATATTTTGTTAAAACAACCCGTCCGCTACCATCTTGTTCAACTGGAAGGTTTCGAACAACTTCATTTGCTTGAATACCAGCTGTCCAGACGATTGCATCACATTCAAGTGGTTCATCGTGGTTGTACACAATATTTGGTTCTACTTTTGTAATGTTAGAGTTTCTTATAATAGTAACTTTATGTTTTACGAACCATTCTTCTACGTATCTACTTAATTTCTCTGGATATGGGAATAGAATCCTATCTTTTCGATCAAATAAGTGAATTTTTAAATCAGAACGGCTTTCGCGAAGTTCACTTGCAACTTCAACGCCACTTAATCCAGCGCCAACAACAGCTACTGTTGCATTTGGTTCTAGACTATTTAATTGTTCATATGTCTTACGTGTTTGTTCAATCGATTGTAGGCTATGTGTATATTCCTTCGCCCCAGGAACGTTATGATATTTATCTTCACAGCCAAGACCGATAATTAAATCATCATATTGGATCGCTTCACCGCCATCGAGATGAACAGCTTTTTCTTCGAGATCAATATTTGTTATTGTGCCGTATTGAATATTGAGGCGTGGGTGTTCAGGAAACGGTATACGAATATGCGTTTCTGAAATAGTACCCGCAACTAATGCATAATATTCAGTTTTGAAGCAATGATATGGTACTTTGTCGATTAATGTCACTTGTACATCATCTGGAAGTTGGTTGCTTGGAAGTAGCCGCTGCAGAATTCTCATTCCCCCGTAGCCGCCACCTAGTATTACGAGGTGTTTCATGATGGATTACCCCTTTTCTGTTGAAATATCCCCTAATCACACAATTTTATATTAATAAAATATTTTGACTTTACTCAATCAAATTATATCGAATTTGTGAACAAATAACAATGCATGAATGAATACTCTGTTGTACAATAAGAAGAAAAGTAAAGTAAACTGTTTTGCCTTTTTAGTTACTATTTTATTGCAAGTAGCATGTTATATAAAATAAAACCATCTACTTTGAAGTGAAATAGTGAAGTAACTAAATAGTTTAGGATGTATAACGAAAACAACAAGAGACAGCTTAGTTTTCTTCTTATAGATAGTCAGAAGGTAATTTGTTTTGTAGTACAGGGGGGAGAATTTTGATTAAACCATTAATTGAATTTTGTGTAGGTAACCTTGCGAGTGGTTCACAAGCAGCTTTAGAGAAATTAGAAAAAGATCCGAATTTAGATGTAATGGAGTATGGTTGTTTAGGATATTGTGGCATTTGTTTTGAGGGGCCATTTGCACTTGTAAATGGCGAAGTCGTACAAGGTGCTACAGTAGAAGAACTAGTCAATAATGTATATGATTATTTGGATGAAAATCCAATGTTTTAAGGTGTTGCAATCGGCAGCACCTTTTTCTATTAGATAAAATTTTGTTTCGCAGGGGAGGATAATACTGAATATAAATAAAAAAAGGCCCTTTTAAAAGGGCTTTTTTCTTACACAATTTGTGCAAGAATGGCTCATCGCCAAATGTTGTCAAATATGAGAAACGGGGGACATTCATATTGTGTTCTAAAAGCGTGCATTTTATACTTAAAATAACAAACTATTTTTGGAGTGAATACAAATGAGCCAATTTTCTTTTACAAAAATGCATGGTCTTGGCAATAGTTATATATATGTAAATATGTTTGAAGAACAAATTCCGGAAGAAGATTTAGCTCTTGTGGCGGAAAAGGTTTCAAATATTAATACTGGTATTGGAGCAGATGGAATGATTTTAATTTGTCCATCTGACGTAGCTCCGGTGAAAATGCGCATGTTTAATAATGATGGATCAGAAGGAAAGAGCTGCGGTAACGGTTTACGCTGCGTAGCGAAATATGCGTATGAGCATAAACTAGTAGAAGAAACAGTCTTCACAATTGAAACGTTAGCTGGCATTGTAACGGCGGAAGTAACGGTAGAAGAAGGGAAAGTTACGTTAGCGAAAATCGATATGGGAGCACCGCGTTTAACGCGTGAAGAAATACCAATGCTTGGTGAAGGTGAAACACCATTTATTCGTGAAAACTTCTTATACAATAATCATCGTTATGCATTTACAGCTGTTTCAATGGGGAATCCGCATGCGGTTATTTTTGTCGATGATGTAGAACAAGCACCTCTTACAACACTTGGGCCAGTCCTTGAGACACATGAAATGTTCCCAGAGCGAGTAAATGTTGAATTCATCGAGATTTTGAATGAGGAAGAAATGAACTTCCGCGTTTGGGAACGAGGATCTGGTGTAACACAAGCTTGCGGAACAGGGGCGTGTGCTGCGGTTGTAGCCTCTATTTTAAATGGAAAGATGGAACGTGGTAAGGAAATTACAGTTCATTTAGCTGGTGGCGATTTAATGATTGCATGGACAGAAGAAGGCAATGTGTTAATGAAAGGACCAGCGGAAGTAATTTGCCGCGGAGTGTATGAGTACAAGATAGAAGCGTAAAGATGTATAATAGAATGAGAACAGAAAGGATGTGTATTTCATGATTGAAGTAACAGAACAAGCAGCTTTTCAAATTAAAGATATGTTAAAAGATGCTGAAGATGGAGAGAAGTACGTGCGCCTTGCTGTACATGGCGGCGGATGTACTGGCCTTTCTTACGGCTTAGGATTTGAAGTAGAACCAAAAGAAGACGACACAGTTCTTGAATTTTTCGGTGTTGAATTTGTTATCGATACAGAAAGTGCTCCAATTGTTAAAGGAGTAAAAATTGATTATAAACAATCTATGCTTGGCGGCGGATTCACAATCGACAATCCAAACGCAATCGCATCATGCGGATGTGGATCATCTTTCCGTACAGCGACGAATGCTGGTAAGCCGGAAGAGTGCTAAGTTTTTAGCAGAAATAGAAAAAGACCTTTTTAGCGATGAAATAAAATCGTTAAGGAGGTCTTTTTCTTGTGCCGTAAAAGCCCGATTACCAAGGCTAATCAATATTTCACTTTACCTTTGCATAGATGCAAGTATCAATTAGTTGTTTGCCGTTAGCTGAAAGATCTTCATTACGTAATATCCCTTCAAGTTCAAAACCTAGTTTTTCAGGGATTGCACGACTTTTCGTGTTATTACGTTCACAGCGTATTTCAATCCTTCTAAATTCGAATAACTGAAATCCAAGGTTTATTAACGCATTTACTACTTCTGTCATATATCCATTTCCACTAAACCGCGTGTTAATCCAGTATCCAATTTCACATTTAGAAACCTTCCAATCAACCCTGTGAAGGCTAGCAGTTCCAACAAAATCATTCGTCTCTTTATGATAGATAAGATAGCGAAAGCTTTCTCTTTTCAAAAAATCTATATGCGCATTTCTTAGAAGAATTTCCGTTTCTTCAACAGTAGGAATGGACTGGAATAGAGACAACCATTGCTTTAATTCATTAATTGAATCTTTAATAGCTGCATGTACTATATTCCCTTCACCAGCTTGGAGTGGTGCTCTAAGAATGAGTCTGTCTGTTTCTATTTGTAACGGAACATCTAATAAAATAGGGTTCATATTATTTCTCCTCTCAAAAGCTAAAAACAATAAATATATATTCAATTCATTATTTAGAAATCCCTTTTCACATAATTAGCGTTTTTTCTTTTGTTTTGACATTTTGTATACAAACGTATACACTTTGAAGTGTAAAACAAATGTATACATTTGTATACAAAGGGGGATTTGAAATGAGAGAAGATAAGTTCATGAAAGAAGGTCGTCACCGTGGTGATCGTCATAGGGGGAGAGATGGATCTCATCATCGCGGGCCGAAAACATTTCGACGCGGGAGAGCGATTGCCTTTTTAGAAATGATGAATTTGAAGCGTACAACGATTAAACAACAGTTAAGCGAACCAGAATTCCAGTCTATTCAGCAAATTTTAATCGGGGAATTAAAGGCAATTGATATGGTCATTAATGAATTTACACAACTATTTGAAATACATGAAAGTGAAACAGAAGAAACGCCTACGTTAGATGAGAAGGCAAATCTAGAGCAAGGGACTGCATCTGATGAAACAAATTAATCGTTATATTGATTCTGTATTTTGTGGTCAAGATGTTCTTTTGGATGAAGTGATTATTTCTATAAAAGAAAACGAAATGCCGCCGATATCGGTATCACCTTCTTCGGGTAAACTGTTAACGATGTTAGTTTCCATTTCTGGAGCGAAAGATATTTTAGAAATAGGTGCATTAGGTGGGTATAGCGGCATTTGTCTTGCGAAAGGTTTTGGAGAAGAAGGGACGTTAACTTCTCTTGAATTAGAAGAAAAGTATGCAGAGATAGCACATAGCAATTTACATAAAGCGGGATTTGGAAAACAAGTGTCGTATATGACGGGTGCTGCTTTACAAAGTCTTGAAAAATTAGCTGCAGGTAATAATCGATTTGATTTCTTCTTTATCGATGCTGATAAGGAGAATTATGAAAATTACTTAGCGTACTGCATCCAGCTTGCTAAGCCAGGCGCATTAATTGTTACAGATAATGTTCTAGCTGGTGGTAGTGTAGTGGATGAAGGTGCGAAACAAAAACGTTATACAGAAGTTATGAAGAAATTTAATGAAGTAGTAGCAACTCATCCAAGTTTAGAATCCGTACTCATTCCAATTGGTGACGGGATGACAGTTTCTAGAGTGAAGAAATAATTATTATCTTACAAAAGTGTAATGTTCATGTCATGTTTTTGAATTTCTTCTTTAAGCTTCAGGCTTTAAGATAAGAATATAAGAAAAAACATATGAGGTGAAGGAAATGAAAAGATACATTGCACTGTTTAGTATTTTAGTTGTATTTGCAAGTTTGTTAGTTGGTTGTGATATTAACCGTATGGGCAAAGATGAGTACTACGTTCAAATTACAACTGATGGAATTGAGAAGAATGAAAAAGCTGATAACGGTCAGCCGCATAAATCATTCGAGTATAAGTTACCTGCATTTGATAAAGAAGGTAAAGAAAAAGAATTAGAATTTACAGCTGTGAAAAATCTTCGTAAAGAAGCATTCCTACGCGTATACCACTCAGATAAAAAAGGTGTAACAGCATGGGAAGAAGTAAAGAAAGACGAGCTTCCAGCGAAAGTGAAAGAAAAATTAAGCGTGAAATAAGACAGATAAAAAGGAATTGACGAACAGGGTCAATTCCTTTTTATATTCTCAAAATCCTCTTCTGAAATGACTGTAAATCCATGTCTTTTGAATAAAGCAGTTGTTACCCCGTAACCAGTTTGTTTATTCCCGTTAAATTCTCCAGTGTAAATTGTAGAACTACCACAAGATGGACTACGTTCTTTTAAAATAATATATTCTGGATGTAAATTCTTAATTTGTTCTAGAGCTTTATAAGCACCGCTCACGAAAGCTTCTGTAACATCTTCACCGTCTTTTGTCATCACTTTTGCTGTTCCGTCCAAAACGTCATCACCATTCCCGCCAATAATTTCAGCTGAAGGACGAGGCGTTGGTAGTCCTCCTAATACTTCAGGGCAAATGAGGAATGTATCTTCGTTTTGCAGCAAATCTTCTATTTTTGAAACGAGATTGTCATTTCCATCATACCGACAAGCGATACCACCTAAACAAGCGCTTATTACGATCATATTGTCACCTCCAAAAAAAATTAAAATATCACGCCAATTTCTCTTCCTGCCTCTTACTTATATATGAGGTGATAAAAATGGGAAGTTTATATAATTTAATGAAACCATACAGTGAATTTCGAAGTAAAGAAGAGTTTAATACATATCAAAAACAAGTGTTGAAATATTATCGATTTCAATTAAATAAAACGGATGCTAGCATTATTCATTTTTTAGGAAAGTATGCGGTGAATGAGAAACAGAAAACAGTGGGAGTTGCTTGTCCGTTAATGGAGACGATTGCTACAAATGTTGGAAAGAGTATTCGTACAATACGCCGTTCAATTGCAAAGTTAGAGGAGCTAGGAATTATAAAGCGTGTTGCGACAAAAGAAAGACATAGGCGCGGCGGATATAGTGCGAACTTATATGTATTTCTTACATCTGCAATTGACCGCATGGATGACCGTATGAAAATGTCCGCATGTGAAAGTGAGGATCGTGCAGATGGCTGTAGTGAAAATGAGCAAAAAAATGAGGGGGAAACAATTCTTTCTAAAAACATTCCACAAATAAAAGAGAATAGAAAAGAAACGTACGAACTTGATGAGACGTATTGCCGCCACGATATACCGAAGCCTTTTATATACGCACTTGTGCCGATGACGCGTAATCCGAAGAAGATTAATATATTTTGGAGTAAGGTGGAACTTGCATATAAAAAGAGCGGGTTACTAGAGCAAGGTGTTTTACTGGAGCAAATATTAGCCGATGAAGAAGTGTATGGAAACTTCATTTGGCGAGTAAAGAGTGTTGTGAGAGCGTATAAATACGGGGAAATCCGTAAAAATGTTAGGGCTCTTTTATATAGTACAGTGCGGGATCTATTTTTAGAGGTTGGATTAGAATGGGGAGCAGCTGTGAGAAGAAGTAAGGGAATATCGTTATTCGATCCGTTTAAAAAGGAGCCATGCGTATAACACATGACTCCAAGTAGTTAATCAAACTTTCTTACAACTGGAACACGAATCGCTACAAAGAGTACGAAGACGATAACGGCGATTGCACCGCTTTTCATAACGGTTACGATTGGAATTCCTATTGCAAGTGCGATTGATGTGAATGCATAAGAAAGCGGGATAAAGCCCATTGATGAGAGCATAAGTAAACTCATTACGCGTCCCATCATTTCTTCTTTTACTGTCGATTGAATCATCGCCATAAGCGGAACGATAGCCATTGCGATTGTAATACCGTAAAACATGCCAGCTAATAATGCTTGCCAAAGTACGGTGCTAAAGTTGATGGATAAGAAGAATACACCAGACAGTAGCATCATGATAATGCAAAATAGACCGCGTCTACGATTAATATTTTTTAAACCGACAATGACAGCGCCTATTGCCATTCCGCCTCCTACAGACGCTTCTAAGTAACTAAACTGAAGCGAATCACCGTGCAGAACATTTTTAACGAAAAGCGGGAAACCGACTTGCATCGGACCGATTAAAAATAAGTTTAAAAAGGCGCTACAAAGAAGGAAAGTTGAAAGGAATGGTGATTCCTTTACGTATAAGATTCCTTCTTTAATAGAAGTGAACATGCCTTTGTCTGTATTTTGCTGCTCTGGCATCGTAAATTGTATTTTTTGAACGAGTATGGCTGCGACGATCAGTAATAAAATCGTGATCGAAAAAATCGTTTCATAGTTCGTAAATTTGATAAGAATTCCGCCAAGTACAGGGCCTAAGATGACCGATGCTTGGTTTGTCATTTGTGTAAGTGAGTTTGCTTGTGTTAGCCGGCTTTTTTCTACAAGCTCAGGTAAGATAGACCCGTCAGCTGACCAGAAAAAAGCATCAGCAAGTCCAAAGAATAAAGCGAATAAAGCAAATGTATATAGTGTTACATCACCTACGATGAACCATGTAAGAATGGTTGCGACAAGAATAGCACGAATAATATTAGAGTAAAACATAATGTTTTTTTTCGGGAATTTATCAGCTACAGCGCCGCCGATAATCATAAAAATAAGCCTTGGAACACTAAGAGCTACGAAAACAACACCGAGTGAAGCCTCAAGGTTTAATGTTTTTGCTATGTACCACGTTTGTGAAAAAGTAAAAAAGGCTAAAGCAAAACTTGAAAAGAGTGTAGCTGCCCAAAGAAAAAGGAAATTCGTATTTTTTAATAACGGTTTTCCGCTGCCCTCTAAAGCAGATTTATTTTGTTGTAGTTCCTCCATATTGCTTCCTTTCTATGTAACAAATTTAAACTAAAAAACCTATTAACAATCGTTTTATACAGTTTCTAATATTTCTATACTGCACTTTCTCATTGTAGACAATAATATTGGGTTTGCACAGTGGCTATTTAACGACAAAAAAGAAGATACCAAATGGTATCTTCTTTTTTGTCGTTCAGGCTAATGCAATATAAATATCTAATTGTACGTTGGTTGGATCTGTTGCTTTTTCATCATAAAGCTCAAAGTCTGTTGTAAAAGCACGTTTGTTTTCTTTTGACCATTGCCAAATATATTCCCAAGCCTCACAAACGACTTCAGCAACTGGTCCTTTTCTCGTTGTAAATACCGCATACGTAGCAGCAGGTATTGTTAAAGTTGTCATATTTTCAGGAACGTCTTCTAATGAAGAAACGGGCATACCGATTGTAAATTGATATGTACCAGTTTCATCTGATTCGTAATTTGAGTAGAAAGCGAATGTTTCTTTCGTTTGTTGATTTGGTATGCGATGCATGATTTGTTCTTGGAAGTATTGGTTCCAGAGCCCGGGGATTTTTCCTTCAGTAGATGCCTCTGTTTCATTTGTCGTCGTAATCGAAACGCCGATTGCTTGGAAAGCTTCTTTTTTTACAATAATAGGTTCGTTTATCATTAAAAATTCCTCCTTTTAAACAAGAACGTTTGTTCTTGTTTAGTGTAACATATTTTTACATGTAACGATTATTGTTTTTTGAAAATTTTAATCATAAACAACAAACTGAAATGACTAAAAATGGTAGATTTTCTATTGTATGTATGAATAGATTAAGGGATATGTTAAGCTTTTTATGTATCCTTAAACTGTTATATAGGCCTATACCATAAGGTGTTTTATAGGTTTATATAAGTATCCGGTATATATGCTATTTTTGATAAATTAAAATAGTAATATTCTATGAGATTTGTATTGTTGAAATAGGGATTTCAATGATACATCTTCGTAGGACGGATTGTTGCGAGTGGATATATATTGCTATGTTTTCGGCTACTCGATGAAATGGGTACTGAAATGAAGTAGACGGATAGCAAATATATAGAAAGGAGAAAAGGTAGAAAATATGAAAAAAGTGTTGAAATGTTTTAATGTCGTAACAATGATTACACTTCTCCTATCCATCATATTACCTTCACCTAGCGCTTTTGCTACAGAGATAAATAAAAAAAGCTGGGATGAGTTACAAGGAAATGATGTGAGAATTAAGGCAGAGCAAGTGAATGCTGAAATATATAGGGGAGAAGTAGCTAAGAGGGAGCACGTATTTCAATATACGATTGAAAATACGGGAGATACACCAATTCAAGAATTGGTGATGAAACAAAATAATGACAATGAAATTATGTTTCTTCCTCAATCTATGAAAGTAAACGGAGAGAAGTTACCTGAAAATAAGGTAAATGATTACTATATTGAAGAAAAAGATAAGGGAGGAAAGCTTCTTTCTTCTAATCTTAAAATTCAAGATTTAAAATCTCACGAAAAAATGACTGTGTTAATAAAAGCTAGTCGCACGCAGCATTTTAATAAAGAATACAAACAAAAGATTGGTGTGCAAAAAGATCAAGTGCAAATAGGTAGCATGTCTGTAGATGTTGAAGGGGTTCCTTCTGAAGACAAGGTTGAAGCTAATGCCGATGATGAGGCTGACAGTAGTAAGAAAAATATCGGGTCACCGGCTGATGCTAAAACTAAAGAAGTGGATGAAAAATTAAAAGTATCTGTAGAAGATAAAAATAAACCTACATCCAACACAGAAATTGTAAAGCAACCAGTAGCTAAAGATGAGAAACAACTAGAAAAAGAGAAAAAACAATCGCCTGCAGCGACAAAGCAGAGTGATACAGAAGTACAAGCTGCATCAGAAAATGCTTCAAAGGTTCAAATCCAAACAGGAGATAAGCAAGGGTTTGGAGATCCACTGTATTCTACAATTGCTGCTGGTAATTTAGTGCAGACTGGTAATGTGACGCTTGGTTTGACGACCGATCATTATGGCAGACAAAGTCTGGGGTATAAGACGAATAAAATGACTGTGGATGTTGATACCGATGATAGTACTTTTAATTCGTCAACAGGAGCTTTTCCTAATATTCCTGCTGGAAGTAAAGTGAAAAAGGCGTATTTATTTTGGACAGCAGCTATGGGGACTCCAAGTGATGCAAGGAAAGATTATAGAGTTAGCGATGAAGATGTAAGACAGCCGGTTAAAATAAAAATGGGAAATACGCAATACGCTGAAGTAAGTGCTGATAGTATACGAAAAGCAGATTATTTACCGTATATTGCAAATCATTATAGTAGTGGCGCGGGATATGTTGCATATGCTGATGTGACGAATGTAATTCTCAAACAAGGAATTTCTCAAACAGTGACAGTTGCAAATGTACCACAGATTAAATTTGAAAATGGTGGTGGCTATTACTGGGGCAACTGGAATCTTATATTAGTTTATGAAAACTATAAAGAAACAGTAAAAGACATGAAGATTTGGGAAGGGCTAGTCTCTCAAAAAAGTACAGCCTGGACAGATATTAGTGTTAATAAAATAAATACACCCAAAGAAGGTACTTTTAAGGCGAAATTTAGTTATTTTTCATCGCAAGGTGATCCAGCTGAGAAAGATGGATATGCATATGATTATGGAGAATATGATTTTGGTGCTGGATATATAAAGATAAAAAATATTAACGGTAAAGATAATGATGCGAATGATTCGTCTATGACAGAAGTACAAGTAGACGGTACTAACGAGTTTGTTACGAAAAAATATCCAGGATATAATCCGGATTGGACGAATTCATTCAGTACTGACATTCATACGTATCATCTTGAAGGACCGAATCAAGTGAAAAATGATTTAAAAGAAGCAAAAATGCGTTTTAGAGCAAATAATGGCTATGGTGATATTTACGTATTAAATAACGCTACATTTGTTACAGAACATAATGCTCCAAACTTACAAGTTGATAAAAAGGCGTTAGATAGTGCTGGTAAAGAAGTTAAGGAAATTAAAGCTGGTGAAGAGTTTACGTATCAAATTGAAGTGAAAAATGATACGAAAAATAACCAAGCACCTGTATCTAATGTAAAAGGTTTTGATAAATTAGATGATCGTTTAGAGTATGTTCCGGAATCTATACAATATATTTCTGGAAGTAATAAAGGAAATAAAACAGATAATGCAAGCGATGATGAAGCAGAGTTTGTAAATAATCAAATTGATTTCCGTATGGGTGAAGGGGCAGATGCTAAAGACGGCGGTGTTTTAAAACCTGGTGAGAGTGCTATTATTACATTTAAAGTAAAAGTGAAAGCTTCTGTACAATCAGATACAACAATAAAAAATATCGTTGCGGTAAAGGGAAAAGATAGTACCGAGGTAAATTATGAAACTGCAGATGATGCAAATGTTACGGTTACGCTTCCAAAAGAAGTTCCGGGAGAAATAGAGGCGAGAAAAATAGCTTCTAATAAAACACCGAAGTTAGGTGATGAAGTAGAGTATCGTATTACATTTAAAAATACGGTAAAAGATGGACGTCTAGATGTATTGACGATTGAAGACGAATTACCAAGTAATCTTGAATACGTGAAAGATAGCTTGAAAGCAGAAGGTGCAAAACCGGAGCCAGTAGAGCTGAAATTTGAAAATGGCAAAGTAATTGCAAAGTATCCAGAAATTATGGATATGGAAGAAAGAAGTATCGTCTTTAAAACGAAAGTAAAAGAAACTGCAAAGATTGGTGAAGAAATTGTTAATAAAGCAATTGTTAGTGATAAAACAAATCCACCAAAGAATCTAGAAGAAAAGATTACACCACAGTATAAGGCCGGTAAAATTGCTGCAAAGAAAATGGCAACGAATAATAAGCCGAAGCTAGGAGAAGAAGTTGAATACCAAATTAGCTTCAAAAATACGGTGGAAAACGGAAAACTAGAGGCAGTCACAGTAGAAGATGAACTGCCAGCTAACTTAGAATTTGTTCAAGGTAGTGAGAGAACAGAAGGTGCTGGCCCAAATCCAGTAGAGCTAAAAGTAGAGAATGGTAAGATAATCGCAAAATATCCAGAGATTACAGATACAAAAGAACGAAGTATCATTTTTAAAGTGAAAGTAAAAGAAGAGGCAAAAGCAGGAGAGACAATTGTTAATAAAGCAATTGTGAGCGATCCGAATGGGCAGTCTGAGCATCCAGAAGAAAAAATTACGCCAGGTTATAGAGACGGTAAAGTAACCATAGATAAAAGCGTAACGAATCAAACACCAAAACTAGGTGAAGAAGTGGAATACCGCATTACATTTCATAATACGGTAGAAAATGGAAAGCTAGAAAAGGTAATGATAGAAGACACGTTGCCTGAAGGTGTTGAATATGTGAAAGATAGTTTGAAAGCAGAAGGTGTAAAACCAGAGCCCGTAGAGCTAAAAATGGAGAAGGGTACAGTAACTGCAACATATCCAGAAATTACGGATATGGAACAAAGAAGTATTGTTTTTAAAGTGAAAGTAAAAGAGACGGCAAAAGTAGGAGAAGCAATTGTAAACAAAGCAGTTGCAAAAGATCCGAAACATGATCCGACTGATGCAAAGGTTGTTATTACACCGCAAAGTAAAAAAGGTGTAATTGCCGCTACAAAGGTAGTTAATAATGAAAAGCCGAAGCTAGGAGAAGAAATCGAATATCGAATTAGTTTTCATAATACGGTAGAGAACGGAAAACTAGCAGAGGTGCGAGTAGAAGATACAATTCCAACAGGTCTTGAATATGTAGAAAATAGTATTAAGGCTGAAGGCGATAAACCGGGTCCAGTAGAATTAACAGTTGAAGCTGGGGTAGTTAAAGCTAAGTATATCGATATTACGGATACGAAAGAAAGAAGTATCGTCTTTAAAGTAAAGGTGAAGGAAGAAGCAAAAGTAGGTAAAGAGATTGTCAATAAAGCAATTGTTGATGATACGAAACATCCACCGATTGAGCCAGAAGAAAGAATTACTCCGCAATATAAAGATGGAATAATTGATTCGAAGAAGACAGTAGACAATCGATCACCAAAACTAGGAGAAGAAGTTGAATACCGAATTAGCTTTAAGAATACGGTAGAAAACGGAAAACTAGAAAAGGTAAAAATAGAAGATACAATCCCTAACGGTTTAGAGTATGTAAAAGATAGTGAAAAGGCGGAAGGCGATAAACCGGCTCCAGTAAAGTTACATGTGAAAGATGGAAAAGTTATCGCTGAATACGAAAATATTACGGATATGAAAGAAAGAAGTATCGTCTTTAAAGTAAAGGTGAAAGACGAAGCGGAAGTAGGCAAGGAAATCGTCAATAAGGCAATTGTTGATGATACGAAAGATTCAAAAAAGCCAGAAGCAAAAATTACGCCATCACACAAAGATGGAAAAATGAAAGCAAAGAAAAGCGTAAATAATCTAGTGCCGAAGTTAGGAGAAGAAGTAGAATACCGAATTAGCTTTAAAAACACGGTAGAAAACGGAAAACTAGCAGAGGTGAAAATAGAAGATATTTTACCCGAAGGCTTAGAGTATGTAGAAAACAGTGTGAAAGCAGAAGGTGCCGAACCAAATCCAGTAGAGTTGAAAGTGGAAAACGGTAAGGTACTGGCGAAGTATCCAGAGATTGCGGATACAGAAGAAAGAAGTATCACTTTTAAAGTGATAGTAAAAGAAGAAGTAAAAGTTGGCGAAAAAATCGTCAATAAAGCAATTATTGATGATACAAAAAACAAACCAGAAACACCAAAAGCAGAAATTACGCCGCAGTATAAAGATGGAAAACTTGAAGCGAAAAAGATGGTAAATAATCAAGCGCCGAAGTTAGAAGAAGAAATCGAATACCGAATTAGTTTTAAAAATACGGTAGAACATGGAAAGCTAACAGAGGTAAAAATAGAAGATGATTTACCAAATGGCTTAGAGTACGTGAAAGATAGTTTAAAAGCAGAAGGTTCTAAGCCAGATCCAGTGGAATTGAAAGTGGAAAAAGGCAAGGTACTGGCGAAGTATCCAGAGATTACGGATACAAAAGAGAGAAGTATTACTTTTAAAGTGAAAGTAAAAGGTAAAGTGAGCGATACAATTGTCAATCAAGCGATTGTGAGCGATACGAAACATCCGCCAGAAACACCGAAGGCAGAAATTATTCCGCAGCATAAAGATGGAAAAGTTGAAGCAAAGAAAAGCGTAAACAATAAGAAGCCGAAGTTAGGAGAAGAAGTAGAATACCGAATTAGCTTTAAAAATACGGTAGAGAACGGAAAGCTAACAGAGGTGAAAATAGAAGATATTTTACCCGAAGGCTTAGAGTATGTAGAAAACAGTGTGAAAGCAGAAGGTGCCGGACCAAATCCAGTAGAGTTGAAAGTGGAAAACGGTAAGGTACTGGCGAAGTATCCAGAGATTACGGATACGGAAGAAAGAAGTATTACCTTTAAAGTGAAAGTAAAAGAAGAGGTAAAAATCGGCGAAAAAATCGTCAATAAAGCAATTATTGATGATACAAAAAACAAACCAGAAACACCAAAAGCAGAAATTACGCCGCAGCATAAAGATGGAAAAGTTGAAGCGAAAAAAGTAGTAAATAACCCATCACCGAAGTTAGGAGAAGAAATAGAATACCGAATTAGCTTTAAAAACACGGTAGAAAACGGAAAACTAACAGAGGTAAAAATAGAAGATACTTTACCGAAGGGCTTAGAGTATGTGAAAGAAAGTGTGAAAGCAGAAGGATCTAAGCCAGAGCCGGTAGAACTGCAAGTGAAAGATGGCAAAGTAATTGCCAAATATCCAGAGATTACGGATACAGAAGAAAGAAGTGTCGTCTTTAAAGCAAAAGTAAAAGAAGACTTCAAAGTTGGTGAAGGTATTGTCAATAAAGTAGTTGTTGATGATACGAAAGATCCAACGACTTCAGAAGTAACAATCACTCCAGAATATAAAGACGGTAAGTTGAAAGCAGAGAAGGTTGTAAACAATAAGAAGCCGAAGCTAGGAGAAGAAGTAGAATACCGAATTAGTTTTAAAAACACGGTAGAAAACGGGAAGCTAGCCGAGGTTAAAGTAGAAGATGAAATACCAGCTGGATTAGAGTATGTGGAGAACAGTGTGAAGGCAGAAGGTTCTAAACCGAGTCCAGTAGAACTGAAAGTGGAAAACGGTAAGGTAATGGCAAAGTATCCAGCAATTATGGATACGAAAGAAAGAAGCATTGTCTTTAAAGTGAAGGTAAAAGAAGAGGCAGAAATAGGTAAGGAAATTGTCAATAAGGCAATTGTAGTAGATACAACACATGAGCCAGAAAAGCCTCATGTGGCAATTATCCCACAATATAAAGGCGGCAAGATTGCTGCTCAGAAAGTGGCGAATAATCATAAACCAAAACTAGGAGAAGAAGTAGAATACCGAATTAGCTTTAAAAACACGGTAGAAAACGGAAAACTAGCAGAGGTAAATATAAAGGATACATTACCAGATGGTTTAGAGTATGTAGAAGGCAGCATCAAGGCAGAAGGTTCTAAACCGGAACCAGTAGAGCTACAGGTGAAAAATAATAAGGTAATGGCAAAATATCCAGCAATTACAGATACAGAGGAAAGAAGCATTGTCTTTAAAGCGAAGGTAAAAGAAAGCGTAAAAGTGGGAGAAGAAATCGTAAATGAAGCGATTGTGGATGATACAAAAAATCTGCCAGAAGAGCCTTACGTACCGATTACCCCGCAATATAAAGATGGAAAAATTGAGGCGAGAAAAGAAGTAAGTAATCACGAACCGAAGCTAGGCGAGGAAATCGAATATCGAATTATTTTTAATAATACGGTGAAGGATGGAAAGCTAGCAGAAGTGAAGCTAGAGGATGAAATTCCAGCTGGATTAGAGTTTGTACAAGGAAGTGAAAAGGCTGATGGTGAAGAGCCAAAGCCAGTGGAGTTGAAAGTAGAAAATGGCAAGGTAACGGCAAAGTATTCAGAGATTATGGATACGAAAGAAAGAAGTATTGTCTTTAAGGTGAAGGTGAAAGATTCAGCTGCAATAGGAAAGGGGATTACAAATAAAGCGATTATTCATGTGGATGATCCGAACCATCCTATAACTGAACCGACAGCTAAAATTACCCCGCAATATAAAGACGGTAAAATTACTGCTCATAAAAAGGTAAATAATCATAAACCGAAGCTAGGGGAAGAAATCGAATACCGCATTTCATTTAGTAATACGGTGAAAGATGGAAAGCTAGCAGAGGTGAAGATAGAAGATGAAATTCCGTCTGGTTTAGAATTTGTGAAGGATAGTCTAAAAGCAGAAGGTGATAAGCCGGCGCCAGTAGAGTTGAAAGAAGAGGCTGGCAAAATTATCGCAAAGTATGAAAATATCACTGACATGAAAGAAAGAAACATTATCTTTAAAGTGAAAGTGAAAGATGATGTGGAAGTGGACAAAGCAATTGTAAATAAAGCGATTGTGGATGATTCGAAAAATCCAGTAGAGCAACCAGAAGTAGATATTACCCCGCAGTATAAAGACGGTAAAGTGAAAGCTGATAAAAAGGTAAGTAAAAAAGATCCAAAGCTAGGAGAAGAAGTAGAATACCGAATTAGTTTTAAAAACACGGTAGAAAACGGAAAACTAGCCGAGGTGAAAATTGAGGATCAATTACCAACTGGTTTAGAGTATGTGAAGGATAGTTTAAAAGCAGAAGGTAATGAACCGAATCCAGTAGAGTTAAAAGAAGAAGCTGGAAAAATTACAGCGAAGTATGAGAATATCACTGATACAGCGGAGCGTAGTATTAGCTTTAAGGTGAAAGTAACGGAAGCAGTAAAAATCGGTAAGCTAATTGTGAATAAGGCAATTGTGGATGATCATAATCCGAAGAATCCACCGCAAAAACCAGAAGCGATTATTACACCGGAGTATAAAGACGGAAAACTAAAAGCTGAGAAAACAGTAAATAATCCAGCTCCGAAATTAGGAGAAGAAGTAGAGTATCGAATTACTTTCCGTAACGTAGTTGAGCATGGGAAAGTAGCGAAGGTGAAGATTAAGGATGAATTACCAAGTGGCTTAGAGCTTGTAGAAGGTAGTGAAAGAGCTGAGGGAGAGAATCCGAAACCGTTGCATGTGAAAGTGAAAAACGGAATTGTCCTTGCAGAGTATCCAGAAATTACGGATACGAAAGAAAGAAGCATTGTCTTTAAGGTGAAGGTGAAAGAAAAAGCTAAAGTAGGCGACGAAATTGTGAATAAAGCGGTTGTGGAAGATACAATAAACCCACCAGAGCAACCGAATATCGCTATTCAGCCTCAATATAAAGATGGTGCATTACAAGCAGAAAAAACAGTAAGCAATTATGAACCGAAGTTAGGAGAAGAAATCGAATACCGAATTAGCTTTGAAAATACGGTAGAGAACGGAAAACTAACAGAGGTAAAGGTAGAAGATGAAATTCCAGCCGGTTTAGAATATGTACAAGATAGTATAAAGTCTGATGGACCGGAACCAAATCCAGTAGAACTTCATGTTGAACATGGAAAAGTAACAGCAAAGTATCCGGAAATTACAGATACGAAAAAAAGAAGCATCATCTTTAAAGTGCGAGTACAAGAAACAGTACAAGTAGGAAAAGAGATTGTAAACAAGGCGATTGTGGATGATAATAATCCGACGACTCCGCCAGTTGAGTCACTTATACCAATTACGCCGCAATATAAAGATGGAAAACTAGAGGCAAGGAAAGAAGTAAGTAATCATGAACCGAAGCTAGGAGAAGAAATCGAATATCGAATTACTTTTAACGGCACAGTAGATGGCGGTAAGTTAGTTGATGTGAAAATTGAAGATGAAATCCCAGCCGGTTTAGAATATGTGAAAGATAGTTTGAAGGCTGTAGGTGACAAGCCTGCACCAACAGAGCTTACAGTAGAGAGTGGAAAGGTAATAGTAAAGTATCCAGACATTATGGATACGAAAGAAAGAAGTATCATCTTTAAAGTGAAGGTAAAAGAAACAGTAAAAGTTGGAGAGGAAATAACAAATAAAGCGACTATTCATGTGGATGATCCGAACCATCCAGTTATAGAACCGACAGCGACAATAAAGCCAGAATATAAAGATGGTAAGTTAAAAGCAATGAAGACAGTAAGTAATCATGAACCGAAGTTAGGGGACGAAATCGAGTACCGAATTAGCTTTGAAAATACGGTAGAAAACGGAAAATTAGCCGTGGTAAAGGTAGAAGATGAAATTCCAACCGGTTTAGAATATGTGCAAGATAGTCTTAGATTTGAAGGTGCTGAGCCAAATCCAGTAGAGTTGAAAATGGAATTTGGAAAAATAACTGCTACGTATTTAGACATTATGGATAGAAAAGAGCGTAGTATTATTTTTAAAGCGAAGGTAAGAGAAACGGTTAAAATCGGTGAGGAAATTGTGAATAAAGCGATTGTGGAAGATACAACAAACAAACCGCTTGAACCGACAGTTTCCATTAAGCCGAAGAAACCAGAAGTGAAACCGGAAGATCCGAAAGAGCCAGAGGTGAAACCGGAAGATCCGAAAGAGCCAGAAGTGAAACCAGAAGATCCGAAAGAGCCAGAGGTGAAACCGGAAGATCCGAAAGAGCCAGAAGTGAAGCCGGAAGATCCGAAAGAGCCAGAGGTGAAACCAGAAGATCCGAAAGAGCCAGAAGTGAAGCCGGAAGACCCGAAAGAGCCAGAAGTGAAACCGGAAGATCCGAAAGAGCCAGAGGTGAAGCCGGAAGATCCGAAAGAGCCAGAGGTGAAGCCGGAAGATCCGAAAGAGCCAGAAGTGAAGCCGGAAGATCCGAAAGAGCCAGAAGTGAAGCCGGAAGACCCGAAAGAGCCAGAAGTGAAGCCGGAAGACCCGAAAGAGCCAAAAGTGAAACCGGAAGATCCGAAAGAGCCAGAAGTGAAGCCGGAAGACCCGAAAGAGCCAGAAGTGAAACCGGAAAATCCGAAAGAACCAGAAGTGAAGCCGGAAGACCCGAAAGAGCCAGAAGTGAAACCGGAAAATCCGAAAGAACCAGAAGTGAAGCCGGAAGAATCGAAGAAACCAGAAGTGAAACCGGAGGATCCGGAAATAAGACTAGAAAAATTGATTAAAGAGCCGCAAGTAAAAGTAGAAAGAGAATTACCGAAAACAGGGGCAGCGTCTCCATGGATGATGTCAGTTGGTGCGGGAATTTCATTCTTAGTCGGCGGAGTATTATTCATATTAGGTAGAAGAAGAAAACAGTAATTTTAAAAGCGCAATGGGTTCGATCATGTATCGGATTCATTGTGCTTTCGTTTTCTAATATATAAAGAAAAGCTCCTTCCATGTATGGAAGGAGCTTTATTTTACATATTAAAACATACTCGAGCTATGCATTGGTTGAAGTTTTGCGTTTGGATCGAAGTAAGCTTTTGCATTATTTACTGCTGTTGGTGCTTCACCGAAGCCGCAAGCAATGAGTTTTACTTTTCCTTCATATGTACAAATGTCACCAGCAGCGTAAATGCCAGGAATATTTGTTTCCATTTTTGAGTTCACGAGAATGCTGTTTTTTTGTATATCTAAGCCCCAGTTTTTAATTGGCCCAAGAGAGGAAACGAAGCCGTAGTTTACGATTACATCATCAACATCGATGATAATTTTTTCTTCCGTTTTTACGTGTTGAAGAACGACTTGTTCAATTTTGTCATCACCAATGAGCTCAACTGGAACATACGGTGTGCTTACTTCTGCGCGAGAATTCATTAAGCTTTCTACGCTATGTTCATGCGCACGGAATTTATCACGGCGATGAACGATTGTAACTTTGTCAGCGATTGGCTCTAACATCATTGTCCAATCAACAGCTGAGTCGCCGCCGCCAAATACTACGACGCGCTTACCAGCAAATTTATTCATATCATCAACAAAATAATGTAAGTTTTTCTTTTCGTACTTTGCTGTCCCTTCTAATTCTAAGCGGCGTGGTTGAAAAGCACCATTGCCAGCAGTAATAATAACTGATTTAGAATAGTGAGTTTGCTTATTCGTAACAAGTTTAAATATACCGTCAGCTTGTTTCTCAAGCGTATCAACAGCTTCTTCTAAACAAACAGTTGGGTCAAATTTCTTCATTTGCTCTTTTAAGTTATCAACTAATTCTTGTGCGCGCACTTTTGGGAATCCGGCTACATCATAAATGTATTTTTCAGGGTAGAGTGCGGATAATTGTCCTCCAAGTTGAGGTAAGCTTTCAATGATTTTTACACTTGCTTGTCTCATACCGCCATAAAATGCTGTGAATAGTCCTGTTGGACCACCACCAATAATTGTTATGTCGTAAACTTTGTGATTTTCTGCCACTTTCATTCCCCCTATAGATGGAATTTTGATATTGATTTCATATATTGTTCATATGTACACGAAAATCCTGCAAATGATGACACTTTCAAATAAATGATAGCATATTTGAGTTCATAATACTTCTGAAAACGACTGAATTGTGTGTAAGTTTTCGCATAGATGCTTTTTAAATTGTATAAAATATGGTGAAAGGAAAATACATGAAAAAAAGGCTGAAAAACCCTTGAAAACGCTATGTTATTTTAAAATATTGATAATTCGCCAGACGCTTGAATTCTGGAATAAAACCGACTAATATAGGGAAGTATTATGTTAAATTTCTATGACAAAATTCGTACGATTTTTTGACTGCGTTTTGTTATGATATAGAATGTGATAAATTCCACATTCTTGACAAATAGAGTTTTTAGTACTTGGTATTATTTTTCATTACTATTATATAAAGAAAAGGGTTGTGATTTGGTGAAGACTCCAAAAATCGTAGTTTTAGGTGCAGGTTATGGCGGGATGATTACGACTGTTCGTCTGCAAAAAGCATTATCTGTAAATGAAGCTGAAATTACGTTAGTAAACAACAACAGCTATCACTACCAAGCGACTTGGTTACACGAGAGCGCAGCTGGTACATTACAAGATGAAAAAATCTGTCTAGATATTCAAGACGTTATTGATACAAATAAAGTGAACTTTGTACAAGACACAGTAGTAGAAATTAAAGCTGCTGAAAAACGCATTATCTTAAAAGACGGCGAGTTAGAGTATGACTACTTAGTAATCGGTCTTGGTTTCGAGTCAGAAACATTCGGAATTACAGGATTAAAAGAGCATGCATTCTCAATCGCTAACATTAATGCAACTCGTGAAATTCGTGAGCATATGGAAGCTAGTTTCGCTAAATATGCAACTGAACAACGCGATGAGCTAGTAACAATCGTTGTTGGTGGTGCTGGATTTACTGGTATCGAATACGTAGGTGAGCTTGCGAACCGTGTTCCTGAACTTTGCAAAGAGTACAATGTACCACGTGAAAAAGCACGTATTATCTGTGTAGAAGCTGCTCCAACAGCACTTCCAGGTTTCGATCCAGCATTAGTAGAATACGCTGTAAAACAACTTGAGAAAAAAGGCGTAGAATTCCGCATCGGTACAGCAATTAAAGAAGCAACTGAAGAAGGTATTATCGTTGCAAATGGCGATGATACTGAATTAATTAAGTCTGAAACAGTAGTTTGGGCTGCAGGTGTTCGTGGTAATGGTATTGTAGAAGAGTCTGGCTTTGAAGCAATGCGCGGACGTGTAAAAGTTGATGAGTACATGCACGCTCCAGGATACGAAGAGGTATTCATGGTTGGTGACGCAGCGTTAATCATTAACGAAGAAATTAACCGTCCATACCCACCAACAGCACAAATCGCAATTCAACAAGGGTACAACATTGCACACAACTTAACTGTGTTAGTTCGTGGCAAGGGCGAAATGAAGAAATTCGCATTCGATAATAAAGGATCTGTATGTTCTTTAGGTCATGATGATGCAATGGGCGTTGTTATGGGCAAAAAGTTAACAGGTTGGAAAGCTTCTTTCATGAAGAAAGTAATCGATAACCGTTACCTATTCTTATTAGGCGGACCTTTATTAGTTCTTAAAAAAGGTAAATTAAAGTTCTTTTAATATATAGTAGAAAAAGCAGAAACGGCTAAGAGCTGTTTCTGCTTTTTTCATTTTAAAAATATAGTATAATATATAAAAAGAAAGAATATTCTGTCCGTTCTGGTAGAGGAGGGTATTACATCATGGAGAAACGAGGGAAAGTGTGGTTAGCTGTCGGTGGCCTAGTAGCTACAAAAGATGGCAGGTGGCTCTTCGTTAAGAAGAAGTACAGTGGATTAAAGGGGAAATGGTCTTTGCCGGCTGGTTTTGTAAATGAAGGTGAGACGGTTGATGAAGCTGTGAAACGTGAAGTGTTAGAAGAGACAGGCATTGTCGCTCATGTGAAGGGAATCATTGGTGTTCGATCGGGCGTGATTCGAAATGAGATTAGTGATAATATGATTATTTTCCTTTTGGAGCCTGAAGGAGAAAACATTATTGTACAGGAGAAAGAATTGTCTGAAGTAGCATTTCTACATCCAGATACGATTGCAGACAATCCGAATACGTCTGTACTAATTAAATATTTGTTAGAAAGAAAATCAGAACTACATCTTGAAATGGACAAAACATTAAATCCAGGTGAACAATTTGGTTATACCGCCTATCACGTATTTACGGCGCATACGAAGGAGAGGGAGAAAGAGTGAGTATACCGGTACTACTTATTTCAATGATGTTATTTTTCATTTTGTTTTTTGGAATTGGATTTTTACTCAACATGATTTTGCGAGCTACGTGGGTAATGGTTATTGTGTATCCAATTGTTTGTATGCTTATTATTAATAAGGCGAGTGTGTGGGATTATTTTTCAAAGCCAAAAGAAACATTTTCTTCATTTGGGACAAGTGTATCGCATTTAGGACAAGCAGATATGTTTATTTTATCTACTGGATTAGTAGGTGCTGCATTAGCAGGAATCGTAATTAAGAAACTCCGGAAAAGCGGATATCAAATGTTTTAATCTCCAATTCATTTGGAGATTATTTTTTTGCATATTCCTTTATCGTATAGGGAATGATTAACGATGAAGGAGTGTGGAATATAAAAATGTTAAAACGATATTGTATTCGCATTATGATGACTTGTTTACTTGTATCCGCATTATGCGTAACATGGAATGCTTTCACAGGAGTTTCTTTATTAGAGATTGTAAAGAAGTATGAGGGAACGAGTGCAAAAGAAGTACATGCAGCAGAAATTAAGAGAAATGTTGCTCCGAGTAAAGAAGTGATAAATGCTTTAGAGCAGGCGAAAGACTGGTCTAAATATCGTTCAATTGAAATGACTGCAACAGGTTATACGTCAGGAATTGAGTCAACTGGTAAGAGGCCGGGACATCCGGAGTATGGTATTACATATTCAGGTGTTAAGGTGAAAAGGGATTTATATTCCACAATCGCAGCGGACTTACGCGTATTCCCAATTGGAACAATTTTATTCGTACCAGGTTATGGATATGGTGTAGTAGCTGATAAGGGTGGCGCAATAAAAGGAAACCGTCTTGATTTGTACTATGATACGGTGAAAGATGTTTATAGCCAATGGGGTAAGAAAAAAGTAAATGTGTATGTAGTGAAAGTTGGAGATGGTAAGTTTTCAGAGGAAGAGTTAACGATGTTAAATCAAGACGAAACGATGCAAGTGTTTCGCGGTCAATATTTAAAACAAAGATAGTCTAGTGGTAATTACGCTAGACTTTTTTTATTTCATAATAGAGGTAATAGTAGAAGTTAGAATTGTCGCATTTTATCGAAAATAAAGTTATAATAAAGGTAGAGTAGAGAAATTTAGGGGGGTCTGAACATGTTTCAAGTACAAAAAGAATTGGCAAGCCATGAAGCGGTAATCGTTGCCTTATTTGAAGAAGAGAAAACGAGTAGTTTTGTACAAGAACTGGACAAAGCTTTTGAAGGACAATTACAAGTTTTATTAGAAGAGAAAGAACTTTCTACGAAGAAGAAAGCTATTTCGAAAGTACATAGTTTAGGGAAAACAAATGTGAAACGTTATTATTTCGTTGGTTTAGGAAAGAAAGAATCGTATACGACAGAAACATTGCGTACTGCTCTTGGTAAGGCGTTTAAAACGTTACAAGCAGCAAAAGTACAAGATGCAGCAATCTTGCTTGATTCTTTCGTAACAGAGAAATTAGACGCGATTGATGTAGCTCACATTGCAGCAGAGGTACAAGGTCTTGGTACATATGAGTTACAAACGTATAAATCAGATCAAAAGGAACGTGTAGAGTTAGAGAAGTTCACGGCTATTACAGCAGAAGATGCACACGAAATTGAAGCTGCGTTAACAGTTGGCTACGTACATGGACATGCAACAAATTCAGCTCGTACACTTGTAAATATGCCGCCAAACGTATTAACAGCAACAAAGCTTGCTGAGTATGCTGTTGAGTTAGCGGAAAAGTATGATATGGATTATAAAGTTCTTGAGAAAGAAGAGATGGAAGATCTTGGTATGGGTGCGTTGCTTGCAGTAAACCAAGGATCTACTGAACCACCAAAAATGATCGCTCTTATTTATAAAGGAAAAGAAGAGTGGACAGATGTTATTGGATTCGTTGGAAAAGGAATCACATACGATACAGGTGGTTATTCATTAAAACCACGTGAAGGCATGGTCGGTATGAAAGGTGATATGGGCGGTGCTGCTGCTGTATTAGGTGCGATGGAAATTATCGGTGAACTTCGCCCGGAGCAAAATGTGATCGCTGTTATTCCATCAACGGATAACGTTGTAAGTGGTACAGCATTTAAGCCAGACGATGTCATCACGTCTATGAGCGGAAAAACAATTGAAGTATTAAATACAGATGCAGAAGGTCGCCTAGCGTTAGCTGATGGTATTACGTATGCGAAAAAACTAGGTGCAAACTATCTAATTGATGTTGCGACGTTAACAGGTGGTGTAATTGTTGCGCTTGGAAATCATACGACAGGTGCAATGACAAACAATGAAGAGTTGTTTGAGCAAGTGCTAGAGGCATCTATGGAAACAGATGAATCAATTTGGCAATTACCGATTTTTGATCGTGATAAAGAACGAGTGAGAAACAGTAAGTTTGCTGATTTAAATAACTCACCAGGTCGTGAAGGACATGCAGTTATGGCAGGTACATTCCTAGGCGAATTCGCTGAAGAAACACCGTGGGTACACTTAGACATCGCTGGAACATCTGAAACATCAGGAGCGCATGATTTAGGACCAGCTGGAGCAACAGGTGCAATGGTACGTACACTTGCAACACTTGTTGAACGTTTTGGAGAAGAATAAAATTATAAGAGAAGGCTGTTCCAACATGTTGGAACAGCCTTTTTTATTATGATGACTATGGTCGTCTTATCCCACATGAAATCGTTTCACTTTATCCCGCTTTAATGGGCAGTAAGACCTCCGCCTCAAAATTCAGCGAAAGCAAAGAAGTTAGGTGGGGGTCGGGCTACCCATAAAAGTCCGATTGGTTCAATTAATAATCAGTGGGGGATGAAGATCCCCCACTGATTAAAGTTTCACTTTATAAGGAAATCGTATATAACGTCCCATTTAAAGCGAATGAAGTACGGCCTGTTTCTTCAGAGACAACTAAAATAAGGGCATCGCTTTTTTCTGATAAACCAATTGCAGCTCTGTGACGTGTTCCTAGTTCTGGATCAACTTCAGTGCTTTTCGTTAACGGAAGAATATTGGCAGCTGAAACAATATGATTATTTTTAACGAGAACGGCTCCGTCATGAAGAGGGTTACCTGGGTAGAAAATGGATTCTAGTAACGGTGAGGTTAAATGAGCGTTTAATGTTGTTCCAGTTTGAATGCAAGATTCCAGTGTCTCGTTTCGTTCCACAACAATAAGAGCACCATGTTTTCGGGCGCTTAAATGCTGGACAGCTGTTGTGATGAACTGTGAGCTTTCAGTATACGGTGATAAATATGCTTGAATATAGTATGTAGCTGCCAATGTTTGTACATTGGCTAACATATGATGAATATCTTCCATTTTGCACAAAATACATTCATCTTCTTTATCAATTGCTTGCCTCATCATTGATAATTCTTTCTCAGCAATTTCAATCATTTGCTTTGTTTGTATTTTGAGCTCTTCTGACAAGCCCCATTCTTGCATAATCCTCATTCCCTTTAGTGGAGTATTTAACCATAGTGTATACAAATATTCTTAGTAAAATCCTGTTAGATTGTAAAAAATATTGAGATACAGGTTGTTTTTTTCATATAATAAAGGTAGGACAAGCGAGAGGAGATAGAAATATGAACTGGAAACAAGAATTTAGTCGCTGGCTTTCATATGCAGAGTTAGACGCAGAACTAAAAGAACAGTTAGAAAACATGAAGCAAGATGAGAAGAAAATTGAGGACAGCTTTTATAAAAATCTAGAATTCGGCACAGGTGGTATGCGTGGTGAACTTGGTGCTGGTACGAACCGTTTAAACGTATATACAGTTCGTAAAGCGACACAAGGATTAGCGACGTTTATTGAAAAATTAGGTGAAGAAGCAAAAAAACGCGGTGTTGTTGTTGCGTATGATTCTCGTCATAAATCACCTGAATTTGCAATGGAAGTAGCTGCTACACTTGGTGCACACGGTATTACAACATATGTGTTTGAAAGCTTACGCCCAACGCCAGTACTTTCTTTCGCAGTTCGTCATTTACATACAGTGAGTGGAATCGTTCTTACGGCAAGTCATAATCCGCCTGAATATAACGGGTATAAAGTATACGGTGAAGATGGTGGCCAGTTGCCTCCAAAAGAAGCTGATGAGTTAATTAGCTATGTAGATGCAGTAGAGGATGAGTTAACAGTTGAGGTTGCTAATGTGGAGCAATTAAAAGCTGACGGTTTATTACATATTATTGGACAAGAAGTAGATGATGCATATGCAGCAGAATTGAATAATGTCATCATTAATAAAGAAATGGTACAAAATGTTGGGAAAGACTTAAAAATCGTCTTTACACCATTACACGGAACATCAAATATTTCCGTACGCCGTGGTTTAGAAGAAGTTGGATTTACAGATGTAACAGTTGTAAAAGAGCAAGAGTTACCAGATCCGAACTTCTCTACAGTTAAATCACCGAACCCAGAAGAGCATGCAGCGTTTGAGTATGCAATTCGTGACGGTGAGAAGGTAGGCGCAGATGTGTTAATCGCAACGGATCCTGACGCTGACCGTCTTGGCGTAGCAGTTCGTAATCATGATGGTGAGTTCCAAGTATTAACTGGTAACCAAACAGGTGCATTAATGCTTGATTACTTATTATCTCAAAAGAAAGAAAACGGAACACTTCCAGAGAACGGTGTTGTATTAAAAACAATCGTGACATCTGAAATTGGCCGTACAATCGCGAAAGCATACGGTTTAGATACAGTTGATACGTTAACTGGATTTAAATTTATTGGTGAGAAAATTAAACAGTATGAAGAAAGCGGACAATACGAATTCCAATTCGGTTATGAGGAAAGCTATGGTTATTTAATCCGTCCATTCTGCCGTGATAAAGATGCGGTACAATCTGTTCTATTTGCATGTGAAGTAGCTGCATACTACAAGTCACAAGGAAAAACGTTATACGATGGTTTATTAGAAGTATTTGAGAAGTATGGTTTCTTCCGTGAAGATCTTGTATCGTTAACGCTAAAAGGAAAAGATGGAGCGGAACAAATCCAAGAAATGATGGCAACATTCCGTGAAAATCCTCCGAAAGAAGTAGCTGGCTTAACAGTTGTAGCAGTTGAAGACTATAAAGCGAGCATCGTTACATCTTTACAAGATGGACATAAAGAAGAGATTCACTTACCGAAATCAAATGTGTTAAAATATCAATTAGAAGATGGTTCTTGGTTCTGCCTACGTCCATCTGGAACTGAACCGAAGATTAAGTTCTACTTCGGTGTTCAAGATAATTCTTTACAAAATAGTGAACAAAAGTTACTTACTATTAAAGAAGATATTATGAATCGTTTATAATATAAAGTAATTTTAAGTAGTAGGGAACAAAAGGGAGTGAAACCTCCCTTTTGTTCTATGTAAGGAAATGATCGTTATTGATTCTGACAGAAGAGAGGGTATTTTGTGATGAAAAGAGTAAGAAAAGCGATAATCCCAGCAGCTGGATTAGGAACACGTTTTTTACCAGCTACAAAAGCAATGCCAAAAGAAATGTTACCGATAGTAGATAAACCAACTATCCAATACATTGTAGAAGAAGCAATAAAATCAGGAATCGAAGATATTATTATCGTTACTGGTAAAACGAAGCGCTCTATTGAAGATCATTTTGATAATGCATTTGAGTTAGAGCAAAACTTATTAGAAAAGAAAAAGTATGAGTTACTTGAAAAAGTACAGGCTTCTTCAAAAATGGTAGATATTCACTATATCCGTCAAAAAGAACCAAAAGGATTAGGGCATGCAGTTTGGTGTGCACGTAAATTCATCGGTGATGAGCCATTTGCTGTTTTATTAGGTGATGATATCGTTCAAGCTGAAAAACCATGTTTACGTCAATTAATTGAAGAATATGATAAAACGCTTTCTTCTGTTATTGGTGTACAAACGGTTCCAGAAGATGAAACACACCGTTATGGAATTATCGACCCATTAGAGCAGGAAGGACGTCGTTACCAAGTTCGCAATTTCGTTGAGAAACCAGCAGCAGGTACAGCACCTTCAAACTTAGCAATTATGGGACGTTACGTTTTAACACCTGAAATCTTCATGTTCTTAGAACAGCAACATATTGGTGCTGGTGGTGAAATTCAGTTAACGGATGCCATCCAAAACTTAAACGAAATTCAACGTGTATTCGCTTACGATTTCGAAGGAAAGCGCTACGACGTAGGTGAAAAGTTAGGATTCGTTCAAACGACAATCGAAATGGCCCTGCAACACCCAGAATTACGTGATGAAATGGTTCCAATGATGCAGAAAATTTTAGAAGAACACACGAAGCAACAGTCTTAATATAAAAAAAGAGTTATTTCAGTACGCTGAAATAACTCTTTTTTTACTATGAAATCGTCGAATGAGAATGCTGATAAGCGGAACGGCGTACAGCATAGTATATACGAGGTGCGATAATAGCACCGATAATTGTAAATACAATATCTTTTACTGCGAACCACATCATAATCATCCAAGCAGCTTTATAGCTCATATTACCACCCATAAAGAGATTGACTGCCCCGTACATATAAGTAGTACCGATAATATAAGTTAAAATGATTCCTGTGAAAGAGGCAATTGCAAATGTACTGAATGTTGGTTTTTCCTTTTGTTCTACGAGTTTTCCTGATACGTAAGCAACGATAATAAATGCGATAATAAAACCACCAGTAGGATCTAAAAGTGCTCCAAAACCAGCTTTGAAGTTAGCGAAGATTGGCGCACCTGCTAATCCAACAAGCATATAAACAGTCATTGATAATGCGCCAAGTCTACTTCCAAGAAGAAGCCCTGCTAAAATTGCGAAAAATGGTTGCATAGATAATGGGATGCCAGCTACTTGCAGGAATGGTGCCCAAGATACAATATTTGCACCAATGGCCATAAGAGCAACGAACATGGCAGCCAATGCTAAATCTAAAACATGAAATCTTCTCATAATGTTAACCTCCTGTTGTTTTTAGGTTAACATTATCGTAGCGAAAATATTTACTTGTTGTCAATCAAAATATTTTGATAAGAAGGCTTCAAATAATCTCTTAGCAACGTATATGGAATACGAAATTGCGGAATTCCGCTTGAATAAGGAGCAATCTCATATAAAGGGAAATAAATGACGAGATTGTCTGGTTCTAAAAAGAAGTGGAACTTTTTCGTGCTCATGACCTTTTCAGTTGCATCGGGAAAATAAATGCTTTCATTTTGTTTAATTTGCCTTACAATTTCAGCACGGATGACTTCTTTATACGTATCTGCTTTTTGAAATAAATCGTCTAAGTGTAGTAGCTTTTTTTCGTTTAAATCAAATGTGTTTGCCTTCCACGTATAAAGACCGTGTGCTCCACCTGTAAATTGATAGTAATTCACATATAGACTAAGAAAAGGTGGTTTATTTAAGGAGACTTTATAATCAACATTCGCCACATACGGGTGAAATGGTGTACTAGATCCTTCTGTTTCTTTATAATATTTTTTTGCGTCTTTTTCTAATTTGGCTTTAAATTTGTCAGTAGATTTCTTGTAATAGAAATTGAGCTTATTTTGAAATTTAGAATCAGAAAAATTGTGAAAAGAAGGTCTGTTAATTTGATATTCTATATAAGGTTTCTTACCTTTTTGCGTCACAGTCTGAACATCGATTGTCAGGTTGGATGCTTTGGCTGCTAGTGCACAATTTGGTACAATAGTCAGCAAGGAGAACATAAGCAGTAGTATACAAAATTTCTGTTTCATTTAGGTGAAACCTCCTTATATAAGTGTTATAAGTAGTTTGAAAATAAACAGGTAAAATTATACATTTAATTAAAGTAGGAGAAGGGGGAAACGAGATGGCAAAAACTTTAATGGATTCACTTGGAATCGAGTTGTTAGAGATGACAGAGGATAAGGTAGTTGCTACGATGCCTGTAGATGAGCGTACGCATCAGCCATTTGGATTTTTACATGGTGGTGCTTCTGTTGCATTAGCAGAAACAGTAGCAAGCGTTGGTTCATATAATTTAATTGATCAAGAGAAATGTATTTGTTTCGGTCTAGAAATTAATGCAAATCACATTCGCTCAAAGAAAGATGGCATTGTAACAGCGATCGGGACACCGATACATAGAGGACATTCAACGATGGTTTGGGATGTGCGTATCATCGATGAAAATGATGATTTACTATGCATATCACGATGTACAGTAGCAATTAAAGAAAAACGTGAAAAGTAAAAAAGAGGCGCTCTCATGAGCTGCCTCTTTTTCTTATAATTAGAACTGGATTTTCTTCTCTAAGAAACCTTTTAGTTCGCTAATTGGCATACGAACTTGTTCCATTGTGTCACGGTCACGTACTGTAACAGCTTTGTCTTCAACTGAGTCGAAGTCATAAGTGATACAGAATGGTGTACCGATTTCGTCTTGACGACGGTAACGTTTACCGATAGAACCAGTTTCGTCAAAGTCTACCATGAAGTCTTTAGCTAGTTCTGCGAATACTTCAGTAGCACCTTCAGATAGCTTTTTAGATAATGGTAAGATTGCTGCTTTGTATGGTGCTAAAGCAGGGTGGAAACGAAGAACTGTACGAGAATCGTTTTCTAATTGCTCTTCTTCATATGCATCACATAAGAATGCTAATGTTACGCGGTCAGCACCTAAAGATGGCTCGATGCAGTACGGTACGTAACGCTCATTCGTTTGTGGATCGATATAGTTAAAGTCTTCGTTAGAGTGTTCCATGTGACGTTTTAAATCGAAGTCTGTACGAGATGCTACGCCCCATAGTTCGCCCCAACCGAATGGGAATCGGAATTCAATATCAGTTGTTGCGTTACTGTAGTGAGATAACTCTTCTTCACCGTGGTCACGAAGACGCATGCTTTCTTCAGTCATACCAAGTGAAAGTAACCAGTTCTTACAAGTTTCACGCCAGAATGCGAACCACTCTAAATCTTCACCAGGCTTACAGAAGAATTCAAGTTCCATTTGTTCGAATTCACGTGTACGGAATGTGAAGTTACCAGGCGTGATTTCGTTACGGAAGCTCTTACCGATTTGGCCAATACCAAATGGAAGTTTTTTACGCATAGAGCGTTGTACGTTTTTGAAGTTTACGAAAATACCTTGTGCTGTTTCAGGACGAAGGAAGATTTCGTTTGTGCTAGACTCTGTAACACCTTGGAAAGTTTTGAACATTAAGTTGAACTGACGGATTTCAGTGAATTCTTCACTACCACAATCAGGACATTTTACTTCATGCTCTTTCATTAAGTCAGCCATTTGGTCGAAAGTAAGACCATCAACAACCATTTCGATGCCTTTTGCATCTAATGCATCTTCAATTAATTTGTCAGCACGGTGACGCGCTTTACATTTTTTACAATCGATCATTGGATCGTTGAAGTTACCAACGTGACCAGAAGCGATCCAAGTTTTTGGGTTCATTAAAATAGCTGCGTCTAAACCAACGTTGTATGGAGATTCTTGAATGAATTTTTTCCACCAAGCTTTTTTAACGTTATTTTTTAATTCGATTCCAAGTGGACCGTAATCCCAAGTGTTTGCAAGACCACCGTAAATTTCAGAACCAGGGAAAACAAAACCGCGATGTTTTGCTAAGTTTACAACTTGTTCCATTGAATACATAATAAAATCCTCCTTTTGAAAGTTAACGTATTGGCGATGACGTGCTCAGATACTAGTGAAACGAGCGGTATATGCTTTGAAAACATAAAAAAACGCTCATCCCAAGGCTTAATTGCCTAGGGACGAGCGTTTGCCCGCGGTTCCACCCTAGTTGATACACTAAAGGTGCATCCACTTTATCACGTATTGCTCGAGACTGCCGTTTCCTTGCGGCTTCAGGCTTTCACTATCCCTGAATCGCTTTTTGTGCAAGTACTTATAAGTCCGTCATCGCTACTTATATTAATAATAATGAACATATTCTAACACGTTCTTTTTTAAATCTCAATAGAAGAGCGCGTCTATCTATGATAGAGTCTCGCCTATTTTTTCGTTATTTATTCCGAAATTTTGTTTAATGTGCTTAATTGCTTCACGTTTACTAAGCGGGGCAAGCTCGTTATTTTGCACGTATTCCCAAACGACATCAGGCTTCGTTTTTGCATATTCACGAAGAACCCAGCCGATTGCTTTTTGAATGAAAAATTCTTTTGAAGAATGTAGTTGTCCAATAATCCAGAAAAGAAGTTCTTCATCCATCTTTTGTTTATATTTTAGCTGGAATAAAATAGCGGCGCGTTGTAACCATATGTTATCGGATGCAATCCATTTTGGAATATATGCGGAAATTAATTCTGGTTTTTGTAAAAAGATATTCCCTAAAAATGTAGGAACGATGCTATCAACAGTGTCCCACCAAGACTTTGTGACAATGAGCTCTTCTAAGAAGGGGATATGCGTTTCGTTTATATGCTTTTTATATTTTTGCATAATATCAAGTGCGGCTGCTTGAAATTCACGTTCTGGTAAGTCCCAAAGTTCACGTATGATAATTTGAAAGTCTTTTTGATCTGGAAGAGTGTGTATTTGGATAACGTCTTTTAATAACTGTCTTCTTTCAGGTGTTTGAATACCGAGAAATGGGAAGTGGTTTTTCATATAACGTACCATCGGTTCCGCTTTTTCAAGGTTTTTATGGGCTATGAAATGCTCTTGTAATGCTTGTACAAATGGATGCATAAGTCCGTTCTCCTCTCTAATTATCTTACTCCTATTATTATACAGAGAGTTTGGTTGAATTTTAAAACATAACTTGCCATGTAATGAAATATGTTGAGAGTAGAGAGGAGAGGATAAGATGGAAGATCAAGGCGTACTAGCAGGTTTCTTTGCTCTTAGTTTTGCGTTTATTCTTGTTGTATTGATTTGGGCAATTATTGCGTATTTATTAACGGCTTTTGCACTGTATACGATGGCGAAAAATGATGGTGCAACGGATGGTGCTCTTGCGTTTATTCCTTTTTTAAATAGTAAGATCTGGGGTGACTTAGCAAAAGATAAATTACCAGATTTCTTGAAAGAAGAAGCAGGATGGAAAGTATTCGGCATATATGTCGCGTGTTTCATTTTTAACTTCGTACCAATTCTATATTTAATAGCAACAGCGGTAGCGATTGTGCTGTCTATTTATCTTATCTACGCTATTTTAGACAGGTACGGAACGAATTCTATATTGTTTACAATTATTCATACAATCACGTTTTCAGTTTTCTTACCGATTCACTTATTTATTATTCGGAATGAGCCGGTAAGATATAACGAGTAGATATATGCGGGGAGCTGTTTCGAAGATATTTTGGAACAGCTTTTTGTTGGTTAATTGATATTTCGTTGACTAAGAAAAAAGGGCTGCCACATAGGACAACCCTTTTTTACTACATAAGGTAACGTAAATAAATATAAATATGAGAAATGATTAATGAAACGATCATAATTGGGAAACCGACTTTTAGGAAGTCCATGTAGCTAAATTTATGTCCTTCGCGGCTTGCGATACCTGCGACAATTACGTTAGCAGAAGCTCCGATTAATGTTCCGTTTCCACCTAGACAAGCACCTAATGCTAATGCCCACCATAATACGTCGACTTGTGCGTCAGAAGGTGATAAACCTAGCCCAACTGCCATATCGTTAATAAGTGGGATCATTGTTGCAACGAATGGAATGTTATCAATTGTTGCAGAGGCGATACCAGATACCCATAAAATAAGGATAGATGCGTAAGAAATATCTCCGCCCGTTATGCCAATTACTTTTTGCGCTAACATTTTGATAAGGCCGATATCGATAAGCCCTCCAACGAGCACGAATAGTCCTGCGAAGAAGAAGATTGTTACCCACTCTACACTTGCGAATACCTCTTCAATTTCATGTTCTTTCACGCCAATTAGCATAAGTACAGTAGCACCAGTTAAAGCGATGATAGCTGCATCAACATGGAAAATCGAATGAGTCATAAAACCTACGATTGTAAGTCCAAGTACTGTTAAAGATTTTTTCATTAATACTGGATCTTTAATGTATTGCTTTTCATCTAAACTCATTAATTTTTTAACTTGTACAGGATCAGCAATTAATTGTTTACGGTACATGAAGTAAAGTATTGTTGCTGTAACAGCAATAATAATGATTACGATAGGTGCTAAGTTGAACAAGAAAGCATTGAAATCTAAATGCTTATTTGCAGAACCAATCATAATGTTAGGTGGATCACCAATTAATGTTGCTGTTCCCCCGATGTTTGAAAAAATAATTTCAGAAAGTAAATAAGGAACAGGATTTACTTGCAGTATGCGCGTAATAGATAAAGTAACTGGAACAACAAGAAGTACAGTTGTAACGTTATCTAAAAATGCGGAACCAAGTGCAGTAAGTAAGGAAAGTGAAATTAAAATTTTAATTGGATTTCCTTGTGCTCCTTTTGCTGCTTTAATGGCAACGTATTGGAAGACACCCGATTTACTCGTAATATTCACCAGAATCATCATACCGATGAGTAGTGTAATCGTCCCCCATTCAATATGTTTCGTAAAGGCGTTGTGTAAATCAACGACCCCCATAATTACCATGAGTGCTGCGCCAAGAAGTGCGATGACAGCGCGATTAATTTTTTCAGAAATAATAATGGCATATGTAATTAAAAAGACTGCGATAGCAAAATAATACTGCCAGTTTGCGAGCTCTTGCGTTGTTTCGTGCAAAACTCTCATCTCCTTTCATTCACTTTTCTTAGTGTGTCAAAAAATTAACTAGATGAAACACACATAACGTCATTATAAAGTAGAAAAAAGGGGGATGTAAATGAAAGGGCTTATTTTGTCATATTTTCTGCATCGGTCATTTTTTCTTATTTTTAAAAATATTTGTGGGCATTTGACATATATATAAGATACATCCAATCTGAATATTTAAAATGGAATTAGCATTCGAGCTTGTTCGTGTAGGAGTGTCAAATAGAAAGGAATGACAAAGATGATAAGGAAGGGATCGTATGGATGAACAACGATTTTTATTTTTGGATTTTGAGTTTACGATGCCCCAGCACAGAAAAAAACCAAAAGGATTTTTCCCGGAGATTATTGAGGTAGGACTCGTCTCGGTTGTTGGCTGTAAGGTAGAAGACACGTATTCAGCTCATGTTAGGCCGAAAACTTTTCCTTCATTAACGGATCGATGTAAGAAATTTTTAGGGATTAAACAAGAAGTCGTAGATAAAGGAATTTCGTTTCCAGAACTCGTTGAAAAACTTGCAGAATATGAAAAGAGATGTAAACCAACCATTGTTACGTGGGGAAATATGGATATGAAAGTGTTGAAACATAATTGTGAAATGGCGGGAGTAGACTTTCCATTCTTAGGACAGTGTCGTGATTTATCACTTGAGTATAAGAAGTTTTTTGGGGAGAGAAATCAAACAGGATTGTGGAAAGCAATTGAGGCGTATGGAAAAGCAGGGACGGGTAAGCATCATTGTGCGCTAGATGATGCGATGACGACGTATAATATTTTTAAATTAGTAGAAAAAGATAAAGAGTATTTAGTGAAACCAGCACCTCCAACATTAGGAGAACTCGTTGATTTTTCAAAAGTGTTAAAGAAAGTGAGTACACAGTAACGACCAAATTGCACAGTATGTAATTTGGTCGTTTTGTTTTTTAAAGTTTGTAGTCTTTTTTTAACTGTTCTAATGTTTCTAGACTACGAACCGCAAAAGGTGAATTATCTTCAGAAAATGAATTCATTTGAGTTTCTAATGCTAATTTGAGTGACTCTGTATACTCTGGAATTTCTCCTTCATATTTCTTCACCATTTGCTCTGGAATGTTCGTTTGTTCACGGAAAGCTAAAGCGCGTCTTTCATGGAAAAATGGTACGTCAGCTTGTTTTACGTTATGTAAGTCACCTTGCACCGGATGTTTTAAAACAGCTAATACTTTTACGACGTAACTGCCAGGACGGCTATTTGTAACTTCGCCGATGTATTTTCCAGTTTTATAAATACCAGTAACGATTTCACCAATTTCAAATGTTTCTCTCATATTTTTCACCTCAAGTTTATAGTAAGGAAAGTCCACGAAGGAGTCAAAGAAATCATTCGCTTTTTGAACGCCCCCTTGAGAATATGAATCGGTTCAACTATAATTTAAAGATATATAACAGAAAATTCTGATGTTTTCAATCCAATCATAAGGAGTGTTCAATGTGATGCCTTTATATTTTCCGGAAGATAAAACAGAATATATTATTCCAGGGATTGTTTGCGTTCTATTTATCATTGGTGCCGTTGCTACGTGGCGTATGTTCATTCGTGTATCAAAACGAGAAGCAGATAGGTTACAGAAAGTTGAAGAAAAACTGTTAGCGGAAAAGAAACAGTAACTCATTTTTGTATGTTTCCCTCTATGCTCGGACAATCTAAGGGCAGAATATATTTTGGAGGGAATAGAATGAAGAAACGGCTTTTTTTCAGTTGTTGTTTATTATTTCTGATGGCAGGTTGTGACCAAGGAAAGCCGAAAGAAATTGACGTGAAATTACATAATGCTTCAGGCGATGAAGTGGGGACTGCAAAAGTAGTGCAGCAAACAAGCGGAGTGAAAATTACGGTTAAAGGGGAAGGTTTTGCACCTGGCCCGCACGGCATACATGTACACGAAATTGGTGAGTGTAAAGCGCCACGATTTGAATCATCTGGGAATCATTTTAATCCTGATAATAAAAAGCATGGGCTTCTTAATCCGAAAGGTGCAGAAAACGGTGATTTACCGAACGTAATTGCAGACAGTTCTGGAAAGATTAAAGCAGAAATCGATGCACCCCATATAACGCTTGAAGAAGGAAAAACGACGATTCATAGAAAAGATGGAGCGTCTATTATTATTACAGAAAACGCTGATGATGGTATGACACAACCAACAGGTAAATCTGGTGATCGAATTGCTTGTGGTGTCATTGTAAAAAAAGCGTCGGATATGAAGAAAAAGTAAAAGCTACCGTGCATGGTAGCTTTTTTTGTGAAACGTAAGTGAAAATATATCGATTTACCTACAAAGGAGTTTATTATGAAAACGTATGGCGCAGTCTATTTAAAATTTCCTCTAAAACAGATCTTGGACAGCCGATGTTAATTCGAATATGTTCTTCTCCGCCTAATCCGTATTTCTCACCAGGTTCAAGGATGATTTTTCCTTTTTCCTCAAGCAATGTAGTGCGTTCATTTTGAGAAAGCTGTAGGCGAGAGCAATCAATCCACAATAAAAAACTACCTTCTGGTTTCGTTACAGAAAGAGCAGGTATGTGATCTTTAATATATTTACAAGCGAACCCAGCGTTATCTTCTATATATAATCGGATTTCATTTAGCCAATCGTTGCATTCTGTATAGGCACTTTGCATCGCTGTATAGGCAAATGTATTTAATCCGTGGAAGCCTTGTCTATATTGGATAGATGTAAAGGCTTGACGGAGTTTTTCGTTTGGAATGATAATAATCGATGCTTGTAATCCAGCGATATTAAATGTTTTACTCGGAGCCATACAAGTAATTGTGCGCGCTGCTAATTCTTCAGATAAAGAAGCGAATGGTGTATGTGTATGGTCTGCGTAAATAATATCGGAATGAATTTCATCCGCGACAACGATTACGTTATATTTTGTACATAACGCGCCAAGCTGTGTGAGTTCCTCTTTTGACCAAACACGCCCGATAGGATTGTGAGGGCTACAAAGAAGCAGGAGTTTGACGCCTTGTTGAAATTGTTTTTCTAAATGATCGAAGTCTATCGCATATGTATCATTTTGTTTCTGTAATGGACTTACGCATAATTGTCTGTTGTTTGTTGTAACCATTTCGAAAAATGGTGGATAAATAGGTGGTTGTACGAGAACAGATTCATTTTCTTTTGTGAAGGCCTGTATGCTCGTACTAAGAGCTGGAACGATTCCGGCGCTAAAGACAATCCATTCTTTTTGAATATCCCAGTTGTACTGTTTTTTTGTCCAGTTACAAATAATATCTCCCATATTTTCGGGAGGAAGTGTGTAGCCGAAAATAGGATGCTCGATACGTGTCTTTAAAGCAGTTTGAATTGGTTGTGGTACTTCAAAATCCATATCAGCAATCCAAGCATGGATAAGTTCTTCGTTTTTATATGTATCCCATTTTGTACTATGAGTTCCACGACGATTGACTGTTTTATGAAATAGTTGCATAAGTTTGCCCCCTTCTTCTGTAAAACCGATAAGTTATGAAAGTTCTCTCTCTTCTTATAGAATAGCTGATGTGATAGGATAAAGAAAAGTATTAAAAAGTGAAAAGGCGGGAAGCGAATGGGTACATATGAAAAGATGATAGAGGTTGTGAAGAATTGGGATCCGTTTCAAATGGGACCGGAGTTTTATGAAACAGAAGCGAGCGATGTTGTGAACGTCGTAAGTGTGTTTGATGATCCAAAATACATCGCAAAGAAGATTCAACATATATACTTTATGTCTTTTGAGGAAGTACCTGCGCTTGAAAAATGTGAGAAGTTAGCTGTGGAATTACTTGTAATAAAAGAAGGCGGAAGTTGTTCATTGTAGGCTGTCGGAATTTCCGACAGCCTTTTTACATTATTGCGCAGAAAAAGCGATGATTTCTTCATAAACGTGTTCAGGTTTTTCTTCAGGTAGTAAATGCCCTGTGTTTTCGTAAGAAATAAATTTTGAATTTGGTAAATCTTTGTGTAGACGATGACCTACATGTACAGGGACGACACGATCTTTTTCACCCCATATGAGTAGTGTAGGGGTTTCGATTTTTTGTAATTCAGTTGAAGATAAGTCACCTTCACGGTCTCGTATCATACGAGTTAAAGCAGGGAATATACGATTGTCATAAAAAGGAGCAGAGTAGCCTTCCTTCATTTCATCGTCAATTAATGAGTGATCATGAACGACATTCATTAAGTTATGAACGATGCCGCGCCGAATAATCCAGTTCTTTACGTATAAATGAAAGAACGGTAAATAAGAAGAGTACAGTAAAGGTAAGGTTGCGCGTGCTAAATAGCTAGAGCTACATAGTAAAATTGTCTTTGAAATTAATTCAGGACGTATACGGTTTACATAAAGAGAAATTTGTCCACCCATAGAATGCCCGACTAACACAATGTTTGAGAGAGATAAATGTTCAATTAAATCGATAATAATCGTTGCTAAATTGTGATAAGAATACTTAAACAGATGAGACTTATCACTTTTTCCGAATGGTGGTAAATCAAGAGCCAGTACTGTTCCTGCTTTCGATAGTAAAGGAATAAGCCGGCGGTAACTGAATGAGGAAGATAAAAAGCCGTGAATGAGCACGAAAGTAGGACGTTCCGTTTTGTTGTCATGTTCATACAATTCGTAATGAATGGTAGTGCCGCGAGTGGAAAAAGTGAAATAAGGACAAGTATATTCGTGATTCATTTTTTGTCACTCCATTGATTTTTGTTCATATCATTTCCAAGGAAGAAGAAAATATGTTAACAAAAAAAGGCAAGATGACGATGTCATCTTGCCTTTCGCTTATTCAGTATTATCCGCGAACAATATTAGGCGGTGTTTTTCCTTGTAACCCTGCAACTAAATTTTCAGCCGCTGTCATAGCCATTTGCTGCCTAGTTTTTAATGTTGCAGATCCGATATGCGGTAAAGTCACAACATTTTGTAAGGATAAGAGCGGATTATCTTTTTGAATCGGCTCTTGTGTAAACGTATCGATGCCTGCTGCAAAGATTTTCTTTTCGGTTAAGACATGGATTAACGCTTCTTCATCTATTGTTTTTCCGCGAGAAGCATTAATGAAGATTGCTGTTTCTTTCATTAATGAAAATTCCTTTTCTCCAATAAGATGATATGTTTCATCTGTTAGTGGAGTAAGAAGGACAATAAAGTCAGACTGCTTTAGTAGCGTCTGTAAATCACAATATGTAGCATCGAATTTTTGCTCTGCTTCTTCTTTACGGCGACGGTTATAATAAAGAACATTCATATCAAATCCGAATTTCGCTCGTTTTGCAACGGCTTCACCAATTCGTCCCATTCCGATAATACCGATTGTACTATGGTGTACATCCAGTCCGAAGTGCTCTTTTCCAATTTCGGCATTCCATTCACCATTTTTTACGTAGGAGTCGAGTTCGCAGACGCGGCGACCAGCAGATAGCATAAGAGCGAAAACGAGGTCAGCTACTGTATCATCTAGTACGTATGGTGTATTCGTTCCGATGACATTACGCTTTTCCATCGCTTGTAAATCAAAATTATCGTAACCGACAGAAATGTTGCTTACTACTTTTAAGTTAGGAGCTACATCTAATAATTCTTCATTAATAGCAGATCCAAAATTTAATAAACCATCTTTATCTTGTATTTTCTCCAATAGAACATCACGAGGTACTTTCTTATTTTGCTCCCATTTTTCATAATCACAGTGTTCTGATAAATATTTTTCTACAAATGTTGGAACTGGTTCGGCAATATAAACTTTTGGTTTCACGGTTCCATCCCCTTTCGCTTTATCACGCATTTTTCCGCTGATTAAATTACCCCGCTTTAACGAGCAGTAAGACTCCCACCTAAAAAGACGGTTGAGGCAAAGAAGTGAGGTGGGAGATTAACTGCTCGTAAAAGCCCGATTGGTGTGGGCTGAGAATCAGCGGGGTGAGTCTTTCCGCTGATTAAAGTTTCACCTTATTTTGACATAATTCACTGAAAAAATCTTCTTTTCAAACTGGAAAGGGTATTTGTATAATTTAGACACAAAGGAAAAGAAAGGATGATTTATATGGTGACAGAAAAGGAATTAGAATTATTAGCTTGTCTTGAAAAAAGTAGTCGATTAACTGTAGATACATTAGCGAAGCTGTTAAATATAGAAGTAGAAGAAGTAAAGAAAATGGTGGAGAAATTAGAAGCGGAAAAGATTATTGTGGATTATGTAACACATATCGATTGGACGAAGGTGAAAGAACATACAGGTTTAACAGCGATGATCGATGTGAAAGTTACGCCAAAGCGCGGAGTTGGGTTCGATGCGGTTGCTGAACAAATTTATCGTTATTCAGAAGTGAAATCTGTGTATTTAATGTCAGGGACATATGATCTTTCTATTACATTAGAAGGAAAGACAATGGGAGAAGTAGCGATGTTTGTTTCTGAGAAATTAGCAACAATTGAATCTGTCGTTTCTACAACAACACATTTCATTTTGAAGAAGTATAAACATGAGGGAATTATTTATGAAAAAAACGATGATGATAAGCGGATTGTGGTGACACCATGAAGCAATTTGAACTATCTAGAGCAGCAGAATCTTTACAACCATCAGGTATTCGAAAGTTTTTCGATTTAGCAGCGAATATGAAAGGTGTTATTTCTCTTGGAGTAGGAGAGCCTGACTTTGTTACACCTTGGAATGTAAGGCAAGCATGTATCCGTTCTTTAGAACAAGGATATACGTCATATACAGCAAATGCAGGATTATTGGAGCTCCGTCAAGAAATAGCAAAGTATCTAAAAAAACAATTTGCAGTATCTTATGATCCAAACGATGAAATCATTGTTACAGTTGGAGCGAGTCAGGCGTTAGATGTAGCGATGCGTGCCATTATAAATCCTGGTGATGAAGTACTCATTATTGAACCGAGTTTCGTTTCTTATGCACCGCTTGTGACATTAGCTGGAGGAGTTCCGGTTCCTGTGGCGACAACTTTAGAAAATGAGTTTAAAGTACAACCAGAACAAATTGAAGCAGCTATTACAGCGAAAACAAAGGCAATTTTACTTTGTTCACCAAATAACCCAACAGGTGCGATGTTAAATAAATCCGAGCTTGAAGAAATAGCAGTGATCGTTGAAAAGTACAATTTAATCGTATTATCTGATGAAATTTATGCAGAGCTTGTATATGACGAAGTATATACAAGTTTCGCGAGTATTAAAAATATGCGTGAGCATACGATTTTAATTTCAGGATTTTCAAAAGGATTTGCGATGACAGGATGGCGCCTCGGTATGATTGCAGCTCCTGTTCATTTTTCGGAATTAATGCTCAAAATCCACCAATATTCCATGATGTGTGCACCGACGATGTCTCAGTTCGCAGCACTCGAAGCGTTACGCGCGGGGAATGATGAAGTAATTCGAATGAGAGATAGTTATAAGAAACGACGTAATTTTATGACGACATCTTTCAACGAAATGGGATTAACATGCCATGTACCGGGCGGAGCGTTTTATGTCTTTCCTTCCATTTCTTCAACTGGATTATCTTCAGCGGAATTTGCAGAACAGTTATTATTAGAAGAAAAAGTGGCTGTTGTACCTGGAAGTGTATTTGGCGAAAGTGGTGAAGGTTTTATTCGTTGCTCGTATGCAACATCGCTTGAACAACTCATGGAAGCAATGAAGAGAATGGAACGGTTTATAGAAAATAAAAAAAGGACAAAACGTAATACGTTTTGTCCATAAAAGGGGGGGAATACTAGAAAGCCATGTGTTAGTATTCTATCCCAATATTGGAGAATTATACGTACTACAGGAAATTTTTCGTTAATTTTGAATGAGTTCTGTCATAGTGGTATAATTTACTAATATAAGGTATGCGTATCCTGAGTAGCTTTACTTAGGATACGTACTAACTAATCGGATATTTAACAATAAATCATCTGCTTGCTATCTACAATTGTAGAGAAAATGGTAAACGTATGGGAGTGTTTCATATGTCAGAACAATATACAACAGGAGTGGTTGTAACAGGGAAAGTGACTGGGATTCAAGATTACGGTGCATTTGTAGCGTTAGATGCAGAAACACAAGGACTTGTGCATATATCTGAAATTACAAATGGATATGTAAAGGATATTCATGACTTTTTAAAAGTCGGCGATACAGTAGAAGTAAAAGTACTTTCAATTGATGAAGAACACAGAAAAATGAGTTTATCGTTAAAAGCGGCAAAAAGAAAACAAGGACGGATTCTTATACCGAATCCATCTGAGAACGGATTTAATACGCTGCGAGAAAAGCTAACAGAATGGATTGAAGAGTCCGAGTTAACAAAGTAAAAGAGGAGCGCATATGAGCGTTCCTCTTTTACTTTGTCTTATGATATATATTTGCAAATATGATTGCATGCAATCATATTCGTATGTCGGAGTGAAATAAAGACATACTGACTAGTGGATTTCGTTCGTTTCTGGGTGAGTACCAAGATTTTCTGATGGTTTAAAGAGTAAACCAAGATTGATAAGCCCAGAAATACCGACGATGCCGTATATAATACGTGCGAGAGCTGAGTTTTGTCCACCGAAAATAGCTGCCACTAAGTCAAACTGGAAGAACCCGATTAGTCCCCAGTTCACAGCGCCAATTACAGTAAAGACTAATGCGATACGTTGTAGAGTACTCATGAAAAAGCCCCCCTTTAATTGTGAAGCATGAGCAAGCGATGAGTTAATTAACTCCTTTATAGAATGGGGTAGTTATGTTGTTTTTATACATAAAAAATATAAGAAAAAGGATGTATATACATCTATACCGAAAAATGCGAATTTTTATGCAAAAAATGAACTTTTTCTAAAAAATATATATTGGTTACGTTTACAATTGTTGAATCGCTTGATTTACAACTTCAGTTTCGCTAAAGTGAATACAGAAATACATATACATTATTGGAGGGAAAAAGATGAGTACACATGTAACGTTCGACTATTCTAAAGCGTTATCCTTCATCGGTGAACATGAAATCACTTATTTACGTGATGCAGTGAAAGTAACACATCACGCAATCCACGAAAAAACTGGAGCTGGGAACGATTTCCTTGGGTGGGTAGACCTTCCGCTTCAATATGACAAAGAAGAATTTGCTCGTATTCAAAAATGCGCAGAAAAAATTAAAAATGACTCTGACATTTTACTTGTTGTAGGTATCGGTGGTTCTTACCTAGGAGCACGCGCCGCAATCGAAATGTTAAACCATTCTTTCTACAACACGCTATCTAAAGAACAACGTAAAACTCCACAAGTGCTATTTGTTGGACAAAACATTAGCTCCACTTACATGAAAGATTTAATGGACGTATTAGAAGGTAAAGACTTCTCTATTAACGTTATTTCCAAATCAGGTACAACAACAGAGCCGGCACTAGCATTCCGTATTTTCCGTAAGTTATTAGAAGAAAAGTATGGACAAGAAGAGGCTCGCAAACGTATTTATGCAACGACAGATAAAGCACGTGGTGCATTAAAAACATTAGCTGATAACGAAGGTTACGAAACATTCGTTATTCCAGATGATGTTGGAGGACGCTTCTCTGTATTAACGCCAGTTGGTTTATTACCAATCGCAGTAAGTGGCTTAAATATTGAAGAGATGATGAAAGGTGCAGCTGCTGGTCATGGTGACTTCGGTGCATCAGAGCTAGAAGAAAACCCAGCTTACCAATATGCAGCAGTTCGTAATGCTTTATACAATAAAGGAAAAACAATTGAAATGCTTGTTAACTATGAGCCAGCACTTCAATACTTCTCTGAGTGGTGGAAACAGTTATTTGGTGAAAGTGAAGGAAAAGATCAAAAAGGTATTTTCCCATCTTCAGCAAACTTCTCAACTGACTTACACTCATTAGGTCAATACGTTCAAGAAGGTCGTCGTGACTTATTCGAAACAGTTCTGAAAGTAGGTAAATCTACGCATGAACTAACAATCGAATCAGAAGAAAACGATTTAGATGGATTAAACTACCTTGCTGGTGAAACTGTAGACTTCGTAAACACAAAAGCATACGAAGGTACATTACTTGCACATAGCGATGGTGGCGTACCAAACTTAATCGTAAATATCCCTGAATTAAATGAGTACACATTCGGTTACCTTGTATACTTCTTCGAAAAGGCATGTGCGATGAGCGGTTACTTATTAGGCGTAAATCCATTTGACCAACCAGGAGTAGAAGCATACAAGAAAAACATGTTTGCTTTACTTGGTAAACCAGGATTTGAAGAGTTAAAAGCAGAATTAGAAGAGCGTTTAAAATAATAAAAAGCGACCGGAATACGGTCGCTTTTTATTATTTCATCGAAAAGTTCATCGGTATATTCAAACTAGAGTGGGTATGCTAAAGAAAAAGTCTAGGAGGGATGGGCTTGATTCCGATTCAATCCAATTTAGAAGGACGTACATATGCGTTATATAAGTTAGAAGAGACAATGAAGCCGCTTGGGTATAACATTGGTGGCAATTGGGATTACGATAAAGGGTGCTTCGATTATAAAATCGATGAAGAAGATGGCTATCAATTTTTACGAGTGCCATTTACAGCAGTGAATGGCGAATTAGATGTGCCGGGCGTAATCGTCCGTCTTGAAACACCGTATATTCTTTCTCACGTATATCAAGACGAACTAGATGATCATGTAAATACTTTAGCAGCCGGAACAAGTGGAATGGATCAATTTGCTGAGCCGAAAGATCCAGATGGAGATGTGAAAAGAAAATATATCAATATTGGGAAAGTGCTCATACAAGAACTAGAGCGTCATTTTATTAATGGTGAATAACAATGAGTATGTCGCTTTCAATGAGAATAAAGGAATGGACTGGATTAATCATATATTGTTCGTCGCGCTTTATACCTAGTAATAGAATGTTTTGCTTTAAAAGAGTATAGCTGCAATTTGCGAAAGTTTGTCCTGTGCAGGAAGGAGAAAGCTCCATCAGTTGTAATTTATTATCAGAGATTTCATCGTAAAGTGAGAATAGTACACCTGAAATGGAAGGGAATAAAAGAGAAGCGGTAAATACATAGCTTGTTAATTTATTTCCTTCTATAATTTCTGATACACCAGCTCTTGTTGCATTTTGTATTTGTTCAGAAGTAAGAAGTTCAGCGATGCAATGAATGTTTGGATTGAGTCCTTTTGCA